>JAKIWG010000027.1 GCA_022750155.1 Thermoplasmata archaeon | reverse complement strand
AGGTCGATGTTCGTCGGTCGGAAGATGTTCGCAGTCCTGGACCGAACGGGCGAGCTTGTCGTGAAGCTACCCCCCGGGCGGGTCGAGGAGCTGATAGCTGGGAAGACCGGGCGAGGGTGGAGCCCCGGAACGGGCGTCCCGCTGAAAGAGTACCTCGCGATTCCGTTCGCCCTCCGGAAGCGGTGGCCCGAGCTCGCGCGGGAAGCTCGGACATACATGGGGGGGAAAGGCGGATGAGTTGCTCCGATCGTCGTGGAGCGTCTCCCAGATTCGTGCCAGTTAGGTGAGTCGGCTTGTCCGGTCCGCCTACCCGTAGGTTGGAGGCCGGCCGGCGAACCCTCCGGGTCCTCGAGGGACCCGCGCTCGGCGATTGGGTGTCCGCCGTCGCCTGAACACCCTCCTCCGGCTCACCCCCAGCCTCTCCGCAACCTCCGACGCACTCCCCTTGAACGGGTCCGGGTCGACGTAGGTCTTTGCCCGTCCCCCGGCCGCCTTGAGTCCGATCACCCGCGCGTTCTCGACCCGGTTGGGTTCCTTCCCTAGCCCGGCCAAATTCTTCTCCCGGACCCAGAGGTGCTTTCGAATCGCCCGGCCGCCCGGTCCGAAGGCGTACTTCCAGTCCCGATGCCGGACGAGCTCCTCGACCACCGAGTCCCACGACCTTAGACGCGGGAGTTGCATCAGCGCGTTGCGAGCGACGGCGTCAATCGTCGAGATCCACGGGACCAGTTCCGATCCGGCCGCGACGGGTCGCACCGAGCCCCTTGTGTCGTCGGCCGAAACAGGTGTAACGCATTCGGGAGGGGCGGGACACGTCCCGACGGACCCTACGTGGTCCGGGCACCGACTCTCGATCCACCTCGGGTCGATTGCCGGTTCGGAACAGTCGACGATCGCCTCACGAGCCGCTATGCGCGTTCTGCCGTTCGAGGGCCCGTGCTGGCCCACGCGACGAACCTCCGCCGCTCGACGACTCGTCCCGATCGCATTCTCCGACGTCGCCGTGGGGAGGCGTCCCCTGGGTCCTGGAACCTGGAGGAGTACCGGACGGACTCCAGCGGGGTCCCCAACCGACCCGTCGCCTCCCCGGCTAGCTTCGCACGCCGCCCCGCTTCGCTCCGGGGAAGCTCCGCCAGAACGTGGCCCCGAGGGCCGACGGCGGCTCGGTGACCCAACGTGCGACGCCGGTCGAGACGTAGCCTTCCCGGGGTGGGGTCGTTCCGCTGGGGACCTGGTCGGTGGATGGGGTGAACGTCAGAGCGGTCGTGCGGTCGTTCCACGCGCCAGACCCGATTCCCACCGCGGGCGCGGCCGGTGGGGGCGCGGGGACGCGCATCGCCACCGACCACGGCGTGGTGCATCCGAACGTCGTGTTCGCGCCTCCCGTGGCGGCCCAGGCGGAGAGGTTGTACGGGGTCCACGAGTTGCCCCGGCCGGCGTCCGAGGCCTCCACGCAGTATCGCATCGACCCGTTGACCGTCGCCGCGGGGATCGTTCCGGTCCACGTTCCCTTCATCGCGGTCCCGTGGGTCCGGACCAGGGAGATCGAGGCCCAATTCGTCGAGCCGGACGCGAGGTAGAGCGCCTTCACCGTCTGCACGTCCCGGTGGTCGGAGACGCGCACGCTCACCGGATAGGATGCGCCCGGGGCCGACCGGTGCGGCGCCGTCGTCAGGAACGGCTTCCCGAGGTCGAGGGCGATGTTGTACGCCAGCGGGACGCCCCACCCTGCGGAGGTGTTGTAGTCGGTCGCGCCGTTGAAGAAGGCGTTGCTGTAGTTCTGCACGAAATACGTCGGCGGGAGGGCGAGCTTCCCGCCCAGCCACTTCGACTCGAGACCGTAGAGCGCCGGGCCGAACGGACCGAGCGGGTGGCCGTCGAACGCGATGATCGATCCGAGCATCCCCGCGACCGCGGGCGAGGAAAAGCTCGTGCCGCCGTAGCCGCTCAGCCACTGCTGGGCGAAGTAGATCGTGTTGTTCGCCGCCGGACCGGCGAGGTCCGGGGCGGGGCGCGCCGAGCTGTTGCTGTAGACGGTCCCGTCGTTGACCCCGAGCGGGCTGCTCGTGCTGCCGTTGCCGGTCACGGTGATCGTGATGGCGTTGCGCATCGCCGCAGCGACGATCGGGCTCGGTTTCTGATACCACGCCTCCGGGAACGCGAGGCTCACCCCGCCGGTGCTGCCCCCGCTGAGCCCGCCGTTGGTGCTCGGACACCAGTTCCATACCGACTGTCCCCCGAGGATCGAGTTCCCGAGGCCCGCGTTGGCCGTCCCGCCGACGCTCAGGACGTTCGGCGAGGAGCCGGGATAGTCGATCCCTGGAACCCCCTCATCGGCCGGCCCCGGACCGCAGAGCGCGCCCCCGGCGCCCGCCGGGCCGAGCGCCCCGTTGTTGTCCCCCGAGGAGGCGAGCACGGTGACCCCGGTCGCCGCCGCGGCGACGTAGTCCTGCTCGAGGATCGACTGGAAGGAACCGGTGGTGTTCGGGCTCTCCCCGCCTCCGAACGACTGGGTCAGCACGTTCAGCCCCGGGACGTTGCCTCCGGTGACCCAGTTGATGAGCCCGACGAGCTCCCCGTTCGTCGCCGCAGGTCCGGTCCCGTTGACCCAGGTCGGGGCGAGGTTAGCCCCCGGCGCATCGGTTCCGCTGTACTCCTGGTCGAGCGTGAGTTCGATCGTCGGCGAGGCGACCTCCTGCGTCCCGGTGTTGCTCACGTTGAGGCCGGAGGTGGAACAGTTCCCGCTGGCCGGAGCGCCGGCCGCATAGCCGGGGATGCTGAAATGCGGCTGCATCACCGGCTTCGGTAGCCCGCCAGGGTAGCCGGTGGAGTTGTTGAAGAAGTTCCCGATGTCGGAGACCGAGTAGCCGCAGCTCTTCGTCGAGGCCGACCAGAGCGCCTGGACGATGGTCACGCCCTTCGCATACGTCGGTACCACGCCGGCGCTCTTGTCGCCGGTCGCATTGTAGAGCTGGTTGAGTTGGAACTCATAGTGCATCTGGTCCGGATAGTCCTGCAGGCCGGTGCCCGGCACGGACGTGGCGGGACCGACGGCCTGCAGGTGAACATTCGAGGGATGGTCCGTCAGGCCGGTGACGCCGTAGATCCACGGCGCCACGTTCGCCGGCACGGCGGGGCTGGAGGTCGCCGCCCAGAACGTGAGGGGGCCCTCGGAGTACATCGCGAACGTGACGTGGAAGGCGGTCTCGAGCTGGGCCAGCGTCCCCCGGACCGTGAGGCTCAGGTGGTTGGGGGCCAGGGAGACCACGTTCAGCCCCTTGGACTCGAGGTATCCCGCGACCATGAGCTGGTCCGCGAGAGGGGGAGCGAACCGTTCGGTGAACTGAGCGGTCGACAGGAACTGCGCGTAGTCGGGGGAGAACGGGTCGGAGACGGACTGGACGAACTCGCCGAGCGCAGCTGGGTGCTGGATTGGCAGGTTCACGTCGACGCTCACGACAAGGGAGAGCGGGGGCGACTCGCCCGGCGCGAGTTCCCCGCCGAGTGCGGGCCCGGTCTCTGAGAGCATCCCGAGGCTGACGCTCTGGGCGGAGAACGGTCCGGCGTCGGTGAGCTGCGACCCGGGGCTCGGAGCGATGGCCGTGCTGGCGGTCGCGGAAGCCATCACACCCGGGATCGGTGAGACGACGGCCATCCCCACCGCGATCACGATGGCGGCGATTCTGCCCAGAGCTCGTCGCACCCGGGAGGTCGGTCGTCGCTGGTTCGCCGTCGGTGGTGCCATGCGGCGGAGAGCGAGCCGAAACGTATCTGAACCGTCTGTAACCAGCTGGGAACGACCTTTCCAGACCGCGCTGATCAACCGATCGGAGAAGGGCTCCTGCGGCTCGAATCCCTCGGAGAGGCCGAGTCGACCAGTCGACGTCATCACCGGGGAGGGGTTACACCGTGATCGAGCCGGGAGCGTCACGGCGGGAGTCACTCACGGGCACGGAGATACCTTCGGACAAGTACGGCACGGTGGGCCCACCGGGTCGTGAATATCTCGTGTCCGCGCGTAGGTTTCGATTCGCCAGTCCCTCGAACCCCGCACCGATCGGCGGATTCGGCGACTCGTGCTCCCGTGGGTTGGGCCTCGGTCCGACTCGTCCCTTCGGGATCCTCTTCGCGCAACATCTCGGGCCGGCCGTGTGCACGGGCCACGCCGTTCGATTCGAGGGGCACGCTCGCGCCGCGTCCGGATCCCGTTTTGCGCGTCCCATGGGACCGCTTTCTCCCGAACGGAGTCCCTCACCCTCTGGGCGTCGACCCTCGGGGACGACCTATCCTTGGCCGTGAGCAAACCATTTCCTCGCGCGTCGCGTCGCGTTGTTCCTGTCGACCGGGCTCCGAGGTATCCGGAGACGGAGGGGATGGTGGCGGAATCCGTGGAGGTCTCCTCGGGCAATCGCGCCGCGGCCTACGCCGAGGCCCCCCGGGTCCGCTCCTGGGGGACGGTGGCCCTCATCGGCTGCCTCGTCGGTGTCGGCGGGTTGCTCATCGCCCTCGGCGTGCTCCGACCGGGGTCGAGCGGGTCGGTCACCCTCGGGCACCTCCCCCTGTGGCTCGCCCTCGTGGACGTTGGGGTGATCGTCCTGGCCAGCGGCGTCGTGGTCGCGTGGAGTCGACGTCGCGCACCCATACAGGTCCCGACCCTCGCCCCCCTCGCCACCATCCCCTTCCCCGACCGTAAATCGACCCCGGAGCGACCCCGTACGGCCCCCGCAACGGGCGCCGGCCCGGCGACCGCCATCCCCTCCCCTCCCGCTCCGACGGACGCCGAAGAACCGGAGCTCCCGTCCCCCGTCGGCTTCCTGGCGACCCTCGCCTCCGAGCGGCTCAGTTCCTCCGGTCTCATCGAGCCGGTCGAGCCGACCGTTCCGGTCGCGCTCTCACCTCCCGCCCCGGCCCCCACCGAACCGAGCGTCCCGGTCGTCCCGACGACCTCCGAGAACACCGGCCCGTCGTGCGTTCGATGCGGGCGCCTGCTGTCCCCCCCGACCGCCTGGCGAAAGTGCGGGGAGTGCGGGAGGACCCTTTGCGCCAGCTGCTTCGTCGAGAACCTCCGGGTCTACGGCCGCGCCGTCTGCGACCGCTGTGCGGCTTCGGGTCCACCCGGGAGCGCGTGACCGGTCACCCGGCGGTCGATGGTCCCGCCTAGCTCCGGCTCCACTCGCCCATGTGCAGGTAGATGACCGGTTGCAGCGCGCCGGAGGCGGCCGTCACCTGGAACCAGAGCTGGAAGGGGGTCGACGTGTTTTCGTCGAGGACCCAGTCGACCGACGGATTCGCCCCGGACCAATAGAAGGCCGTGGAGGCGGTGTAGTTCAGTCCTTGGAACTCCGTATCGTCGGTCCCCGAGATGTTGAAGGTCACGTTACAGGCGTAGGCGCCCTCCCCGACGTCGGCGCACGGAACGACGCGCATCGACGCATCGGGAGAGGAGTCGACCAGAACGAACGAGGGCGAGAACGTCGCGAAGGTGCGCGGCGTCCCGTTCGATCCGTTCTGTCCCGGCGACCCTTGAGACCCGTTGCCGCCGGGCGGCCCTTGGGTGCCGTTGGCCCCGGTGCTGCCGTTGGTACCGTTGTGTCCGGGTGCGCCGTTCGTTCCGTTGGCGCCCTGGGTGCCGTTGGCCCCGTGCGCCGTCTCGGACAAGTTGGAGAGGCTCGTTAGTCCGTAGAGGGTCGTGCCCAATCCGACGATGGCGATGATCAGGGCGATCGCCGCGATGGGCTTAGTCGAATCGGCCATCGGTTGCTCCGAACGGGTTCGGCGTCATCGGTGTGTCCGCGAATGCGATTCTCGATTGGACCGGCCCTTGCCTTCGCGCTAGCTTCGACATGGATACGACCCCCGCGGTCGCGCCCCCTTCCCCGCGGTGTTCCCCGGAACGCGCGAAGGAGAGGGACATGATTCGTACCGACTCAGGGTACATAGCCCTGCAGGTTACGTCCGTCCCGTCAGCCGGCCGTTGACACGGCGAAGGCTCCCTGTCAGACCGGTTCTCGGCGAGGGCGGCCAAGTGAATCCACCGGGTCCTTGGCCATGCGGCGGGGGCGACCCGCGGCTAGCCGCGCGCCATGGCGCAGTCGCCGCAAGGTTCTCCGCGGCGGGAACCTTACGACGCGAAGCACGTCGCGGCGATACGCTCCACGGCCCGGACCTTCGTCGACCCGTGGCAGCTCGCGAGCGACATCGGCCCGCCGACGCGTAACCCCTGCTCTCGGGTCTGGCCTGGTTGCACCTGTTCCTGGGTGCGTGGGAAGACTACGGGGTGGCCCGTCGGGGGTTCGGACGCACCACGGTTCGGCCCCTGCCGCCGGGCGCCATCCTGGGTGAGCTCTCCGACCTCCCATCGTTCGGATCTACGCGGGCCACCACCCCGGGGGCGCTTCTCGTCCGGCCCGTCGGGTCGGGGAGACTCCGCCCGCGGTTGGACACGTCGGTACAAAGCGGGACGGCGGTGTTGGCCGCACGGGCCCCAATCTCAATGGCAAGTTGGGAAGGGGTTACCTGCTCTTGGATGCGGTCTTCTCGCGAACCGCCTCGTAGTGGAGGACTAACTCGCCGTAGCGCATCGCGGTCGCAGAGAGTAGCTTTAGGTTGGTTTGCGTCTTCATGGAGTCCCAGTAACGAGGCCCTCGACCGAAGACGACGGGCATGACGAGGAACCAGTAGTCGTCCGCCAGATTGAGACGGATGACCTCGTGGATCAGTCGGGGCCCCCCCTCGATGATGATGTTCCCGCCCTTCTCGGCCCTGACTTTCGCGATGATCTTCCCGAGGTCACCCTTCAGGACCCGCGAATTCGCCCAGTCGAGCCTCTTCAATCGATGTGACAGGCAGACCTTGTCAACCCTCTCGAGGAAGCGAGAGTAATCGAACATGAATTCGGGGGCACCCGGTTTCCGTGCCTCGAGCGAATGGACTTGACGATGGCCGGTGAACGAGCGACGACCCATGATGACCGTCGTGACGTCCGAGTACCGGTCGGTCCACATCCTCTGGAAGAACTCGT
This sequence comes from Thermoplasmata archaeon, assembly GCA_022750155.1. Classification (GTDB taxonomy): domain Archaea; phylum Thermoplasmatota; class Thermoplasmata; order Lutacidiplasmatales; family UBA184; genus Lutacidiplasma. The sequence goes on along the minus strand of JAKIWG010000027.1, from coordinate 23,073 downwards.
CCGGTTCGCCAGGCTTGCCCGAGGGGAGGTCGGAGCCCGGGTACTGGGGAAACTCCCCCCGACCGTCGAGGGTCATGTACAGATTGGCGGTGATCTTTCGCGTCATCGAGTATCTCCCAAGCATGGCGAACTTCGGAGCCGCTTCCCGGTCCAGGCTCCGGTTTGCGTTCGACGACGTCCGTGGCCTTGGGGTCCGCGATTCGCCGCGATCGCGGAACGAGAAAACACCCAGTACTGGACGCAATCGGTTGATCTCGCTGGACCAACTATGGTGATTCTCTCGAGTAACCCGTTCAGGCCCATTCGATCCCCGACCGGTGTAGCCAAGACGCCGAACTTCTCATAAGCATGGTAGTGCCGCAGCCCTTTGAGCCGACCCCGAGCCCACTCCCCACACACGGCGACCTGCCGCTCCCGAGTCTCTTTACCGCCTCCGACTCGCTCACAAAGACAGGATTCGGGGGGGCCGTCGATTCGCCTTCGCTCGGCGGGCCCTACCCCGAACAGGTGGGCGACCTCGATCCTGTGCGCCCCCCTCTCGAGCCCGATCGGCCAGGGATCCGGGAGGAATGGGTTTGGGGGGGTCGGGAGCGACCCCCCCCGCCGTCGGAACCTCGGTGCCCACCTCGCCTACACGACCTCGAAGTTCAGGTAGGCGTTCGTCGACACGTCCTTGGAGGCTTGGCCGACCGCCTGGGCGGCGGTCAACGCCGCGAGCGACGTGATCCCGTGGGGGCCTCCCAGGTTCGGGAACACGCTCGTGTTCGTGACCAACACGACGATGAGGCTCCACCAGGTGTCCGTGTGGGCCACGGCGGTCCCGATCAGGTGGTCGTGCCCGGGCAGAGGAACGGTCCCGAGGCCGGGGACGTTGATCGTCGGCGGGCGGTCCCAGCAGACGGCGATCGTCGCGGGGGCGCACAGCTCCCGGTTGCCGTAGGCGGTGGGGTCTTACGCGGGCGCGTACGGGATCGCCTCCGGCCCCCACCCGGGCACCAGTACGGTGATGTCCGGGATGTGAGCGCGGGCCGTCGGGTAGACATTCGGGGTGACCCTGATCGCGGGCTGCCCAACCCCCGGGTCCATTCCGAAGGTCCGGTTGCTCGCGTTGACGGTGCCCACGAAGGTCCCTTGGAGGTAGATCGTGTTGACGATCGATCCGTTCGGCCACGCGAGCATCTGCTCTGAGGCGCTGAGCAGGCGTCGCGGGTTCGGCTGGGGCCCCCGGGATGGCGAGGTCGTCACAAGGTGGGCTCCGGCACTGGGGCCCGCCATGGGGAACGCGACCGCCAACGTGGTGACCACGGTGGCGAATGCGACTCCGGCAGCCCGGTTTCTGGGGTCGGTCATTTGACCGTCCTCGGCGCGCCGACCCGGTTTTGCACGATGAACGGGTGTGGTCACACGCTACGATTACAAGCTCGGGCCATCCGGTGAGTCCACGCTACACTGCTCTGGCGGCTCGACGAGTCACCGGCGCCGGAGTGCCTTGGGAGGGCTGAGGCGAATCAGGCCCGGATGCGGGCCTCGCCGTTCAGCGGAACACGGACGGCGGTAGGGTGACCCCGGTGTAATCCCCGATCACGGCGGCCGAGTAGGGGGCGTTCAACTGATCGAACCCGGACCCGACCACGTTGGTCGTGCCGTACTGGTAGACGATGTGCCGGTTCGGGTCGAGGACGAAGACCCGATCATTGAACTGGTCGGTGATCAAGAGGTCGCCCCCGCGGAGCTCCACGACACACGTGGGGTTCGGCTGGGCGTTGCTGGCGCCGCTGAGGTTGGTCGAGTAGTGGAAGACGACCTGGTGGGTCGCGTTGATCTCGACGATCCGGTTGTTGCCTGAGTCGGCGATGAGCGTGTCGCCGTTCGATAGCCGGCTCGCAAAGGCGACAATGTGGAGGCCGTGACCGTACTTCCAGACGACATGCCCGGTCGCGTTCACCTCGATGACCCGGTTATTGTTCTCGTCGGCGATCAGCAGGTCGCCGTTGGCGAGTTGTTCGGCGCTATTGGGAGCGTTCAGCGCCCCCGGCCCGGTCGTCGGCCCGTAGGAATGCACGATTCGGTGCGATAGGGTCACCTCGATCACCCGGTTGTTGCCCTGGTCTACGATCAGGATGTCGTGGTTCGGCAGTTGTATCGCGAACACGGGGACGTTCAACAGGCCGCTCGAATTCCCCGCCACCCCGGCGCTCCCGTATTGCCAGATCACAGACCCGCCCGAGTTCACGACGATCACCCGGTTGTCGGGACAGGCGGAGGTCCCGGTGCCCGCGATCAGCGTGAGGCCACCGGCCAACCGCTCTGCATCGTTCGGGGCGATGACCGCCCCCGGCCCGGGGTTGCATCGGCTCGCGTTCCCCGTGCCGAAGCTCCACACGATCTGCTTGGTGAGGGGATTCACCTCGATGACCCGGTTGTTGAACTGGTCGGTGATGAGGAGGTCGCCCGGCTGATTGAACCCCGAATGGGATGGCACGGGGGCCCCTACACCGATCGACGTGAGCGCCGCGAAGAGCGAGGGGTTCGTGGTGTTGGGCGAGGAGGTGCTGCCGATGGAGACGAAGCTCAGGTTGCCCTTCTGACCATTGGGGCAGGTGAAAAAGTTCGGACCCGCCCAGGAGCCGCCTGTGGCCGCCGCCAGATCGCAGCTGGCGTTCAGAATGTGCGCGACGTTCGCGCGGACGAGCGTACCGTTCGGACCGCCCCCCGTTCGGCCGGTGGGCCATTGCTTGGAGAGCGGGTCGGTCACGCCATTGTACAGGGAGATCGTGTCCAGCGTGCAGTTCCCGCCGAGGGAGCTGGCACACCGTCCGCCGTGCTGAGCCAGCCAGGCGATCGACTGGGTCGCATTCGAGGTTTGCGAAGTGGTCCACCCCTCGCAGTTGGGACTGCTGCCGACGCTGAAGGCGTAGCTAGGCTCGCACGTGGGGCTGAGGCAGCTCTTGCCGCAGAACGTGCTGTAGTCGGACGCACTGACGGTGTAGTTGACCGTGTAGCCCGGCGCCCGCGGGGCGGTCGAGCCGATGAGGACCACGACGTGATGGGTCGAGGTCGACCAGTTGAAACCGTTGGTCGCGAGCGCCCCGTACAGCGCGGTGATCGAGGGGGAGTGGAGGATGTTGTCCGATAGGTCGGAATCGCCATAGACGTATCCGGAGCCGAGGACCACCGTCCGGAAGCTGTGGTTGACGGCCGATTGCAGCCCACCTGCGGCGGTAAAGTTCTGGACATCGACATGGAAGGCACTACCGTCCCCATCGTCGAATGCGTCGATCGAGGCAAAGAAGTCCGCCATCGCGAACGATACGTTGGAACCGGGATGCGCCGAAGCAATGGCCTGGGCGATCTGTCCGGCCCTTGCGGCGATCACGGGGACCCCGTTCGCCTCTTCACATACGAGCGAGCCGGAACTCGCGCAGGGGTCGCGCCCGGAGTCACCTGCACCGCTGTCGTAGACCCCGTCGTACGCCGTGGTCTCGACCACAAAAGCCACCTGAATGTCCGACCACCCTAAGCGGGCGGGCCGGAGCGAGGACGGAGCGGAATGGGCACCCGAACCGGCGAGGCCCGAAAGTCCCTGATGCGATCCTTGGGCGGCGGGAGCGGATCCGATCGAATGGACGCTCGCCAAACCCGCATTCCCGGCCCCGGGCGAGCCGGCCAGTACGCCGGCCGGGAGCAGCGCCATGATCCCCACGACCAGGATGGGGAGACTGAGGCGAAGTAACCCCCTAGGGCTCGAGGGGCCACGAAACGGTTGCGCGGTTTCCCTCGGGACGGGATTCCTTGAGGTGGCGTTCACGGGACCGTCGACCGAAGGCCGGTTCATAAACCTGCGCGGCCGTTAGTGCCCCAGCCGGGGTCTTCGATTGACGTCTCGGCGGCATGCCTTCCATTCGACCCGATTCGAACACGAACTCGCCAGGCGACGCGACCACCCACCGGGTCGGAGCCCCCGCTCGCTGGAACCCCTCTTGGCGGGGGCGCGAACCTGATCGAGCCGCACGGGGTCGGACTCGGGAATCGAAGGACAGCCCCGTCGGTCTCTCTCCCTAACGCTTACATGGGAACACGCATCCCCACCCGCTCTTGACGCGGGTCCCCTGACACTTCAACCCTGAACCACACCGAGGCGAACGTGACCCTGACGGTCGGGCGCGCCGGCACAGTGGTGGTCCCCGCGATCGTGGGCGTCTCGGTTACCAAGACAAGCAGATGAACCGAAAGTTACTCGAGAACCGTCCTTGTGCTCTCCAACGTGACCGGTGATCGCTATCGCCCCGCACAGGTCACATACGAGGTACCGAACTCTCCGAACGGGTTCTACTGTACCCCGTTCACTCTGGTAGAGAGTGGTAGAGAGCCGGACGACCTCGTCCGCGGGAATCTACCACTTCTGTGTCGGCGGGTCCGACGACAACCTGGAAACGGCGACTACGACGTCCGCTGGGGCCAACGTGGTCAGGGCCTTCCTCGCCGCATGGGCCTGGGAGGAGCTAACGGCCCGTGACCGGGCCAGCGTCACCTGCACACTCGGCCCTCCGCCCAGGACCACCCCCGGTCAGCCTCGGGCGAGCCACCGGTCCCCTGTCCGCGTCGTGCCCGGATCCCGCCTGGCTACGCTCCCCCGCGCCCCGAACCACGTAGGGCACCCGCTCCCGGTTCGCCCGAACTCGCCCCCGACGGCTTTTCAACGTCGGGGGCTTGCCCTGCTCGCCCATGGCCCTGCATCCATCCCTGCTCCGTCACCGATCGCCCCACCCTGTTCCGGCCCTAACACGGGTCGGAGCCGCCGCTGGGGTCGTGACCCTCGCTCTGCTCGTGGTCTCCTCCGGAGTGGTCGCCGGTGGGTCGATGAAGTCCTGGTCGGCTCCCTTCCATGGGAAATTCACCCAGTCCTTGATGTCGACCCATGGGCCTTGCCCAGCTAGCCGAAACAACACGCAGCACTCTTCTCCCGCGTTCAATTCGACCACGGGCCGGGTTCAGTTCTATCTCGAAGCGAACACCTCGGGAGGGGTATGCCCGGCCACCGGGGCATTCGGCGCCATCCATACCTCGTTCACGTTCACCACGCATTCCTTCACCGAGGCGGCCGGGCTCCGCCACGTCGCGATCACCTGGACCCTTCACTGGTACGCATCTCTTGTCTCGGCCGGGGGTAAGAACGGGTCTCGCGTCCCCGCCTCCGCCGCCTACGGAGTCGGCATGAATGGCGCCCAGTTGTGCGACACGACCAATTCCAGCTGCACAGTGTTTCCCAACAGCAGCGCCGCCGGTTCCGGGTTCTCTATCGGGTGGTCCGCCTCCCAGATGGTCACGAACTCGACGTATCACGCGTTCCCGTCGGTGACGGTCACCCTGTACCTGAACAGCACGTTCGTCGCCCACCACAGCTACCAGATCTCCACCTCGATGTTCGGGTACGTCGACGCGTATGCCCATCACGGGACATACCATGCCCAGGCCTACCTGGTCGTCCTTCCCATCCTGGGGGGTTCGGCCCGCCTCGTTAGCATCACGATCCACTAGTTTTCGGCCCCTTACTTCGGGGGACGACTACGGGGGGCCACGAAGTTCGAGGAACTGGGCGCCCACCTTGGCGGATCGCCCGCGCGGGCGGCCGGGAGCCCACGAGGCTTGGGGGTCGGGTGCGACGGGGTAAATCGGGTCACGTGAGGCCACGACTCGCGGTCCGCGCGCCGGCTCGCATTCGGAACCCCCCCGGCCTAGCCACCCCTAGCCGGATCCACGACCCGCGACGTCCCGTCGGGAACCAAGGCCCGCCCGGCGGGGGTCGTCCCCGATATTGGCCCATGCGCGCGAGCCATCGGCAACTCCATCGTGATCGACCTGTCCCGGGGCCGTGCGAACCGTTGCGCAAGCCAGTGCCGAACGTCGTGGATGTAGAGGTTCCCATACGGGCACGCATCGACACAGTTTCCCACCCCACAGCATTTGGAGCTACGGAACTCCCCGAACTTTCTGAAGTGCCCGGGCATGTCGACCAACCCTACGGGGCACTTCTTCGCGCAGTCGAGGGTCGTGCATCGCCGGCAGACCTCCCGGTCCCTCACCTTGAGCTTGAAGAAACCGATCCGGCCGAACGCCGCCGCGATGTGGCCGGTGTAGCACCAACCCATCGTGACGCAGTTGTAATTCCCCGTGTAGGGAATCGTCACGAAGAGAACGAACCAAAGCACGCCGAAGGCGAGGGAGAAGAAGAACACGCTCGGGTCGGCGCCGAGGAAGGTGACCGAGATCTGACCCTTCTGGTCGAAGTAGGAGAGGAAGGAGACCGCCACGAGCGAGGCCATGGTGACCCCCGTCGTGGTCGAGTAGATCGAAGAGAGGCGGCTGCCGAGGTACTTCCGCGCGAGGGGGGAGGAGCGGTTGAACGAACTCGAGGCGTCGAAGGTCGTGCCCTGGTACATGACCGGCGCAGTACAGAACACGCCACAGACCACCCGCCGCCCGAAGAGGACCGCGAGCGATCCGGTGATCGCATAGGTCAGGAAGAGGACGAGGAACATGCTCGGCACGATGGGAGCGGAGCCGAGTCCCATGTTCCAGCCGAGCACCGGAACCGCCGTTCCCGTCGGCGCATTCGGGAAGAGGGCGGAGTAGTAGAAGCTCGGGAAGAAGGTGGCGAACACCGCGTAGGAGCCCAGCATCAGCCCGAGGCGGACCTTGTTCTCCCTGGACACCGTCTCTCGGAACTTGAAGGCGACGAGCGTGCCCATCTCGACGCCCATCATCACGAGGAACCAGGTGGAGCCGGTCACAGCGGCCGTGAACCAGAAGCCGTTGTAGACCGCGCCGTAGAGGATCGACCCGACCCCGCCGGAGAGGGCGAGCGACGGAAACCCGCCCCCGTACACGGACGGTTCGAGCGCCACGTCGAGGACGGCTCCCATGAACAATTCCCCCACGAAGATCGCGGCGAGGACGCCGAATGTCCAGTTCGGCCGAAGCTGCCAGGGAAGCCCGGTCCCCTCGGAGAAACGGTCTGGGCGGACGACGGCGTCGAGGAAGAGCGCCATCTCGAGAAGCACCGCGGATGCGAACAGGAAACCCGCCCCGTAAACGATCCAGAGGTAGAGGCCCGCCATCATCACGGCGTAGATCGACATCAGGGCGAGGAAGTACCCCGATAGCACCGGCTGAAGCTGACGATGCCGGTAGAGGTACTCCATCACGAAGACGATGACCCCGATCATCCCGGCGCTCGCGAGGCCGATGGCCCACAGTCTTCCGGTGGGGTCCACGAACGCCGGTGGAGAAACGGTCATCACGATCGACTGGGCGATCAACAGACCGACGAACGCACGGGGCAAGACGGCCCTCAGGAGGATCGCGCTCAGGGCCATTTCCAGGGCCATGGGAAATACGAACCACGGAGAGTTGACCCCGTGGACCAGGGCCAGAGAGATCGACCCCGCGGCCGAAGACGTCGACGCCCCCGCCGCGAGTTGGAACGCCCAGCTCATCAAGAACTCGTTCAACACCACCGCGCCGAGAATCGACACCCCGAAGATCCACCGCCTGCGAATGGTGGGGGGACGGAACCCGGCCCCTTCCGTTTCCCGGGCGTTTGCTTCGCGAACGAGAATCCGCAGCAGGGGGAGCCCGATTACCGACATTGCGCCCCCCGCGATCCAGAGGCCCTCCAGAAGGCTCGCGCGCCCGGGGTTAGCCAGGTAGAGCAGTGCTCCGACCAGCATGGCGGTCATCATGCTGAACAGGAACAGTACCACTGCGCCGGCCATGACCCGCCGCGATTCGGCCGCGGATCGAACGAGGAGCGCGGTGGTCACCGCCATCCCCGCGGCGAACAAAATCAAGGAGCCTTCGTACAGATCGATCATCCACCCTCCCACGAGCTACGCTCTCCGAGTCCCTCGGGCGCGATGGGCAGGCGTCTCGGGCTCGGAATCCAGCAGGATCGAACTAGATGTCGGTCTAGTCGACACCACTCCCCGATCGAGCCACTGCCCCACTCGCGGGGCCGGGGCTTAGAGGTCCCAAACGGAGAGCCGCGGCCTTCCCGGGGTCCGGAAGGCGAGTACCATCCCCAAGATGCGGTGGACGGCGGAGCATTCGACCTCAAGGCTGCCCCCGGCCGACCATGACCCGGACCGCGCTTAAACCGCCCCGGTCCGAACCGGAACACCACCCCCTCGATTCCCCGGCGTGAGTCGCCACGAGCTAGAGGCGGAACCCGTTCGCAGGGTTCCCCTATGTCGAAGATCGGTAGATCGTCCCCGATGCGAAGCGTGGAACCGGGACCGCCTCTGGAATCGGCGGACCTGGATCCCGGGGTTCCGATGGAAATCACTTTGAGGCGCTGGGGCCTTCCCTCTCCCGATGCCGACGTGGAGGATACCGGCGACTCCCCCGCCCGAGCCGGGACATGCCCTACGAGTCCTTGCGGATGCGACACCGGTCGCAGTCTTCAATGCCGGGGGAGCTCTCTTCGCGGTGGACGCACGATGCACCCACGTCGGTGGCCCGCTCGACCGGGGGCGGGTAAGCGAGGGAATCGTCACGTGCCCCCTGCACGGGTCGCAGTTCGACCTGGCGACCGGGAAGGTCATGCACGGGCCAGCCAGCAACCCCCTCCGGGCGTATCGCGCCCGCGTGGAGGCCGGCTCCTTGGTACTCGAGGCGGACTAGTAGGCGAACGCATCGGACGCCCCGCCCTTTCGTCCGACGAGCACGGGCCGTCGGCGACCGACAAGCCTTCAAATCCTACACCCACGTTCCGCGGTAGGGAGCAGGCGGTGACCGATGCGGACCATTCGAGACGGGACCGTGGCCGGACCACAGCCCCTCTCCGCTTCCGACCGCCCCAGCCGAACTGGCTTGCCGAACCCCGTCGCTCCCCAGCGTCGGACCCCGATTCGGAGCAAGCAAGGCGGGCGAACCCCCTTGGCGTGACATGACCGATGCAAGTCCTCCGGCACCGCGCCAGCTGCTCAGGTTTCGCGAGTCGGTCATGGAAACCCCTTCCGTCCGCACCTTCCGATTCGACCCCCCCGGGGGGGGTTTCCAATGGCAAGCGGGTCAGAACCTCGTGATGACCATTCCGGGCCTCGAGGACCCTCGCGGGCCGACCCGGCCGTTTACGATCTCGTCGAGCCCTACCGAGGAGGGGGTGGTCGCCGTCTCCACACTCATCCGCGACAGCCCGTTCAAGCGGCATCTGGCCGGGATGGCGCCCGGGGACACCGTCGAGAATGAAGCCATCGAGGGCGAGTTTGTTCTTGAACCGGGGAGACCCGCGGTCATGCTCGCCGGAGGGATCGGCGTCACCCCCTTCCGCAGCATGCTGCGGTTCGCGGTCGACACGCGACTGGAAAAGCCTCTGGTCCTCGTCTACTCGAGCAAAACCCCCGAGGACATCGTATTCCGCTCCGAGCTCGAGAATTTCAGTCGGCGGAATCACGCCATCCGGGTGATCCACACCATTACCCGGCCGGAGGAAGCGAAGGAACCTTGGGAGGGTCGGAGGGGGAGGATCGACTCCGAACTCATTCGGGAGGCGATGCGGGGGGTCCGGCACCCGTTGGTATATGTCGCGGGTCCCCCCGGATTCGTTTCCGAGGCTCGTCGGCTGATCGACGAGGATCTGCACATCTCCAAGGAGGACCTGCGGACCGACGAGTTCGAGGGATACTGAGGATTGAATTCCGATTCCACACCGGTTCGGTCGCTTCATGGGCACCGCGGGTATTGGAGCCACCCCCCGCGGCAAGGGTGGTCCGACCGCGCGCCTCGTGGCATGATTGGGGCAAACCCCCGGCAACAGGTCATGCTAAAGTAACTCAGTACCCCCACCGGATAGAGGTCAAGGATCGTTGTTGCCACCTAGGGCGTCCATCCGTCCAATTCGAGGATTGTGTCGCTGAAACGCGCATTGCTCTGCACCCTCGGGCCGACCTCGCTGAACGAGAGGGTGATCTCCGAGCTGGAGCAGGTCGGCGCCTCCGGGTTCCGGATCAACATGTCCCACACCGAGGTCGCCGACCTCGAGCGGATCCTCCAGTTCGTTCAGAAATGCACCAAGGTACCGGTCTCCATCGACACCAACGGCGCTCGACTCCGCACCGGACCCATGGGGGAGGGGGTGGCGCTGGTCGAAGGCACGCGGGTCCGTTTGGTGTCGGCCGCGTTCTGGGGGGACGCATTCACGATCCCAATCTCACCCGGGACCGCCGTCGCACAGCTGGAGCCGGGCGCTCGCGTGAGCATCGACTTTGATGCCGTCCTCCTCCAGATCGACCGGATCGTCGACGGGAGTGCAGAGGCCATCGTGCTCTCCGGGGGGGAGGTGGGGTCTCGCAAGGCGGTCACTGCCTACCCATCGCCTCGTCTGTCCAACTTCTCCGAAAAGGACCTGCTCGCCACCCAGATCGCCTTGAAGAACGGTGTCCACGAGTTCGCGCTCTCGTTCTGCGAGGACCGGGCCTCGGTGGACCGGTTCCGGGGGATGATCGGCCCCGGGGACACGATCGTATCGAAGATCGAAAGCCAGCAGGGAGTCCGCAACCTCGGGGAGATCCTGAAGGCCACCGACCGGATATTGATCGATCGGGGAGACCTGTCGCGCGAAGTCCGGATCGAGGCAATCCCCCTGCTGCAGAAGGCGATAATCCACGCAGCCAACGCGCGGAAGGTCCCGGTGTACGTCGCCACGAACCTGCTGGAATCGATGATCAGCCGGCGGGTTCCCACCAGGGCAGAGGTGAACGACGTGATCAACACGCTGCTTGACGGTGCGGATGGGTTGGTGCTGGCGGCGGAGACCGCCGTCGGCAAGTACCCGGTGGAGGCCGCCCGCATGATCGCGACGCTCATGAACGAGTATGAGGGCTCGCTGAAAGGGTTGCACTTGGACGATCTGCTCGGGGACCATCCCCTATCGGCCCGTCGCCCCGCACGCACCCCATAAGGCACGATTGGCGATCCTCCCCACTGAAGGCCGTACGACCGGACCCTCGGTGCGATCGACCCCCGCGGCGCTCCCGCGGCGGGAGCCGTGTCTCGCCGTCGGCCTCGTCCGCGGCACCCTGCGCCGTGTCGCGGGCCAGCGGACCCCCTCTACGGGCCCTGGGGTGTGCTGACCCACGCGTGATGGTCGACGGGCTGCCCACCGTTCCGGGTCTCACCCGAACAGTAGCGCCGCTAATAGGTCCGGCCCGCATGCCCCATTCGGCTATGGGCTGGGGAGGGATTCAGAACGTCCCGCCGGGGTTCGACGTGTTCGGCGGCAAGCAAGGCGCGTCGAACATCGTCGAGGATGCCATCAAGGGACGGGTGGTCGGGCTGAGCTCGGCCCGCGAAGGCATGTTCGTCGACCTCAAGCGGAACCTACTCCACCGGGACTACGCGCGCTACTTCGACTCCTGTCTGCCTTGCGCGGCGGTGCTGGGCGAGATTGCCGACGGAAAGTACGAACCGGAGATCCTCCGAGACATCGTGGAACCGGCTCTCGCCGTCGCCCTCGGGGAGATGGAGTCGATCCGTAAGGATGCCGCGCGCAGCCAGGCCGCCAAGCGAAAAATGGAGTACGACGCCCAGTCCTCCCTCGACATGCTCCTTCGAAAGGCAAAGCCCATCGCGTTGGCCTACCCGAATGCCACCGGGTCGAAGGACCTCGAGGCGAAGTTCCGGGAGATCTCCGACTCCGTGCGCGAAATGGGCGCCTCCGCGGCCTCGAAGGCGTAGCCGACCCGCGAGGGGACCTACCTCCAGCGCCCGATCCGGGCGCAACGAGACGTGATCTCGCCGGTGCGGTCCGAAGAGTGAATCATCCGGGGGATCCCCCCCCTTCCACGTCGACCATTCAATGGGTCGAGATGCGGCGGAGTTGGGCGTAGGCCGACTCGAACATGCATTTCGATGGCGCGTGCGTCCTCGGGCCCAGCGGTCGGGGTCCGGGGTCGGGAAAGGCTACCGCTTTCGGGCCAGTACCGACCACATCAAGGGGACAAGTCCCGCGCCCTCCGTGAGGATCCAGTCACCGTTCCGGTCGCGGGACATGAACGGGAATCTCTTCCAGTAGGTGTAGGGAAACTCCTTTACCGACTCGATCACGAGTCCCTGACCGGCCAGCGAGCTTAGTACCTCGCCGACCGGGTGGGCCCATGAGTACGACACCCGGTGGCGCATCTTGACCGTGGTAGCGTAGGTCCCGTCGTACTCCTCCCGGAGCGCGCGCCCGCCGAAATAGGGATGCTTCACCTCGAGGCGGGTGGTGTCCGATTCGTTCGGGAAGACCTCGCAATAGGGGTGGTCTTCGAGCAGGTAGAATCGCCCGCCCGGTTTCAGGAACCGCGCCACGACCTCGGCCCATCGCACCAGGTCGGGGAGCCAGCAGATCGCCCCCTTCGCGGTATAGACGATATCGAATTGTCCTTCCAGCATGTGCGGCAGGTCGTAGACGTTCGAACGGAGGAACCGGGCGTGGATCTTCGTCCTCCTCGCCAGGTCCCGGGCCGTCCGGACCGCCCGAGGGGAGAAGTCGACCCCCGTCACGAGCGCGCCGCGACGGGCCCAGGACAAGGTGTCGAGCCCGAAGTGACACTGTAGGTGGAGGAGGGAGCGACCTCGGACCGACCCCATCGTCCTGATCTCCAAGGGTCGCAGGGTCGAACGGCCCCGAAGGAACGAGGGCACGTCGTATCCGGCTGACGCTACGTGCAGGGGCACGCTCTCGTCCCATTTGCGCAGGTTGATGCCCATCCTGCGGCGGTCCCGCGCGTCCATTGTCCTCTCATTGGGGCCGACTTCATAACTCGACGGAGAGAGCCACCGCCGGGACGGGTGCACCGAGTCCCCCCCCCGGCCCGGAACGCGCTACGCTATGGAGAAACTAGGCAGGGTCTCTCCTGATCGGTAGACCGGGCGAATCCCCCGACCCAATGGATGCTCCTGAACGCCCGAGGGCGAATCCCCTCTCGGAGCGAAACCGCCCCTGAGGTTGGAAGATCCCGGGCATGGCGACCGATTTATCTGCGGGACGGGCGTGCCGCCCGTACGCCAATGGCAGACGCATCAGGTCCGGGGCAGGCGGCGGCGATGTTGGGCTCGGTTCCCCTGTTCTCGAGCCTGTCGAAGCCCCAAGTCCGACGGATCGCCGAAACGGCCAAGGAGCGCTCCTACAAGGCCGGCGATGTGATCGTCCGCCACGGGGAGAAAGGGATCGGCTTCTACCTGGTCCTCGCCGGCGAAGCGAAAGTGGAACGCGCCGGCCAGCTCGTGGCCACTCTAGGACCGGGACAATTCTTCGGGGAGATGGCCCTTCTGGACGAACAGCCGCGCTCGGCCGACGTTCGCGCGGGATCCGCGGTTCGGTGCCTCGTCCTCTCGGCGTGGGAGTTCTGGGCCGCCGTCGGGGACGAGCCCGAGGTCCTTCGGACCCTCCTTAAGGAAACGGTCCGGCGCATTCGCACGGACAAAGCCGCGCTCAGTGAGTGACCTCGGGGGCTGACCCCGGGCGGGTGGCGGGCTCGCGGAGACGTGAGCGGACGAACCCTCGAAAGCCCCCTACCCGGCGTCCCCCTCAGCGGGGAACCGTCGCGGCAACCGGGTGGAGCTCGGGGCGATGAATTCCCTCGATGATCAACTCGAACGCCTCCTACCCCTCCGGATACTCCTTGGCCTGGACGCTCGTGGGTTCCACGCGGATCCCATCGTCGGCCAGTTGGGGGTTCGCTCGGACCAGCGCTTCCCCCAGGTACACGTTGACGAGCGTCTGATGCGCTCGGGCTCCCGCGAACATGCGGGTCGCGCCCACGTTCGGATTCCCGACCATGGTCAACGAATCCCCGACCGCCACGAGTTGGCAAGGCCTCGAATCCACGCCGAGCGCGAGACCCACCCCGACCGGAAAGCTCCGGGAGTTCCTGCGTAGATTGGCGATGAGAGAGTCGGACGCCGGCATGACGGGCTGACAGAACGGGGGCACGAGGGTGATGCCCGGCGCGGAGCCATGCCGATGGATCCAGAATGCGAGGACCCCGGCCCCGTGAACTTGTCAAACCATCCGGACCGTCCGTGGGCCAGGATCCGTACCGTCTCGGTGAACCCGATGATGAATCGTGCGTACAGCGCCGGCTGGACCGCCTCCTTCAGTATGGAGGCGGATATCCGAAGGTAGCCGACGACGACCATCGCTTCGACCGACGTCGAGCCCCGGGTGAACACGTCCTCGACCGAAGCGGGGCCGAGCTGCGCTCGGGCGTCCTCCGGGCCATGGCGGGCAATTATGGCATGGACCGGTTCCCCCGGGTTCGCCCGGCCGTCCACGTACGTTCGCTCCACGGGGATTCCAGGAGCGGCTCCGCGACATCCCGCGGGGCGCCGAGATGCGCACCGCCCCGACCCGAGGGGGCGGTTGGATTTCAGCGTCCCTTTGGGCCGGGTAGCTCGTCAGGTCGGCCTCGGTGGTCGGGCCGAGCGAAGGCCGTGCGGAGACGGACCTCCGTGGACCCGGGGGCGTTCGGACCGGTTCAGCGAACGGCGAGCCAGTACGAGTTCACGTCATTCTGTCGAGACACCCCGGCGATCCGGAAGCCGTGGGCGAGCAGGATCTGTTCGCACCGTTCGGCGACGGCGCCGTGCGCCACCTCGATGATGACGGTGCGGGTGGAGTTCAGGAGATCCCCCGCGCCGTCGAGTATCTCGGCCTCGGAGCCTTCCGCATCCACCAGGAGCCAGTCGACCTGGGTGACGTTCCTCGTCCGAAGGAGGGCGTCGAGACGGACGACCTGCACCGTGACCTCACCGACGGCATCCGACCGGTACTGGTCGGCCCAGCCCGGGAGGAGGGAGCTCACTCCGGAGAATGCCGCGGCCGAGTACAGGCTCGCCATCCCCGGTTCCCGTCCGAGGGCGACCTCGAGGGCCTCCACATTCGCATGGTGGGTGCGGACGTGGTCGGCCAGTTCGCGAAAGGTCCGCGGGTTGGGCTCGATGGCGAGCACGCGGGCCCCGCGGCGGGCGGCCATCAATGCGTAGAGCCCAAGGTGGGCCCCGACATCGACCACGAACTCCCCGGCGCGTGGCTGGAACCATCGGAGGAGCGCCGGCTTGTGGCCCTCCATGGCGTAGAACAGGTCGTCGGAGCGCGCGTGCACCGAGATCCGCAGGCCGAAGGGGCGGACGACGATGTCCCGCGCGAGATACTGCCCGAACGACACCGGTGCCGAGCGGTCACGCCAGAAGGCGAACCCTGCCCGCCCGACGGCCAGATAGAGGGAGCCGGCGTCGCGCACGGACGCGGGACGCACCCCGAGCAGCTGGCGCACCCACCACCCCACCGCCGCGACGATCGAGTGGGACTCGCTGAGGGGACCTTCCCGGAAGCCAATGGGAGAACCGGTGGTGGGGGAAGGTTCCGCCACGGGCTCCGAGACCTCTCCGGATGACGTGACCACGCGCCCGCCTGTCCGCCACTTAGGCCGGCGGCTCGATAACCGTGGCGACCCTCGCCGAGCCCGAAGCCGGATCAGGTCTTCTTCAGGGCCTGGACCAGTTTGCCGACCGTGGCCTGCGCGTCGCCGTAGAGCATTCGCGCGTTGTCCTTGTAGAAGAGGTCGTTCTCGACCCCCGCGAACCCCTTGCCCTGTCCGCGCTTCAGGACGATGACGTTCTTCGCCCCATCCACATCCAGGATCGGCATCCCCTGGAGCGGGCTCCCGGCCCTTCGGGCGGCCGGATTCACGACGTCGTTCGCTCCGATCACGAGGACGACGTCGGCGCTGGGGAACTCCGGGTTGACCTCATCCCGGTCGAGGAGGCGGTCGTACGGCACCCCGGCCTCGGCGAGGAGGACGTTCATGTGGCCGGGCATGCGCCCGGCGACCGGGTGGATCGCGAACTTGACCTGGACCCCTTTCGACTCGAGGACGTCCATCAGCTCCTTGACCTTGTGCTGGGCCTGGGCGACCGCCATCCCGTAGCCGGGGGCGATAATCACCTTCTGGGCGTACGCCATCATCACCGCCACGTCGTCGGCCTCGATCGACTTCATCGAGCCCTGGATCGTCGCGCCCTCCTCCTCGGTGGCCCCGAACGCCCCGAACAGCACGTTGCCGATCGACCGGTTCATCGCGCGCGCCATGAGGATCGTCAGCATCGACCCGGCGGCCCCCACGAGCGTTCCGGCCACGACCATCGCGTAGTTCGTCAGGGCGAAGCCATCCATCGCGACCGCGATCCCGGTCAATGCGTTGAACAGCGAGATCACCACGGGCATGTCGGCCCCGCCGATGGGGAGGGCCATCAGGAAACCGAAGCCGAGGGCGAGGGCGAAGAACAACGCGAGCCCCGAGGGGACGGGGTGCACCAAAAGGAGGACCCCGAATACGACGGCGAGGCCGAGTACGCCCAGGTTCACGGGCTGCTGGCCGGGGAAGGTGAGCGGTTTCGCACGCATCCAGCCCTGGAGCTTCAGGAACGCGATGAGGCTCCCGGCGAAGGAGACTGCGCCGATGATCCCGGCGACGACCGACAGGGTCGCGCTGCCCGTCCCGATGTTCGCGTTCAGGAGCTCGACCGCCGCGACGGCGCCCGCGGCCCCGCCGCCCATGCCGTTGTAGATCGCCACCATCTGGGGCATGTCGGTCATCGCGACCTTGCGCGCGGCGTACCACCCGATCCCTCCTCCGACGGCGAGCGCGATCCCCATCAGGGCGAAGTTCCCGAGCCCCGGGGTCAGGAAAGTGATGAGCGTGGCCACGAGCATGGCCGCTCCGGCGTAGACGATGCCGTTGCGCGCCGTCTCCGGGCGGCTCATCCATCGGAGCGCGAGGACGAAGAACAGGACCGTCAGGATGTAGACGGGGTCGATGATATCGACGAGGTCGACCACCTATCCCTCCTTCCCCTTGGAGCGCTTGAACATCTCGAGGATCCGCTCGGTCACCGCGTAGCCGCCCGTGACGTTCATCGCGCCCATCAGTACGGCCACGAATCCCAGGGCCTGCTGGAGCGTGGTGGTCGCGGTCCCGAGCGCGACCATCGCCCCCACGAGGATGATCCCGTGAATGAAGTTCGACCCGCTCATGAGCGGGGTGTGCAGGAGCACCGGGACCCGACCGATGACCTCGAACCCCGTGAACGCCGCGAGGACTCCGATGTAGATCGCCGCCCACACCTCCGGACTGATCATGGGGGGCTCCCCAACGCGTCGCGAGTGGGGACGTGCACGACCTCCCCCTGGGAGACGAGAAGGCTCGCGGCGAGGATCTCGTCAGCGTACTTCGTGACCAGGACGCCGTCCTTGTCGATGAGCAGCCCCAGGAACGCCTGGACGTTCTTCGAGTACATCGAGCTCGCGTGGAACGGGATCTCCGCGGGGAGATTGGTCGGTCCGAGGATCGTCACCCCATGCTCCACGACGGTGACGCCGGAGCGGGTGAGCTCGCAGTTCCCGCCGGATTCGGCGGCCATGTCGACGATGACCGCGCCGGGTTTCATCTTCTCGACCATGTCGCGGCTGACCAGGCGGGGCGCCTTGCGACCGGGGACGTTGGCCGTCGTGATGACGACATCCGCCTGGGCCACCGCCTCGGCGACCATGGTCCGCTCCTGCGCCTTCTCCGCGTCGGTCAGCTCCCGGGCGTAGCCCCCGGTCCCCTCCGCGTTGATCTGCAGTTCGAGGAACTTGGCCCCCAGGCTGCGGACCTGCTCGCCGGCCGCCCTTCGCACATCGTACGCCTCGACGACGCCCCCCAGGCGTCGCGCGGTGGCGATGGCCATCAGGCCCGCCACGCCGGCGCCGAGGATCAGTACCTTGGCGGGTCGGATGGTCCCGGCGGCGGTCGTCAACATCGGGAGCAGACGGGGGCAGTGCATCGCGCCGAGGAGAACGGCCCGATATCCGGCGACCGTCGCCTGGGAGGAAAGTGCGTCCATCCCCTGGGCTCGGGTGATCCGGGGGAGGAGCTCGAGTGCGAAGGCGGTGGCCTTGGCGTCCCGGATCCGCGCGATGGTATCGAGGTTGCGGCTCGGGTTCATGAACGACACGAGGATGGTGCCCGGGCGGACCCACGCGACCTGGGCTGCGGGCGGGGCTTGGACGCCGAGCAGGATGTCGGACTCCGCGAAGAGGAGCTTGCGGTCGGTCGTCAGGGTGGCGCCGGCGGAGGCGTAGGCCTCGTCCGGGTAGAACGACGGCGCCCCGGCCCCCGACTCGACCCGGAGGTCGACCCCCGCCTTCACGAGCTTCTGGACCCCCTCGGGGACCAGGGCCACCCGGTGCTCTCCGGAGGCGGCCTCTTTGGGAACCCCGACGTGGACCGCCATCGTCAACCGCCTCGGTCAAACGGGGGAGATTATACCATTACCGGCGACCCGATTCGAGGGGAGGCGACGGGGCCGGTTTCGACCGCGGCTTGGAGGGGCGACCGAGGATACGTAGATAGAGCCGGGTCGTTCTGGGGCGCGCCGATGCTCCGTTCCACCTTCCTCCATCTGCCGGGAGTCGGTGCGGTCACCGAGGTCCGCCTCTGGCGACGTGGCCTGACGGACTGGCAGCTGCTCTCGGAGGAGGATGCGCTCCCCGGTCTCGGGTCGGACCACTTGGCGACCATCCGCCGTGAGCTGGCCCAGGGGGAAGCCGCCCTTCGGGACCTCAAGGCCGATTGGTTCGCCCACCGACTTCCCCCTTCCGAGCACTGGAGGCTCCACCCCGAGTTCCGGAACCGGACCGCGTTCCTCGACATCGAGACCACGGGCCTGTCCCCCCACGAGGGCATCGTGACGGTCGTCGGGGTTCATGGACGGGGCGAGTTCCGCAGCTTCGTCGCCGACGAGGATCTCGAGGAGATGCCCGCGTACCTCCGCCGATTCGAGGTCCTCGTGACGTTCAACGGTTCCGTGTTCGACGTGCCGTTCCTGGAAGCGACGTTCCCCCACTGGGTCCCCCCTCCGGCCCACATCGACCTGCGATTCCTCCTGCGCCGACTGGGGTACAGCGGCGGGCTGAAGCGGATCGAGCAGCAATTGGGGCTGGGAGACCGCAGCGGGGTGGAGGGGATCCACGGCCTCGATGCGGTTCGCCTCTGGGAAGAGTTCCGGCGAGGGCGCGCGGACTCCCTGGCCCGACTGGTCAAGTACAATCGGGCGGACACCGTCAACCTCGAGCCGTTGCTCGACTTCGCCGTTCGCGAGATGACCCGCCGGCTCCTCGGTCCCGCCCGTCTCGAAGCCTACACGGCTCCGGGCTGAGCGGGTTTCACTCGTCGCGACCGACGCGGGCCCGTGGGAATGCTCTCGGCCTCCCACACCCGATCGGGAGGGGGGATCCCGGCCGGCCCCTCCGGGGTGCTCCCCGCCCGAACCCGGGCGAGCGCGACCTGGCAGTACTCCAGGGAGGCATCGACATGCAGGAAGTGCCGTCCCAGCTGGCGGGCGACCGCGGCGACCGTCCCGGTCCCGCCGAACATGTCCAACACCAGGTTCTCCCGGTAGGAGTAGAACTTGACGAGGCGTTGGATCAGCTCTTCCGGGAACGGCGCCGGATGCCCGTGACGACGACGCTCGGGCCGGATGAACCAGTGCCCGTCGGAGTAGTCCTGGAACTCCTTCGCCGAGATATCGACCTTCGCCCGATCCCCATCGAGCCTCCAGCTCCCCTTCGAAAAGACGAGCACGTATTCCCAGGAGGGGATGATGTGCGGGTTCGCGGGGCTCCTCCAGCTCCCCCAGGCCGTCCTGCGGCCCATCGTCTGCTTGTACCAGATGATCTCGGTCCGCATGATGAATCCGGATCGGCGAAGGTCGTGGGAAAGGTCGTGGTGGATCGGCCGGAAATCCTTGATCGAGGTCGGGGCGACGTTCAGGGCGAAGCGCCCACCTTCGACGAGGACGCGGTGGAGTTCCCTCCAGACCGTGCCGAGCCAGTCGAGGTAGCCCCGCTGGGTGCGGTCGTCGGAGTATCCCTGATAGGCGATCCCCACGTTGTACGGGGGTGAAGTGATGGCGAGATGAACCGAGCCGCTCGGCAGCCGACGGAGGACCTGGAGCGCGTCCCCGTGGACTATGAGGTCGAGAACGGGACTCGACCCGCCCGGGACGAGACCCCGGACGGAACTCTGAGGGGTCCGGGGCGGTCGGGTCACTGGGGTCGGCCCACGGTCGGGGTCCCCATGAACGTTCCGGCCCGACGGATTCGCCCTACGGTGCGGACCCGACCGGATCCCAAGGCCCCGGCGGTCGGGGGCGACCGTGGGCGTGTCGGTAACGGATCAATTCGGATAGCACGGCAGGCCCCTCCCGATCCCACCCGAACCCTCGGCTGAGTTCGATCACGTACTCCGCCTCGGTGAGTCCGAGGTAGCTGGGAAGCCCACCCGCGGCCTGGACCTCCGAGGCGATCGAGAGCCACGAAGAGCGCTCGGCCGCCGTCATCCTCGCCCACTCCCGCGCCCGCGCGATCTCGTAGGAGCGGCGGAACCGACCGAATCGCACGCTCCGGTACGAGAGTGTTTCGCGGGCGGCGTGGATCTCGACCGCCAACCTCACCCCGCCCATCGAAAGCGGAGGATCCATCGGCACTGCGAGGAGCGGGGACGACCCACTCGGGACCTCCCTACGATCCGCCCCGGTGAATGCGGAGCGGAGGTACGTCGAGGTGAACGGGCGTTCGGCCCACTCCGTGGAGCGGTATCGCGGGCGGCGGACTCCGAGGTAGGTGCGAAAGTCGGCGTCGTGCTCCAGGTATACCGAACTCGGGGCGGACGCGAGCGAGCCGGATACGGGGGGGTACCGGTAACTCAATCCGCGCGGGCCGACCGCCGCCGTGCGGAAGATCCGGAGATGGCGGGTCTCGGCGTGCAATGAGAGTTCGAGCCGCGTCAGGATGTAGGCGTCGCTCCCCGTGAGTGACCGCAGGTTCTGGATCAGACCGGAGCTCGGTCGTTCGTCCGCATCCATCCATAGCGTGCGCCCACTCTGGACTTGGGTGATCCCGAACGGGCGAAACAGTTCTCCATTCCCGAGGGGAAGGACACGCACGACCCGGCCCCCGCGGCGCTCCACAGCCTCCCGAAGGGCCGCGTGACGGGGGGAATCCGAGCTGTCGATGACCACGACCTCGTCGATGGCCGACCGGAGCCGGTCGATGTTGGCGACGACGGCGTCCCCATCGTTGCAGCTGAAGGTGAGGAGCGCCCAATCATCCGCCATCGGGTGGCGCCCTCACGGCCGGGGGTCGGCGCCCAGTACGGGAAGCGGACCCAATGGAGCGATCCGCGCCTTGACCTCCCGCCAGAAACCCGGGACCTTGTCCCTGGGCAGGCGTCGGTCGTAGATCGGGGCCCGAAGCTCTGCCTCGAGGACCTCCGGGTCCTCCGCATCCCAGATCAGTCGCATCACCCCATCCTCGATCTCCTCCTCGAACGCGTAGATCATCTTCCGAGGGTCGGTCGTGACGATGTTCCTCACGAGGAGGTCGAGCGGGGGCTCCGGAGGCGGAGGCGGGCCAAGAAGGGCCATCGGAACTTCCGGAGGAGGAAGTTTGAGGCGAATCCACGCGACCACGGGCCAGTGAGTCCGCGGAACGCCGAGAGAAGGCATCGAGTCGGCGACGCGCGAAAGGCCAAAAGTCCGGCGGCCCCGAATCATGACGTCGCCCGGTGTGCCGTGGGGCGTAGGCCGACGTTCGGGAGGTCCACGACTGAGGCAGCCCCTCGCTCGCCCTCAGGGCACGAACCGTTCCCGGGATCAGGCAGGGGTCAGCACCACCACGAGTTCGCTCGCGTTCCAACGGGCCGGCGGTACCGCGCGTTCGGGGACCAGGTCGATCGCCTCGGTGATCCGCCCCAACACGGACTTGATCGGGGAGCGAGCGACCTCCGCGGTCCAGGTCTGGGGCCGGTCGCGGACTCCCGGCGGGCCGATCGCGCTGCGGCCAAGCGCCACGGCGCATTCGAGGGGCCAGAGGTGCGCGTCGCCCCTATGGTGGCGCACGGACACCACTCGGAGTCCTACGCTCGACGCGAGGGCTCCGAGCGATCGCTCTGCGAAGTAGAACAGGTGAACCGGCGGGCAGAACCAGGTCCAATTCGCCCCCGCGCTCCTCGCCACGGGCGAGCCGGAGTCGGGCACCCGCACGATGACGAGCCCCCCGGGATTGACGTGCCTCGCCACCTCGGCGATCGCAGAGCGCGGATCGGGAAGATGCTCTAGCCAGTGGCTGGCGGTGATCAGGTCGAACCGACCGAGGGGCTGGAGCGCCGTACGCCCGTCCCCCACGTGGACCACGACCCCCAGACGCTCCCCCGCCCGCCGCGCGGTCGCGGGGTCGAGTTCGATCCCCTCGACATGCCAGCCGCGGCGAAGGGCGGCCTCCATGAAGTATCCGTATCCGCAACCGACTTCGAGGACCGAGCGGCGTTCCGGGGCCGGGTGGTCGGTGACCGAGTCGAGGATCTCATCCCACATTCGGGCCCGTCGACGATCGGTCCCGGGGAAGGTGAGGTACTGCCGGGAAGCGTAGATCCGCCAGTCGTAGAGGGCGCTGAGCTCCTCCTCCCGTGGAAGGGGCCAGACGAACTCCACGGTGCACTCGGGACATCGAAGCGTCGCCCATTCGGACGCGAGGTACTGGCGGGAGGGTCCGACCGGCTTTGCCCCGCAGACCGGGCAGGGCACCCCGACACTCAAGGGGAGTGCCCCGGCGGCCGTGGCGGGTCCGAGATCCTGCATCCACTCCGGACGGGATGCCCCCGGGACAGACCCGCGAGCTCCCCCGTAGAATCCAAAGGGGCTTGGCGAAGAGCCTTTCGGGCCCGGCGAGGGTCCCCCACCGAGCGATTCCGGCGGCGCTCCCGCTCGCGGATCTTTTTTTGAAAAAAAGAAACCACACGCGTTCTGTTTAACTGTCAAGTGCAGCCAGTATGCGTAGCTGCGGACGTTAGTGGCCGCGGGCTGAGTAGATCGCCCGAAGGCTTTCTACGTACACCCCGGCTCTATCGAGCTCGTCTTTTTCGAGTGTCCTCATAGGTCTCTCTTTTTCGAGGGGGTTTCGGGCTTAGATGCTTTCAGCCCTTATCC
>JAKIWG010000042.1 GCA_022750155.1 Thermoplasmata archaeon | reverse complement strand
TTCATGGGAATGTGTACGTGGGAAACTTCGGATCGTACAACTTGACCGTGATCCATGGTCTGAAGGTGGTGCGAACCATCTCGCTCCGGGGGCCACCGAACATCGCCACGCTGGACCCGGCCAAGGGCTGGATGTACGTCGGCGAATGGGGCAAGACGGGCCGCTCCGGCGCGGTGACGGTGATCAACGACACCCGAATCCTGGCAAGCATCTCACTCAACGGTACACCGGTTTCCATGGTGTACGATTCGTTCAACGGGTTCGTCTACGTGGGTTCGTCCAACAATGTGACGGTGATCAACGGGACCGCGGTCGTGGTCACGCTCCCCCAGGCGATTCCGGGCGCCTACGACGCGAGCAATGGCTTCGTGTACGCACCCGATTACGCAGGCGGAAACGTGAGCATCATCAACGGAACGAAGGTCGTCAGCTCGGTCAAAGTCTTCGCACGCCCCACGGCTCGTTGCACAGTGTACGACCGTTCGAACGGGTGGATCTACGTGGCGAGCGTGAGCGCCACCTTGTACGGACCGGCCATCATCAATGTGCTCAACGGAACCCGGCTGATCGCCAACTTCACCATCAGCGCGCGACCCGATTGGTGTGAGTTCGACCCGGTCAGTGGTTTCGTGTACATCGCGACCCACCTGGTTCCGTGGATCTACGTGATCAACGGGACCCGGGCGAGCGTGGCGACGGGGTCGGTCAACGGTCCCGAGTGGTTGACGGTCAGCCCGGCGGACGGGTACGTATATGTGTCCGACACCGCCGGCGCCACCGTCACCCTGTTCAACGGTACCAAGTCCATCGGCTCGGTGGCGGTGGGAAGCGGGCCCTCGCTCGCGGCGTACGACAGCCACGACGGGTACCTCTACGTGCCGGATCAATCGTCCAACAACGTGACCGTCCTCGTGGACCGACCGAGCTTTCGGGTCACGTTCACGGAGCGGGGGTTGCCGCCTGGCACGGTCTGGTCCGTGACCCTTTGCGGTGTCGGCCAGAGCTCAGTCTCCGACGCCATCGGGTTTCTGGAGCCGAACGGCACCTGCGCCTTCACAGTGGGGTCCGTTCCGAGCCACACGTCCAGGACCCCGCCCGGTGCGGTGACCGTCGCAGGCCACCGAAAAGCGATTCCCGTCCGATTTCACTGAGTGCGTGCCGAATCCTGCTCGACGCGTAACTCGCGGGGGAGGGCGTGCGAGGGCTAGGGTCGGTTCCGAGAGCAGACCTTCAGGTTGCCCCCAGGCGCCTAGCGAAACGGACTTACCCTAGACTTCGTCCGGGTTCCGTGTCCGGATCGTTGCCGGGGACCCGGAATTCGGAAGATCCCGAGGATTCGGGGAACGAGCTCACGGGTTCTCGGGCGAGAGTCGGCGGAGCGATTCGCGCGGTCCGTCGCGATATCTCGTGTCACGGCCCCAGATGGAATCCCCCGCCGGAGGAGCTCCACGAGCTACACCGTAACCTGAGGCGGCTGCGGGTGGAACTACGCCCCTGGAAGCAGGCGGTCCGAGGCTCTCGACGAAAGGTGCTCCGGGAGTCCGACCGCGAGCTCCGAGAGGTCTCCCGACTGGTGGGTCAGATCCGGGACCGGGATGTGGCCCAGACCGTGCTCGACCGGCTCGCGCGCCGTCACGCCCTCCTCGAGCTCGAAGGACTCCCTCGGATCCAGCGTGCTCTGGCGAGCCAGGCTCGCGCCGGCCCTCGGGGGCTCTCCAAGCCGTCGAGACCGTGGTGGTCGCCGACCTTTCCGGAGCCGAGTCCGATCGCTGGGCGACATTCGTCCGAGCGTCAGAAGAAGACGTGCTTGCGGACGTGCGAAAGCGGTTCGAGCGGGCCTGCCGGGGACGGTCAGCCGAACGCCTGCACGAACTGCGGCAGGCCCTCCGTTCGGCTCGACTTTGGGCGGATTCGTTCGGTCTTCCCAGCGTGCCGTGGTTTCCGGAGAGCCTCGCCGACCTTCAGTCGGAACTCGGGAGCCTCCAGGACCTCTGGATTACCCTCGATCTACTTCGAAACCTGCCCGCGGGGGCCGGCGCCCGCGCGTGGCTCGGGCCGATCCACGCCCGGTTCGAGGCGCGGAGCCGTTCAATCCGCAGGACCCTCAACCAGGAGTCGACCGAAGCCACCGTACGTCGCCTGGTCGGGGACGCCCCGGACCCAGAGTTGTGGGCGATTGCGCCGCCCCCCACCGGCGGGTTCCGGTCGATCGGACGCGCCTGGGCGTAACGAAGAGAGTGTGGACGGCGTTCGTGGGCCCGGGGTCGGACCCATCGAAATTCTACGGCCGTTCGGCGTTGAACTTATAAACACACAATCGTGTGTAAATGCGTGCCGGAGTCCGTGGTCGTCGCCGAGGAGTGGGTCCGACCAGCTACGGTTCGGGACCTCTCCGGAAGCCTCTCGGACCCCGTCCCTGTGGCCGCGCTGCGCACTGAGGCCTTACGCCTGCTAGGCGAGCTCCCCGTCGAGGCGAACCCGCTCTACCGGAAGTACGGCTATTTCGGACAGGTCGAGCTCTCCGGAGTGGATGCCGTTCGGCAGGGTCCGCCTGTCGCGGTGCCCCACGCTCCCCCTAACACCGTCCAGATCGTCCAGGATGCCTCCGGAACCCGGACCCACCTCCCCGAGTCGCTCCGATCCGCCGGAGTCCGCATCGAGTCGCTCTCCGAGATATGGGGGGGCGGCCCCCCGGCCGGTCCCGAGTTCCTGGCCGAGCTGGCGACCCCCACCGACCGTTTGGGGGCGCTCTCGCTCGCGCTGTTGAATCGCGGGTACCGACTCCTCGTCCCCAGCGGGCTCGGGCGCACCGTCCACGTCCAGGAGTTCTCGATCCTGTCCGAACCCCACCAGGCCCTCTCGGTCCGGCGGTCGATCGTCGTCGGCGCGGGGGCGGAGGTCCTCCATACCGAGGAGGTCCACAGCGTGGGTCCCGCCGACCACCAACGACTGTACGCCTCCTCGACCTCGATCGATGCGGCGGCGGACTCCCGGGTCGCCTCCCTGGTCGTGCACGCTCCGGATCGACGGACGGTTTCCATCTACGACCGTCGGGCGGTATTGGGAGACCGCACGCGGCTCGGGTGGGTCTACGCCGGGTTCGGAGGGTTCCGCACCAAGGTGCGCAACCGGTCGACCCTTACCGGGAATGGCGCGAAGTTCGAGGACATGCAGACGTTCTACGGGGACACCGACCAGCAGTACGACACGGCGATGCGGGTCGAGCACGTCGGGACCGACACGCACAGCCAGTCGATCACCCGCGGCGTCTTCAAGGACCATGCCCGCGGGATGAGCCGCGGCCTGGTCCGGATCGAACCGCCGGCCCGACGGACGCTCAGCTACCTCTCCGAGCACG
Source organism: Thermoplasmata archaeon (assembly GCA_022750155.1). GTDB lineage: Archaea > Thermoplasmatota > Thermoplasmata > Lutacidiplasmatales > UBA184 > Lutacidiplasma. Next base: position 3,257 of record JAKIWG010000042.1, on the reverse strand, counting down.
CGATGCTCCTGTCCCCGCACGCCCGCTCCGACACGAACCCGGACCTCGAGATCCTCTGCCGCGACGTCAAGGCCACGCATTCCTCCTCGGTCGCACCGGTGGACCCGGAGAAGGTGTTCTATCTGGAGTCGAGAGGGATGAAGGAGGGCGACGCGGTGCGGATGATCGGGGAGGGGTTCCTCTCCTTCGTGCTCGACCGGTCCCCGATCGGCAATCTCCGTGACCTCCTTTACCCCCATCTCGCATCCCGCTGGGACGGCTCTGACCTGTTCTGGACGGAGGGCAAGTATCCGACCCTCCCGACGTTGGCCTTCACGGGGACCGACCCGGGGACGGACTGGCGATTCGACAGCAAGCTCCGCTGAGCACGCCCTGCGCCGGCCGGGTCCAAGCTTTCTGTACAGTACCGCCTTATCCGATGGCGCCGCATGCCCTTTCCATGGAGACGGGCCTCGGGACCTCCGGCGCTCCCCTCGACCGATTTCTCCGGGCTCGATTCCTATTCGGCATCGCGGCGCTGTTCGCCGTGCTCGCGTTCCCCGCCCTCCTGGGAGGGGGCGGCCTCGGTCCGGTACACCCCGGCGTGGCGGGTTCGAGCGTACGCGTACTCTCAACCCCCAGTTCGGTCGCCCCCACGACCGCGCCCCCGGTGACCTCTACGGTCAGCGTGGCGAGCGGTGGGGGTCCCCCCGTGCAGTTGTCGATCAGCACCTCGCCCACGAGCCTCTGCGTCGAGTCGGTCCCGAGCTGTCCCGCCCACGCGACGGAAACCCGGGTCACCCTGGCCGCGTCCGCGGCGACCGCGCCGATCACCTCGTGGCCCGACGTGCAGGTCGCGTTCGTCGTCGAGACAACCTCCTACGACGGGGTGTATTACCACTATTACTCGGTCCCCGGCCTCGACAAGTGTGCCGAGGGCAACAGCGGCCAGGGGGTCCCGTGCGAGGAGTCGAACATGGTACCGTTCTTCATGGGCCATGCCCAGCAGATCGCGAACTCGATCGTCGCCTCGAACCCCCACTCGAACGTCTCCTTCGCGCTCGTCGACTTCTTCGCCACCGACGCGGGAGACTGGAGCGACGGCGTCGCCGACGGGACGAAGTACCACGTCGACATCCCGCAGTTCATCCCCGCACCGGAGTTCGGCGGCGCGGTCGTGCAGACCCTCCAGGACGGGGTGTTCGGCGGCCAGTACGCGGGGTTCGTGGGCCTCGACGACAACTTCCTCGACTCCCCGAGCATCACCGCACTCTACGGCGCCCTGATCGGGAGCGGCCTCGACTGGTCGCCGAACACCCACCACGTGCTCGTCCTCATGGGTTCGACGGCCCCGCGCGACCCGCACTACGTCCAGGACTACCTGGTGAGCTCGAGCTTCTACAACGCCTTCTCCTACCCCCAGTACCAAGACGGTCCGAACAGCTGGACGTGCGAGCCGGCCTACAGTTTTGGGGACGGCGTCAGCCCGAACTGCGAGGGGTGGGTCGTACCGCAGGACGGCAACCCGAACGACTCGATCGCCGCGCTCGCCCACCACTCTCCCACCTGCGTCGACTCGGTGGGGTCGGTCTGCACCATCGACACGATCGACGTCTGGGACACCCCGACCGACCCGCTCTCGGCTGGATGGCCGACCTCGGCGATAGGGATCGGCGGCGGGCCGGGAGGCCCGGCGGTCCAGCAGGACAGCGCCCGCATCCTGGAGGCCGGCTGCGACCTCGCGGCCGCCACGGGCGGGACCTGGGACGGTCCCTCGTTCGCCGCCTGTCCGAACGGTCAGGCCGGCGACCTCGTCTACATGCCGCACGGACCGATCTTCACCCCGAACGACGAGAACCCGAGCCTCCTGAGGGCGCTCGGCCGCATCGGGTTCGGCCCGGTCACGAACGACCTCGTGGCGAACGGGACCTCGCAACCGATGTTCCGGTTCGTCCCGTTCGGCGCCATGGCCGTGGCGCCCCAGCCGCAGTTCGCCGCCTCCTGCAGCACCGCCGCGGGGTTCCTCCCGAGTTGCCAGACTGTGCCAACGGCGATCGTGGTCGCGGGCCACCCGATGTGGGGATGGAATTTCAGCACCCACCCGGCCCTCAACCAGCTCCACGTCGGGGACCGCTGGACCGCCGCGTTCAACATGGTCGCGACCGGCCCGCCGTTCGGCGAGGTGCCGGTCGACGCCTGCGTGACCCTGAACTGCCGCGTGGCGGGGAGCGGAGCGGTGGACGGATGGTACACGAGCGCCACCCTGAGCCCCCAGGTTGGGGGCCGGACGGGCGCCATCCAAAGCTACTCCTTCCCGGTCGCCCAGGTGTGGGTCGACTACGGGCTCCCCTCGGTCGGGAGCCCGACGCTTCCCCCCGCGCCGCCGGCCGCCCCCGGGGCGGCCCCCATCGTCGTCGGCCCGCTCGTCCCGGTCGCCGCGCCGGCGAGCGTTCTCGCGAACGTGGGGGTGGCGAACGTGTCCCTCCAGGCGACGGCCGCCGGGTTCCTCGGGGCCGGGTTCGTCCGCGTCAGCCTGAAGAACCGCCCGATCGCGCTGCGGGTCGCGGCGAAGGCGGGACCGGTGCGTTCGAAGTTCGACTCGCACTCCGGCCCGGAAGGCGGGCCGGGCGTCGGCCGGTTCGAGTGAGTCCCGCGCGGGGTCGGTCTATCCGACGGACCCCGCCATCTCGAGCTGGATCAACCGATTGAGCTCGAGGGCGTAGTCGACGGGAAGCTCCTTCGCGAACTCGGCGAGGAAGCCCATCAGGATCAGGTGGATCGCATCGGATTCGTTGAGCCCGCGGCTCATCAGGTAGAAGATCTGCTCCTCGCCGATCTTCCCCACGACGGCCTCGTGGGTGATCGTCGCGTCCTGTTCGTGGATCTCGTTGTACGGATAGGTGTCCGAACGGCTGTCCTCGTCCGGGAGGAGCGCGTCGCACCGCACCGCCGCCTTGACGCCGGTGGCGCCCTTCGCGACGTGCAGGAGGCCCCGGTAGCTGGTCCGTCCCCCTCGGATGGCGATCGACTTGGAGATGATCTTGCTCGAGGTGTCCGGGGCCGAGTGCACGGCCTTGGCGCCGGAATCGATGACCTGACCGGCCGAGGCGAACGCGACCGAGAGGATGTCCGCCCGGGCTCCGCGCCCCTTGAGGTAGACCGAGGGGTACTTCATCGTCACCTTGCTGCCCATGTTCCCGTCGACCCACTCGACGAGGGCGTTCTCGTAGGCGACGGCGCGCTTGGTGACGAGGTTGTAGACGTTCTTCGACCAGTTC
>JAKIWG010000003.1:99450-111258 GCA_022750155.1 Thermoplasmata archaeon | reverse complement strand
GATCGCCGGTTTTGCAAACCGGAGGCCTCGGGTTCAAATCCCGACCAGTCCATCCACCCGATTCCTTCAGCCCGAATCGCCCGCCCCCAGAACTTCGCGACTCAGCGGAGAGGGGTCCCGCGCCGGAGTTGAACCAGAGTGTGCTCCAGCAGGGAGTCGCGACACTTGGAGGCCGAATCGCCGCCAGAATGGGTGATCGGGTCCCCTGGAGGGACCGTGCGGGCGCACCTCGTTCACGCGACGCAGCAGTCCCCGGCCCAACGGCCAGTGGGGTCGTCTGCCGATGAGCGCTCATCCCGGAGAACGCCCGCAGCGCCTCTGACCCGAACGTTCTTGACGGTGAAGCGGTTCGAGGGCCGTATGCCCCTATACATGGACACCCATCGGAAGGTGAAAGGCGTGACCGCGGCAGCCGTGGCGGAAGCCCACGCGAAGGACCTCAAGGTCGAGGGAAAGCACGGCGTGCACTACCGCAGCTACTGGGTCGACGAGAAGTCGGAGACGATCTTCTGCCTCGTGGAGGCGCCCAGCCCAGAAGCCGCTGCCCGGGTCCACAAAGAAGCCCACGGCCTCCTGGCGGACGAGATCCACGAGGTCCATCAAGGCTGAATCGGACCTCGAGCCTCCGGTTGCTGCCACCGGCCCCCCTCGGCCCGCAGGCGGCGGTCGCGCCTGCATCATGGCCGGGCGCGGACCCCTCCCACGGAGGCATTCGACCGGTCACGCTGTGTTCGCTTGATAGAGTGCGGCCACGGCTCCGGCGGGATCTTGGATGACGCATATCCTGCCGTTCCCACACGGCCGCGGACCGTCCAGTACCTTGCCTCCGAGCGAGGTCGCCATGCCAGCGCTCCGCTCCAGGTCGCCCACGGCAATGTACAGCAGCCATTGCGGCGGAAGCCGTGCGTTTGGGCCTCGAGCGTAGCAGATTCCCGCCTCGGGTTCAGGACTCCCCGGGGTGAACATGTTGAAGTCGCCATCGAATTCTTCGGCTCGCCAACCGGCGACCTCCGAATAGAACTGGCGGAGCAAGTCCGCATCCTCCACCGTCAGGTCTCTCCAAATGATCGTCCCCGGTCGAGGCGGATTCGAGCCCAGCATGGCCTCGGGAGAATGGGTCGCATTCTTACCGCTTTGTTGGGCGTGCCGAAGCGAGAACCCTTCCATGCGCGCGGGCCCGAGGACGACCGGCCCCGCACGCCTAGGGAGTCCGGTGGCCATGTCGTGCCGGCGGCGGTCCGGGATCACCGGATGGTCGAGCGGTCGCGAAGCCCGGTGGGGGCTCCGGGCGTCTTGCGGGACCCCGCCGAGGCGCGCGGGCGGTTTCCCACTCCGTGATGCCCCTGGATGAGCGGGAGTCCGCAGTTATCCCGCGACGGACCAACTGGGCGGGGACGCGACGGGGTCCTGCCGGGAGAAAGCGGCCACGGCCGCAGCGAAGGCGTCCGGCTCCTCGAACGGCGCGAGGTGGGCCGCATCCTCGATCCACGCCCAACCCTTCTTGGGAGCTTCGAGGACGCGGAGGTACTCTCGGGCCAGGGATGGGTCTACGATGCGGTCGGAGCGCCCGGAGATGAAGTACGTGGGGATTCGGAGCCGGGTCACCCGGCTGCTCATGTCGATCGCCCCCGCCGCCTCGATCAGGCAAGAGACCGAGAACCGCTCCCCCTTCCCATACCGCACGAGATCCCCGAAGGTGTATTCGCTGGAATGGAACATCGCGTCGAGGACGAGGCGACGATCGGTCCCGCGCCGCGCGCGGGCGCCGAACTCGTCGGCCCAATGCCGCACGGTGGAGAACTCTCCCAGGGTGCGGTAGGGAGGCCCCGTCACGGCTCCGAGGGCCCGGGTGGCCTTGCTCAAATGACGACGTTTGGCCTCTTCACGCGACCACTCGAGCAGACGGCGTTCGCTCTCCTGCGGCTCGACCACCTGCGCCGCCCCGATGTACGCGTCGAACAGCTCCGGGGCCCGATTCGCCGCCAACAGGCCCAAGATGGTCCCCCACGAGTGTCCGAGGAGGGTGAGGCGGGGTCGGTCGAATCGCTGGAGGAGCCAACGCGTGACCTCCAGGGTGTCCTCGACCAACTGGTCGATCGTCATGGTTTCCCGGGGGATCCCTTTTGTGTAGGAAAGGCCCGCGCCGCGCTGGTCCCAGTTGGCCACCACGAACGCGCGTTCGAGTTCCCGCTGATACCTGCGCGCGACCGCGATCTGGGCACCCCCCGGGCCCCCGTGGAGGAAGAGGAGGATCGGTTGCTGCTCGTCGACCCCCCGGGTGAGGATCCACTGCATCGTACCCCCGATGCGGACCTCGTCCAGGGAGGCGACGGATCCCGGTCGGTTCTCCCCGTCTCTCAACCGGTAGGCCGGGGTCGAACGGCGGAACACCGCCCCCCGTACCGGGGCGTCCATAAGTTGGTGTCGCGGGGGACCGGGCCTCCTCTCGCCGACGGCATTCACCCTAGGGGTCTCAGGGAGCCCCCCGCCCTCGGGGGGGAAGGAGCTCGCCAGAAACTTTTACGCCCCGAGCGCGTGTGCGCGCCCCGGTGCCGAGCCGTCGTCGACTGAGATGGGAATCGATCCGCTCCCTGCTCGAGAGGGTGTGGAAGTTCATCCTCATTTTCCTGGGAGTCTATGTCGCGGCCGGCGTGGCATTCTACCTCGTGGAGGACGGCCGCTACACCCTGTTCGACTCGCTCTACTGGTCGATCTCCACACTCGGGACCGTCGGGTACGGCGACGTCGTGCCCACCGTCTCCGCCGCCAAGGTGCTCACGACGATCGTCATCTTCACCCAAATCTTTCTTCTGGGCTACCTGTTTACCGTGATCACGAGCGCGGTAACCGAGGAGAGCCAACGCCGGGCCTTGGGAATGCACGGCACATCGCTGACGCGTCACATCGTGGTGCTCGGCTACTCCGGCGTCGGGCGCGCCGCGGTGCGCGAGCTCCTCATCCAGGAGCAGACCGTCGCCGTGGTGACCGACGAGGTAGAGCAGGTTCCGAACATCCGCTCGCTCGCCCCCGAGGAGCAGTTGTTCGTGACGTTCGGGCCGCCCGCGGAGCTCGAGATCCTGCGCCGCGCCAACGTCCCCCAGGCCCACGCGGTCATCGTCTGCACCGCGGATGACGCGACGAACATGATCGGGGCCCTGAACGTCCGGGCCCTGAGTCCGACGGTGCGGATCGTCGTCTCGGTGTCCCGACCGGAGCTCCGCGACACGCTACGCGCCGCCGGCGTGACCTACGTGGCGAGCCCGTCGGACATGGGGGGTCGGCTCTGCGCGAGCGCCGCCTTCGAGCCGGAGGTGGCCCACGCCCTCGACGATATCACCGCCGCGGACGTCCACGCCGACATGCGGGAGTACATCCTCCCCTCGACCTCCCCCCTCGCCGGGAAGACGTTCGCGGAGGCCGATGCGCTCATCCGGCAGGGTACCGGCTGCCTCCTGGTGGGTTACGCGCACCCCGATACCTCCGGCGAGTATGCGACGCGGATCAACCCCCCATTCACCACGAAGATCTCCGCAGGGGACGCGGTGATCCTGCTCGCGACGGTCGAGAACGCGAAGCGCTGCGACGCCTGGTTCGGCCTCAGCCAGGGTCGGTAGTCATCCGACCCCACATCCCCCGCCGAGCCCTGCCGAGGGCAGGTGGGATTCGAGGTCGAGGTCAAGCTCAAGGACGTTGACGTACTCCGGCCCGATGAACCCCAGGAGCTCGGCGTTCACGTGCGCCTGCACGAAACCGGTCAGCCACGCCTCGGTCAGGCTGGTGTTCTGGGCGACCCGGGGGACCTGGACGAACGCGGCCTCCGGCGTGATCGCCGGGTCGAGGCCGCTCGCCGACGCGGAGAACAGGTCCACCGGGGCGGAGACGTTCGTCAACCCGTACAGGTGGGCGTAGTAGGTCGTGATGTTGAGCAGGTGGGGGTCCGTGGGGCCGTACGGCACCTCGCTCCCGGCGCCGGTGAACGCCTGGTAGTCGATGATCGATGGCCTCAGCCAGAACAGGCACGGGCTGGTCACATTCTGGCCCAGCAGCGTCGACCCGTAGTAGGTCCCGTTGGGGCTCTGCAATAGCGAGCCTCCCGCCGTGGCCGGGGTCAGGGTCTGGGCCACCTCCGTGGCGACCATCGGGTAGGCGTATCCCCCGATCAGGACGATCAGTACGAGGAGGGTGACGGAGCTCCGCACCGCCTTCCACGCGGGTTCCGCGGTGTCCACCGGGGGCCGGGCAGGGGTCCGGGATCCGGCCGCACGGCGCGACGGCGGGGTGGTGGGCACCGACCTCAATCCCTGGTCGTCCATCCTCAGCTCCCCAGCATATGGCCGACCCACGAGACGAACATCGCGACCCAGGGGTTCGCGTTGGCGATCTGGAGCCCGAGATAGATCATCTCGATCCCGGCGAACGCCGTGACGAATCCGCCCCCTCCGTAGACCACGATGTTGCTGCGCAGCAGCTCCACCGCCGTCCTCGGCCGGAACCGCGCACCGCGGAGCGCGATGGGGATGAGCAACGGGATGATCGTGGCATTGAACAGGAGGGTGGCGAGGACCGCCAGGTGGGGGTTGCCGAGGCGCAGCACGTTGAGCATCCCGATCCCCGTCACCCCGACGAAGATCGCCGGAAGGATCGCGAAGTACTTCGCCACGTCGTTGGTGACGGAGAAGGTCGTGAGTCCGCCCCTCGTGATGAGCAACTGCTTGCCCAGCGAGACGATCTCAATGATCTTCGTCGGGTCGCTGTCGAGGTCGACCATGTTGCCGGCCTCCTTGGCGGCCGAGGTCCCGCTGTTCATCGCGAGCCCCACGTCCGCCCGCGCGAGGGCCGGGGCGTCGTTCGTCCCGTCCCCGGTCATGGCCACGAGCCGACCGGCGCGTTTCTCCCGCTCGACCAGCTCGAGCTTGGTCTCCGGCTTCGCCTCCGCGACAAACTCGTCGACGCCGCTCTCCTTGGCGATCGCCCGGGCCGTGACCCGGTTGTCGCCGGTGCACATGATCGTGCGGATGCCCATGAGACGCAGCTCCCGAAGCCGGTCGGGAATCCCCGGCTTGACCACGTCCTTGAGGACGACGATGCCGAGGACCTTCTTGTCCGCCGAGATCGCGAGCGGGGTCATCCCCTGGCTCGCCGCCTGCTCCGCGGCCTTCTCCACCTCCGGGGGGATCGAACCGACATACCCGGCGATCGAGCGCACGGCGCCTTTCATCAGCTCCCGGCCATCGTCCAGCACGACCCCGGAGATCCGCCGCTCCGCCGAGAACGGCACGACCTTGGCGGCCGACGGTCGGAACCCCTCGCGGGCCACGCCCCGCCGAACGGCGAGGCGGAGCACCGATCGACCCTCCGGCGTGTCGTCGAACGCCGAGGCGATCGCCGCGGCCTGCGTAAGGACCGTCTTGTCGACCCCTTCGGCCGGATGGAACTCCACGGCGATCCGGTTCCCGGTCGTGATCGTGCCGGTCTTGTCGAGGATGAGCACGTCCAGGTCCCCGGCCGCCTCCACCGCGCGCCCGGACTTGGCGACCACGTTCGCCGAGGCGACCCGGTTGACGGCGGCGATCCCGACCGCCGGCAGGAGTCCCCCGATGGTGGTCGGCATCAGGCAGACGAGCAGCGCGATGAGCGTCCCCAGGTCCACCACGAGGTTCGGGTTGGCGGAGATCGTGTACTGGAAGGTGACGATCACGACGAGGAGCGAGACCGTGAACGCGGAGAGGACGAGGGTCAGGGCGAGCTCGTTCGGGGATTTCTCCCGGCGGGCCCCCTCCACGAGCCGGATCATCCGGTCGAGGAAGCTCTGGCCCGGGTCGGAGGCGACCCGCATCATCGCCTTGCCGCGCAGGACCTGGCTGCCCCCGAGCAGGCTGGTCTTGTCTCCGCCGCTCTCGCGGACGACGGAGGCCGACTCGCCCGTCATCATCGCCTCGTCGATCTCGAGGACCCCGCCCACCACGTCCCCGTCCAGCGGCACCGTGTCGCCCGCCTGAAGGGCCACTCCGTCCCCCTTTCGTAGCGTGGAGGCGGCCACCCATTGCAGGCTTCCGTTCGGCAGGACCCTTCGGGCCCGGGTCCCGCTTCGGATCTCCCGCAGGCTCTCCGCCTGGGCGTGGCCCTGGGCCTCGGCGATCGATTGGGAGAGCGTGGCGAACCAGAGCGTCATGAACAGGATGATCGTGAGCCCGAAGTAGTACGACCGGCTGAAGCCGTGGCCGGTGAGGTCCGGGAACGCCCACGGGGCGATCGTGATCGCGGCCGTGAACAGGGTGAACACGTAGACCACGAACATCACCGGGTTCCGCACCATCTCGCTCGGGCGGAGCAGCGAGAGGGACCCGCGCAGCGCGGCGACGGGGCTGACCTGGGCCGCGTGCCGCGTCGCCAGCCCCTCGGTGGACGGACCCCCGGCCGCCATCATCCCCCCGCCGCGATCTGCGAGAACGGTCCGAGGGCGAGAACGGGCAGGAAGAGCAGGCCGGCGACGATGATCAGGAACAGGGCCAGGAACACGGTGAACGTCGCGGTCCGGGTCTTGAGGGTCCCCGGCCCCGGGGGCCGGGAGTCCTGCTGGGAGAGCGAGCCGGCGATCGCCAGCATGGCGAGGATCGGGAAGTATCGCCCGGCGAGCATGACGAGCGCGCCCACGACATTGAAGAACTCCGTCCCGTCGTGGATGGGGGCCATGCCGCTCCCGTTGTTCGCCGCTTCGCTCGTGAACTCGTAGAGGAGGATCGTGAATCCGTGCGGGGAGTATCCCCCGAGGGCCGGAACGACGTTCCCGCTGACGACGGTGACGGCGACCGGGATCAGGATGGCGAACGGGTGCGAGAGGAGCGCGGCCGCCGCCCACTTCACCTGGGGCATGCTGATCTTCTTACCCAGGTATTCGGGGCTCCGGCCGACCATGAGGCCGCCCATGAAGACGGCGAGGACGACGTAGATCAGCAGCATCGAAAACCCGATCCCGTCCCCCCCGGGGGTCGCTTGGAGGAACATCCCGAACAGCAGGACCGTCTGGGCGATCGGCGTGAGGGAGGCGAGCGACATGGAGGTCGCCCCCGTGTTCGAGTAGACCGAGGTGAACTGGAACAGCGCGCTCTCGGAGATCGTGAAGCGGCTTTCGGCCCCCACGAAGTAGCCCGAGCCCTGGTCGACGGAGGCCGGGAGATAGGTGTTCGACCCCGCGGCGAAGAGGAACAGGCCGAAGCCGATCAGGAACACGATCAGGACCGTGCCGATGAGCGGCCACACCTCGCCCGGTCGTCGGACGATCCGGGCGAACGCGAACGGGGCCCCGAACGGTATGGCCATCATCAGGAGGATCGCCACCAGGTTGGTGGAGGCGGACGGATTCTGGAACGGGTGCGCCGCATTCGCGGCGAAATAGCCGCCGCCATTGGTCCCGAGGAACTCGATCGAGTCCCACCCCGCGACCGGTCCGAGCGGGATGATCTCCGACCCGCCCCCCGCGAACGGCAGGGGGGCGATCGCCACGGCTTGGGTCAGGGTCTGGGGGACCCCGAGGAGGATGAACGCGAGGGCCCCCAGGACCGTGAGCGGGATCAGGATGCGGGTGAAGGTGCGGACGAGGTCGGAGTAGTAGTTGCCCACCTTGCCGTCGTTGCGCGCGAAGCCCCGGGCGAAGGCGACGAACGTGCACAGCCCCGTGGCCGGGGAGAGGAACATCAGGGTCTGCAGGCCGAACAGGGAGGCGAACAGGGAGACCTGGCTCTCCGGGGCGTAGTGCTGGTAGTCCGTGTTCGTCCCGAAGGCGCTCGCCGTGTGGAAGGCGAGGTGCCAGCTCATGTCCGGGACGTTGAGCGAGTTCCAGGGGAGCGAGTGCTGGTCCTGTAGCAGCAGGAACACGAAGCCAATGGCGATCGCGTCGGTGACGAGGAGTCCGCGGAGGTACTCCCTCCAACCCATCGCACGCTTCGGGTCGACGCCCATGAGGGCGAACAGCCCCCGCTCGATCGGGATGGCGATCGGGTCCCACCGGGAAAAGCCCCCCTGATAGACGTTGGCCATGTACCGGCCGAGGGCGGCGGCGAGCGCAAGGCCCACGATGAAGATCAGGACGATCTCCGGGAGGGTCGCGGTGGGGATCATCGCGGCTCGGCTTCTCCCGCGCGGGGGAGCGCCCCGATGGGACCGGCTCCCTGGACCTGCGCCCGCCGGCGCCGGTCCGATTTGTCGCCTAGGCGAATCGTCGTGGGGACTCCGTAACCCGCTGCGAGGGTGGGGCGCCGTTTAAGGCCCGCGTCAGTGAGGTAACACGGCGCACGGCGATGCCCCTGCGCCGCAACCCGTAAATCGAGGGCCGAAATCGCCGGCCCCCCTCTTCCTACACGCGATGCGCCATCGGGGATCGCTCGTCGAACCCTGGGGACCCCTGGCCCGACGGGGTCTCCTCTCCCCGAGAACCCGCCTACCCGAATCCAGGGACCCTCGGCGTCATACCCGACCCCCATCCGAGGGCGACGGGGGAGGGCCCGGAAGCTTTCGGTACAGGGCCAGGATGTCGTCCCCCAGCTGGGCCCGGGACGCCCAGCCCGAGTTGAGCACGGAGACCCCGGCCCGCTGGGTCCGGGTGGGGTCGATTCGGGGGACCTGTTGCACGACCCGAAACTCGACCGGGGCGAACCCCGCGTAATGCATCACGACATCCAACTCGGAGACCGTGTACTCGATGACGTGGCCGTAGACGCCCGCTTCGTCGGTCGGATAACGCCCCTCGTCCTTGATCGACCGGCCCCAGAGGAGCTTCCATCGATTCGACAGGCGCGCCTGATTGGGGGTGGTGAGGAAGAGCATCCCGTCGGGGGCGAGGTGCCCCGCCAGTCGACGGAACAGGAGCACCGGATTCACGAGCAGGTGCTCGAGGACCTCCACGAACAGGATCGCATCGTACGGGGTGGGGGCCGCCTCCAGAGGGTCCCCCTCGGTCAGGTCGCTCTGAAAGCATTCAGAGATCCCCCGTTCGGCGAGGGCCTGGCGTAGCGCCGGGGAGGGAGGGAAGAAGTCGGCGACGTGGTATGAGCCGCCCAGCTCCGCCTTGAGCTGGACCGCGAGGCTCCCGACCCCGCCACCGAGGTCGAGGACCGTGCGGCTCTCCCACGGACCGTGGCGCCGCAGGAACCGGGCGATCGACGGGTACCGGCGGGCCTGAAATTCGACGTACGGCATCCGGGCGTCGGGGACCCCGGCGGCCTGCCAGAACGGGACGAGGACCCCGCCGTGAGTGGGCCGATCGTCGCGTGCCTCGACCATCCGAGCGTCCGGGTAGGAGCACGCGACTGGCTATCTAACGGCGCCCCGCCGGCCTCCCGCCGAGCGGGAGAAGGATTCAACTATCGGAGGCCCCGTTTGCCGTTCGTGTACGGAGCCTCCGGAGTGACCGGGAACCGACCTGTCCCTCCGTCGGCGGGTACGGCCAAGACCCTGATCGTGATTGCCCTCGTGCTCCAGTTCATCGGGTCGATCGTCCTGCTCCTGGTGGCGTTCTTCCTCGGGAGCCTCTTCGCCGTGGCCGGGTTGCGCGGACTCGGCGCCCTCTTCATCGGGCTCGGGTTCGCCGTGTTGTTCGTGGCCATATTGGCGTATCATTTCTGCTACCGTCCGGTGGCCGAGGGTCGGTACGCCGACGCGAGGACGCCCACGCTCGTCCTCGGGATCATCAGCCTCTTCGCCGGAGGCCTTCTCCTCGGGATCCTCTACCTGATCGCGTGGGACAAGCTGGGAGATGCCCTTCGGGAGCAGCAACTCCCGATGATCCCCCAGATGGGGTACATCCCGGTGGCGGTCCCGGTGCCGTTCCCGGGGGCTCCGGGGACCGCGCCCCCACCGCCTGCCCCCCCGATCGCCAGCGCCGCCCCGTTCGCTCCCGCTCCCACGTGCCCTCGATGCCACAACCCGGGGAGCTGGGTCGCCCAGTATGGTCGATTCTACTGCTATACGTGCCAGCAGTACGTCTGAACCCTGCGGACCTCCCTTCGCAGCAGGCGCCCCGATCGCCGTGGTCGAAGCGAAAGCGTAAAAGGCGGGGGACGAAGCCATCGCGACCGTGCTGAGCGACGACCTCGACCCGATCCTGATCCAGGTGACGGTACCCCTCCCGCTCGCCATGATCCTGTCGGCGTTCACCGACTCGAGCCACCTGACGCATTGGATGTGCGACGGAGCCCACGTCCGGGCGGAGGTGGGCGGGGCCTACGAGGTGACGTGGAACGGGGAGCCCAGTTTCACCTCCCACGGGGTCATCACCGAGCTCCACCCGGAGCTCGACGTCGGGTTCACGTGGGAAGCCCCACCGCCGTATGGCGAGGTCATGAACGGACCGACCCCCACGAAGGTCTACATCCGCCTCCAGGACTCCCCCGAGGGGGTCGACGTGACGCTCGAGCACTCGGGCTGGAAGAGCGGCCCCCAGTGGGAGGACGCCCGGAGCTGGCACTTCCAGTTGTGGGACGACCGGCTCCACCGGCTTCGTCCGTACCTGTTGAAGGTCGCTTACGGCTGAGACCCGGGCCCGGGAGGGGCGGCCGGGGGCGCGGGGCCCCCAGGACGGGTCTCCTTCAGGTAGCGGCGAAGCGGCATCTCGGGAAGCGCCTTCCGGCCGCGACGGTGGCGCACGACCGCCAGCAGCACCAGCCCGGCGGCCAGGCCCAAGACCCCGACCTCCACTAGCTCGGGAGTGGGAGGCAGTGACCAGCCCGAGGACACCGCCCCGACGTGGATCGGCACGCTGAGCCTCCCCCAATGGCCCACGCTCTCGACGAGGGCCGTAAGCACGAGGTCGGCGGCGGTCGGCGGCGCGGTGAACATGATGGTGAGCACCCCGCCCGAGTCGGTGGTGCCGTAGGTCTGGCTGAGCGTCGTGGCCGCCCCGGCCTGAAAGGTCAGCAGGATTCCGGGGTCCGGCGCGCCGGTGGCGTTGCGGGTCTGGAAGGTGAGCGACGTCTGGTCGTTCGGCGACACACGGGGAGCGGACGGTTGGACCGTGATCAGCACCTCCAGCGACGGAGAGAGCGGGAGCCCGGAGGCCCCGGACCCATTGTACCCGAACAGGGTCACCGACGCGGTGACCAGGTCGAGCGAGGCCGCGCTCACGTTGGGTGTGTCGAGAAGACCCGTCGCACTCCCGGTCGATCCGGTCGAGACCGTCGGCAACGGAAAGCTCCCGTTCAGCGTGTCGCGCAGGAACAGGGCCACCCCGGGGATCGGAGCGCCGGTGAGCGTCGTGACGGTCACGTCCACCAGCGCCGGCGTGGTGGCGACGATCGGCGACGCCGGGAAGGAGACCGACACCCGAACCGGAACCCGTCCGCCGTTCCACAGCTCGGTCCCATTGGTCTGGTTCGCGGCCTGCGAACCGCTCTCGACCTCGCCGGGGGCCAGGGAGGGATGCTGGAGGCGGCCTTGGATCCCCCACTGGGGTCCCCCATTGCCGGCGAAGGAGGTGATCCCGTTCGCGGGGAGATACCAGCCCCCGCCGCTGCGATGGACCGCGAGGGCGAGGGGGATCGTCATGAGCGCCGGGATGCTCGGCGTGGAGTCGTAGAGCGCCACCTCGGAGAATCCGATCCCGCCCAGCCACGTCGCCATCGTCGCGTTGAAGTCGAAGGTCGCATTCGCGGCGGCTCCTCCGAAATACGCCCCGTTCACGGTCAGGGTCCAGTTCGTCCGGTTCGCGTGCAGGAGCTCGAAGTCGTACGCATCTCCCGGCACCAGCCCGAGGTCGACCCAGTATCCGAGGTGCACGTTGAGGTCGGTCCGGTTCGTGAACACCGAGAAGAACGA
>JAKIWG010000003.1:0-99350 GCA_022750155.1 Thermoplasmata archaeon | reverse complement strand
CCATCCCGACCCAGGATTCCTGGACGCCCGCCGCGATCGACGGCATGGTTCCTGGTCTGGGCGGCGTGGCGTGGGACGAAGACCCGATCGCGGGGATCGAGAGGAGCAGGGCGATGAAGAGGGTCGAGCCGGCGGCCCATGCAGCCCGGCCCACCGGTGGCATGGAGCCCCCACCAAGAGACCGCAGATGTACCTTTACCCGACCGTCGCGCGCCACCCCACCGCGGGACCGGCCGAGTTCAGCCTCCGGCGGTGTACCGCCGACATGCAGCTTCGCCGCATTGCGCGCACGGACCCACCGGGTCCAGCCGGAAGCTCCCGTCCGCGCGCTCCGACACCGGTACGACCTTCATGTGCGACGTCGGGGGGTGTCCGCAACGGCAACGGTTCCTAGGAGGCTCCGCCAGCGGCAGCTCGGCGTGCACTCTCACGCACCGCGGGAACCGGTCGCGGGGGAAAAAAGTACTGGTGACGGCGGCTCGAGGTCGGACGCGGGACACTGGATAGCCGTAAGACCCCGCCCGGTCTCCGAGTACGGTGGACGTCGATGGATGCCCGCTGCCCGACGACCGTCTCTACGACATCGAGCGGGACGTCTGGCTGAAGCCGGACCCGGCGGACGGGACGGCCACCCTCGGCGTGACCTCGGTCCTCGCGTCGTTCGCCGGCCGGTTCGTATCCATCGGCTTCCGTCCGATCGAGGGCGTCCAGGCACTCGGGCGGAGCGTGGCGACGGTCGAGAGCGTTCGGTACACGGGCGCCGTCCGGTTGCCAGTCGATGCCGAGGTCGTCGAGCGAAACCGTTCCCTCGAGGCCCGTCCCCGAACGATCAACGACGCCCCCTATGAGCAGGGATGGATCGCGCGGATCCGTCCCTTTGAGCCGGTCCGTCCGGGTTCCGGGCTCGCGCCGGCCCCCGAGGTACGTGAGGCGCTGCGCCGCAAGGTCGCAGAGTGGCGGGTCCACTGCTACCCGGCGATGCCGGACCAGGAGCTGTACGAGATCGGGGCGGAGTGCCAGGCGATCCTTGCGCGCCTGGACGAGGCCCTTCAACAGCGACCCCCCGGCGAGGTGACGCTCCTGGTCACCGACGACGCAACGAGCCCTCTCGAGATGGTCCGGTGGTCCGACCGGACCGGGCACTCGGTGCTGCACCACCGGGTCGATGGGAACCTCCACCATTTCCTCGTACGGCGGGAGGAACGCCCCGTACCGAGGCGGCGCCGCGCCGACGGCTCCGCCGGGCGATAGTCTGCGAGCTTCGCGGGGATTACGGCTTCTCGATCGGGGAACGGATCAGGTTTCCCCATTCCGTCCACGACCCGTCGTAGTTCTTCACATCCGGAAATCCGAGCAGGTAGCTGAGGACGAACCAGGTGTGGCTCGAGCGCTCCCCGATCCGGCAGTAGGTGATGACCGGCTCTCGACCGGTGATCCCCTTGGGATGGTAGATCGCCTCGAGCTGCTCGCGACTCTTGAACGTCCCGTCGTCGTTGACGGCCTGGGCCCACGGAATGTTCGCGGCGCCGGGGATGTGGCCCCCCCGCTGGGCGTGCTCCGTCGGGTACTCCGGGGGTGCGGTGATCTCGCCGCTGAACTCCTTCGGTCCCCGTACGTCGACGAGCCGTAGCGCGCCGGATTTGACGTGGTCGAGCCCGGCGTGAACCGTGTCGTAGTACGCCCTCAGCTTCTCGTCCGGCGCGTGCGCCTGGAACGAACCGGGGGGGACCGAGACGACCTCCTTGGTGAAGGCCCGGTCCTCGGAGACCCACTTCTTGCGGCCGCCGTTCAGGATCCGGACGTCCTTGAACCCGTAGTACTTGAACACCCAGAACGCGAACGCCGCGAACCAGTTGTTGAAGTCGCCGTAGAGCACGAGGGTCGTGTCCGGGGCGATCCCCGCCCGATGGAACAAGGCCGTGAGGGCCTCCCGCGAGAGCAGGTCGCGCTTGACGGGGTCATTGATGTCCTTCCGCCAGTCGAACAGCTGGGCGCCGGGGATGTGGCCGACGGCAAAGTTCGCCATAGGGTCGTAGTCGACCTCGGCGATCCGCACCTTCGGGTCATCGAGGTGCTGGGCGAGCCAATCGTTCTCGACGAGCGCTTCGGGGTGAGCATATGCGACCATCGGACTCCCTCACGAGGGCGGAGCCCCGGCGACTTATAGGGTCAACGAACGGCACATTCGGCGCACGTTCATGGCCAAAAGGCGCCGCCCCTACGGTAGGACAGAGTTTTCCACCGCAGAAACTGCGGCGCTCCCTCAAACTACCCTAGCCGCGACGGCCCCGCTTCGGCAACTGGGCGTTCGAGACCTCGACGGTCTGCGGGTCGAACCCGAGCTTGGAGAGCTCATCGCGGATCCTCGCCCGGTGGTCCCCCTGCAGGTAGACCTCCCCGTCGACGACCGAACCGCCGGTGGCGAGCCGGTTCTTCAGCGAGCGGACGGTCTCGGCGAGGTCCACGCCCGGGGGGAACCCGGAGATGACCGTCGCCGGCTTGTTGTAGCGTCTCGGCTCGGCGCGCACGCGGATCCGAGCGGTCTCCCGGTCGAGGGCGGACAGGATCTCATCGAACTCATCGTTCCCCATCGGTGGTCTACGACCCTCCTTTTGTGGATGTACCGGCGGCGATCGCTCGGGTGCCCGGGCCATGCGCCGCCCCTACCGGGCTCTCGTGCCAACCCAGGCCGTTCTCGGAGCGCACCGACAGTTCCATGCCGGCGGTAGGCATGAACGTTGTGGGTCGGTCGCGCGGCCGAACTCAGCCTTCCTGCCACTTGTACAGCTGCAGCGCGAGCAGGGTCCCCACCCCTGCCGAGACGAGGAGGAGCCCTCCATAGCTCAGCAGGGTTCCGAAGCTCGCCGGGGTCACCCCGACGACCCCCTGGACGAGGAGGGCGGCGTACGTGGCCGGGAGGAAACGCGCCGCGAACTGCCAGGCCGGGGGGAGGACCGAGAGCGGATAGTACAGAGGGGAGAGCATTCCGAGGACCGTGAACGTCAGGTTCCCGATCGGCCAGATCTGCCGCTGGGTGCTGAGGCGGCTCGAGATCGCGACGCCGATCGCCGAGAAGAGGACCCAGAGCACGAGGATCGCCCCGACGAGCACCGGCCACGCCAGGAGGGGAACGGGCGTGACGAGGGCGAGCATCACGGCAAGGACCACGAGCGCCGGGGCCGCGGGGATGAGGTTCGAGAACGCGATCCCCAGAAGGTAGCGGACCTTTCCCATCGGGGAGGCTACGAACAGGCTCTGGAGCCCGCTCTCCAACCGCCAGGTGGCCGAGTCGCCGAGGACCCAACTACCGATGTTCTGCGTCGTGAAGAGCATCGCTCCGATGATCTCGAGCGGGAACAGGCTCGCCGGCGAGATGATCCGCAGGAAGTAGAGGAAGATGAACGGGAGCAGGATGGGCGCGATCGTCGAGGCCGGGTTGCGGCTGATCCACCGCCAGCCGATGATGGCGAACGCCGGCAGGACCTCTCCGTCGCGGGGCAGGGTCGGGGCGGCCGCGTCGGTCTCCACCTACTCCTCCCGGACGGACCGGCGCGCCCAGTAGA
The DNA here is from genome assembly GCA_022750155.1 of Thermoplasmata archaeon. Classification (GTDB taxonomy): domain Archaea; phylum Thermoplasmatota; class Thermoplasmata; order Lutacidiplasmatales; family UBA184; genus Lutacidiplasma. The sequence goes on along the minus strand of JAKIWG010000003.1, from coordinate 95,787 downwards.
TCGCGAACAGGAAGACGAGGGCGGCCTCGACGGCCAACGACGCCGCGGCGAGGAAGATCTGGAGGCCGGTCAGGTTCGCCGGGGTGATCGTCTCGTTGATGAGCGCGGTCGCCGCGCTCGGCGGCAGGAAGAGGGAGATCCAGCGGATGGCCACCGGGGCGCTCGTGATCGGGTAGAAGACCGGCGGGAGTACGCCGAACAGGTTGTACAATAGGCTGGCCCAGGGCCATATCGCCCGCATGTCCCGGAACAGAGTTGAGACGATGTACCCGATGGAGCAGGAGAACAGCCAGACCGCGACGACACTCAGTACGATGGTGACCGCTGAGACGAGGGTGAAATGGACGACCAGCTCCGCGGCGAGGGCCACCAACAGGATCGGTGCGAGGTAGGCGACCATGACCCCGAGGCTCAACCCGAAGAAGTAGGACTCCGGGGCGAGAGGGGAGGCGAGGTACAGCTCGTTCAACCGGTGGTCGACCCGGATGAACGCCGCCTCGTTCAGGACGCGCTGGCCCAGCGCGAAGAACGAGAAGACGATCGCCCCGACGAGCGCCACCCCGAGGAGGGAGGGGGCGAGGATCGACACGAAGATCAGCAGGACGACCTGGACGACCATCGAGGTGAGGATCGCCGCCTCCTCGTGGAGCTGGACCCGCAGCTCCGTCTCCGCGAAGGCGAGGAGCCCCCGGAACGCGCGGGGTCGGGTGGTCGAGAGCGTCAACCCCGTCAGTTCTCCGCGTCGATCGACCGGCCGACGACCTTCAGGAACGCCTCTTCGAGCGTGACGGGACCGACGGTGGCGGTCAGGCGCATCCCCACCGCCACGCCCATGATCTCGACCAGCCGCTCGGGGGTCGTGATGATGTGCAACGCTTCCGGGTCCCGGACCAGGGAACCGAAGGAGGAGAACGTCTCCGCGAGATCCTGCCCGCCTCGGATCGATACCCGCAGGGTGCCTCCGACCTCTTTCTTGAGCCCTTCCGCGCTCCCGTCGACCAGCACCCGGCCCCGCTCGATGATGTAGAGCCGGTGGGAGAGCGCCTCCGCCTCGTCGAGGTAGTGGGTGGTCAGGAGGATCGTCGACCCCCTCCTCGTCAGGCGGCGCATCGACTCCCAAACCCCGCGGCGGGCGAACGGGTCCATCCCGATGGTCGGTTCGTCCAGGAAGAGGAGCGGCGCCTCCGTGGCGATCACCGTCGCCACCATCGTCCTCTGACGCTGACCCCCGGAGAGCGTGATGTTGAGCCGGTCGGCGACCTCCTCGAGCTCCATCTGCGCGAGCGCCTCCCCGGTACGCGTCTTGGCGCTCGCCCGATCGAATCCCCGGGCGCGCAGGTAGGTGTAGACCTGCTCTCGCGGCGTCAAGTGGAAGAACGGTTTGCCTTCCTGGGGTACGACGGCGATCGACGACCGCACGATGTCCGCCTCGGCCTGGACCTCGTGACCAAACACCGACACGGTGCCGGAGGTCGGGGCGAGCAGGGTGGAGGCAATCTTCAAGAACGTCGTCTTGCCCGCGCCGTTGCGGCCCAGGAGGGCCACGCGTTCGCCCTTCCCCACGCGCAGCGACACCCCGGACAGGGCGTCGACCGGGGCGCCTCCCCGGACCCGGTAGGTCTTGCGGACTCGGTCCGCGACGAGCGCCTCGGGCGACATGGGGACCGCCGACCTTCGTGCGGCTATTAAATGGAACTAACTCGCGCGGCCCGGGCCCGTCCTGGGAGCCGGTCGCTTCGGCCCCTCACGGTCCGACCGACCTGGCCACTTCCACGCCGTCTCCCCCCTCCGTTACGGGGGGGAGGCTGACCCCACCCCAAATCGCTCCGACCGAACATTTCTTTGACCCCAAGGGGGTTGGGGGTCTTCCGGGACGAGCGGTGAGCGATCGAGATCCTCCAGTGGACGCGCTCCCGAGACTCTCCTGTGCCTGTTGCGATTGCGCCGCGTGCTGCCGGTGCTGCGCCTGTTGCTCGGTGAACGCCCCGTGCTGCCCGGGATGCTCTTCGGAACGCTAACCGGTGCCAGACCGCCTGACGGCGGTCAGGGCCCCCGCGCTATCCGCAGCCGCAGCCGCCGCCCTTTTCCGAGCTGCTGCCGCAGGAGCCGCAACCGCCCGCCTTCCCCGCGTCGTCCGGCTCGGGCAGGCTAGGGTTGGTGATCTTGAATCCGGACTCCTGGATGTCCTCGACGTAGTCGATGACCGCGCCGTTCACGAACTGGGCGCTCGTCGGGTCGACGATGACCGAGAACCCGTCGATCTTCACGACCTCGTCATCCGCCCGCGGCTTGGCGAACGCCATGCCGAACTGGACGGCACCGCCTCCCCCTCCGCAGCAGCCTCCGCCGCCGGGCTGGGCGTAGACGCGGACCGCGATGTCGGGCTTTTGACCCGCGATGAGTCGGCGGACCTGGCTCATCGCTTCGGGCTTGACCTCCACTTGGATCATGGTGAATCGCCTCACCCTACGAAACGCCGGAGGCCGTCTTAAGAGTTCGCCCCATGAGTGGGTGTCTCATTCCCCGTCTTCGGATGGGGGCTCGCCCCGTGGATTCCCGCTCAACCCCCGGGCGGCTCCGTGAGGCCCTTCGCCTCGCCGGGTCCTGCCGGTTCCAGGTCCGGCCACGACTCCCGCCAGCATATCTTCGCGACGGCGACCCCCACGGAGCGGGGCAATCCCAAGAACTGACTGATGCGTCGGGCGTCCTCCTTCGTCAGCTCTCCGCTCGCGACGAGCATGAGGCCGTACACCCCGAATCCCAGCGCGAGGGCCCCGGCGAGGATGTAGTACCGGTTGACGTTCACGAAGTCGTTGAGGCTCGCCACGGCGAGGAACGCCACCCCCGCGCTCGCCGCGATCGTCATGATCGGCCGCCACTGGATCCGGACGGCGAGCAGCCGTTCCATGAAGTACGTGTTGAGCGCGAGGGCGCCGATCGAGGAGAGCAAGACGGCCCACCCGGCCCCGTCGTTGCCGGGGATGTTCAGGAGAGTGGCGGGGTAGACCGGGCGGATCAGGAGCACCGCCACGATGACCAGGATCACGACCTGTAGCGAGGTCAGGTAGAGCTCCAATCGCTGCTGCCCGACCGAATTGAGGGAGGTACCGATGATCCCGCTCAACGCGGTGGGGATCGCCGAGAGGGCCAGAAGCGCGAGCATGTCCGACCCCTCGGTGGCGTACGTGGAGGAATACATGATGTTGAGGAAATTCACCCGATAGACCACGAGGGCGACGACCCCCGGCACGACGACCATCGCCGTGTACCGAAGGGCCTGCCACGTCCGTGAACGGATCGCGTGGTACTCCAGGTGCTTGTGGAGGGAGGACAGGTGCGGGAAGAGGGGCACCGCGACCGCCGTCGGCAGGGCGAGGGCGAGAATCCGGTAGCCGTTCGCCGCGAGGAAGACGTTGTACCAGTGGGTGTTGAGCTCGGCGACGACGAAAAACTGGATGACGTTGCCCGAGAGATAGAGGAGGATGAGGCTCCCCATCAGCGGCCAGGCCCACCGGAAGAGGCGGGTCCCCTCCCTCACGCTGAACTTCCCCCAGTTCCTCACGACCACGGGTAGCGAGTAGATCGTCGAGGCCGCGACGCCCAGCGCGTAGGCGATGGTCATCGCCCAAAGGGCGGTCAGCGGGCTGTTGACCGTCGCCAGCGGGACCGGCACGCCGGTGGGGTCGTTGAGCCCCGTCAGGTACAGGGCCACGTAGGTGAGTGCGGCCCCTCGCACGATCGACTCGATGAGCAATGGGGTCTGGCTGAACGTCGAACGGCCGGTCGCCACATAGACCTGGGTGTAGAGGGTCGAAAGGGACCAGAATACGGGGAACGTCATCCAAATCCCGAACATCTCCAAGGTGTCGGTCATCGACAGATGGAGCGAGGGGGCGAGCAGGAACAGGACCGTCCCGGCGAGTCCGACCATCGCCAGCCGGAACCCGAGGTACGTCGTGGCCCCCTCCTTCGGGGACTGGCCGCGCGCGACGAAGTAGATGAACGCCGACCCGATCCGGAGGTCGCCGATCCCGTTGATCGAGCTCGCGACGAGCAGGAACAGCTGGATCGTCCCGAGGAGCGCCTTGCCGTCGACCGCCTGGCCGATCCCCCGGGCGAAGAAGAAGGTCGGAACGTAGCCGACCAGTTGGATCAGGATCGTGACGAGGAAGACCCCGGTCGAACTGAGCCCGACCTTACCGGTCCCGACGGGCGTCGGGGGGGGAACCGCCTCCCCCGATTCGGCTCCCCCTCCCACCGGTCCGACCCCGCGTACGACACCGGGTCGCTCTCTTATCGATGACGACGGCGCCCCGTTTCGTGGCGTTCCGGTCACTCCATGGGTCGTGACGTCGGGGGTTCGTCACTCTGGAACCGCTGGTTCAACTCCACCCAGACCCCATCCGGGTCGGAGAGGAAGGCGAGGCGCACGCCGTGATCCTCGAACGGGGGGATCCGGACGCGGGCCCCCATCGCCTCGAGGCGACGGATCATGCCTTCGAGGTCCTCCACCTGGAAGCCGAGGTGGTCCAGTTCGTCCCCCTCCCGGTACGGCGGGTGGTCCGGATAGAAGTTCAGCTCGAGCTTCTGGTGGCTCTCCGGGTCCTCCAGCTCTTCCCACTGACCCCCAGCCGCCATCCGTCCCGCTCGGAGCGACCGCAGGCCCAGGCCGTCGCAGTAGAACTTCCGTGCCCGGTCGAGGTCGCGGACCCGGATCCCGGTGTATTCTAGCATGCCAGGACCAATCCCACCCGATATAGCACACCTTCCCATCATGGGAGAGGGGGGGTGCCGCCGGAACCGTTCCGGCAGCCGGGCTCGGGGGGTGCAGAGCCGTCATGGACCGTTCGGCCCACCCCCCTGACCACGTTCCGCCCGTCTCGGGTGCATGCTCGCGCTCGGGGGCGCCGGTGGCCGTGCGGGCCTCAAACTTAATGTCGGCCATGGGGCTTGAACCTCCGACGTGACCGACTGGAATCGCGTGAACCGTCTACGCGCCAAAGGGTACGACTGGAAATCAATCGCGGACGACCCCAAGGTCGGATTCACGCATTCCGACGACTCCGGCGACCCCGGCCGCGCCCTGAAGGCACTGTACCTCACCCGAAAGTCCCGATCGACTCGCAGCGGGAAACCCGGTACTCCGGGCGAATCGGGCGAGGACTCTCCGACGGCGGCGCCCCGCCGATGGGGTGGCCGCCTGGAGGTGCTCGGCGTCGCCCTGATCATCGCTGGCCTGGTCTGGGTCGCGGTGGCCCTCGCGTTCCCCAGCGTCGCGGTGTTGATCCCTGCGCTCCCCCCTCGGGTTCCGGATATCTTCCTCGTCGTGATCGCCGGGATAGCGGTCTTGCTGGTTCCGCTCGTCCTCGGTCTCGCCCCGTTCGCCGACCATTGGAAAAAGGGACTGGCTGCCGGGCTCGCTCTCGCCGTGGTGCTCGCGGGGGGTTCCGGGCTGCTCGCGATTGCCGCGGGAATCCCGAACCTAAGCCCGGATACGACGCAGGGACCCGGAGTGGGTTGGGAGAAGGCCCCGAACCCTAACTGGGAAAGCGCCGGCAAGCCCGTCGTCTTCTTCTACGGGTCGGAAGCCTGCCCGTTCTGCTCGGCGTCCAGCTGGGCGATCGAGCGGGCGATGGCTTCCTTCGGGACCTGGTCCGGGCTCAGCTATGCGTCCTCCAACCCCGCGGACACCTATCCGAATACCCCCGAGGTCGCCCTTTCGTCCAGCTCGCTGCTGAGCGCCTACCTTTCTTGGGATGTCAAGGAGGGGTCGGACACGTCCAGGATCTCGGAACCCGACGTGAGCCTCACCGAGCAGGCGTACCTCAACGCCTACGATACGGGCGGAATCCCGTTCTTCGTGGTCGGCGGCACGTACATTCATGTGGGCACCATCGTGGACCCCCAGGCGTTGCAGGGTCAGACCGTGACCTCCGTTCAACAGAGCCTGCAGACCGCGAATCCGAACGACCCGGTCTACGCGACCATCGAGGCACAGGTCGTCTACCTGGAGGCGTACTTCGCCAAGGCCTGCCAGAACGCGGGGCTCACTCCCCCCTCGGCGGTTACTGGCGACTCGTCGGTGTCCGCGATCATGGCTCAGATATAGGGGTCCGTCGGGATGGTCGACGCCCGCGTCCTCCACCGCGCGCTCCTCGCCGCGATCCTGGTCGGATTATCGTTCAGCGTGTACGCCGGGTTCGAGGTGGCGAGCCCATCGCTGGCGAACGCGTGTTCGGTCAACTCGTTCGTCTCGTGCGGCACGGTCCTGCACAGCGGAGACACCACCTTCCCGCCGGGGAGCGGGGTAGAGGACTGGTACTGGGGGGTCGCCGGGTTCGTCGCGCTGCTGGCGCTCGACCTCCCTCTGCTCCGGTCGTACGACCCGCGACTGCTCCAGGCGGTCTTCGTTCTCTCGCTGCTAGGCCTGGCGCTCGCCGCGGTCTTCGCGTACGTCGAACTCGAGATTGTCCACGCACTCTGCCCGATCTGCCTCGGCGCGTATCTCTCCGGGGCAGCGGTGGTCGCGCTTTCCTGGACCCTGTGGAGGATGCGTCGTGGTGCCGTCCCCGAGCCAGTCCCCGACGGGACTCCGACGTCGACGTGACGACGGGTCCTCGTCAGGATGTGTTCCTCCTCTCCGTGAAGAGGAGGGCCCGACCGGACCTCTCTCCCGCGAAGCCAGCGGCCGCACTCGGGGTCGTGGCGGTTTAACTACTCGGCCGATGGTACCACGACAGTTGTCGGGGCCATGAGGTGACGCGACAGATTCGGCAGGAGTTGGAGCGACAGGTCCAGACCCTGGAACGGGAACGCCCGAAACAGACGGCGTCGCAGATGGAAACCGAGCTCGCCCGCCGCGCTCCCGTCGCCTACGGGGGTTGGCGCGACGAGACTCCTAACCTTCGCTCGCGCCTGCGGGCGATCCAGCGATGGCGCGCCGGGGCGAAGGGCCGGGGTGCGGGAACCGGTGTCCGCCATCTGTTCCCGTATTTGTGGCCCGTCGGAGAACGCCAGCGTCGGGAGGCCGAGCCTTCGTTCGTCCCATCCCCAGCCGTTGCGTCGGGGTCGTGGAGGATCTTCCTCTACAATTGCAGCCCAGAGGTCGTCCGGGACGTTCGCGTCCGGTTGGATGGGGTGGACCTCGACTACTCGCCCTCGATCGCGGTCTCGCGATTCACCGAGGTCCATTGGCAGAGGATCGAGGCGATCAAGGCGGCCAGCCTCTCGGACTCGGGGCCGGAAGCGACGCGCCACCAGCTCGAGGTGAGCTTCGTCATCGCCAAGGGCACTCGGGAGGCTCGCATCCACGGCGACCTGGTGCTCGACTCCACGCAAGGGTGGACCTTCTTCGATTCCCGGGATGGGCGCCGTCGCGAGATCGAGTAGACCTGGGCGGTCTGCACACGTCCCAGACCCGTCCGGGTCTCGCTCGGCCGGCCCCACTGGCCGATTCCCTCGGTTCCTGGATGCCCCGCCCGATGTCGGCCGATAGCCCGCCGGGGAACGTGCCGTCGGAAGCTACTCTCCGTGAGCCCCCTACCGACGGTGGGACGAACCCTCGGATCCCAGCACGGGGGTCCGACCCCCGGCGGGCCGACCGGCGAATCGATTTTCCGGATGCGGCGTCGGCGGAACGTGTTCGGGACGAGAATCGTGTGGGAGGTCTATATAGGTTCAGGCGATTCAAACGCCGGCTTGGCCCCCTTCGGGGGTCAATGCCGGAGCAGAACAATGAGTACGAAGCGAAACGAAGGACGATTGCGGGGACTCGGTGCGTGGTGGGCGAGCGGGGCGATCGCCGTCTTCACGTGCCTGATCATGGTCTCGTCGACGGCCGCGGGGGGTACCGTTCCGGCCACCGTGACCTATCACGCACCCTACCACCATGCGCTAGTCACCCCGTACAACGACATCACCGAGCTGAGCGGATGCGGGAAGATCTCCGGTAAGCCGGCCGTTTTCAGCGCGAGCACGGGATTCGGGCATTGGACGGGCGCGGCGCGGGCTTCGACCTGCACAGGCCCCGCGGGCAAGGCGTCCCCGGCAAGCTACGCCCTCATTCAGGACGCGGTCCAGGTCAGCCTACCGGTCCACGTTCCCCTCGGCTCCGCGGTGACGACGACCTTCAACGTGACCTGGAACCTAACGGCCATGGGGAATTACAGCCTGGTATACTCGGGGAAGTGCCCCAATGCGGTATACAACGCGTCCCGTGGCTACGGTTACTCGCAGTGCGTGGCAGAGGCGATCAGCCAGGTCATCGTCGACGCGACGCTCGTGGACATGACGACGGGCGTGGTCACGTACCCCTCGTTCTTCACCAATGGGCCATACGCCTACAACTTCGTCGATAACTACTCGTACTGCTACAACGCGACCTCGTGCAGCTACTACAACTCCTCGGCCCACACCGCGCTGAGCGCGTTCTCAGGCACCACCCTGCTCCACTACGGGATCACCGCCGTGACGAACAGCGCCGACCGGTACGCTATCGCCACCTACATTGGCGGCGACGTCGTGATGGAGATGCAAACCTACACCGGCGTGGCGACCGGCTACATCAACATGGGAACGCTGGGCAACGGGTACCAACTGGTCTCCATAGTCGAGACTTAGGGAATCGGGCGAACCCTTTCGGCGGGGGAGGCCCGTGATTCGGCCTCCTTCGCCCAGCCTTCGATTCGTCGGGTGGTCTAACCGTAGCGTCCGCACGGCCACCGAAGCGTGGGCGCGGGCCACCCGGTCCGCCGGCTCCCGCGGAGGTCGATGGAGTTGCCGCCCGGTCCGGGCGCCCTCACCTCCGTCCTCGGAATGCCGTACGTATTCGGGAGGGGGGATGGGAGCACGGGGATTTGAACCCCGATATGCGGGTCTCTCCGCGCGCTCCAGTCACTCGTCATCGGGACCCATGGGTCCCTCCGCAGAACCTAATCGCAGGCACGCCGGTCGGCGAGCCTGACTGGAGCCCGCTGGTCTACCAAATTAGCCTATGCTCCCCCATCGGACCCGGAGGGTCCGAGAAGATATGCTTTGTCGTGCTCCGCGGAGTCTCCCGCCGCGTTCGACCATCGCCCGGCCGGATAGACCGTCGGAACCCTTATGTGAAAGGACGTTTGCCTGAAATCCAATGTCATTGAATCCCCCCAGTACCGGCCCGGCACGGTCTATCTCGTTCGCGTGGTTCGCCGTAGCCGTCCTGGTCGCGGCCGGCGCGGCCGTGGCGGCCACAGCGGCGTATTTCGAGATCCGTCAGAACCACCCCTCCGCCTCCGCGACCACGATGAGCCTGACCGACGATGTCGGCCGGACGGTCAACGTCCCCGTGAACCCATCCCGCGTCGCGGTGCTCTCCCCGAGCATCATGGACTCCATGTACCGTCTGGGGCTGCGTTCCCACGTTGTCGCCGTCGACTGTTACAGTGCGGCGTTCGGTGGCCTCTCCGCCGACTACTCTTCGGACCAAGTCTCCCTGTGGAACCTCTCGAGCTCAATGTGTGTGCAGGTCGGGCCTACCTTGAACGTAGAGCAGCTCCTCGCGGTTTCCCCCCAACTCGTACTCGCCTCCACCATCATCTCGGTCGCCGACGTCGAGGAGATCAGCACTACGTACGGGATCCCGGTCCTGATCCTTCAGCCCACGACGCTGAGCGGGATCGTGCTCGATGTCGACCTCCTCGGCAGCCTCTTCCATGCCAGTGCATCGGCGAGCCTGCTCAGCGCCGACCTTGCCCTGGGACTGGGGAACGCGACTCGGGTCGCGCAGAACCTCACCAACGCCGGCACACCGTTCCCCACGGTCATGGTGACCTACTCGCCAGTGGCTGCCGGTAGCCCCTCGCCGGGGTACTATTCGTTCGGACCCGGGACCTTCGGGACCTCCCTCATCGAACTCGCGAGCGCGACGAGCATCTCGGCCAACTCGACCCTGCCTTACCCAGAGCTCAGCGGCTCGGCCGTGCTCGCCGCCCGACCTCAGTTCATCGTCTATGGGACGGGGTTCGGCCTCGGTCTCCCCGACTACGCCCAAGGGCCCGACTGGTCGAGCTTTGCCGCGGTGCAGTCCGGTCGGGCGATCGGGCTGAACTCGAACTTCCTCACGGAACCTGACCCTACCATGATCCTGGACGGCCTTCCGGCCCTGCTCGCCCTGTTCCATCCCGGGGTCCCGGTCTGAATCGTGTCGGCCGCGGCGGACGCGGTGGACGCCGCGTCGCCCCACTCCCGCCCCCCCCATCCGGGGCGATGGCGATCGGCGCTGGCGATCACCCTTCTCGGGGTTGCCCTCGTGCTCCTCTCTCCCCTCGTCGGGTCGGTCCCCATCCCCCCGACGGAGGTCTTCCGGATCATTCTCCACCAACTGTCGGGCGGGGCGGTGTACGCCCAGCCCTGCGCGGGCGTGACCGACTCGGCTCCGCTCTGCTCCGCCTACGTTGAGATCGTCTGGGACGAGCGGCTGCCCGTCTTGCTCCTGGCCCTCCTCGCGGGCGCGGCGCTCGGGATATCGGGCGCGACGCTCCAGGGGGTGTTCCGGAACCCCCTCGCCGACCCGTACCTGCTCGGACTCTCGAGCGGCGGCGCGCTCGGAGCGGCGTTCGTCTACGTGTTCCGGATCGGCGAGGCCGAGGCGAGCCTGGTCCTTCCGGTGTTGGCGTTCGCCGGGTCGTTGGGGGCGGGCGTGGCGATCCTGCTCGCCGCCCGGGGCCGGTCCGGCTCGGTCGAGACCCTGTTGCTCACGGGAGTCGCATTGGCGAGCTTCCTCTCGGCCACGCTGACGATCGTCCTGCTGTACAATCCTACCGGCAGTCTCCAGGTGAGCTTCTGGCTGTTAGGGGGGGTCGGCGGCGCGACGTGGAACCGCGATGGGGTCGCGTTCGGAGGGATCCTCATCGCCTCAACCCTTCTCGTCCTCCATGGGCGGGAACTCAACGTCATGCAGTTGGGAAACGACGTCGCCCAGAGCATCGGGGTGCCGACCGCACGGCTCCGGCAACGGCTGATCCTGCTCGCTTCCCTCGTCACCGCGATGGCCGTCGCATTCACTGGAGTCGTGGGATTCGTGGGGCTGGTCGCTCCACACATCGTCCGGAGGACCGTAAGCTCGGACTACCGGGTGGTGCTGCCGCTCAGCGCGATGACGGGCGGTCTGTTCCTCCTCGCAGCCAACGACCTCGCCGTCACGGTCCTACCGGGCACCCAGCTCCCGGTCGGAATCTTCACCTCGTTCGCGGGCGCACCGTTCTTCCTGACGCTCCTCTACCGACGCCGCCAGGCGAGTACCATGGGGGATTCGTGAGGGCGCCGTCGGCTTCCGGCAGGGCGGTGGCCGGTCTCGAGGGGGTGACCGTCCGTTTCGGGTCCCGGACCGTCCTCCACGAGGTCGACCTTTCCGTCGGGGCCGGAGAGTTCGTGGCGCTCGCCGGCCCGAACGGCTCGGGAAAGACCACCCTCCTCCGGGTCCTCCTGGGGTTCATCCGGCCGAGCGCGGGACGGGCCACGCTCTTCGGGACCCCCGTCGACGAGCTCCCGATCACCGAGCGGGCTCGGCGCGTCGCCTGGGTGCCCCAAGAGGAGGCCAACCGCGACAATCCTACGGTCCGGGAGTACGTGGGCTACGGGCGCTACCCGTACCGGGGTCGGTTCCAGGCGGAGTCGGCCGTGGATCGGGAGCGGGTGGAAGAATCGCTGAGCGATCTCGGACTGGGGGACCGGGGGGACGATGGGGTCCAGACCCTGAGCGGAGGAGAGCGGCAACGGGCGGTTCTCGGACGCGCCTTGGCGCAGGATACCCCGCTGATCCTCCTGGACGAGCCGACGTCCCATCTCGACATCGGTCACCAGCTCGACATCCTCGAACGGGTGCGCACCCTCTCGCGCCGTCGGGGGACCACCGTCATCGCGGCGCTCCACGACCTCAACCTCGCCGCCCGCTTCGCAGACCGGGTCGTCATTCTCTCCCGGGGTCGCAAGTACGACGATGGCGACCCTGCCAGGGTACTCTCCGAGGGGTTGCTCGCTCGCGTGTGGGGGGTCACGGCCGACCTTCGCCGCGACCCCCGCACCGGCGTGCCCTACCTGCTGCCGCACCAGAGGGTCGTCGAAGGCCCGGCGATCCTGGCGGGTCCGGGATTCGGTCCGGTCCACGTGGTCGGCGGAGGGGGGGCGGGGGCCCCCGTCCTTCGGGCGCTCTCGGACGATGGGTATCGGGTGACGACCGGGGCGCTCCACCTGCTGGACACGGACGCCGAGACGGCCGAGGTCCTCGGGATCCCGATGGTGGTCGAAGTCCCGTTCGCTCCTCTCGGAGCGGAGGTGCGCTCGGCGCACCGTCGGCTTCTCGAGCAGGCCCGCGTGATCGTCGTGGCCCCGTTCGCCGTGGGCCCATCGAACATCGCCAACCTCGACGACCTCGAACCGTTCGTCCCACAGACGCCGACCTACCTCCTGGCACCGACCCCCATCGACCAACGGGACTTCGCCGGGGGCGCCGGAGCGAGGGCCTGGGAGGCCCTTCGCTCGGCCGGGGCCCGGGAGGTCGACGGTCTACCCGCGCTCCAGGCGGAGCTCCGGTCGCTCGAGGCCCGGTGGCGTTCAGCGGTTCCGGCGGCCGCTCCTGCGCTCCCGTCCTAGCGGAACGACCTGGAGGGGGGGCGGAGCGCTCCCGGCGAACTCGGCCAGGAATCGGGGCAGCTCGGAGTCCAGCACGACTACCGTCGCGGGAACTCCGATCCGGGAGGCCTCCTGGGCCGCGGCCGCCACGGCGAAGCGGGTTACGGGCCGCCGCGACGCCGAGCGGAGCAGATGGTACGCCTCCAGCCCCTGGGCCCCCAGAACTCCGGAGCCTTCGCGTGAGATGGCCGAGCGTAGTCGCGAACTGATGCGCCGGTCGTGCAGGTCCGAATCGGAGAGGGTGCGAATGGTCACGGGCGCCGGGGAGATGGGAACGATCCCCTCGAGCTCACCCACCTCGACGAGGCTCCCCGCCGGACCCCCTCGTGCGGCGACCCCCTTGGAAGGCCCTGCGCTGCCCCGGTGGGCGGAGAGGACCCCATCGACCATCTGGAGCGAGACCGGGTCCCCGTCGTGGATCTCCGAGAGGGCGACGGCCCGGCAGCTCCGGATGACCCTCAGGCGGCCGAGCCGACCGTGGACATCCTCTCCCAACCTTCCGAGCGACCGGTGTAGCCAGGCGACGCCCTTCACGGTCGGAAGGTAGTGGCCCCCGCGTACTTCGGCGAGGCCGCGGCGCGCGAGTTGTCGGTAGGAGTGAGAGACCGCCTGGACCGTCACGCCGAGTTCGATCGCGATCGGACGGAGCTGGGTGGGCTCGACGGTCGCACAGGCGTACAGGAACAGAAGTTCTGTGATGGCGCCGCTCCGACGCAGGTCGGCAAGTCCAGATGTGGGGGGGCGCGCTGCCATTCCCGTCTCGAGCCGCCCGGGAATAAAGGCGCTCTCCGTGCGGGAGACGCGCCGCGGCCTCGTTCCCGCCGGAGCGTCGGCCGAGGCGCGCCCCCGTCGGGCCGCGTGGGCCGGGGGATCGTCACCCCGATGGTTCTGGGTTCCCGCCTCCTTCGAACGACCACGGACCGGGACCGCTATCCAAAGGTCGGGAGGGTCTCCTCGTGACCCCCCGGCCCGGGCCGGCCCGGAGCGGTCGTGGATTTATTCCCGGAAGAGAATGGGACCGGCCCCATGATCGACCTCGCTCCGATGACCCCGGCCGAGTTTCGCCGGTTCATCGAGCGGTCGACGGTGAGTTACGCCGAAGATCATGTCCGGGCGGGTAACTGGAGCGCAGAAGAGGCGGCGGCTCGCTCGGCGTCGGAGATCCAAGGGCTGCTGCCGAAAGGGATCGAGACGGCCGACCACTTCCTCTACTCGATCCTTGGCGGTCCGAGCCGTGAACCGGTGGGGTCGCTGTGGTACGCGCTCCGCCGGGTCTCGTCGAGGATCGACCTGTACGTGTACTGGATTGGAATCGATGACCGATTCCGGCGGCGGGGCTACGCCTCGGATACCTTCCAGAGGCTGGAGGTCGACGCGGTGAGGTTGGGGGCGTCCAGGATCGCCCTGCAGGTCTTTGGCGACAACCTCCGGGCGCGGGCCCTCTACGAAAAGCTCGGGTTCGAGCCCACGAATCTGCTCATGGCACGGAAGGTCTCCCCGCCCGCTCCCGGTGGCACCCCGGGGCCCGGCACCGCACCAGTTCGCTGAGCGGACCGTCACGGCGCGGCGTTTGCGCCGGATCTCCGTGGCGGGGCCCGCGTTACACCGCTCGGGGGGTCCCGGCCCAAGCGCTCCTACCGAAGCATCCACCCAGAAGGGCCATCCCGAGGATGGTCACCGGGAGGAACGCCCACGCCAGAACGAACGGGCTCCAAGGAAGCGCGGACTGGAATGCCCACCCCAGCAGCAACCCGGTCATCGGGTTGAACGGCAGCAACGCGGCCCCCAGCTGCGTCCGCCGGATGGAGGAACGGTCCATCCAGTCCGCTCCGGTCGCCGGATAGAGGGTGGTCCCCTCCGAGACCGACGCCGCGAGCCTCACGTGGTATAGGGCCCGCAATCCCACGACGCACAGGATCACGACCCCCAGGACCAGGGCCCCTGGGGGCGGGAGGGCGAACCCTAGGGCGGGACCGGTTCCGCTGGAGGAGTTGAGGTCGAGGCCGCCCGCGGGACCGAACCCGATCAGGAGGAGGAGGGCCCCCCCCACGAGCCAGCTCGCGTAGGCGAGGCCGCAGGTCAGGCGAACGCGCTCGGACCGGCCCGACCCCGCCGGCGACTGCGACCCGCCGAACAGCCAATCGGGGGGGAGCGCGGACTCTTCCCGAAGCCGAAGTCGGAGCCGGTGGTGGAGAGGCGCGCCCGCGACGGCTCCCAGCGCGGCCCCGAGGACGATCACGTACGGCAGGAGGGGGGACTGGCTGGCCGAAGGGGAGAAGGCGAGCAGCGCGAGCGGCAGCCAGGCCAGGGCCCAGATCGCGAGCGCCTCGACATAGTTCAGTTTCAATGACCTCCGCGCGGACCACGCGGGGGCTTCCGCGGACCGCGGGTCGTGATGGCTTTCGGAAGGTCCCCACCGGTACGAGACCGCGCCCCGCTGAACCCAGGCGGCAGCGATCAGCCACAAAACGCCGACGACGGCCAGGAGCGCGCCGACCCATTCGAACTCCGCCTCGTGGGCGCGGGTGGTTTCGCTGAAGGAGTACGCCGCGAGCCCCGCAGTGGAGGAACAGCCGGTGATGCAGACGGACGTCCCGACGGAGGCCGGAGCCCCGCTGGAACTGCCGGCCGTCGGCGGGCCGTAGCAATCGTACGTGCACGAGGGACCCGAAGCCCCGACCGCGAGCCACCAGCCCCCGCCATCGATCAGCGCGACGATCGGGAGTGCGCTGCCCGACGGGAGCAGCGCGGAGCCGAGGCTCACGTGGCAGGTTTGTGAGACCCGATAGTCCGAGGTGTCCATCGTCCAGCAGTCGACCCCGAGGTTGTTCGAGGTCGTCGCCGCGATCTCCAACGTGTTCGGGCCCGTGGGAACGAGGGCGACCACGCTCGGGAGCTGCCCGACGCCGCTCCCGTCCTGCTGGAGCTGGTTGAACGGCAGCGCGGTGTACGGAGGGGTCGTGAGCGGGATCAGGTAGGTGGGCGTGAGCAGGTACGCCGGGGTGCTCGGGTCGCCCTGGAGCGTCCAACTCGTGGGGGCGGGGAGCTGGGTGAGGTCCGTGATGCCACCGGAGCCGTTGAGGGGGAACAACCACAGACTGAGCTCGCTCGTCGACCCATTCCCCGCGCTCACCCCGAAGGCGATCAGGATCCCCTGGTTCTCGGGGGCGATCTCCAGCCCCTCGGCGGTCGGGACCGCCACGCCGGGAGAACGGACCGGCTGGACGCTCGACCAGTCTTGGCCCGCGTCCCGGCTCGTCAGTACCTCGACGGCGCCGGCCGAGGCGCCGCAGTAGGTGGAGCCGCCGAGCCAACCGACGGTGGCGAGGTTCCCCTCGATGCCGGTCTGGAGCGAACCGACGCTGAGGTTGGCGGTGACGAACGTCGTCGTCTTCCAGGTGATCCCGCGGTCGGGACTCGACGCCACCAAGATGGTGGAATCCGTCCCACAGAGACCGAGCGGCCCGGAGCTCATGGCGACCCCGGGGGCTTGCGGGTAGGGAAGGTAGCCGCTTCCCCCGCCCGTGGCCGCGGCGAGGATCACGTGCGAGCCGTCCACGGCCACCGCCGCGTGGGTCCATGGCGCCCCCCCGGCGACCGCGGAATATGGCACCGGGCTCGCGGACCAGCTCGCGCCGCGGTCGGTACTCTGTTCGAGAAGGATCGACCCCCCGTTGTCCGAGGCCGCATACAGAAAGTCCCCGGACGACGCGAGCGCGAAGAAGGAACCGGATTCGGCGAGCGAACTCGCGGTATAGAGCGGAGTCGTCCCACCCAGGATCGCGATGGTCAGACCCCCGAGGATGAGGAGGACCGCGACCCCCAACTGGACGGATCGATTCCGGAGAACGGATGGGCGCGCGCCGGGCCTCGCTCCCGGCGACCCACCCCGTCCATCGGCCTCCATGTGCGAGCCGGGGTCAGGCAAGCCGTGCGTGAGGGGCCCCGATGGAGCCCCCCCCGCGACTGCATTCCCGGGCTCGGCGTCCGTCGGAGCCATCCCTTCGTTCCCGTCCATCGTCCGTCCTTCCTACAGCATGTGTCCCAGCGGGTCCGCGTCCTCCGGTTCCCTCCGAGAGGCTCCGCCCGCAGGCGCATCCTGGGTCTCCGACCTGGTCGAATCCCGCGGTGCGGGCGGGGAGATCGCGCGTGTTCGCCGACGCGCCACGACGAGGACCCCGCCTACGCCGCTCGCGAGCACCACGACCGCGAGGGCGAACACGAAGGAGGGGGACACGGGAGCACTCGAGCTGGCCGCCGAAGCGGGAGGTTCGGTCGAACCAGGGGCGGATGTCAGGTTCACGAGGACCGTCACGGGGGACCCCGCCACGACGAAGGATCCGGATACCGAAGGGCCGCCGGGCCACGTCGGGGCGGACGCGGTATAAGGGTAGGTTCCGTTCGGCTCGGCGAGAAGGATCGAGGGAATCGACGAGTTCCACATGCGCCCGCCGACCGCCAGGGTCCAGTTGGTGCCGCTCGGCAGGTATCTCTCGGTCACGTTCACGGCGTACGTGGGAACCGCTTCGTAGCGCGAGGTGGACCCTAGGTGGACCTGCGAGGCCTGGGCCGGCGATCGCGGAGGCGCACCGAGCGCACTCGGCAGGAGCGACGAGAAAGCGACCACCAATAGGGCGATCCACGTCCATGCCGCGGGGGGTTTCGCCAACCGGAATGCCATCAGTCCCTGGATGGGGAGCGGGCCTTTCAACCAGTCTACAAGTTATTGACCGGAAGTTGTACCATCTCCCACACCGGGGGACTGCGTTCGGCCGTGCGAGAATTGTCACCCGCCGAGTTTCGTGCCGCCCTGGCGATTCTTGCGAATCCCGGAACGACCGAGCGCGAGAGGATCAGGAGCTCCGGACTGGCCAGTTCTACGTACAACGTGGCCCGTCGGCGCATCTACGCCGAAGGCTGGCTCTACGACACGATAGTACCGGATCCGGGCCCCTGCGGCTTCGCGGCGATCGAGTTCCTCCTGGCCCGACCGACCCTGGCGCAGCGCTCGGTCCAATCCGAGCGCTGGAGTTCGGACCCGGAGTGCGTCCTCCTATGGGCAGGAGTCCACGTGCTCTTCGGGATATTCTTCCGACAGACCGAAGCGGGACCTCGGCCGGTTCAGGATCCCCTCGCGGGGGACGAGCGCGCGGCACAGCTTCTCGTGGTCCGCGGGTCCGGATCCGTTCCCGTGTTCTATGACTACTCCGGGCTGTGGGCCCGGTTCGGGGGAGCGGAGCCGCCCGCCGGGTACCCCCGGGGACTCCGGACCTCTTCGGAGACCGCCGCGCGTCGCAGCCTGCTCCTCGCGCAGGGCCGGATCCGCACGGACCGCCAGCGCACCGCCTCCCATGCGCTCTCGGCCGAATCCGTCCACGAGCACCACGACCCCCGAGCGGAGGACCTCGCCGCGGTGATTCAGCCCCGCAGCATGCTCTCGCTCGCCCGAGTCCCTCCGTTCGGCCGTCGTCGTATCGCCGAGGTGATCTTCGTCCGCGGTTCGCTCCGGGCGAGCGCCCGACCTTCCCAACTCCTCAACGAGTTGACGGCCGATTGCCAGGTCTACCCCTTCCTGTTCGCCGAGGCCTCCGGAAAGGTGCTGTTCGCCGGCCTCGGGCAAACCGATTCGGAGCGACCCGGGCGGGTCCCGGTGCCCTCCGCGGCCCGGCCGGTGATGTCGGTCCTCTCGCGGTATCTGGATCCCGCCGACGTCCTCATCGAGCCGGTCGAGGCGATCGAGGAGCGGGTGGCCCATCGATATCCAGAGCGATTTCCGGGACTCCCACAAAACTAGCCGACCTGTCGAACCCGCTGAATCTGCGACCCTTCCCGTCGGGAGCTGCACCCCCCCGGAGGCGGCGGCTCGAGTCTGGGTTTAGTTCACTGCTACCTTCCAGGGGGAGAGTCGGTCCCCGACCCCGGTCGATGCCGGCGAATCAGGACGAAGGCGGCGACCAGGCCGGCCGCGAGGAGCCCACTCGCGGAGAGCCACTCCCACGCGGGGGCTCCGCCGGCAGGTGCCGTCGCTCCACCTCCTCCTCCGGCCCCCGTGGTGTTACGGACTTCGACTCCCGTCGCGTTCGATCCGGTGTCGCCCCCCGAATCCATGACCGTGACCGTGACGTTCCACGAACCCACGGAGGTAGGCGTGCAGGAGAGGGTGGAACGGTTCGCGGAGAAACACCCCGACGGAAGGTGCGCCCACGCATAGCGCTCGAAGGACCGAGTCCCGCCGTGCGCCGAAGCGGTCAACACCGTGCCTCCCCCGATGGTGATCGCGGCAGGGACCGCCGTCAGGTTCACCGATAGTTGGGGGTCGACCAGCACGTGGACCATGACCGTCGACATATCCCGGGGGGCTGCCGAGTCGTTCAAGAACAGCCACGCGGCGTAGGTTCCCGACGAAGGATAGAGGTGGCTCGGATTCGGAAGGGGGGAGCCTGCGCCGTCCCCGAACTGCCAGGCATACGAGTACGGCGGCTCTCCGCCCGTCGGGGCCGCCGCGAAGGAGACCCGGAGAGGCGCGACCCCCGTCCCGGGCGATGCCGTCGCCGTCACCACGAGCGGCGTCGGTCCGACCGTGATCTTCACCGTGCCGGACTTGGACGTCGGAGTGCTATCCGTGACGGTGAAGGAAACCAGATAGGTCCCCGCGCTGGCGAAGGTGTGATTCGGGTTCTGCAGGGAGGAGTTCGACCCGTCGCCGAAGTCCCAGTGCCACGGGGTGTAGGGCGGTTCCCCTCCCGAAGCGGAGCCACGGAACGACACGTTCAACGGAGCCGGGCCGGCGAGCGGGGCCGCACTGGGCATGGGCACAAGCGGGCTCGGAGAGACGGTGACGTGCACGGTCCCGTTCGCGACGCGGAGGGACGAATCCGTGACCTGGAGACGGACGGGGAAGTCCCCCGTGACCCGATAGGTGTGTAACGTGTTCTGGGTGCTGGAGTGGGGCAACCCGTCGTCGAAGTTCCAGTCGTAGGTGTAGGGCTGTACCCCGCCCCGGGGAGTGCTGTTCAGGTAGACCGTCAACGGTACGGTTCCGGAAACCGGGGTGGCGTGCACCGTCACGGCGAGGGCGCCCACGCCGCTCGCGTAACAGCCGATATCGGTCGACCCCGTCGTCTGACGCGGGGTCCCCGACAGGTCGACAGGGACGGCGGCGATCCCGATCCCCGCCCCGATCGCTGGCGAGCTCGGTGCCAGGTGGTAATCGGCGGCGGTCGCGTCGACGAACACCGCGAAGGGTGCCGCGGCGAGGGAGTGGGACTCGCGCCCGAGCGCCTGCCACTGGGCGAGCGAGTAGTTCCCGGAGGGGTCCATGACATTCTGGAGGAGATTGTAGTCGCTGTCCGTGGCGTTGCGGTCGACCGTCGTGGAATAGAATATCGATGACCAGTAGGTCTGATCGCCGGTGTAGAGGATGTTGTCCCGCAGCGTGTTGGTCGCGCCGCTCCCGTTCAGGTAGATCCCGTAGCGCCCGGTACTCGTCGTGAGCACGGTGTTGTACGCGACCAGATTGCCGGAGTTGGGGGTCGGGGCGTCGCTGCCGTAGTACAGGATGATCCCGCCGCCGGACTCGTTGTAGATCAGGTTGTTCACGATCCGCGAGGCGACGATTCCCCTCAGGCTGATTGCCCCGGAACCCCCGGCCCCGTTCCCGTAGAAGATGTTCTGCTCGACGGTCTCGTTGATCCCCCCGGCGATCTGGATCCCGGTCCAGTTGTTGTCGTAGAGCACATTGTTGCGGATCACGTCCCCGAACTCCGTGCGGTATCCGGGGATCCCGTCGCCGTTGTACCCGGCCGACAGGTAGATCCCGTGGGAGTAGACCGACCCGTAGACGTCGTCGAACTCGATCGTGAGATTGGTGGCGATGTCCGTGAACAGGTTGGCCCCGTTCGCGCCGAGGGTCGTCCCGTTCCCGAACACGGTGTTGCGCACGGTGATGTTGTCGGAGCGGTCGATGCGGATCTCCGAGCGCCCCGCATCGTAACTTCGGAGCCCATCGAGGACGATCCACGAGCAGAACACCATGTACATGTTGTCGCAGTTCTCGATGTAGCAGCCCGGCGCGGCGATCACGGCGTCCCCGCCGGGCGCCCACAGCGTGATCGGGTTGCCCCGAGCGCCGGAGAGCGACGTCATGTTGAACCCCATGTACGTACCATTGGCGAGTTCGATCGTATCGCCCGCTCCGACGAGGGCGAGGGCGCGCGCCACCTGCCGGCAGGGGGTGCTCGGGCCGCAGGAGTTGCTGTCGCTGCCGCTCGGAGCGAGATAGTACGTGGTCCCGGTTCCGAGCGTCGGGGTACGTGCGCGGGCGTCGGCGAACGGGCCGGCCGGAAACGGGTGCTCGAACGTCACGGGACCCCTCGCCTGCGGGAACGCACGCGTCGGAACGGTGGGAACGGTGTGCGCGGCGGGTGGGGGGCGCCGCGGCGCGGTCCCGGGCCATGCGATCACGAGGAGCAGGACCAGGACGAATGGCACCGCGGGCATCAGCCGGCCGACCCGAGATCGGCGCTTCGCGGCCACGCGGGCCTATCGGCCCTCGGGCTATGAATCCGCCGGAGAGGTCGCGCGGTCCACGGAGGCGCCGACGTCGGAGGGTGCTGAGATTCCCTGGCGCGGTCCACGCGTGAGCCATTCAGGCCCACCCGCGACGAGGGTCGAGGTCAGCCGGCGATTCGAACCGCCTGGGGACGGGCGGTACGCCAGCGCTGGGCGCCTACCGGGCGCGCAGCCTCTGGGCCGATTGGGAGGTGCGCCGCCCTCCTTCTTCGATGGCTCGGCGTTCGAGCTCGCGGATCCGGTCCCGGATGCGCGCCGCCTCCTCGAAATCGAGCCGCTCGGAGGCGAGGCGCATCTCCTCCTCGAGGTTGGCCAACAACAACGGGAGCTTGTCCTTCCAACGCTTCCCGAGCCCCTCGACGGACAGGTCTCCGCTCGCGGCTTCCGCCTCGGGGGCGAGGAGCGATCGCACCGCCTTGCGGATCGAGGTCGGCACGATGTCGTGGGCCGCGTTGTACTCGACCTGGGCGGTCCGGCGTCGGCGCATCTCGCCGATCGCCCGCTCCATCGAGCCCGTGGTCCGGTCGGCGTACAGGAGGACCCTCCCGAGCACGTTCCTCGAGGCCCGGCCGGCCGTCTGGATGAGCGAGGTCTCACTCCGAAGGTATCCCTCCTTGTCGGCATCGAGGATCGCGACCAGGCTCACTTCGGGGAGGTCGAGGCCCTCCCTCAACAGGTTGATCCCCACGAGGATGTCGAACTGACCGACGCGCAGGTCGCGGAGGATCTCGATCCGCTTCATCGTCTCCACATCGGAGTGGAGGTAACGGACCTTGAACCCCAGATTGGCCAGATAGTTGGAGAGTTCCTCGGCGGTCGCTTTGGTGAGGGTGGTCACGAGGGCACGTTCGCCCCGGCCCGTGACGACCTTGAGCTCCTGGACGAGGTCGGCGATGTGGCCCTTGACGGGCCGGACCTCGATCTCCGGGTCCACGAGGCCCGTGGGCCGGATGATCTGCTCGACGACGACCTTGGAGGCCTTCCGCTCGAACGCCCCCGGCGTCGCCGAGACGAAGACGACCTGGGGAACATGCCCCAGGAACTCGGGGAACTTGAGCGGCCGATTGTCGCGGCAGGAGGGGAGGCGCCAGCCGAACTCCACGAGGTTGTCCTTGCGGGAGCGGTCTCCCTTGTACATCCCCTGGAGCTGGGGAACCGTCACGTGGGACTCGTCGATGAAGACGAGGGAGTCCGCCGGGAAGAAGTCGAGGAGCGTGTAGGGCGGATCCCCCGGCTTCCGCTCGGCGAAGTATCGGGCGTAGTTCTCGATGCCCGAACAGTAGCCCGTCTCCCGGATCATCTCGATGTCGTACTCGGTGCGGCTCTTCAGGCGCTGCGCCTCGACGATCTTCTCCTGGCGTTGCAGGTCGGCGACCCGCTCGACCTTCTCCTCGTCGATCTCGCGGAGGATCCGCTCGATCCGCTCGTCGACGGTGATGAAGTGGGTGGCGGGGAAGATGGTCAGTTCACTGACCTCCCGGATCTCTTCCTGGGTCACCTTGTCGAGCTCCAGGATGGAGGCGACGGTGTTCCCTTCGAACACGACCCGGTGGACGGCTTCCCCCGCGCCCATGACGTCGACGGTCCCGCCGCGGACCCGGAATCGGCCTCGCTTGAGCTCGATGTCGTTGCGGACGTACTTCGTGCGCACCAGTTGTTCGAGGAACTCCTGGCGACGCCGCTCCTCCCCTTGATGGAGCTCGACCACACCCGACCGGTAGTCCTCCGGCGAGCCGAGGCCGTAGATACAGCTCACCGATGCGACGATGAGCACGTCCCGTCGCGTGAGCAGCGCCTGGGTGGCTCGATGACGCAATCGGTCGATCTCCTCGTTGATCGAAGCGTCCTTTTCCACGTAGAGGTCGATCTGGGGGACGTACGCCTCCGGTTGGTAGTAGTCGTAGTAGCTGACGAAGTACTCGACCGCGTTGTTCGGGAAGAGCGCGCGGAACTCGCTGACGAGTTGCGCGGCGAGGGTCTTGTTCGGGGAGATGACGAGCGTCGGCCGCTGCAGGCGATTGACGACGTGGGCCATCGTGAACGTCTTGCCGGATCCGGTGACGCCCAACAGGGTGACGAACTTCTCCCCACTTGCGACCTGCTCGGCCAGCTGGTCGATCGCGGCCGGTTGGTCCCCTTGGGGCACGAGCTCCGTTTCGAGGGAAAATCGACCGGTGACGGCCGAGGTCGCGGGAGCGGGCGCGGGTCCAACGCTCGAACCCTTGGAGGCTTGTTTCGGCATCGGTTCCCCCCGACGATCAGGCCCCGGGCCGCGGAGCGTATCCGTGAGGGTCGATGCGGACCTCCCGGAACCCGAGACGGAGGAGGTGAGACCGGGTCGCCTCGGCGACCTCGGGCAATTCCAGGCGGGGGACCTCCTCGGGGTCGACCTCGACCCGCGCCGCCCCATCGTCCACGCGGACCCGGACCCGGCGGAACCCGAGGTCGGTCAGGAAGCTCTCGGCGCGCTCGACGCGGCGCAGGCCGTCCACCGTGATCGGCTGGCCGTGGCGGATACGTGAGGCGAGGCAGGCGTCGGACGGCTGGTCCCAATTCGGAAGATCGCGCTCCCGGGCGAAGTTCCGAACCTCCGACTTCCGCCATCTGGCCCAGAGCAGGGGATGTTCGAATCCCGCCTCGGCCATCGCCCGCAGCCCCGGTCGGTCCTCGCCGAGGTCGTCCAGGTGGACCCCGTCCACGTACCGGGAGATCCCCTTCGAGTCACCCCAGGTTCGCAGGACGGACGTCTCGGTGGACCGGCAGAAGTAGCA
The DNA here is from genome assembly GCA_022750155.1 of Thermoplasmata archaeon. Classification (GTDB taxonomy): domain Archaea; phylum Thermoplasmatota; class Thermoplasmata; order Lutacidiplasmatales; family UBA184; genus Lutacidiplasma. The sequence goes on along the minus strand of JAKIWG010000003.1, from coordinate 71,776 downwards.
GCGGTCGGACGGGTTGGATCGGTACCCTTCCGAAGACATCGAGTCTACCGGGAGCTCGACGAGCTCGATCCCGATCTCCCGGGCCACCTCTCGGGCCCGCGACGTCTCGCGCGCGGAGATGGCGGGACCGGTGAGCGTCACGGCGACCGCGCGTTCCCCCCACGCGTCGCGGGCGAGGGTCGCCGCGGCGGCGGAGTCGACGCCTCCGGAGAGGGCGACGAGGGGGGGCGGCCCCGCCCGAAACCACTCCACGATCTTGGAGGGAGGCTCGGGGGCGTCGGCGAACTTCCCGGACGAATGGGGCGGCACCGATGGGTTGGTACTCCGGGGTAGGGAAACCGTTTGCCTCCCTCTCCGGGGACTCGGCCCGCAACGCCTGCGGCGGGTGGTGTTTCAGTGACCACCCGCGTCCCCCGGCAGTTCCTTACGGTGGGTCGGCCTGTGCCCGAGGATGCAAACCGTCCAGGAAGGCTCTCACGTGATGCTGCGTCTCGACGACGGCCAGGACCTGTTCGCCGCGATCGGTCAGGCCGCTCGGGAACGGGGAATCCGCGCGGCGGCCGTGGTCTCGGGGATCGGAATGATCAAGGCGGCCGATCTCGGCTACTGGACCGGGCGAGAGTACGAAGTGGAACACATCGACACCCCCCACGAGCTGGTCGGGCTCCAGGGGTCCATCGCGTCGCTCGACGAAGGACCTTCGATCCACCTCCACGCCCAATTGGCGAACCCGCACCATCAGGTCATTGGGGGGCACCTCCTGCGGGCAACGGTGGCGGTGGTCGGTGAGGTCTGCTTGGAGACGTTCCCGGGGCGGACCTTTGGTCGACCGATGAACGAATCCCTCGGACTTCGGACGCTCGACCTCGACCCCGGACCGATCTGATCCCGCGAGCACTCGGAGGGGGCAGGCGGTGGGCCGGGATCCGTCCCTGCGGGGGATGTGGTGCGCCCCCGGGGTAGGTGCGGCTCCGGGAGGCGGGCTCCCGTGCGAGCCGCCCGCACGGCCCCTGGGGAGGGAATGTGACGGGTGACCTCCTGCTCCTGATCCTCATCTCGGCGACATTCGCCATTGGGCTCCTCGGAAGTATCGCCGGGCTCGTCCTCGGCAACCTCCGCCTCCCGCTCCTCCTGGCGACCCTTCCGCCGGCGGTCGCCGGCGGGACGAACATCACGATCTCCGGGGCGGGAGCCGGAGCCGGAGCCCTCACGCATCTCAAGGCCGGTCGGTTCGATCGGGAGGCGTTCGTGGCCATGGCTCCCCCCTCGGTCGTGGGGGCGATCGTCGGCGGCCTGCTTGCCGGGTGGGTCCCGGGGACGCTCCTGCTCGTCGTGATCTCCGCGATCGTGATCGAGCAGGGATACGAACTGCTCCGATTCCGTGCGAAGGCCGCCGACGAACGGGCAGGTAGCGAGAAGGCGTTGTCGCCCTCCCGTCGACGTTGGGCGATCGCCGCGGCCGGGCTCGCCATCGGGCTTCTCGGAGGCTTGGTCGGGTTGATCCTGGGAACGATCCGGCTTCCCGCGTTGCTTCGGGCGGGGGTCGGCGTGAAGGACGCCGTCGGGACGAACCTGGCCGTCGGTGTCCTCGTCGGGATCGCGGGACTCGCCGGGCACCTCGCGGGGGGCACCGTCGACCTGTGGCTCGCCCTCTACTTGGTGCCCTCCGCGGTCGTGGGGGCGTTCCTGGGGGCGCGCCTGACGGGCAAGCTCTCCGAGGCGACGCTCCGCAGAACGGTCGGGGGCATCCTGATCGGGGTGGGAGTGGTCCTGCTGCTGGGAGTCGGTCTGGCCGCCGCGGCGGTCTCGGCTGGAATGGGCGCGGCCCCCCCGTAGACGCGGGCGGGTCTCCGGGACCGCCGCGGGGGGGCCCGCCATCTCTTTCCGCCGGGGAACTTTCGCCGCCGCCCTCCGATGTCGATCGACGCGCTCGACCCCCGGCACCGTTTGCATCCCCGGCTACGGACCGCCGTGGAAGGGCGCGGGATCACCGAGCTCACCGAGATCCAGCAGCTCGCCCTCCCCCTGCTCGAGACCGCCGCCGACGCGCTCCTGATCTCCCCGACCGGCACCGGAAAGACCGAGGCGGCGCTCCTCCCTCTCCTCTCCCGTCAGCTCAAGGACCCATCGCCGCCCGTCAGCCTGCTGTATGTCACGCCGCTGCGGGCGCTCAACCGGGACCTCGAACACCGGCTGGTCTCGTTCGTCCGCGAGGTGGGATTGACCGCGGCGGTACGCCACGGCGACACGACCGCCTCCGACCGGCTGCGCCAATCGAAGCACCCGCCGGATCTCCTGCTCACCACGCCGGAGACGCTCCAGTTGCTCCTCGTGGGAAAGCGCCTTCGCGAAGGCCTTCGGAACGTTCGGGCCGTCGTGATCGACGAGGTCCACGAGCTGGCGCCCAACGACCGGGGAGCCCAGCTCGCCCTCACCCTGGAACGGCTGGATGCCTGGGTCGGTCGTCCGGTCCGGCGCGTGGGCCTATCGGCCACCGTCGGGAACCCGGAGGAGGTCGCCCGCTTCCTTTCGCCGGCCCCGCGTGAGGTCGAGGTCCGGCAGGCGAGGATCCCGCGGAAGATCACCATCCGGGCCCGATTGCCCCCGGCGGACCGTCCTCCTCTCCCGGCGGAGTTGGCCCGCGAGTTGAAGGCCGATGGCCCGCTCCTGGCGGCGCTACGCACCGTCGAGGAGGAGGTCCGGGCCCACCGGACGACCCTGGTGTTCGTGAACACCCGGCCGACGGCCGAGGGTCTCGCGGCGCGGCTCGCTCGGCTCGCCCCCGACCTCGCCGTCGCCGTCCACCACGGTTCCCTGTCTCGCGAGGTCCGGGAGGAGGCCGAACAGCGGTTCCGAGAGGGGAAGCTGAGGGCGCTGATCGCCACCTCCTCGCTCGAGCTCGGGATCGACATCGGCAGCGTCGACCTCGTGATCCAATTCGGTTCGCCCCACCAATCCGGCCGTCTCCTCCAGCGCGTCGGGCGCTCGGGCCACCGCATCGGGCGGGCGGTGGAAGGGGTGGTCATCGCCATCGACGACGAGGACCTCGAGGAGGCGGCCGTCCTCGCCCGCCGGGCGATGCACGCCGAGGTCGAGCCGACCACGTGGCGGACCCGGAACCGGCTCGCGGCCGCCCAGCAGGTGATCGCCGAACTGAGGGCCGAGGGGCAGGCGGAGCCCCATCTCCTCGCGGCCAAGCTCGGGCGGGCCGCACCGGCCGCCGGCCTGACGGAGTCCGACTGGACGAGGCTCGCGACGTATCTCTCGGGGATCGGATCGCTGCGCGAGGAGGGCGGGCAGCTTCGCCCCGGGCGCGGGACCCTGCATCGCTTCTACAGCACGCTCTCGCTGATCCCGGAGGAACGGACGTACCGGCTGAGGGACATCGCCACCCGTCGGCTGATCGGAACCCTCGACGAGCGGTTCGTGCTGACGCAGATCATCGCCCAGCCCGACCAGATCTTCCTCCTTCACGGCCAGACGTGGCGCGTCGTGGAGTCTCGGGAGGCCGAACTCCTCGTCGAGACCGTCGCGGAGATCGGTCAGGAACCTCGATGGGTCGGCGAGGAGCTGCCCGTTCCCTTCGACGTCGCCCAGGAGATCGGACGGATGCGACGGGACGGGTCGCTCGACGCCTACCCGCTCGACCCCCTCGCGCGTCGCCACCTGGAGACCCGGCTCGCCGCCGGCCGGGAGACCGGCGTGTTCCCGGACGACCGCCGGATCACGATCACCCTGCAGGGCCGGATGGTCGTCTTCGGCGCGTGCTTCGGGACTCGAACGAATGAGACCCTCTCCCTCGCCACCTCCGCGCAGCTCACCTCGCGTCTCGGAGCCCGGGTCGAGGTCCTCTCCGTCGAACCCACGTGGTTCGTCCTCGGACTTCCCGTCGCCGTCGACTTCGAGACCCTCCGCCAGGCGCTCGCCGTGCCGGCCGACGCATTGGACGGAATCCTGGAGAAGCTCGTCCCCTCCGGGTACGATTACCGATGGATCTTCCTCACCGTGGCCCGCAAGTTCGGGGTCCTTCCCCCGACCGCCGACCCGCGGGACCTTCGGGTCATCGAGCCGCTCCTCGAACACTCCCGCCAGCAGCCCCTCGGCGAAGAGGTGCTCGACAAGACCCTCCACGACCGGCATGACCCGCTGCACGGGCGCGAGGTGCTCGAAGCGATCGCCGACGGACGGATCGAGGTCCATGCCACCCCGCCGGGGACCTGGACCGACCTGCCGCTTTCCCGGCTCAAGTGGCGGGAGCTCCCGGACGTGCCACCGCCCACCCTCCTCAAGGCCGTCGCCGACCGGCTCCGCCAGGAGGAACAGACCCTGGTGTGCCTGCGCTGCGGCTTCACGCGGACGATCACCCCGGCCCGGTACGTCGCCGCGGGCGGCAGCCTCTGCGGCATCTGCGGCGGCTCGCTCTCGGCGGTCCTCTCCCCTCGTCGGCCGGAGGATGTCACCCAGGTGGCCGCCTACGCCAAGCGCAAATGGAAAGGTCGGAAGACGGCCAAGCTCCCCCGGGCGCCGTCGGAGGCGATGACGACCCTGCTTAGGACGGCCTACACGTCCGCCGAGCTGCTCGCGACGTACGGGGAGAACGCGCTCCTCTGCCTGGCGGCGCGCGGGGTCGGTCCGGACACCGCGCGACGCCTACTGTCACGTCTCTACCGGAACGAGAGCGACCTGCTGACGGAGATACTGCGGGCCGAGCGAAGCTACGCCCGGACGCGGGGTTTCTGGGCCTGACCTTCGGAAACGGCCTTCGCCGCGAGGAGCACATCTACGCGCGGCGCCGTCGTGCGGAACGCCGCCGCGCGGACGTGGGAGCGACCGGCGCTCCATCCCCCGGACTCCAGGCGGTCGAGCAGCGCGTCGATCGCGGGGGGATTGGCGAGATGCAGGGTGGAGGCGAGCTCGTTGGGCTCGTAGAAGAGGGGCCGGTCGGCGCGCGATTCGCCCCGGAAGGCGCCCAGCATGCGCTCGAGGTCCTTCGCCCGCGCCGCCCCCGGGGGGGTCCCCACGCGCGCGACGATCGCCGGGTCGAAGAGCCGGCCCAGCCACATGGGGCCGAACGGGCCACCGATGACGGCCGGACCGTCCCACGGCTCCGAGAGCATCCCGACGGGGACCGGCATCTCCCGCTCCGAGGTGAGGTCGACCCGAAGGTACGCACGGACGTGGTGGTCGTGGACGTAGGCGAGGATCGGGTGGACCTGGCGGCCGCGCTCCGCCGCGAGGCGGGCGACGTAGGCGAGGAGCACCCTGAGCCCCCCTTCCGGGCCGAACCGACCGCGGAGCGGGCGGGCCCCGTAGCGTGCCTCGCACGTCCCCTTGAGGACCCCGGCGAGGACCATCATGTCCGTCGCGGTCACGCCGAGCAGCCCCCCCGGGCGCAGCGCGTCGAGCGCGGTCGGAAGGAACGGGGCCGGGGTCCCGTACGGGTCGACGTCGACGTAGTCGAACGGCCCCTCGCGCAGCGGCGAATGGGCGTTGTGGGCACGGGCGTGGGCGCCGCGAGAGGAGTACCGGGCGACGTTGCGCCGGAGGACCTCGAGCGCCTGCGGATTCTGTTCGGTGAACCACATTTCCCCGAACAGGTCGCTCTCGTGCACTAGCCGGAGGCCGCGGACGCCCGTGGCCGCGAGCATCTCCCAGCCTCGGAGGGGCCCCTGCCCCTGCTCGCGAAGGGTACGGGCAAGGGCCACCCCCAGGTCCCGGTCGACGGCCATCGCGGCATTGTAGAACACCGCCGCCTTCGACGCCGGGCCCCGGTCGGAGGGCGATTCGGGAAGTTCGAGCTCGGTCGCGCCCTCGCGCGAGAGGGTCACCGTCGTCAGTGGGCGCGACCGGTCAGCAGGCGGACGATCTTGAACGCGAGGAGGTTCTTGTTCACCGGCGTGACCTCGAGCAGTCGTAGTTCGTCCCTCCGTCGGATGTCCTGCAGGAGCGGGTTCCGCGACTTCTTATGGAGCGTCATGACGATAGATTTGTTGGTGTCGAGGGTCTCGGTCACGCTCTTGGTGAACACGTCGCTCTCGACCTCCATCTTGCCGACCTCGTCGATGACGATCACATCGGCCGACTCGCGGGCCTCCAGGAGCGAGCGCGTGCCCAGCCCTTCGAGCGCCTCGAGGTTCACCCCGTAGCGGCCGGACTTGACGCGCGACTTCAGGCCCTCGTGGGCGAAGACGGCGTGCTCTTTCGTGAGCCAGTTGGTGATCTGGAACCCCGTGCGACGCTGGCGTTCGATGATCGGCTCGGTGACCATGCCCCCGACCTTGATCCCCTCCTGCTCGAGGAGCTGGATGATCCGCAGCAACGTCTGGGTCTTTCCCGAGCCCGGTAGCCCAGTGATGCCGATTTTGACTGGGGCGGCTAGCCGACGAGGCACAGGCAGATAACTCCGAGAAGCAGGCCGGTAATCCCCCTGAGGAATAAGAAGGTGTCCCGGTGAGGCGGCCCGGAGTGCTAGGCCAAGGCACGCGCACGACCCCGATCGGGCTCGCGACCTCGGTGTACCCGCCGCGCGAGGATTCGGTGATGCTCCTGCCGTTCGCCCGCCTACCGGGGGCGTCGAGGGTGCTCGAGGTAGGCTGCGGGAGCGGCGTCGCCTCCCTCGCCGCCGCGCGCGCCGGGCTCTGGGTGGTGGCGACCGACCTCAATCCGGAGGCCCTCACGAGCCTCTCGTGTCGCGCCCAGGGCGAGGGGCTCTGCGTCCGCCCCGTGCTCGCCGACCTCGCGAACGGCCTCGGGAAGTTCGACCGGATCCTCGCGAACCCGCCGTACCTGCCGACGCCGCGAGGCTCGGAGGACTCGGATCGTTGGCATCACCTGGCGTTGGACGGAGGTCCGGACGGCCTCGAGACGACGCGTCGCCTGCTCGCCACGCTCCGAGATCACCTGGCACCGGGCGGAGTGGCGTTCATCGTCTTCTCCACCCGTCAGGACGGAGAGGGCGTCGCCTCGCTGCGACGCCGCTGGCGCCGGGCCGGGGGCCGATGGCGCCGGGTCGCGGCACGGGCCCTCGAGGGGGAGCGACTGAGCGTCGAAGCCCTCCGCGCGCCCCGGGTCGCGCGGTACGGCCCGGTCAGTTCCGACGTTCGGCGTACCGGAGCAGTCCGTCGAGGAATCGGTGGCCGTCGCCGAACCCTTCGGCGGAACCCCCGCGGGTCCAGTCCGGTGCCTGGGCGCGGAAGAATCCGCGCTCGGGATGGGGCATCAGGCCGAAGACGTTCCCCTCGGGATTCGTGATCCCGGCGAGGTTCCCTTCCGAGCCGTTCGGGTTCCACGGGTAGCTCGCCTCGCTCCCGTCCGGCGCCACCCATCGGAAGAGCACCTGGCCGTTTGCCTCGAGCTCCTTCCGACGGACCCCGGGCTCGCCCGCGAGAACGAGTTTCCCCTCACCGTGGCCGCTCGGGAAGAGGTAGCGTTCCCCGAGCGGTCGGTCCTTCATCGGCGGGAACGATCCGCCCTGCCAGGCGAGGAACGTCGGACGGCACTCGTAGCGCCCGGAGTCGTTCGTCATGAGCGCGGCCTCCGGTGGACCCAGGCGGCCCCCCGGGCGCCCGGGAAGGAGGCCCAACTCCGTCAGGACCTGAAACCCGTTGCAGATCCCGCCCACGAGTCGCCCGGAGCGGACGAACTCCTCGAGCTCGGGCCCGATGGCCGCGCGGGTCCTCGCGGCGAGGATCGCCCCGGCGCGGACGTAGTCCCCCCCGGAGAAACCCCCCGGGAACAGGAGGATCTGGTAGTCCATCACGCGGCGACGCGCCTTCGGCTCGACATCTCGGCCCTCGAGCTGCTTGAGGTGGACGACCTCCGGGCGGGCGCCGAGCGTCCGAAGGGCGACGAACAACTCCGAATCATTGTTCGTCCCCTCGATGGCGACGATCGCGATCCGCAGCGAGCGACGGGTCACGGCGCTCGGAGGCCGAGCCGGGCTTAACTATTGCCGGCCCGGGCGCCCACGACCGGGAGGGTGGCGCCGAACTCCGGCACATCGTCGGGCCCGGCTGGGGTCGGTCGGCTCGTCTCCGGGCCCTGGAAGAACGGGGCGCGGAGCCGGACCGCGGTCCGGAAGGCTTTGACGAGTTCCTCGAACGGAGCCCCGTCGCGGAGTAGGCCACGCACGTCGACAAGGCCCGAGTTCGTCATCAGGCATCCCTTGAGCCGACCGTCGCTGGTGATGCGAAGTCGGTGGCACGCCATGCAGAAGGCCGGGTTCTCGACGGGCTGGACCACCTCGAGAGTGATCGGCTTTCCGGCGCGCTCGAACGTGTAGCGGGGACGGTCGTGCAGCCGGTTGTGCTCCGTCCGAAAGGCCCGGGAGGCCGCCTCCTCGCTCAAGCGGCCGAGCTCCGAATGCAGCGCTCGGTAGACCCTCGGGTCCACGCGCCCTTTCACGTTCTCGAACTCGATGACCTGCACGATCGCCCCGGTCTCCTGGGCGAACGTCACGAGGGGCTCTACGGAATCCGGTTCGGCACTGGTGCCCGACAGGGCGACCACGTTGAGCTTGATCGGCGCCAACCCGGCGTCGCGTGCGGCGTGCACGCCCCGGATGACCCGATCGACGCCGTCCACCCCCGTCAGACGTTGGTAGACCGCCCGGTCGAGGCTTGGAAGGCTGACGTTCACCCGGGCGAGCCCCGCCTCGCGCAACGGCAGGGCGAGCCGCTCGAGCAGCAGCCCGTTCGTCGTCATCGAGACCTCCCGGACGAGCGGGCGGATGCGTCGGACGATCTCGACGAGGTCGGTGCGGAGGGTGGGTTCGCCCCCGGTGAGCTTGACCCGGTCCACCCCCACCTCGACCGAAGCGCGTACGAGCGTCTCGATCTCCGCGGGGGTGAGCTCCTCGCGTGAGGCGGGTTGGCCCTCCATGTGGCAGAACACGCAGGTGAGGTTGCACCGTTGGGTCAAGGAGATCCGGAGGTCGGAGACCTCCCGGCCGTAGCGGTCCTTCACGGCCGGGGGATGACCCGCCCGAGACAATAGCCTTTGGAGTCCGGCGCCGACCGGCTCAAGGATTCGCCGGCGCCGAGATAGGGAAGGGGAGCAGGTGCGCGAGGACGCGCTCGCCCCGGCGGAGCTGGCTCCTCCCGGGGGGGAGGAAGACGAAGCCGTTCGCGGCGCTGAGGGAGGTGATCGCGGATGAGTCGCGGAACGTCGGGGTCCCGGATCCGCCCTCGATGTGCAGGGGAACCACCGTAGAGAGCCCGGCCGTGGGGACGCGGTACGGCTCGGCCATACGGAGCGTCATGTCCACCCACCCCGGACCGGATCGATGGCCGAGACGGCGGAGGACCGGAAGGAGCAGCCAGAAGCCGTTCGAAAGGCAGGAGGTGGGGTGGCCCGGCATCCCGATGACCAACTTTGGACCCGCGGCCGCCGCGAGCGTCGGCTTTCCGGGACGCACCGCGATCCCGTGGAACAGGAGTCGCCCGATCCGGGGGAAGATGGCCGGGAGATAGTCGTGGTCGCCCACCGAGCTGCCGCCGGTGACGAGCACGAGATCGCTCTCGGGGATGGCGGCGCGGATGGCGCGTTCGATGGCGTCGGGATCGTCGATCACCGGCGGGACGAGCCGGGGGATCCCCCCGGCGGCCGCGACGAGCGCCCCCAACGTGACGTTGTTCGTTTCGTGGATCTGGCCCGGTCCGAGCCGCCCGCCGGGGGCGACGAGCTCGTTCCCGTTTGGGATCACGCTGACCACGGGTCGCGCGAAGACGTCGACCTCGGTCCGGCCCGTGGCCGCGAGGGCGCCGAGCGCGGCCGGGGTGAGCTCCTCGCCCGCCCCGACGAGCCGGTCTCCCTTCTCGAAATCGTCCCCGGGCTCGGCCACATGTTCCCCGACCCGCACCGGCCGCGGGACGAGCAGTTCGCCCCCCACGGTCCTGACCTCCTCGAAGATGATCACCGAGTCCGTCCCGGCCGGCATCGCGCCGCCGGTCGCGATGGCGACCGCTTCCTCGGCGGCCACCGACCGGCCGAGGGCGTCCTCCGCGTGAACTTCGCCGACGAGCCGCAGACGAACCGGCGTCTTCGACCGTGCTGCCCGGGTGCTGCTCGAGCGCAGCGCATAGCCGTCCCAAGTGGCCCGAGCGAAGGCAGGGACGGGCGACGGCGCGGAGTAGGAGAGGGCGGCCACTCGGCCGACGGACTCCACCAGGGGAACCTCCTCGGTCCTTCGGACCGGCCGGACCGCACGCAGCAGCCTCTCCCGAGCGGTCTCCGCCGCGAGCAGCCGTCCGAACGGGCGCATCTTCATCGATCCGACCCCCGCCCGGCCGGCACGGCGTGGTCCCCCTGCATCCACGCGCTGGCCGCCCGGGTACCGGCCACGAGGCAGCCCCGCAGCGTCTGACCGGCGAACCATCCGGCATAGAACCCGCCCCGGAAGGCATCGCCCGCCCCGGTGACCTGCCGCAAACGCCGGGGGGTCCGGGCGGCCACGCTCACGGTGCCCGCGCGGGTATGGGCGATGGCCCCCTTCGCCCCGCGGGTCTCCACCACCATCGGGACGACCTTCAGGAGCGCACGGCGATCGGGAAGCTTCAGCAGCTCGAGGGCCCGGTCGACCTCGGACCGGTTCCCGAAGAAGATCTCCGCCTTCCCGAGCATCTTGAGGAGGCGCGCGCGGTCCCATCGGTAATGGATCTCCTGGGCGGGGTCGGCGGCCAGGTGGGCCCCGCCCGAGCGGGCCGCGGTGGCGATGCGCTCGAGATACTCTGGATCCCCGGTTCCGAGATGCACCCAATCGACATTCGCCCACAGCGTGCTCGGGAGCGCGGCACGACGTGCGTCGCGCATCGGACCCTGGTCGATGAATGTCATTTGCGCGCCGTTGCCGTCCTCGACGATGTAGCACGCGGAACACACCGCGCCGCGCACCCGCTCGACCCCCGACAGGTCGACCCGCTCCTCCAGCAGCCGCCGTTCGAAGCCCGCCGGAAAGTCCTCCCCGATGCGGCTGACGAGGCCCACGGCGACTCCCCAATGGGCCGCCACCCGTGCGATGTTGGTGGCCGTGCCCCCGAGCTCGGTCCGCTGTGCGGTGATCGGCACCGTGCGGTCGCGCTCGGGAAGTTCGCCGACGTCCAGGAAATGGTCGAGGTTGATGTGGCCGACCACGGCGAGGTCGAGCCGACGGCCGCTCGCTGGGTCCGCGGGAGGTCGATCGCCCACGACCGGTTCACCCGCGGGGGGGCATATGGGTTGCCGGGTTCCTCGGCGGGGTGGGGCTCTTACATAATCCGTCGCGGTGCTCGGCGATGTCGTGTCGTGGATCGTGGAGGGGGCGATCGTGGACGTCGACGGGGCGAGACCGGGGTACGTCCGGTTCCAGCGAGGGGCGGTCACCGAGGTCGGGACCCTCGGCACCGACTCCACGAGGGGCCGGGTGCGTCGTATCCGAGGGATCGTCGTACCCGCGCCGGTGAACGGGCATACCCACCTCGGCGACGCGGTGTCGGATCGGGAGCCGCCGCACGCCCCGATCGAGGAGATCGTCCGGGCCCCCGACGGCTACAAGTTCCGTCTCCTCGCCGATACCCCTCCGGGCCCCAAGCGACGGGCGATGCGGGCGGCCCTCGGCCGAATGAGGGCCGAGGGCGTCGCCGCGACGCTCGACTTCCGCGAGGAGGGCCTGGAGGGCACGCGGCTCCTGCGGGCCGCCTCCCGAGGGACCGGGGTCCGGACCGTGATCTTCGGCCGTCCGCTCCGGCGCCCGGTCGACCGAACGGAGGTCGAGCGGCTGCTCGACGTCGCCGACGGGGTCGGGATCAGCTCCGCCCTGGAGGAACCCGAACGGGTCCGTAGCCTCCTCGCCTCGGCGTGCCGTCGGAGGGGGAAATACTACGGACTGCACGCGAGCGAGGTCCGTCGAGAGTCCCCGGACTCCTACCTCAAACCCCGCCCCGACCTGCTCGTCCACCTCACCTTCGCGACCCGCGACGACCTGGAAGCCGTCGTCGAGGCCGGTTCGACCGTCGCCGTCTGCCCCAGGTCGAACGCTCTCTTCGGCCGGCGCCCGGACCTCGCCACCTTCGCGAAGGTGGGCGTCCCGACGATGCTCGGCACCGACAACGCGATGTTCCACGCCCCGTCGATGCTCCGCGAGGTGGAGTTCGCCTACGTGACCGCCCGCCTGGCCCGACGCCCGGTGCCCCCGGGTTTCCTGGTTCGGGCGGCGTACATCGAACCATGGCGGTTCCTCGGCCGCCCCCGTTGGGCGCGCGTGCAGGCCGGCGGACCCGGCCGCCCCCTCGTGTTCCGGCTGCCGCCCGAGCAGCCGGAGTACCAGCTCGCGACCCGCGCCACCGAACACCTTATCGTCCGGCCCGGACCGAGGGACCCTTGAGAGGGCGCTCGCGATGAAGGCCGAGGAGCTGTTCGCCCTCCTGCGCCGGCGCGGCTACCTGTGGCCGAGCTCCGAGCTCTACGGGGGGGCCGCGGGGCTCTACGATTACGGCCCGCTCGGCACCTCGCTCAAGCGCCGCGTCGAGGACGCCTGGTGTGCCTACTTCCTCGGCCTCTCCGACGACTACCATCTCATCGACGCGGCCGAGATGCTCCCGGAGGCGGTGGTTCGTGCCTCCGGCCACCTGGAGAACTTCACCGACCCGGAGATGAGGTGCGAGAACTGCCACGCCGCCTTCCGGGCGGACACCGTGCTCGAGAAGTTCCGGCCCGAGGGCGTCGACGGGCTCGACCCGACGCAGATCGCCGAGCTGGTCAAAGCCCACGGAGTGAAATGCCCGTCATGCGGGCAACCGAAGCTCTCGGTGCCGAGGCCGTTCAACATGATGTTCGGCGTCGAGTTCGGGGTCACGGGGAAGGAGAAGGTCTACCTGAGGCCGGAGACGGCGCAGTCGAGCTTCCTGGCGTTCCCTCGCATGTGGGACGTCGGCCGGAAGGCGCTCCCCCTCGGGATCGCGATCATCGGGAAGGTCTACCGGAACGAGATCGCTCCCCGACAGGTGCTGTTCCGGATGCGGGCGTTCACCCAGGCCGAGCTCCAGATCTTCTTCGACCCCGCGGGGTTCCCCATTTCGTTCCCCACGGTGGCCGACGAACGGCTCCCGGTCCTTCGCGCCGACCGCCGCGCCCACGGGGAGGAGAGCCCGCAGTGGACCTCGGCGACCGAGCTGGTGGTCTCGGGAGGCCTGCCGGAGTTCTACGTCTATCACCTCGTCCACATGTTCCGGTTCTTCCGCGATGTCCTCGGCGTCCCCGGTGAGCGGATCCGCCTGTTCGAGAAGTCGGAGAAGGAGCGCGCCTTCTACAATCGGATCCAGTTCGACGTGGAGGTCCACCTGGAGAGCCTGGGCGGGTTCAAGGAGATCGGAGCGGTCCACTATCGGGGGGACTACGACCTGACCCGGCACGGGGCGGGTGCCGGCCGAGACCTCTCCGTGTCGAAGGACGGCCGGACGCTGCTGCCCCACGTCCTCGAGGTCACGCTCGGGGTCGACCGGAGCCTCTGGGCCCTCGCTGACGCCGGGCTCCACACCGACGGGGACCGCACGCTCTGGAGGATCCCGGCCTACCTCGCCCCGGCCAGTGTCGGCATCTTCCCGCTGCTCTGGAAGGAGCACGGCCCGACGGCGCGGCGGGTCGCCCGAGAGCTCCAGTCGGCGGGGATCCGCGCGGTCTACGACGAGGGAGGCTCGATCGGCAAGCGCTACGCCCGGATGGACGAGGCCGGAACTCCGTACTGCGTGACCGTGGACGGCGACACCCTCACCGCCGGCCCGATGGCCGGGACGGTGACCGTGCGTGAACGGGACTCGAAGAGCCAGGAGCGCGTGGCGATCGAGGGATTGGCCGACCGGCTCCGCCCCCGCCTCTCCCTGCCGAGACCGGCGGTGCACTGAGAGCGCTTTCGGGTCGGCCCCCAGCCGCCCGCTCAGGACACCCGCGAGGGAATCGATATATGGCGAACCTCCTCTCAATGGGTGACGATATGCCGGCGGGCGGTGAACCACCTTCCCAACCGCCGATGTCGATGGGCTCCCCCCTCGCCCACCGCGAGTCCCGCTGGCGGGGCCAGGGGTACGCCGACATCACCAAGCTCCGCGAGATCGCGGCCAAGCACGACCGCCTGAGCACTCGCAACCAGCAGCGGGCGTCGCGTCTCCAGGTCCGGATGGAGAAGCTCCGCCACCACGCCACCATCCTTCGGGAGAAGTCCCAGAACACGCTGGGCCGGATTCCCGAGATCGAGCAGGAGATCGCCCAGTACAACCGGGACATCACCGCCTCGACGAACCGGACCCACGGGATCCAGGTCGGGTCGGACGTGACGAACCTGCAGTACCGGATCCGCAAGCTTCAGCAGAAGATCGTCAACCTCCAGCACAAGTCGCACGGATACGAGTTCAGCGCGGCCCGCAAGACCCAGAAGAGCGCGGAGCTCAAGGTCCGGGCCGACCACTACCTCGAGCTGTCCAAGCTCGAGGAACAGGAGGCGAGGGCGTACCGGGAACGCGCCGACCGGCTCCAGATGGCCACGGAAGGCCAGCTGACCGCCAACCTGCCTCCCCCGCCTCCGCCGAACGCACCTACCCTCGGTGGGTCCGGCCCGGCATGAAACTGATCGTCACCGTCGGCATGCCGGGCTCCGGCAAGGACGAGTTGGTCGAGGTGGCGCGCCAGATGGGACTCGCCACGCTCAAGATGGGTGACCTCGTCCGCGACGAGACGCGCCGGCGGGGCCTGCCGCTCACGAACGCGAACGTCGGACGCGTCGCCAACGAGGAACGCGAGAAGCACGGCCCGGGGGTGTGGGCCCAGCGGGCCGTCCCGAAGCTCATCGAGACGAAGATGCTCGTGGACGGGTGCCGGTCGGACACCGAGGTCACCGTCTTCCGCCACAACTTCGGGGACCTGTTCGTCCTCGGCATCTTCTCCTCGCCCGAGGCCCGCTACGACCGGATGGAACGCCGCAACCGGGGCGACGACGGGGTCAGCCTCCAGGAGTTCTTCGACCGGGACCGGCGCGAGCTCAAGTGGGGCATCGGAAGTGCCTTCGCCCTCGCCGACGGGATGTTGAACAACGAGGGCAGCCTCGAGGAGTTCCGGCGCAATTCGCGTCGCGTCCTCGAAGAGATCCTCAAGAAGGAAGCCTAAGGCCTCCCCGTCCCCCGATGAGCGAGCTCGTCCTCTTCCGCCACGGCCCGGCCGCCGAACGCGACCCGCGCCGGTGGGTCGACGACACGGAGCGGCCCCTCTCCACCTCCGGGGTCGTCGAGACGGAGAAGGCAGCCCGCGGCATCCGACGCCTTGCCCCGGGGATCACGCACGTCGTGTCGAGCCCCGCGACACGGGCCGTTCGCACGGCCGAGATCGCCCGCCGCGCGCTCGGCGTACGCCCCGCCGTGGAGCTCTGGGAGGAGCTGGCGCCCGACTCGCCCGCCGCACCCATCCTTTCCAAGGCCGCCGAGGAGGTGGCCCGGGGTCGGTTCCCGATGATCGTGGGGCACGAGCCCACGCTGGGGGAGCTCGTCGGCTACGCCCTGACCGGCGACGAGATCTCGCTGGTGCGACTCGGTCGCGCCGGAGCGGTGCACCTGCGGTTCGGCCGCGCGGTGACGCCCGGTGGTGGGCTGGTCGATTGGATGCTCGACCGCCGGAGCCTCGCGCGGCTCCGGGCCTGAGCGCGGTGGGCCTATGCCGGCGCGTTGATCTTGGCCGACAGGCCGTAGAGCGGCGCCACGAGCGCACGGACCTCCCGGTGGACGAGCTCCGGGGTCCGGTTCGCGTCGACTCGCCGGAATCGGTGCTCCTTCCCCATCCAGTCGAACTCGGTCTTCAGGAGCCCCTGGTAGGTGAAGAAGCTCTCGAACCGGTCGCGAGACAGGCAAAGGTCCATCCCGCTCTCCCAGTAGTCGAGGCTCCCGTACTTGGCGATCGCCCGGTGGAGCAGGATGTCCGGGCGCGCATCGAGAAAGATCGTCAGGTCCGGCACGAGGGCGAAGCCGTAGAGCTCGCGGGCCCACTCCCGGGACGCCCCGCGGACGACGGCGCGGGCCATCAGGGTGTAGATGTAGCGGTCGGCGAGCACCGTGCTGCCGGCGGCGAGCGAGGGGAGGATCTTGTTCTCCAATTGGTCGGCGAAGTCCGCCGCGTAGAACAGCGCCATCGTCGTCCAGCCGAGGGTGTGCCCCTGCTTCGCCTGGTCGATCTGCTCCCCGACGAGGGTGGAGCGTCGCAGGCCCGTGTCGACGACCGGATGCCCCTGGATCTCGAGCCAGTCCCGGAGCAGCTCGACCTCGGTGGTGCGTCCGGAGCCGTCCGCGCCCTCGACGACGATCAGCCGGCCCCGCAGGTGCTCCTTGGTCATCCCGGGAAGCGGGGTCCCATACGTCCTATGCATGGGTCAGCGTCGCGGTCTTCGGGAAGTTCGACAACAGCGGCCTCACCCCCTTGCGAACCTGGGCGAGGACCGTCTCGACCGGCCGGTCGGCGTCGATCACGATGAACCCGTCGGTCGTCGCGAGGTGGTCGTACTCGCGCTTCAGGCGGGACTGGAAACGCTCGTAGCTCGCGTGGACGTCGTCCGACAGTCCGAGGTCCATCCCGGCCTCGTAGTAGGAGATCTTCTGACGGGAAGCGACCTTTCGCTTCAGCGAGGTCGAGACCGGGACCTGGAAGTAGAACGTCCGGTCGGGCACCGGCGCGAAGGAGTACATGTTCCGCACCCACGCCGGGTCGCATCCGCGGGCGGCGTCCCGGACGAAGGCGGTATAGACGTACCGGTCGGCGACGACGATGTACCCGGCCCGGAGCGGGGGGAGGATGTGCCGGTCGAAACGGTCCGCGAAGTCGGTGGCATGCAACAACGAGAACGTGGTGGGGGTGAGAAGGCCGCGCTTCTTCCCGCGGCGGATCGTGTTGGAGACCAGCTCGGACGAGTTCCACTCGGTGAAGAAGACCCGGTATCCCTTCGCCTGGAGCCACTTGACGAGCAGTCGGGCCTGCGTCGACTTGCCGCTCCCGTCCAGTCCCTCGAACACCAACAGGCGTCCGGGTTGGCCGGAGCGGGGCCCGGGCCGCGCGGGGGGGTCAGTTCCGGCCGTAGACGACCACCTCGAGGTCGAAGGCGCGCTCCATCGCCCTCGTCAGCCGTTCGATGGCGCGTTCCGAGGCCTCCGAGCCGGGTCCCCCGATCGGGGTGATCCGAAGCCGGTCGGAGCCGCGGGCGAGCGCGAGGTGGACCTGCGCCCCATCCAACGTCTCGGCGAAGAACAGGATCGCGCCCAGCTCCTCGGCGACCGAAAGGTCCTCGCGGGATAAGATGGAGCGCCATTCCTTCTTCGAGGCGGCGGTGAGCGGGTCCCCGTGGTGCTGGGCGACGGCGAGCGCGGCGAGGGCGGTCTCGCGATGGGTCAGACCGAGGATCGACGCGTAGCGGAGCAGGTAGGCGGAATGCCGGGGGTGCCGCCAGATCTCCACCACGGTTCCGACGTCGTGCATCCAGGCGCCGACGCGCAGCGAGCGCCGCACGTCCTTGCCCCATTCGTAGCGGGGCTGCAACAGGTCGAACAGCGTGAGGGCCACGCGCTCGACCTCCCGACCGTGGGCGAGGGAGAAGCCGAAGGAGCGGGAGGCCGCGGTGACGGAGCGGAAGGCGAGCTTCTCGGCCGATGCGGGCACCTCGGCCCCGATCCGGTCGACGACGATCCCCTCGCGGATGCCGGTCCCGCAGACGGTCATCGACTCGTCCGGGACCTTTCGGAGGAGCTCGTCCACGACCACCAGGCCGGCGACGATCACATCGGCGCGGGTCCCCGTGATCCCCGGCACCTGCCGACGTCGGTCCGGCTCCATCGGCCCGATCCGGTGAAGGATCCGGGCAAGCTCCGAGCGCGTCAGCGTGTAGCCGTGGACCTGCGGGAGCGGATACCGGTCGAGCTCGATCGAGACCCGGGCGAGGCATCGGATCGTCCCTCCGACGCCGAACAGGCGGCGCGGCACGGCCCCGCTCTCGGGGGGGAGGAGCCTCAGGTGCTCCCGCACGTGCCCGCGCAGCGCGTCGAGCTCCCGGGGCTTCGGAGGGTCGTGGCGTAGGAATCTCTGGGTGAGACGCAGCGCTCCGAGCGGAAGGCTCACGATCCCTTCGGGGCGGCCCGAGCGGGTCGACGCCGCCTGCAGCGAGCCGCCGCCGAGGTCGACGACGAGGTCGTCGGCCAGCTCGAAGGAGGCGCCTACGCCGAGGTAGGCGAACCGGCCTTCCTCCTCGCCGGTCAGCAGTCGCACCTCGATCCCGGTCTCCCGCCGGACTTCTGAGAGGAACGCCTTCCCGTTCGGCGCATCGCGCACGGCGCTGGTGGCGACCGCCACCGTCGGGGGACGGCCGGCGGCGTCCAGCTGACGGGCGAATCGCCGGATCGCCGCGACGCCACGGGCCCGCGCGGAGGCGGAGAGCGAGCCATCGGCCGCCACGGACTTTCCGAGGCGTGGGACCTCTTTCGTTTCGAACGTCGAGCGGAAGCCCCCTTCCGGCGTCGTTTCGAAGACCACCAGACGGGCCGTGTTCGACCCGACATCCATCACGGCGAGCGCCCCGCCCGCCCGGACCTTCGGCATCGGGGGGGCCAAGCGGACGGCCATATTCATTGAGCCGCCCTCCGGCTCCGGTCGGCGGCGAAGTTCATAGCTTTCGTGTAGGGATGGGACGATCGAGGGTCGGGACCATCGCTCACGTAGGTCGCGGCGCCGCCATCAGCGTGCTCACGCGCTCGAACCGCTCCCGGTCGACGACGATCGCCACGGTGCGTCGACCGACCCCGAGCCGCAAGGCGGCCGAGGCCAGCGCTCCGTCGCGGGCGAGGGCGAAGCGTTCCGATTCCCGGCCGCCCCCGACGGTCCGCTCCCAGGTCATCACGTACTCGTCGCCGTTGGCCGCCGCGGGCGGGTTCTTCGTCAGACGGCGTTCGCGCAGCGTGCGGCGGACCAGCTCGAGGTAGCTGATGTGGTCGGTGAACATCGTCGCGTAGCCCTCGTCCGAGGTGTCGAGCGGTTCCACGGGCACCTGGTTTACCCGGCCCCAGTCGAGGGCGCCGAGGAATCCCGGATGCGGCACCTGGACCTCCCCGAACCGGCTCAGACCCCGGATCTCCGCCTCCTCGGTCGGTGCGAGCGGGACGATCGGTTCCGTCTCGGTCGCGCCGAAATGGTCCTCGAGACCACGCGCCTCGTCCGAAGAGAGTCCGACGCCCACGCGCTCCGGGGCGAATGCGTTCAGCGCGCCCACGAGGGGAGGCACTTCCGAGGGAAGACCCCGGACGACGCCGACCAACAGGAAGCGCGGCGAGCCGGGGAGCTCCCGGCGGATCACGAGCCCTCGCGCTCGGTAATCGTGTCGAGGAGCTCGTCGCGGTCGCGGTGGCGCTTGAGCTCGGGCATGGTGACGATCGGCAGGCCGTCGATCGACGTCCGGGAGAGCGCCTCGCGGACCACGAACAGCGCGTGCCCTTCGGCGACCTTCGCGAGCTGTTGGAGGATCTCCGCCCGGTGTTGCGCATTGCGGAAGCTTCCGACCGAGGTCAGGAGGATCTCCTGCTCGGTGCGCGGAGTGCCGCGGGTGAACGCATCGAAGGGGGCACGCACCGTCACGACGACCTCCCAGCCCATGCCATCGAGCTGTCGGAAGACCCCATCGCGTAGCGGGTCGCCGGTGGAGGCCGGTCGACGACCTCGACGGGCCGGCCGGTCCGGCGAGGAGCCGGCATCCGTTCCGGTTCGCTTCGCCGATCCCTCCTCGTCGCCCGGGCCATCCTCCTCGGAGTCGCGGGGGCGCCCGGGCGCGCGGAACAGCTCGATGGGAACGGCCACCGGCTCCCCGAGAAACCGCTCGATCCGTTCGATGACCGTCACCTCCGCCCCGGAGCCGTCCTCGTACAGCTGGATCGTACGCCGCGACACCCCGGCGACCGACGCGAGGGTGCCGAGGGAGATCTGTCGGTCCTCCCTGAGCCTCCGCAGCCGGACCCCGTCGACGCGAGCAAAAATGCCCCCCGGGCTCGAGACGAGGAACGGGGGGATCCCCTTCGATAGGTAGTCCCGCAGGCTCTCTTCGACGATGATCGGGATCCCGTATCGGTTGTAGACCACGCCGGACTCGAGCTCCATCGCGCCCGAGGTCTGGCCGATCAGGATCGGCACCGCCGGGAACAGCTCGGCCAGCTCCCGAAGGCGTCCGGCCTCCTCCGGGTCGAGGGCATCGATGTTCTTCAGTACCTTGACGATGAGCAGGAAGGAATCCCGCCGGGCGAGGAGGTCGAAGCTCGACGGTCGAAGGCTGTGCGCGTCGGAGACGTAGAATCCCGCGCTCTCCAGAAGGGACTGGATCCGGTCGATCGAATCCTCCCGTGCCTGTCCCGCCACGCCGGTCGCCTCCCTACGAGGTTTACCCAGATGACTTCTATATAAAAGAAGGGGTCGTCCTCTCTCGGAGGGCGACGCACCGGTCTCGGGGCGCAAACCCTCAATCGTCTCGAGGGGCTCGCACCCCGTGGCGCGTGCGTCGATCCGACCGGTCCCGGATTGGCCCGTCCTGGAGCTGCTCCCCGCGGGACGCGAGCAGGGCGGAACGCTCGTGCTCGCCGACCTCCACCTGGGCATCGAAGGCTCGCGACCCGGCCCCCACCTCAGCTCCGCGGCGTCGATGAGCTGGTCCCTGGTGGAGCTCGCCCGCGCCCGTTCGGCGAAGGGGTTCCTCGTGGCCGGCGACGCCAAGCATCCGATCGTCGGCGTCCCAGCGCCTCTTCGGCCGGTCGTGTTCGACTTCTTCTCGACCCTGCTCGCCGAGGGGTTCACCGTGGAACTCGTGCCCGGCAACCACGACGTCGGACTTGCCCGGCATCTCCCCCGCGAGGTCGTCGTGCACCCGGCGACCGGAGTGGTACGACACGGGGTGGGGATCTTTCACGGACACGGCTGGCCGTCGGACGCCGTGCTGAGAGCGGGCACCATCGTCTGCGGTCACCTCCATCCGGCCTATCGATTTGCACCGACGCCCGACGAGGCGATCGGCAAGCAACGCTGCTGGGTCCGGGTCGAGTTCCCAGAATTCCCCGTGCGGCCGACGAAACGCCGCCGCCGGCACGCCGAACTCGCCGCCCGCGAGTTGATCGTCCTGCCGGCGTTCCATCCGCTCTGCGCGAACGAAGCGCTCAACCGGCTCCGGCCCTCGCGCGGTCGCACGTTCCTGGTGCGCCGATTTCTCTCGCGAGGTTCCCCGCGGGCGTACCTGCTGGACGGGACCGACGTGGGTCCGGTGGCTACGACGATCCGCCCCGACCGGCCGAGCGAATCTTCTTCGGGAGCTCGGCCGCGACCGTAACCGGTGCCAAGCAGCGGGTTCCAAAGCAGACCAGAGCTCGGGCCCGGGGGGGGCCGCCCGACCCCGCACCGAGTTCCTCGGGGAGGGAGAACGGCTCGGGCGGGACGCCCCGGAATACCCACAGGTCCGGGTGCCAGCTCCCCCGCGCAGCCCGCTCGAGGGCATCGGCCTCGGCCCCTTCTCCCTCGATCACCACGCGGGCCGGCGGTGCGCCGAGGGTCCCCGCCCCGAGCGCGGCCCCGGCCGCGAACAGGCCCGCGCTCGCGACCCGCCCCTGCATGGCCTCGACGATCGCCTCCGCCTTGACCCTCCACTCTTCGTGACCGCTCAGGGAGGAGAACCGGATCATCGCCAGGGCGGCTGCCGCATTGGCGGACAGGTGCGGGTTGTCCTCGACCGGGTAGGAGGCCTCGGCCAAAGAACCGACGACGGGGCCGTCGTACAGGCGCGGTGCGATGTCCCGAAGCAGCCCGTTCGGGGCCCGGAACTCCGCCTCGATCGTCTCCAACAGGGAACGCGCCGAATCGAAGTACCCGCGGTCGAGGGTCATCCCAGCCAGCTCCACCAACCCCAGAGCGAACTCCGCCTGGTCCTCCAACAGGCCGAAGCCGCTCGCCCCCTCGCCTTCGAGGCGATGGGCGACCCCGCGACCCGGAACGAACGCCTGACGGAGGAACCGGTCGGCCGCCCGGCGCGCGGTCGAGAGCGCCCCGGGATCCTGGAGGACGGGCGAGCTCTGGGCGAGCGCGCGGATGTAGGCCCCGTTGAGAGCGGCGTAGAGCGCCCGGTCCACGACCGGCGCCGAGCGCCGGGAGCGGGCCGCCCGCAGCTTCGCCACGACCCGTTCCACGGCTGCTTTCGCGGCCGGTTCCGAAAGGCCCGAGGGCTTGCCGGCCTCGGCGGGGCTCATCAGCCGGAACAACACGTTCCGATCCGGGTCGTGAGGCATCCGGCCCTCGCTGCCCACCCCGAAGTAGCGGACCGCGACCGAAAGCTCCGGCCCCTCCAGGACCTGCTTGAGCTCGGCCCGGCTCCAGGTGAAATAGCTGCCGTCGTCCCCCGGCGCGTTGTCGGCGTCCTGACTCGCCGCGAACCCACCGTGCGGGTCACCGAGCGTTCCGGTCGACCACGCCACGATCCCTCGGGCCGTGTCGATCAGCCCAGGATCCGGCGACCATCGTGCCCCTTCCCCATACGCCGAGAGCAGCGCGGCGTTGTCGATCGCCATCTTCTCGAAATGGGGGATGTGCCAGCCCTCGTCGACCGAGTAGCGGTGGAACCCCCCGCCCACGTGGTCGTACATCCCGCCGTCCGCCATCCGACGAAGGGTCTCCAGCGCCCGCGATGCCGGCTCCGGCGTCTCCGAGGCGAACGCCTCGTAGAACAGGAGCGAGACGGCGGTCGGATGGGGAAATTTCGGGGCGTGCCCGAATCCCGCGTGGACCGGGTCGTAGCTCTGCCAGATGCGGGAACGGACCTGCTGCAGGAAGGAGGAGCGGGAGACCGCGGCGGGGTTCTCCTGGTCCCGGATCCGATGGAGCGCTTCTTGGATCGCACCCAGGTTCCCCCGGATCTTTTCCGGTTCCTGCGTCCATAGGCGGGCGACCTCCTGAAGGACCCGGCGGAATCCGGGCCGCCCCTGCCCGTCCTCCGGAGGAAAGTACGTCCCCCCGAGGAACACCTCCCCTTTCGGGGTGAGGAATGCCGTGAGCGGCCATCCGCCTTCTCCGGTGAGGACCCCGACCTGACGCTGGTATCTCCGGTCGACCTCCGGGTGCTCGTCCCGGTCGACCTTCACGGCGATGAAGTGCTCCCGAAGCAGACGCGCGACCTCGGCATCGGCGTACGTGCCCTCGTCCATCACGTGGCACCAGTGGCACCACGCCGCCCCGATGTCGAGAAGGACCGGTCGCTGGGTCCGCTCGGCGAGCTCGAACGGCTCCGAGCCCCAGGGGAACCACTCGATCGGTTGCTCGGAGGCGCTGCGCAGGTAGGCGGAGGTCGCGGACGCCAGGCGCCGGGCGCCGGGAGGCTTCGCACCGGAACGCTCGGGGTCGCCCATGCCGCTCAACCTCGTCCGCGGGTCTTTACGCTTCGCCCCGGGCGTCGTCGCCGCCGGGGAACTCGCGTAACCGGGCTACCCGAGCGAAACCGCCCGCGGGAGCGTTATAAGGCCCTCCCAGGTGCCCCCCGCGAACTCGAGGTCATTTCATGGAGATGCAACCGGGCCAGATGGCCTACGACCGGGCGATCACCGTCTTCTCGCCCGACGGCCGGCTCTTCCAGGTCGAGTACGCGCGCGAGGCGGTCCGCCGGGGCGCCACGACGGCCGGAGTGGTCTTCGAGGACGGCGTCGTCCTGGTCGCCGACCGGCGCATCCCGAACCCCAAGCTCGCCGAACCGGCGAGCCTGGAGAAGATCCACCAGATCGACGAGCACATCGGGTGCGCCACCGCCGGCCTAGTGGCCGACGCGCGGGTCCTCGTCGACTACGCCCGACTCACCGGCCAGATCAACCGCGTCACCTACGCCGATGGGATCTCGGTCGAGCTCCTGGTCCGGCGGATCTGCGACTACAAGCAGCAGTACACCCAGTTCGGCGGCGTCCGACCGTTCGGCACCGCGCTATTGGTCGGAGGCTATGATGAGTCCGGCGTGCACCTGTTCGAGACCGAACCTTCCGGGTCGCTGACCAGCTTCAAGGCGACCTCCACCGGCGGGAACAAGGGGCCCGTCATGGAGCTGTTCGAACAGAAGTACAAGCCCAACATCGACGCCGACGCGGCGACCCTGCTGGCGCTCGAGGGTCTTCGACAGTCCCTCGACGACGGGGCCACGCTCGCGACCGTCGAGGTGTGCATCTTGCAGCGCGGAA
Organism: Thermoplasmata archaeon; assembly: GCA_022750155.1. Taxonomy (GTDB): domain Archaea; phylum Thermoplasmatota; class Thermoplasmata; order Lutacidiplasmatales; family UBA184; genus Lutacidiplasma. Next base: position 47,555 of record JAKIWG010000003.1, on the reverse strand, counting down.
AGGGCTGGCACCGCCTCCTCCCCGAGGAAATCCAGAAGTATCTGGCCCGACTTCCCCCGGCGCCCCCGGCCAAGAGCCGCAGCTAGTCGGCGATGGTGGGCGGGGAGAGAGTCCTCCCATGGTGACGGTCGAAGACGCGGTCGTGGCCCGTTGGGAGCACGCGGGCTCCCGGTTCGAGGTCCTCGTCGACCCGAAGGCGGTCCAGGATATCAAGGACGGAAAGTCGGTTGACCTACGCGACAAGCTCGCCCTCGACCAGGTCTTCAAGGACGCCAAGAAGGGCGACCGGATCTCCGACGAGCACCTGGAAAAGACGTTCCACACCCGCGACCTCGCCGAGATCGCTCGCCAGATCATCCTCAAGGGCGAGGTGCAGGTCACGACCGAGCAGCGCCACCAGTTGGCCCAGGAGAAGCACCGGCAGATCGTCGCGACGATCGCCCGGAACGCGATGAACCCCCAAACCGGGGCCCCCCACCCGCCGGCCCGGATCGAGGCGGCGATGGTGGAGGCGAAGGTCCACGTCGACCCGTTCCGTCCTGCCGACGTGCAGATCCAGGAGATCCTCGCGAAGCTCCGCCCGCTGCTGCCGATCCGCTTCGACGTCGTCCGGGTGCGGATCAAGGTCCCGGGCCAGCACTACCCGAAGGTGATCGCGGAGGTCAAGGGGCTCGGGAAGCTGGGCGACGAGCTCTGGCAATCGGACGGGTCGTGGACGGCGATCCTGGAGATCCCGGCCGGCGTCCAGACCGAGCTGTACGAGAAGCTCAGCGCGCGCACGAAAGGGACCGCCGAGACCGCGCTCGTTAAATAGCGAACCCCGGTCCGACGCCCCGGTGCAAGAAAACCTATGGGTCATGGACATCGGCCGGGCCACCGAGGGCGTGGCCACGACGCGAGTGCCCCGCCACCGAGCGGGGACCGCATACTAGTTCTTCCGGGGGAGGAGATCCCCGGTCACGGTCTCACGCCGGGTCCCGGGACCTACCGGGTGAACGGCCGGATCTACGCGAGCGTCCTCGGGCTGCTCTCCTCCAAACCGCCCGTGGTCCGGGTCGTCCCGCTTTCCGGTCGCTACATCCCCAAGGCGAACGACGTGGTCATCGGCACGGTCACCGACGTCCAGGGGACGTTCTGGCTATTGGACATCGGCGCCCCCCGGTGGGCCCCGCTCCACATGACCGGGACCCCCTGGAAGATCGACTTCGGCGAGACGGGCCAGTACCTGGGCGTCAAGGACTCCGTCGTCGTCGCCGTCGAATCGATCGAGAACACCGGACGCATCGGCGTCACCATGAACGGCGACGGTCTCGGCAAGCTCGAAGGGGGGACCATCGTCACCCTCTCCCCGGCCAAGATCCCGCGCCTCATCGGGCGCGGCGGGTCGATGATCCAGACGATCACGCGGATGACCGGTACGAAGGTCGCCGTCGGCCAGAACGGGCGGGTCTGGGTCGATGGGCCGGAGGAGGGCATCCGTCGGGCCCGCGAATGCCTGAGGATCATCGAGGAGGAGGGTCAACGCTCCGGCCTCACCGCGCGCATCCAGGAGTATCTCGATTCGACCGAGGACCCGGACCCCCGCGGCGGCGCTCGGCCGGCTCGGCCCCGGCTCGATTCGGACGGGTCCGCCCGACCGGAGTTCGACGGGCCGCCGGGTCCCCACCCCCTCACGAGGCTCCCGGAGACCGTCCCCGAGCCGGAACCGGACGGACCGCCGGACGAACCCCCGCCGACCGAGTACTGAATTCCATTCCAAGGAGAACCACACCATGGGCAACGTAGGAGCGAAAGAGATCCCGGAGCTGTTCGGGCCTGACGGACTGAGGACCGATGGCCGGCGTCCCGATGAGCTGCGACCCCTGAAGATCACCGCCGGACCGCTCCACCAGGCCGACGGCTCGGCGTTCGTGGAGTGGGGCTTCAACAAGGTCATGGCCGCGGTCTACGGGCCACGGGAGGTTCACCCCCGCCACCTCCAGGAGAACCACAAGGCGATCGTGCAGTGCCGGTACAACATGGCGGCGTTCAGCGTCGACGAACGCAAGCGCCCCGGCCTCGACCGTCGTTCCCAGGAGATCAGCAAGGTGATCGCCGAGGCGTTCGAATCGGTGATCTTCGCCGAGGAGTACCCCCGCACATCCGTGGACGTCTACATCGAGGTCCTGCAGGCGAACGCCGGCACCCGTTGCGCCGGCGTCGTCGCCGCCTCCGTCGCCCTCGCCGACGCGGGCATCCCGATGGTCGACCTGCTCCCGGCCGTCGCCGTCGGGAAGGTCGGCGGCAAGCTCGTGCTCGACCTCAACAAGCTCGAGGACAACTTCGGCGAAGCGGACCTGCCGATGGCGCTGGTCCCCCAATCCGGTCGGCTCGTGCTCATGCAGATGGAAGGCCACATGCACCGCGACGAGCTCGGCCAGGCGCTCGACATGGGCGTCGCCGGGTGCCGCGGGATCTACGAGAAGATGAAGGCGGCCCTTCGGGACCGCTACGCGGTCGCTCCGGTGGGCGCGTCCACGGGGGCCGCCCAATGAGCGACGAGGTCACCGCGGAGATCCTCTCCACCCACATCCTCGACCTCGCCCGCCAGGGAAAGCGCCTCGACGGGCGCACCCCGGACGAGTACCGACGCGTCGAGGTGGAGCCGGGATTCGTGGTCACCGCCGACGGCTCGGCGCTCGCCCGAATCGGGGACACGACCGTCCTCTCGGGCATCAAGCTCGAGCCCGGCAAGCCCTACCCCGACACCCCGAACGCGGGGGTCCTGACGACGAACGCCGAGCTCATCCCGCTCTCCTCCCCGACCTTCGAGCCCGGGCCCCCGCATCCAAGGGCGATCGAGGTCTCGCGGGTCGTCGACCGGGCGATCCGCGCCGCCGAGACGATCGACCTGAAGAAGCTGTGCGTGACGCCCGGAGAGAAGTGCTGGAGCTGCTTCGTCGACATCCACGTACTCGACCACTCCGGCAACCTCATCGATGCCGCCTCCCTGGCCGCCCTGGGGGCCCTCACCCACGCCACCCTCCCCCAGAAACGGTTCGGGATCGCCGAGCACGACATCCCGCTCGCCGTCGCCCACTTCCCGGTCGAATGCACGTTCACGCGGCTCGGTGAGACCATCGTGGTCGACGCGACGTTCGACGAGGAGAAGGCCGGACAGGGCCGCGTGACGATCGCGACCGACGAAGCCGGCAACATCGTCGCGATGCAAAAGGGTTTAATCGGGGCGTTCTCCCCCGAAGACGTCAAGGAGATGGCCGAGCGTGCCTTCCGGCACGGCGACCGGCTCCGGGCCATCGCCCGGGGAGTCTGAGGACCGATGAGCAAGCGGACGAAGAAGGTCGGCAACACGGGCTGGATGGGCCCCCGCTACGGGATCCGCATCCGGCGCCGCGTGCTCGAGCTCGACCGCCAGCGCGAGCTCGACGCCGCCTGCCCCCGGTGCTCGACCGTCACCGTGTCGCGCGTGGCGAGCGGGGTCTTCGAGTGCAGCCGCTGCGGGACGAAGTTCGCCAGCGGGGCCTACCTGTTCACCCCGGCGCCTCCAATCACCCGTTCGGAGAAGGTCGCCGACGCCAAGGGCGAGGCCTGAGTCGGAGATCCGCCTTTCAGGAGTGAGATATGTTCCGTTGCATCCGGTGCGGGGAAGCGCTGCCGAGCGACTCGAACCTGTTCGGGGTCCGCTGCGACAACTGCGGTGGGAAGATCTTCACCAAAGAGCACCCCAACGTCAAGAAGACCCTGAAGGCCCGATAGGTAGCACCTCTTCGGTCACCCGGCCGTCGGGCCGGCCCGCTGAAACGGCCCGGAATCCTCTGCGCCATGACGCGCGTGCGGGGCGCCCCAGGGCAGGCGCGGGGGCCGACGCCGCCCTACGTCCAGGTCCCCGCCAGGTAGGTATGAGTGTCCGAGAGCACGGTCACCGGCACGCTGTTGCTCGACCCCCCGCCGAACATGACCACGTACCCATCGGCCCCGTCGAACGCCGCGCTGGGCCACTGACGGGCCGCGGGGGAGGTGGACGGGTGGCGAAGGGTCCAGACCCCGGAGTGGAAGGTCCAGGTATCCGCGTACAGGGTGAACGAATTGTCGTCGCGCCCTCCGAACAACACCACGTGCCGATCCTTGGCATCGTAGACCATCGCGGGGGCCACCCGGACCCCGGGGGCGGTGGTGTTGATCTGCGAGATCTGAGTCCAGGCCCCTCCGACGAACTCCCACGTGTCATTCGCGTCGGAGTAGCTGAGGCCCCCGAACATCAGGACGTACCCATCGGCGGCGTCGTACGCCATGCCGCCCGAGCGGCGGGGGGGCGGAACGGTGGTCGGGGTCAGCTGCGTCCAGTGTCCATGGGAGAAGGTCCAGGTGTCGTTGTACAATGTCGTGGGGCCCTGACCCCCGAACAGCACGACGTAGTGGTCCTTCGCATCAAAGGCCATCGACATGCCGTATCGAGGGGAGGGGGCCACGGAGGTGTGGAGCTTGGTCCAGACCCCCGCGCTGAATGTCCAGGTATCCCCGAACAAGGTCGCCCCGTTGTTCGTGTTCCCTCCGAAGAGCAGCACATAGCCATCGGCCGCGTCGTAGACCATTGCCTGGGTGAATCGGGCCGAGGGATGGGTCGTGGGGGCGAGCTTCGTCCAGGTCCCGGCCTTGTACGTCCAAGTGTCGCTGAGCATCTTGGTTGCTCCGCCGCCACCGAACAGGACGACGTACCCGTCCTTGGCATCGTAGGCCATCGGGGTGGACCATCTCGCCGATGGGTGAACCGCCGCCGGGGAGGCCCCGGAATGGGCCGCGCCGGTCGAGGCAGCGAGGCCCGCGGGCACCAGAAGAAGAAGAACCACCGACACCGGGAGTGAGGCAATAACTCCGGAGCCCAGATACCCACGCCCACCCTGCATGACCGCCACCCGAATCGCGCAATCCGTCGTCCCCCAAATAGGTTCGCCATTCATAGTGGCGCGTGGCGGTGACCCAGCTGCGATCTTGCGGTCCGTTGAGGGCGGGAGGCCCCCCCCAGGAGCGTGGTCGTGGAGGAACGCGCCGACCGCTTCGGCCCGCTCGGGAGGCGAGGCCGCCGCGTCCCCCCGGTCGCCCGGGTCGCCCGGGTCGTCGCCACGGTCTGATCTGGGTTGGGCCCCGGCTCGAACTCGACCGGTTCAGGTCCGGTCCTACCCATTGCGGGTCGCCCGGCCGACTGCTCCTAGCGGCCCCCGGCTAGCTCCAGACGCCCGCCGAGTACGTGTGCGTGTCGCCAAGGACCGACACCGGGGCGTAGGCGGTAGAGCCGCCGCCGAACAGCACCACGCGCCCGCTGGCGCCGTCGTAGGCCATCCCGGGCCACTGCCGAGCGGGCGGGCTCGTCGTGGTGTTCTGGAGCGTCCAGGCTCCGCCGAGGAACGCCCACGTGTCGTGGTAGAGGCTGAGCGTGTTGTCGTCGCGCCCGCCGAACAGGATGACCGTCCCCGCCTTCGAGTCGTATACCATCGCCAGGGCGACCCGGACCCCGGGGGCGGTCGTCGGCGAGAGCTGGGTCCACACGCCACCCGAGAACGTCCAGGTGTCGTTCGCGTCGCCCGCGGCCAGCCCGCCGAACAGCACGACGTAGCCGTCCGCCGCGTCGTACGTCATGCCAAAGGAGCGCCGCGGGGTCGGCGCCGTGGTGGGGGAAAGGAGCTTCCAGTGGCCGTTCGCGAATGCCCACGTGTCGTTGAGCATCGGGCCCGGCCCCTCTCCCCCGAACAGGACCACGTACCGGTTCTTCGCGTCATAGGCCATCCCCATGGCGCCGCGCGGCGACGGAGCCAGGGCCAGGTGGAGTTGCGTCCAGAGGCCGGCACTGAACTCCCAGGTGTCCCCGAGGTAGCCGGTGGAGTCTCCCCCCCCGAACAGCAGGACCTTCCCATCCCTCGCATCGTAGACCAACCCTTCGACGTTCCGGGCGCTGGGGTGCGTGGGAGGCGTCAGCTTGGTCCAGACCCCGGCCTGATAGGTCCAAGTGTCGGCGAAATTCTTGGTGGGTCCGCCGCCGCCGAACAGTACCACGTAGCCATCCTTCGCATCGTACACCATCGGGTCGACCCATCGGGGAGCAGGGTGAACGGCGGTGGGGTGGACCGTGGCAGCAGGTCCCCCGGAAACGTGGGAAGAAGCCATTGAAGACCCGATCCCGGTCGGGACGACCAAGAGCAGGACCAACGCCGACATCGGGAGGGTCGCCACCAGGCCGGAGCGCACCAGGGCGCGAAGAGCTCGCATGACCGCCGCTCGACCGGGCGATTCTGTGGCCCCCCATAAAAGGGCGCATTTGGCCGGTTCTCCGGACGGCCGGTGAGCCGTGGTTTCCGCGAGGTTCGGCCGAGTTTCTCCTCCGGCGGGCCGGGCGACCGCAACGCATCGCGGCGTCGCGAGATCGGGACGCGAGGGGGGACGGCGCCAGGAAACCCTTTCACCGAAGTCGGGGGTGGCGATGACATGCCGGGACCGTCCATCACGTTCCTTGGCGGGGTCCACGAGATCGGGGGGAACAAGATACTGGTCGAGGACGGCCCCGACCGTATCCTCTTCGATTTCGGCCCCTCGTTCTCCGACCGGTGGGAGCAGTTCTACATCAACTTCCTCCAACCGAGGTCGGTGAGCCCGGTGAAGGACCTCCTCGAGTTCGACCTCCTGCCCCGGCTTGACGGGCTCTACTCCGCCGATGCCCTCGCGGGTTCCGACCTCCCCTACAAGGCCCCAGAGGTCCACGGCCTATTCGTCAGCCACGCCCACCTGGACCACGCCGGTCACCTCGACCTCGTCGACCCGGAGATCCCGGTGTACGTCGCCCCGGGCACGAAGCAGCTACTGGACACGATCCAGACGGCCGGGACCCAGAAATACGGGGACCATGACTGGAGGGTCGTCCCGGACGGGACCCGCGTGCAGATCGGCCACCTCGAGGTCGAGCCGGTCCCGGTCGACCACTCCATCCCGTCGGCGTACGGCTTCCTCATCCGCACCCGCCAGGGCACGATCGCCTACACCGGCGATTTCCGGATGCACGGGCCCCGGGCCGCCCAAACCCACGCCTTCGTCGAACAGGCGGCCTCGGAGAAGCCCGTCGCCCTGATCATGGAAGGGACGCGGGCCGGACCCGACCCGCGACGCAATTTCTCCGAGGCCGGCGTACGCGAAGGGGTGGATGGGCTCCTCGAGAAGAGCGATCGTCTGGCCCTCGTCAGCTGCTACCCGAGGGACATCGACCGGCTCACCACGCTCTACCACGCAGCTCGGGAGGCGGGGAGGGAGTTCGTGGTCCCGGTCAAGACCGCGCACCTGCTCACCTCCATGGCCCCGACCTTGGGCCCCCAGGTGCCGACCCCCGGTCGCTCCGAGGGGTTGCGCGTCTACGCGCGTTCGAAGAAGAAGACGTTCAAATGGGAGCGACCGTTCCTCGACGACGCCGTCGACGCCGCCTACGTCGGCCGGCACGGGAGCGAGATCCTGCTCTCGCTGGACCTGCCCCACTTCGCCGAACTGATCGATGTGCGCCCTCCCCGGGGAAGCCCGTTCATCCACTCGATGAGCGAGCCATTCTCCGAGGACGATGTCGACGACCAGGTATTGCACAACTGGCTCGACCATTTCGGCCTCGCGTTCCACCAGTACCATGCCTCCGGCCACTGCGCGGGGCCGGAACTCGCCCAGGTGGCCCGCCAGATCGGCCCCGGCACCGTGTTCCCCGTGCACACCGAGCACCCGGAGGAGTTCGCCGGGTACGGGCCGAGCTCCTTGCCTCCGGTGAAGGGGGAGCGCTACCCGCTCCGTTCGTGAGCCGCGCGTCGGGTCGGAGGTTATGCGCTCCGGACCCGTCCTTGGGTCGATGCCTGAGGACCGCCTCTCGACGGGGATCCCCTCCGTCGACGCGATCCTCGGCGGTGGCATCGAGACCGACGGGCTGACCGAGCTCTACGGGGAGGGCGGGAGCGGCAAGACGCTCTTCTGCCTGCAGCTGGCGGCCCGCGTCGCCCTCGCCGACCGTTGGGTATTCTACATCGATACCGAAGGGGTTTCGGTCGACCGGATCGAGTCGATCTCCGGCGGACGTGCCCAGGACGTCCTCCGCCGGGTCCTGTTGTCGACGCCGAAGAACCTCGACGAGCAGAACCGGGCGGTCGCCACGGCGTGCGCGCTGACCCGTGAAGGCCAGCGGCCGGTCGGCCTCATCGTCGTCGACTCGGCGACCCTGTTCTATCGGCTGACGCTCTCCGGCGACGACGAGGATTCAGGACGGCTCGCGATGGCCCTCGAGCTCGGGGACCTGCTCTCGACGTCGCTCGCGACGGCGGTACCCGTCGTCTTCACCAACCAGGTCTGGCGGAGCATGAAGGCCGGGACGATCGAGCCGCTGGGGGGATCGTTCGTCAACCATGCGGCGAAGACGATCCTTCGGTTCGACCGGCTCAACGGAAATCGCCGGCGGGTCGTCCTCGTCAAGCACCGCTCCCGGCCGGAGCAGGCCGCGGAGTTCTCGATCAGCGACTCCGGCCTCGCCTAGCGCGCCGAGGAGCGGTGGGTCGGGCCATTTCCTTAAGTCCCGGAACGGGTCCGGGCGCCATGAGCGAACCGTTGGAGTGCGCCGACGTCCCGACGCCCATCGGTACCTTCCGAATCCTGTACCGCGGCCGCACGGTCCGCGTCGTCGATCTGCTGGAGCGCGGTCTCGAGCAATCGGGCGTCCCCGAAGGCGTGAAGGTCCGCCGGCCCCCGTTCCCCGCCGGGAGTGCCCCTCGCCAGCTCTCGGAGTACTTCCGGGGGAAGCGGACCACCTTCGAGCTCGAGCCGCAGACTCCGGGGGGCTCGGCGTTCGATGCCGCGGTATGGGCGGAGCTCTGCCGAGTCCCGGCCGGCGAGACCGTCACCTACGGCGAGCTCGCCCGGCGCGCCGGTCACCCGGGCTCGGCCCGGGCGGTCGGCGGGGCGATGCATCGCAACCCCATCCCGATCATCATTCCGTGCCACCGGGTCGTCGGCGAGACCGGCTCGCTCACGGGCTTTGGTCTCGGGCTGTGGCGAAAGCGCTGGCTCCTCGACCGGGAAGGGGCCTGGCCGCTCCGGTCGAAGACGCCGGAAGGTCCGCGAGACCCGGCCCAACGGACCCTCGACGGTCGGTCGCCCCGCGGCCCACGGGCCCGGTAGCTTCGTTCCCACTAGGCGAGGCCCGGACGGGCCTGTCCATCGACCTACCCGGAGTAGTATGCCGCGTCGTACGGTTCGGGCTTGAGGCCGCGGCGCTGCCGGATCTCGGCGACCACCGGCTTCTGCAATTCCTTCGGCAGCACCTCGAACCCGAGCGATTCCGTCGCCCAGAGGACCTTGCCGGCCGTCGCGCTACGGATATCCGAGGCGAACCCGAACATCTCGGCGACGGGCACCTTGGCGATGATCGTCTGGAGGTCCCCGACGCTCGTCATGTCGAGGATCTCTCCGCGGCGCCGCTGGAGCTCGCGGGTGGCGGAGGAGAGGATCTCCTGGGGGACGTTGACCGTGACCTTCTGGAGCGGCTCGAGGAGCACGCGGCCGGCGAGGCACATGGCCCCGTAGGCTCCGGAACGGGCGGCGGGGATCGTCTGGGCCGGCCCGCGGTGGATCGAGTCCTCGTGCAGCTTCGCATCGACGAGGCGGAGCTTGAGCCCGTAGACCTTCTCGTTGGCGAGCGGCCCGCGGTTCATCGCCTCCTTGAACGCGTCGACGACCAGGTCCATCGTCTCGTTGAGGTACTGGATCCCCTTCGTGACGTCGACGAGCATGTTCGTCCCCTCGACGGCGATGAGGCCCCGACCCTCCTCGCGCGACAGGCCGAGGGCGTCCATCTTCGTCACGAGCGTCTTGAGGTCCTTGAACGACTTCCCCTGGGGGATCTCGCCCTCCTTGATCGCCTGGATGATCCCGGCGGGCAGCGTCTCGACTTCGAAGTAGAACTTGTTGTGCTTGTTCGGCGACTTGCCCTCGAACGGGCCCCCGGGTCCCCCGACCGTCTCCCGGTAGACGACGATCGGCTTGCTCGCCGAGATCTCCACCTTGTAATCGTTGGTGATCCGGTATTGGGTGATCTCCAGGTGGAGCTCGCCCATGCCCGAGAGCAGGTGCTCGCCGGTCTCCTGGTTGATCTCGACCTTCAGGGAAGCGTCCTCCTTCCCGATCTTGCGCATCGTCTCGATGAGCTTCGGGAGGTCGCCCATGTGCTTCGGCTCGATGGCGACGGTGACGACCGGCTCCGAGACGTGCCGGATCTCTTCGAACGGGACCATCTCCGGCGCGTTCGACATCGTCGTCCCGGCGAACGCATCGCTGAGGCCGATGATCGCCGCGATGTTCCCGGCCTGGACCTCCTCGACCATGAGGCGCTCCGGTCCCATGAACAGCGAGACGTGCTGGACGCGGTTCTTCAGCTTGGTGCCGACGACCGAGAGCTCCATGCCCTTCTGGAGCCGACCGGAAAAGACGCGGCCGGTCGCGATCTCCCCGGCGTTCGGGTCCATCGTGATGTCGGTGACCATGAAGGCGGTGGGCCCCTCCGCGTTCGTGGTCATCATCGCCTGGCCGACGGTGGAGTTGATGTCCCCCTTCCAGATGTTCGGGATGCGGTACTTCTGGGCGACGGACGGCGAGGGAAGGTGCTTGACGACCATGTCGAAGACGACGTCGTTGATCCTCGCCTTGAGCGCGATCTCGCGGGAGCGGCCGGTCGAAACGTAGTCGATGATGTCCTTGAACTTGACCCCGGTCTTCAGCATGTAGGGCACGCTGATCGCCCAGTTCTCGTAGCCGGATCCGAACGCCACCGAGCCGTCGCGCGGGTCCACCGACCACGTGTCGACGAACTCCTCCGGCGCCATCCGACGGATGAGCTCGTTGACCTCGGAGATGATCGTGGTGAACCGCTTCTGCAGCGATTCCGGGGTGAGCTGGAGCTCCTTGATGGCCCGGTCGACCTTGTTGATGAACAGCACCGGCTGGACCTTCTCGCGGAGCGCCTGGCGGAGCACCGTCTCCGTCTGGGCCATGACCCCCTCGACGGCGCAGACGACGACGACCGCCCCGTCGACCGCCCGCATGGCCCGCGTCACGTCCCCGCCGAAATCGACGTGGCCGGGCGTGTCGATGAGGTTGATCAGGTGCTGCTGGCCCTCGAACTCGTGGACGATGGTGACGTCGGCGTTGTTGATCGTGAGCAGGCGGGCCTGTTCCTGCTCGTCAAAGTTGAGATACAGTTGCTTGCCCGCGAGCTCGTTGGAGATCATCCCCGCGGCGGCGAGCAGGTTGTCCGAGAGGGTCGTCTTGCCGTGATGGATGTGGGCGACGATCCCGATGTTGCGGATCCGGTCGAGGTTCTTCATCATGTCCGGGATGGCTTTCGCCAACTCGGCACGGATGTGCGTCATCTCGCTCCGACCCCCCTGCCTAGCGCGCCGACTGGGCGACCCGCTCGACCTCTTCCTTGCGGCCTACGGCGTAGCTGGTGAGGTCCCCCTTCGCCGCCAGGACGATCTCGTTGGCGAGGCAGGAGTGGATCGGTCGGGTGGACTTGCGGGAGCCGGCGATCGCTCCGTCGGCGAGGTTGCGGATCGCGACGCTCACCCTGCGGGCGGGGGAGGCGTCGACGGCCCGAGGGACCGAGATGCCGCCGAACTGGAGCCGGGTGACCTCCTCGCGAGGGGCCGCGTTCTCGACCGCGTCCACCAGCATCTGCAGGGGATTCTTCTGGGTCGTCGCGTGGACCTCGTCGAACGCCATCCGGACCGTCGCGAGGGCCTTCGACTTCTTCCCGGTGAACTTGCCCCCCTTCATCAGGTGGTTGGCGAGCCGCTCGACCAGGTGCATGTGGGTCTTCATGAACGGGCGTCCCGAGAGCTTTCCCTCGGTGTGGGCCGCGTAGATCGGGTGGAGGTAGAGGTACGGCTGGAGGCCGGTGTCGTGCACCTCGATCCCCTCGAACGAATACTTCCCGAACAGGGGAGGGAGCGGGAACGGGGGGGGCGGTGGGGGCGCCGGCCGCTGGATGATCGGACCGGTGACCTCGTCGATGATCTCCGGTGGGGGTCGTAGGGGGTTCGGGGCTCCGCTCATCGCTGCGGCTTCTCCTTGCGTCCGCGGACGAGCTCGTCGAGCGACGTCCCGTTGACCTGGATGACCTTGTATCGGACGCCGGGGATGTCCCCGTAGGAACGCCCCATCCGCCCTCCGATCCCTTCCACGAGCACTTCGTCGTGCTCATCGATGAAGTTGATGGCGCCGTCCCCCACGGCGAAGGCGGTGATCTGGCGACCGTTCTTGATCAGTTGGACCTTGATGCACTTTCGGATGGCGGAGTTCGGCTGCTTGGCCTCGACTCCGACCTTCTCCAGGACGATCCCGCGGCCCTGGGGGGCCCCCTCCAACGGGTCCGACCGCTCCTTCAGGTGGAGGGTGCGCCGCTTGTAGTACCGGTCCGACCAGCGTCGCCGCTGGCGGAGCGTCTGCAGCTTGCCCGCGGTGTTCAGGCCGGACGGCGGAGGCATCGATTCCTCTCGAGGGTCTCGAGCCACCGAGCCGCTCTATTTAAGATTAGGCGCGTGACGGCGTCTCGCACGTCAGGGGAGCGGCCCGGACGAGGTGGCGGCGCGCCGTTCCACCTCCCCCTCAAGGCCCCGCGTGAGTAGGTCGAGCGATGCGAGCGCGCTCCGAACGATCGGCGACTGCTTCCGCGGCCGTCGCATCCGGGTCGGAGGCGACCGCTCCCGCATTCCCGTCCGGATGGGCCGAGCTCGTCGAGGAGATCCGCGGATGCACGCGCTGCCAGCTCCACCGGACCCGCGAGCACGTGGTGGTGTATCGCGGGGGGATGCAGCCGAGGGTACTGTTCGTGGGGGAGGCCCCGGGCGCCGAGGAGGACCGACAGGGCATCCCGTTCGTCGGGCGCTCCGGTCAGCGCCTCGACCGGGCGATCGCCTACGTCGGGCTCGGATCGACGCAGTTCGGCATCTTGAACCTGATCAAATGTCGGCCCCCGTCCAACGTCTTCGACCGCGAGGCCGCGCGGACCTGCCGGCCGTTCCTGACCCGCCAGGTCGCCCTCCTCGACCCGGAATGGATCGTGCCGATGGGGGCCCACGCCCTCGGAACGCTCCTCCCGGGGTCGCCGAAGATCACCGACGCGGCCGGAACGGTCGTCGAATCGGGCGGGCGCAGGTTCTTCCCCATGCTCCACCCCGCCGCGGCACTCCATCGGCCCTCCTTGGGGGTCCGTTGGGACCGGGACCTGGATTCCTTACGGGCCGTGCTCTCGGCACCTGCCGGGACCTCCTCCGCTCGACGATATCGCTAGGCCCGCACCAGGATCGCGCCGCGCCAACGCCCACCCAGGCGGCCCGTTCGACCTCTCCCTCCTTCCCGATGGCGCGGCGCGGGGTCCCGCCCTCGACGGGAATCCTTTAGCTCGGGGCCCGCTCCACGTCCCGTGGAAACCGTCGACCTCTTCCTGCTCGGGGGAAACTACCGGACCGTCAACGACGACGTCGTCGTCGAACTGTTCGGCCGCACCCGCGCCGGCGAGCCGATCGTGGCCCGATACTACGGGTTCCGACCGTACTTCATGCTCACCGAGCCCACCGAGGAGACGCTCACGCGACTCAAGGGCGAGTCGGAGGTGACTCAGGTAGAGCCGACCAAGGTCTGGGTGGCCGGGGCCGACCATCCCGCCGTCCGGGTCACGATCCATTCGCCCTGGAGGGTCCCGGAGTTCCGCGAGAAGTACCGAAAGACGGAGGGGATCCCCTCGGTGCTGGCGTGCGATATCCCGTTCATCCACCGATTCCTATACGACAAGGATCTCGGACTCACCGTCCAGTTCGAGGCGGAGGAGGAGCCGGCCGAAGTGGCCGCCCTCTACGCCGTGGCAAGGGTCGTCCGGGTGGTCACCTCGGAGGGACACGACATCCGGGCGACGGACCCGTTCCGACCGACCCTCACCACCCTCGCCTTCGACATCGAGAACGCGATCCGGGAACGGACGATCTTCACGATCTGCGGGGTGGTGGAGCGGGGCGGCACCGTCGTCGAGAAGTTCCGGCTCGGCCAACCGGACGAGCGCGAGATCCTCTCCGAGTTCGCCAAGATCATCGAACGGACGGACCCGGACGTCATCACCGGTTACAACATCGGGGGCTACGACATCCCCCTCCTCCTGGAACGCGCGGCGGCGCTCGGCATGGGCGAGCCCAAGTACGGCCGGGACCGCAGCGCGACCCGCGACGCCGGAGAGCGGCTCTGGCGCATCAGCGGCCGGGTGGTCGCCGACGCATGGTGGTCCGTGCGGAAGGAGCTCCACCCGAAGCAGGAATCGCTCCAGTTCGTCGCCCGTACGCTGCTCGGCGACAAGAAGCTCGACGTGGACCGGCGCAACATCGGCGCGGAGTGGCTCAAGGACCGGGAGCGGGTCATGGAGTACTGCGAGCACGACGCCGACCTCGCCCTGCGGATCCTCCAGCGCCTGAGGACCATCGACAAGGCCGCGGACCTCGCCACCGTCGCGCACCTTCCCCTCGAGGAGGGGTTGAACGGGCGCACCTCGCTGTTCATCGACGCGATCCTCATCCCGCGGGCGGACCGCCAGGGCATCGGGGTTCCCCCCAGCCACCGTACCTCCAGGGAGAACCCGATCGAGGGCGGCTACGTCCACACGATCAAGCCGGGGATCTACCGATGGGTCGCGGTGCTCGACTTCAAGTCGATGTACCCGACGATCATCATCTCGAAGAACATCTGCTTCACGACGCTCTCCCCCGAGGGGGCGACGGTCAGCCCCTCGGGGGCGCGGTTCCTCACCCCGGAGGTACGGCCCGGGATCATCCCGCAGATCCTCCGCGAGCTCCTCGCCGACCGCGAACGGTTCCGTTCGCTCTCCCGCTCGGCCGACACCCCGGAGCGCGCCCAGTACTACGATGGACTCCAGAATGCGGTCAAGATCCTGATGAACTCGTTCTACGGGGTGCTCGCCTCGAGCTTCTACCGGTTCACGGACAAGGAGATCGGCGCGGCCATCACCTCCTTCGCCCGCGAGTCGATCACCGGGATCATCAAGTCGCTCGAGGCCGACGGCCACGAGGTCGTCTACTCGGACACCGACAGCGTGTTCGTCCGATCCCCCGTCGAGACGCTCGAGGGCGCCCGGGAGTTCGGCGAAGGGGTCTCGCGCCGATTCACCGCGGCCGGGGTCACCTTCGAATTCCAGTCGGTCTACGCGTCCTTGTTCTCGCACGGCGCCAAGAAGCGGTACGTCGGGCGCACCGTCTGGCCGAAGGAGGAGCTCGTCATCCGGGGGTACGAGACGAGGCGGACGGACGCCTTCGACTACCAGTCCGAGGCGCTCCTCGAGGTGTTCGACCTGGTCCTCAACGGGGACACCGACCGGGCGGTGAGCCGCTCCCGGGAGCTCGTCCAGCAGTGTCGCGCCGGGCAGGTCCCGGTGGAGAAGCTCGTCATCGCGCGCTCCGTGCGGGCCGAAGAACAGTACAACGAGGCGACCCGCGACAGCCTCCCGTTCCTCCGCGTCTTCCGGCGGCTCAAGGAGGAGGGGTACGACGTCATCCCCGGCATGAAGGTCGCCTGGGTGGTCACCGACGCGAAGAAGGCGCCGCAGGAGGTCGAACCGTGGATCGACGGCCGCCCGTTCCTGCGGACCGCCGACTACGCCTACTACGCCGACCGCGTGGCCCAGACCCTCGCCCGGGTCACGGAGGTGTTCGATTGGGACGCCGCCGCGCTTCTCCGCGGCAGCCACCAACAGCGGCTCGTCTCCGACGAGGGGGCCTCCAAGGCCGCCGGTCCCTCGGCTCCCGCGGCGACCCTCGACACCCCGGTCACCGCCCTGGGAACGCCCCCGAAACGACGGGCGACGACCCGATCGCTCACCGAGTTCGACTGACGTCGGGGGACCCGGGGGGATCCGACCCGCCCGTCGCATACGACGGGCTCCACGGCGGATGCTCCCCCCGGAGCGCAAGCACGGCCCCGAAGACGGCCACCGGGATCCCCAGCAGTCCGAGCGGAGCGGGGATGGTCGCGAAGAGGGCGGCCGAGAGCATCAGGGTGAAGACCGGGATCGCCGCCATGAGGACCGCCGGGAGGACCATGCCGGCGGTCTGGATCGCGCGGAAGTAGAGGTACGGGGCGATGAAGAAGCTCGTGAGCCCGAGGACGACGAGGAGCCCCACGTCGACCGGATGCGAGACCACCAATCCGGAGAATCCGCCCGGTATCCCTGGGGAGAGGAGGAACACGACCGCCGCCGCACCGAGCGTCGCGTGGGCGACCACCGCGCTCGTCGGCCGACGCCGGCTCTCGCGCGCCGCGAGAATGAAGTACGCCGCCACGACCACCGGGACGAGAATCGCCACGGCCCACCCGAGGCCCTGGACCGGCTGCGCGCCCCCACCGCCGGCGATGGTGAGAGAGGCTCCGCCCGTGCTCAGCGCGATGCCGAACAGGAAGAGGAGGGAGCGCGCCCGGTGGCGCCCCTCGGAGAGAAACGCCATCAGCATGAGCGGGGTCAGGACCGTGTCCCCGACGAGGGTGAGCAGGGACGTGTCCACCGCCCCCAGGACGTAGGTCCCCGCGAGGACCAGGATCTGCATCGAGGCCATGAGGCCGATGCGCGCGTATGCGACGGGGTCGAGGGTTAGCGCGACGAGGTCTCGACCGTGACCCTGCCAGAGCGCGAGGGCGAGGTAGGCGAGTCCCCCGATGAGGAACGGGTAGACCACGAGGGCGCTCGGGGGAACCTCCGGGGTCACCCCCAGGACGAAGAAGTAGTAGGTGGCCCACAGGAACGCGGCGAGGACCGCGAGGATCGACGCCAGCTGAGGGGCCGACAGCCGCTGGCTCATCGCGCCGCGACCCCGGTTGGCACTTTAAGCGGTTCGGGAGCGAACGACCGCCGCGGGGTTCCTAGGCGTACCCCTCGTATCGGACGTCGAGGTGGGGAAGTTCCACTCCCCCGCCGCGCTCCACGTGACCGACCACGCGGGCGTCCGGCGCCCCGGCGCGTGCCAGCCGTCGCAGCAGCGCCGACAGTCGGACGGGCCGGGCGATCACCGCAAACCCGATCCCGGTGTTGAACGTCTGGTAGAGCTCCTCCCCGGGGATCTGACCGAGCTCCTGGACCCACTCGAACAGCCCCTCGGGGGCCGGCCAGCCGTCCAGCACGAATCGGGCGCGTGGATTCAGGCGCGTCAGATTGCGGACCCCGCCGCCGGAGATGTGGGCAAAGCCGTGGACCTCGGGAAGTCCGGCCAGCGCCTCGGAGACGCCCGTGTAGATCCGACCGGGCTGGAGCAGTTCCTCCCCGAGGGGCATCGCCGCCCCCTCCCGTGGTCGGCTGAGGTCGACGCGATTCTCCTCCAGCAGTCGACGAATGAGCGTGTAGCCGTTGGCGTGGAACCCGTGGGACGGGATCCCGATCACCGCGTCGCCCCACCGGATGCGCTCCCCGGTGACCGGGCTCCGCTTCGAGGGGAAGAACCCGATCGCGGTGCCCCCGAGGTCGACCTCCTCAAGGATGTCCGGGACGACGGCGGTCTCGCCGCCCAGCAGCGCGCACCCCGAGGCCCTCAGGCCGCGCTCGATGCCGCGGCCGATCGACCGGAACACCTCCGGGTCCGGCCGGGAGCACAGGATGGTGTCGACGAAGGCCGATGGCCGCGCCCCCACGGCGGCCAGGTCGTTGACGTTGACCTGGACGACGTCCTCCCCCACCCCTTCCCATCGGTGGAGTTCGGCGGCGAGGAGCACCTTCGTCCCGACCGTGTCGGTCGTGATCGCGATCGTCTCTCGGCCGATCCGGACCATGCCGGCGTAGTGGCCGGTCACCTCGACGGGACGCCCGTGCGCCGGCGGCGGGCGATACCGAACCTCCCGGAGCAGCGCTTTCAGCGCCTCGGAGACCCTCCCCCGGTCGACCCCGGCCCTCGCATAGGTCCATCGCGAGTTCCGCGTGTCGCCGCCCACAAGGCCGCCGTGGCACCGGAAGAGAAAAACACTGCGGGACGGAGGAAGGGGTGGCCTGTAGGGAGTCCCCCTATTATGGGGGCGAGCGGTCGCGCGCCGGATGGCGGCCGGCCCCGGGGGGGACGCCCCGGGAAGGGGTGGCTCGGCCGACCGGGATCGCTTCGCTCTGGTCCTGGCGGGCCGGATCCTCCGGGGAGGAACGCTCGAGCCGGCGGAGATCGGCATCGACGAGGTCGGCCGGATCCGGCACGTGGCTCGGTCGCTCCGCGGCGAACGGCGGATCGACGTGGGGGAACGCGTCATCCTACCGGCGGCGACGGACCTGCACGTGCATTTCCGCGAACCCGGCGGCCCGGACGCCTCCGAGGACCTGCAGTCCGGAACGCTGCAGGCGGCCTACGGGGGGGTGGGCGCGGTCGGGGAGATGCCAAACACGGAGCCTCCCACGGACTCCGTCGAGGCCGTGGAGGAGAAGGCAGCCCGGACCCGCGGACGGATCGCGGTCGACGTCCTCCTCTACGCGGGGATCCGCCGACCGGAAGCGATCGCCCGACTCGCCCGGGTCGCGGGGGCGTACAAGCTCTACCTGAGCCCGACCACCCGGGTGGATGGGCCGATGGCGACCGACCGCCTCCCGGAAATCCTCGGGGAGGTCGCCGCGACGGGGCTGGCCCTCACGGTGCACGCCGAGGATCCGCTCCGCTTCCAGGCCCTGGAGCAGCTCCGCACCACGGCCCAATGGGATGCCCACCGTCCGAAGGCCGCCGAGCGTTCCGGCGTGGAGTCACTGCTTCCTGCGCCGCCCGCCCTTCGGCTCCACATCGCCCACGTGACCCATGAGGCGGTCGCCGAACGCCTGCGCGAGGCCGGTCACTCCTTCGAGGCCACCCCGCAGCATCTCCTGCTTTCGACCCGCACGGTGTCCGGCGCTTTCGGGAAGGTCAATCCTCCGCTCCGGTCCGAGGCCGAGCGCGCGTCGCTCTGGACCGCGTTCTCGGAGGGGAGGGTCCCGATCCTTGCCAGCGACCATGCCCCCCACCCGCTCGGGGAGAAGGAGCGCGAGTTCGGCCTCGCCCCGAGCGGCATGCCCGGGGTCGAGACGATGCTCCCGTTGCTCCTCGCACGGTCCCGCGCGGGGCACGTCCCCCTCGCCACCCTCGTCGCGGCGGCGTGCGACCGGCCGGCGCGGTGGCTCGGGTTGCCCACGGGCCGCATCGCCCCGGGACACCGGGCCAATCTGATCGTCGTCGATTTTCGGAGCCGGAGCCGGGTCTCCGCCGACCACCTCCACGCGCCGTGCCATTGGACCGCGTTCGAGGGTTGGGAGGCCGTCTTCCCCCAGGAGCATTTCCGCGACGGGGAACGGATCGTCCACGACGGGGAGTTCGTGGGGCGTCGCGACGGGAAGGTCGTCCGTCCGGAGTACGCGCCTTCCGCGCGTCGGACGGAACGGCCCCGATAGCCCCGCCATCGGTATATCCCGCCCCCGTACCCGGACGAGGTATCCATGCCCGACGATGTGGTCGTCCACGCCGAGAACGTCTGGAAGGTCTACGGTACCGGGGAAGCCCAGGTAGCCGCCCTGAAGGGGGTCAGCGTCGACATCCGCCGCGGGGAGATGGTCGCCATCATGGGTCCCTCCGGTTGCGGCAAGACGACCCTGCTCAACTGCTTCTCTGGTCTCGACGACATCACGAAGGGCGCCGTCACGCTCGAAGGGGTCGACATCCACCGGATGTCCGACGGCAAGAAGAGCAACTACCGCGCCATGCGCACCGGGTTCGTGTTCCAGTCCTACAACCTCCTGCCGGTGCTCAACGCCGTGGAAAACGTGGAGATGCCGCTGTTGATCTCCGGGGTCGGCGCCAAGGAATCCCGCGCCCGTGCGACGCAGATCCTGACCGAAATGGACCTGGCCGACCGGATCCACCACCGGCCGGCGGAGCTCTCCGGAGGCCAGCAGCAGCGGGTCTCGCTCGCCCGCGCCCTCGTGACCCGCCCGGCGATCGTCTGGGCCGACGAGCCGACCGGCAATCTGGACGCGGCGGGATCTCGCCAGGTCTCGAGCCTGTTGAGGAGCCTCAACCAGCAGTATCGACAGTCGATCGTGGTGGTGACCCACGACCCCGGGGTCGCGGCAGGCTGTGACCGGACGCTTCGGATGCGCGACGGCAAGTTCGACTCGCCGAGCTGAGAGCGGCCATGGCCGACGCCTTCGTCCTCGCCCTCCTCCTCATCGTGGCGGTGGCCGGTGTCGCGACCGCCGCAATGGCCGCCACCCACCGACTCTCGCTGCGGATCGCGGTCCGCAACGTCCGCCGGGGCCGGTGGCGCACCGTCCTGCTCGTCCTCGGCCTCCTCGTCGGGACGACGATCGTATCGTCGAGCCTCGTCATCGGGGACACGGTCAACGCCGTGAACGTCCACTTCACGTACCAGTCGATCGGCTTCACCACCGAGGCGATCTACGACCAGTCGCTCAACCGCGGGTACCTCGGATTCAACTACTCCGTGTTCACCGCCCTCTCGGCCCGCACCGCCGGGGATTCCCAGATCGCCGGCATCACGCCGGAGATCGTCGGGAGCGCGGCCGCCTACGACCGGGCCACGGGCGTCCCCCAGTCCGGCCTCAACCTGATCGGCGTGAACGGGAACCAGAGCCGCGCGCTCGGTCCTTTCGTGGCCGATGACGGCACGCACCGCGCCGGCCCGGGACCGTCGGAGGTGTACCTCGACGACCAGGCCGCGAACGACGTGGGCGCCCGGGTCGGCGACCCTGTGATCCTGTACGGGGCCACGAGCGCCGCGGTGATCGTCGCCGCGATCGTCCACGACGACACCCGGGGCGGGGCGTTCTTCGGGGGAAATGCGTTCGTCGACCTCCCCACCGCCCAGCACCTCGAGAACCTGAGCGGAGAGCTCAACTTCCTCGCCGTCACGAACGCGGGGTCGCTGACCGAGACCGTCGGCCTCACCGGGCCGGTCAGCGCCACGCTGAACGCGTCGCTCGTGGCCGTGGGGGCCCCCACCGGCCTCGCCGTCCACCAGCTCCTCCGGGACAATCTGGCGATCGCCGAGACGGCGGGGAGCGGACTCTCCACCCTGTTCCTCGTCCTCGGCCTCTTCTCGATCGTGGCCGGCGGGATGCTGATCGTCGGCATCTTCGTCATGCTGGCGGAGGAGCGCAAGGGGGAGATGGGGATGCTCCGCGCCATCGGCCTGAAACGCCGGGAGCTGGTCCTGATCTTCTACTTCGAGGGGTTCCTGTACTCCGCGGGCAGCGCGCTCGCCGGGACCGCCCTCGGCGTTGGCGTCGGCTACGGGCTCGTCTACGCATTCTCCATCTTCTTCGCGAGCTCCCAGGTGAGCTCCGCCGCCATCCTGGCTTCGTTCACGGTGAGTTCGACCAGCCTCGTGGTCGCCTACGTCGTCGGCTTCCTCCTCACGCTCGCCACCGTGGCGATCGCGAGTGGGAGGGCGAGCCGGCTCAACATCGTCCGCGCGATCCGCAACGTCCCGGAACCGGCCCCCCAGTTGAGGGTCTACACCCTCCTCGCCTACCTCGGGGGAGCGCTCCTCCTCGTCGGAGGGGTCCTGCTCGCCCGGACCTACTCGGGGAGCTCGGACCTGACCGAGCCCCTCGTCGCGGGCGGGCTGATCATCCTCGGCGCCTCCCTCGTGGCCGCCCGGTTCGTTCGGAACCGGGCGGTGTTCACGGCCGCGGGGGTCTCCCTGCTCCTCTGGACCGGGGTGCCCGACCTCCACGACCTGCTGCTGGGGACCGGGCACGCCGGGACGATCTTCGCCTTCTTCGTCGAGGGGGTCTGGATGGTCCTCGGCGCGATCCTCGTCTACATCTTCAACTCGGAGCTGGTCGTCGCCGGCGTCACGTTGCTGATGGGCTCCCGGCCCGCGGCCGTGTCGGTGGCCCGGGTGGGCCTATCCTATCCCAGCCGCCGACCGTTTCGGACTGCGATCAATCTCGCGATCTTCTCCATGGTCGTCTTCACCATCGTGGGGGTCGCCTGCTTCGGCTCGTCCATCCAGGCGAACCTCGACCATCTGGTCCAAGCGGAGTCGGGGGGATACACCTTCTTCGGGGTCTCCCAGTCGCCGATCCCCGACCTGCCCAGGCTCATCGCCAACAATTCGACCCTTCGGCCGCTGTTCGGGGTCGTCGTGCCGCTCACTTTCGGTTCGGCGGAGCTCAACTTCTCCGGGCTCGCCCAGCCGTACCAGGACAACCTCTTTTCCGCGCCGACGGGGGCCGCGGCCCCGGAGAACTTCTACGCGACGAACGGCTACAACTTCTCCTCCAGCCAGGACGGTTGGACCGCCTCCCAGGTCTGGAGCGAGCTCGCGAGCCACCCGGAGTATGCCGTGGTGGACGGGCGGTACTCGCCGAACGGGTTCGCCAACTTCGGCGGCAGCCACCCCAGCCTGTCGGTGGGCGATCTAGTCGTCGTGAACGACAGCGACACCCACGCGGCGCGGTCGGTGACCGTGATCGGGATCCTCTCCGAGTCGACGGTGAACGGCATCTGGGTCAACCCCGGCACGGCGGCCTCGTTGGGCTATCACCACGAGAGGGCGTTCCTGCTGACTACGACGCCCGGAACCGACCCCACTTTGGCCGCCCAGCGGGCGAAGATCGCGTTCTTCGCCGAGGGCCTGCTCCTGTTCGACTTCGCCTCCATCCTGAAGACCAGCATCCAGAGCACGGAAGCGATCGTGAGCCTCCTCGAGGTCTACGTCACCCTCGGCCTCGCCGTGGGGATCGCGGCGATCGGGATCGTCGCGCTCCGCGCCGTCGTCGAGCGCCGGGGGGAGATCGGCATGCTGCGCGCCGAGGGGTTCACCCAGCCGATGATCCTGCGGGTCTTCCTGCTCGAGTACTCCTACGTGGCGCTCCTCGGGATCGGGATCGGCACGGGCCTCGCGATCGTGCTGACGTTCAACGCCGCCCACCACAGCGGAGGCTTCCTCTCGTTCTCGGTGCCCGTCGCCAACGTGGCGACGATCGTCGCGGCGGCCTACGCGCTCACCATCGCCGCGGTGATCGGACCGTCGATCAAGGCGGCGCGTCTCCCGCCGGCCGAGGCGGTTCGCTACTCCGAGTGAGGCGGGGGGGGAACCCCTTCGTGATCGTCCCGCGCCATCGCAGCGCGACGTAGAGCAGGCCCCCGACGACGATCACCGCGGCGAAGTAGTCGAGGATGCGGAAGTACGGGAGGATGTTCGACCAGTTCTTGCCGAGCAGCACGCCCGCATAGATCAGGGCCACGGTGAACGGCGTGGCGCCCACCGCGGTGTACGCCCCGAACCGGACCGGCTCCATTCGGGCGGTCCCGGCAGGGTAGCTGATGTAACTGCGGATGATCGGGATCAGGCGTGCGACCAGGACGGTCCCTTCGCCCTTCTGGGCGAACCATCGATCCATGCTCGCCAGGTGCTTCGGGTCGAGCTTGAGCGCCCCCGTGCCGACGACCAGGTGTCGGCCGTATCGCCCCACCGCGTAGGCGAGGTACGAGCCGATGACCCCGCCGAGCACGGCGGCCACGACCGCCGCGCCAAAGGAGTACTGTCCGGACCACACGAGGAACCCGGCGAACGGCAGGATGATCTCGCTCGGAAGCGGGGGGATGCCGAAGCTCTCGACGATCATCAGGGCGACGAGGGCGGGGAGCCCGACCGTCGTCATGACGGTCGTGATCAGGTTCACGACGGTCTCGATGATCGGGATCGACACCATGGACGGAGAACGCCTCGCCGACCGGTCAGCTCGGCGCGGAAGGGTCCAGCACGAGCCGGAACGGGGTGCGAAGTCCCGCGTTCGTCGTGGCCGGGATGCCCTGGAACTCTAGCGGCGTGGTGCACCCCCCGCAGCTGACGGCCGGCCTTTGTTTGCCGAGGGCGATGGAGAGCGCGATCCCGACCTGTATCTCCCGCACCGGCCGGGGGGAAGCCCGGACGGCCTCCTCGAGCTGCGCCAAGAGTCGGCCCTCCTCCGGAGAGGCGGGGGAACGGTCGGTCATCGCACCGTACGACGCTCCGCAGGTTCTTAAGGCGATTCGGCGGGCCGCACCGAGTGAGACCCTA
This sequence comes from Thermoplasmata archaeon, assembly GCA_022750155.1. Taxonomy (GTDB): domain Archaea; phylum Thermoplasmatota; class Thermoplasmata; order Lutacidiplasmatales; family UBA184; genus Lutacidiplasma. Next base: position 23,426 of record JAKIWG010000003.1, on the reverse strand, counting down.
GCTCGACCGGTCGTCGGACCCGCCGGATCCCGGGGGTTTCTTCGTGGCCGGGCCCCGGCTCAGGATCTCCCCGCTGATCTTGTCGAGCTCCGCCATCAGCGAGTCGATGTCCGGTTCCGCGCCCGCGGCGGCGCCCGCCGAGGCCGCGGCGGCGGGCGCCGCCGCGATGGCGTCCGGTGCGGAGACATCGTCCGGGTTCTCGACATACGCCGAGCCGGCACCGACCCCGAGGGCGGCCCCGACGGCCGCTCCCTCAGGGACGTCCTGCGAAGAGGGGGCGGAGGAGCCCGGGCCGGCCTCTCCCGAGGGCCCCGGCTCCCAGGCCTGGGGACTGGCCTGGGGCTTCGAGCGACCCCGCAGGATGAGGACGAGCAGCGCGACGGCGATCAGGACGAGGACCCCGAGGACGATCAGCCAGCTACTGCTACTAGGGCTGCTGTTCGTACAGACCCCATACTGGCAGTTGGACTGGGCGGTCACTGCTCCCGTGTTCGGGAGCACCGCCAGGCCCACGATGAGCACCAGAAGGGCCACCCCCACGGCGAGGGGTGCAAATCGGGGGGGTGCAGGTTCTGAAACCATGAACTGGGGGTGCCCCAGAGGGCGGGCCTCGCCAGTAACAGACCGGGAGGCCTATGTAAAGTTGCCGAAGCCGGCGCGCGGGCGGACGCGCGCTCACCGAAGCGCATGCCCTCCCGAAGTCGTATCCGGGGTGCGTCAGAGCTCCTTGATCCGTTCGCCTAGGCGCCACCGGGCGAGCGAGCGGACGAGGGGGACCCGACGTCCCAGGAACCCCTCGACGACCTCCAAGAGCAGGCGGTCGCCGGTGTCGACGCTCCCGGTGGCGAACACCACGAGCAGGAACAGGAGGGCGATCGCCCCCACCAGGAGCGGAAGCGCCCACAGGGGCACGGCGAGGGGGACGAACAGGAACAGGACCGCGAGCGGGACGGAGGTGACCAACAGGGGGACCAGGTAGTGCGCCCGGAACGGGTGGACGTCCTGGAGGACCGCGAGCTCCACGGCCGAGAGGGCCGGGGCGAGCGTCGTGGCCACCCCCCACGCGACGGCGGCGCCCTCCGTGCCGAACGGGGGGATCAGCAGCGCGCTCAGGAGCACGTCGGCGAACGCGGCCGCGATGGTGTTGTACATCAGCAGGCGGGTCTGGCCGTACGACACCTGGGTCGCCGTCGAAGGTCCGATGAGGGTGGAGGCGAAGGCCGCCGTCACCAGCAGCTTGAGGGTGGTCGAGCCGACCGAATAATCCGAGCCGTAGACGAAGCCGAGCGAGCGAGACGGGAGGAAGAAGAAGATCAGGAAGAGCGGGAGCGAGGTGAGGATCATCCACTTCGTGGCCGTGGCGTAGGTGATCCGGACCGCCTCATGGTCCCCGGAGCGGACGAAGCGGGCCGTGACCGGGAGGAAGATGTATGCCAGCGAGCCCAGGCCGACCATGAGCAGGCGCGCGAGCGAGAGGGCCGCCGTGTAGTATCCGAGCGAGTTGCGCAGGAACACGCCCAGGAGGATCGTGTCGCCATTCTGGGAGACGACCCCGAGGACCCCCACCACGAACAGGGGCGCGGCGAACAGGAACAGTCGGCGCGAGACCCCCGGGGCCCGGTCGCCGGGCGGGAGGAGCCGGGGGAGCCGACGTCGGGCGTAGAGACCGATCGCCCCCAGACTGACCGCGGCCGAGCCAAGGTAAGCGACGAGGGCCTGGAGATACCCGAGATGGAACGGGTCCGGGGCCTCGGCGGCGATCAGGAAGACGATGAACAGGGTCGGGTTGAGGATCTGGACGAACAGGGCGTTGGGCCTCACGTCCTCGTAGCCTTGGAAGACCGCTGCGATCAGCCCGGAAAGGATCATCATCGCCACGGCCGCGGCGAAGAACTCCACCGTGAGGGCGAGCGCGGGGAGCGAGGGGTTGAGGGCGACGCCCAGTAGGAACATCCCGGCGGAGACGATGATCGCCGACGGGACCACCACGGCGAACGAGCTGTGGACGATCGCCCGACGCTCGTCGTCGCGGCTGGCGAACGGCAGGTTCCGTGCAACGGCCTGGGCGAGGCCGAGGGAACCGAGCGAAGCGAGCAGCCCGGCGAGCGCGAGGCCGAGCGAGAAGTTCCCCCAATCGTGGACCGAGATCGACCGGGCCAGAAGCACTCGGGAGACGAAGTTCTCGACGACGAAGCCGAGCGTGCCGAGGAGCATGACCAGGGTGCCGCGGGTCACGGAGTCGAGGCCCGCGCGGGCCCCCGACGCACGTCCGGCCATGACCGACCCCCGGGAGCGGGGGGTTTCAACGGTAAAAGCGTGGCGAGGGCGGGGAAACACCATCATAGGCTCCTGCGGCTCGCTCCCTCCGTGAGCCTGCCAGGCCCCGACGGGATCCTCTGGCCGCTCGAGCTCCTGGTCTTCGCCGCGTCCTTCGGGGTCGTCGGCGAGGCGGTCCGCCAGCTCCTCGCGAGATACGCGCCCCTGCTCGCGACGGTCGATCCGTTCGAACGCGCGATCGTGGACCTGTACCTCGGCGGGGCGGTCGTCTACCTGATCGCCTGGCTCCCACCGGGGCTGTTCTACGCCGCGACCCTCCCCGTCGTGGTCCTCGCCAGCGTACTCGGCCTGTGGGTGGCGAGCTTGCGGCGCGAGCCCACCTCGGCCGGGCCGTACGGGATCCCGATCGGCTTCCACATCGGCTGGCGATCGGTGGCCCTCATCGCCGCGCTCCTGCTGTTCGGGATCGAGGTCGTGGCGGCGGAGGGGGCTCCCACCGGGAACACGTACGACTCCGGGCTGTTCACGGCCTACAACGCCCTCCTGATCGCCCACCACTCGCTGCCGACCTCCCTGCTGCCGATCGTGAACCAGCCGCTTCCGTATCCGCAGGGCGCGACCGTCTGGTTCGCCTCCGCCCAGCTGCTCTTCGGACTGCCGCCGGCGCGTACGGCGGTCCTGGTCACGCCCCTGTTCTTCGGCCTCGTCCCGATCGCGGGATTCGTCCTGGGCCGGCGATGGTTCGCACGGGAGAGCGGGGGGGCCGCGGTGGCCCTTTCCCTGGCGCTCCTCGCGAGCTGGACGAGAGTGATGGTGAGCGGGAGCAACGATTTCGTGCTCGCATTCCCGCTCGCGCTTCTCCTGTTCGCCTGGCTACCGGGTTGGTGGCGCCCGGCCCTTCCGGGTTGGGGCAGCACCCTCGCGTTCGGCCTAATCACCGGATGCCTCGCGACCCTCAACCCGGTAGGGGCGGAGGTCGTCGTCGCCGGAGCGGTCATCGGCCGGATGGTCGTGAGCCCGGGACTCGGGCGAGGGTGGGGCGGATGGTCCGCTCGCTGGGGCATTTCGACGCTCGTGAGCGCCGCGTGCGTCGCGCCGAACCTGGTGATCGAGGTGACGCGGGTGGGGTCGGGGGTCGCCGGCACCGGATCCGCCGCGATCCCGTATGGGGTCTCGGCTCCCCAACTGGTCGGACTGCTCGACCCATTCCTATTCCGGCCGAGCGACGTCGGCCTCTCTCCGTTTCCGTGGCTTCGTTTCGAGCTCGTGATCCTCCTGGGGGTGGGTTCGCTCCTGTTGATCCGACGAGCCCTCTCCGCAGACCCCCAGGAGGCGGGGCCGGGACCGGGCACGGCGAGCCTGGCCATCGGGGCCGCCGCCGTCGCGGGACTCCTCCTCGAAGGGGTTTCGGTCGGGGGGAACCCGCTCATCGGAGGGGTCGCACGCCTGTCGAGCCCGAGCGAGCTCTCCGTGCTACTGTTCACGGCCTTCTCCCTCGTGGCTGCCGTCCCCCTCGCGGGCCTGTTCCAAGTGCTCGAGCGAGGACCCTCCGGATCGACCGCCCTCCGACCGCCGGGCCTCTGGCGATGGGAGCGGAGCGCTCCCGAGACGCGGGGGGTCGCCCTCGCCGTCTCCGCGCTCCTGCTGCTGCCGGGTGTGGCGATCACCGCCACCTCCTTTCCCCCGTACCTCACCGAGGAGTACCGGCAGTTCGGGAACGTCACCGCGGGCGACTTCGCCCTGCTCGGCTGGGCCTCGTCCAACCTCCCGGCCGGGGCACGAGTGTTGGCCGCTCCCGGCAGCGCCGCCCAGTTCCTTCCCGGCTACGACGAGGATGTCGCCCTCCTGTTCCCGGTGACCCTCTACGGGGAGAGCACGAACGCCGACTATCAACACCTGCTGGGGGAACTCTCGGCCGCGACCCTCGACCCGTCCGGGGTATCGGCCCTGAATGACCTCGGGGTGGAGTACGTGGCCATCACCCAGGCGAACAACGTGCTCTGGCCCCCCTTCTCGCCGCTACCGTTCGAGACAGAGGCCCGGGCGTCGCTCCTCTTCCACTCCGGCGACGCCTACGTGTTCCAGTGGGCCTCTCCCGGGCCGACGGCGTCCCCCTCGCTATAGGAACTCGTCGAGGAGCGCCTCGCGCCCCTTCAGGCCGGCCGGCTGCTTGGCGAGCGGCCCGGCGGCCAGCACCTCTTCCAGGTCCTCGTACGTCGGCTTGTCGGTCTTGTAGAACAGGCCGGTCGGGACCTTCTCGCCCCACTCGAGCGCCCTCTGCCAGGCCTTGGTCAGGTCCGACGGGTCGTGGCCGCTCGCCTCGAGCTTGTACACCCTCTGTCGGAACCAGTCGAAAGTGTTGATCTTGTTGTACGTGACGCACGGGGAGAGGGCGTCGATGAACGCGAACCCCTTGTGCTGGATGCCGTTCGCCACCAGGTCGGCCATCTGCTTGACGTCGCCGGAGAATCCACGGGCGACGTAGGTCGCACCGCTGGCCAGCGCCAGCGCGAGCGGGTCGAGGGGGTTCTCGATGACGCCGTTCGGCGTCGACTTGGTCTTGTGGCCCATCATCGACGTCGGCGAAGCCTGGCCGGTGGTGAGGCCGTAGATCTGGTTGTCCATGGTGACGTAGGTCATGTCCACGTTGCGTCGCATGGTGTGGACGAAATGGCCCACGCCGATGCCGAACCCGTCCCCGTCGCCCCCCGTCGCGATCACGGTGAGCTCGTGGTTCGACCATCGGATCCCCTCCGCGACCGGCAGCGAGCGGCCGTGGATCCCGTGGAAGCCGTACGAGGAGAGGAAATGCGGGAGGTTCGAGGAGCAGCCGATCCCGGAAACGATCACCACGTTGCTCGACGGGATCTTGAGCCGCTTGACCGCCATCTCGATCGCGGCGACGACGCTGAAGTCCCCGCACCCCGGACACCAGGTCGGCTTGACATCGGACTTCCCCACCAGGGGGAGCGCGGTGCCCTCGATCGAGGCCCGGACGGGAGCGCTGCTCTCAGCCACGGACGAGCTCCATCGCCTTGCCGACGATCTCCATCGGGTAGAAGGGCTCTCCGTCGTACTTGAGGAACCGATTCGGGAGCACGACGCCGGTCTCCGCCCTCAGGAGGTGGGCGAGCTGGCCGGAGAAGTTTCCCTCGACGAGCAGGGTCTTCTTCGCTCCCGAGACCGCTTCGACGACCTCCGCCGGATGCACCGGATAGACCGTCTCCACTCGCAGGAGATTGGTGGTGACGCCGCGCTGCGTGAGCAGCCCCATGGCGTCGCGCACCGCCCCGACCGTCGACCCCCAGGCGACGAACGTGAGCTCGGCGCCCGCGGGTCCCTCGAGCTGGGGGGGTTCGGTCGCACCCAGGAGCCCGGTGAGCTTGCGCATGCGCTTGTTCATCATCTTCGTGCGTTCGGAGACCCAGAGCGGGACCCCGGATCGGGTGTCGGAGATCAGGTGCCCGCGTTCGTCGTGCTCGTCCGAGCCGGCGATGTGCATCAGACCCGGCTGGCCGGGGAAGGCCCTCGGGGAGACCCCGGATTCGGTGTACTGGTATCGACGGTATTCGTGGCCGTTCGGCTCGACGGTGAACAGGGAGGGGACGTCGACGTCCAAGGAAATCTCCGACCGGTCGACGGTCATCAGGTTCTCGGAGAGATGCAGGTCGCTCGCCACCAGGATCGGGGTCTGCCAGTCCTCGGCGAGCTGGAACGCCTTCACCATCGCGCGGAACGCCTCCCCCGGGTTCGACGGCGCGAGGATCGCGCGGGGGAACTCGCCCTGCCCGGCACCGAGCATCATGTTGAGGTCGCCCTGCTCGGTCTTCGTCGGGAGCCCGGTCGACGGCCCCGAACGCTGGGAGTCGACGACGACCAGCGGGACCTCGCACATCCCGGCCATCCCGAGCGCCTCGACCATCAGGGAGAATCCGCCACCGCTGGTGGCCGTCATCGCGCGCACGCCTCCGAAGGAGGCCCCGATCGCCATGTGGACCGCCGCGAGCTCGTCTTCGGCCTGCTTGACGACGATGCCGAGATCTCGGGAGTGGGCGGCGAGCCAGGTCATGATCCCCGTCGCCGGGGTCATCGGGTACTGGGCGAGGAATTTCAGGCCGGCCGCGGCCGCGCCGAGACCTAGCGCCTGGTTCCCGGTCATCAGGAGCTTCGGGGGACCGGCCGCCTTCGGCGCGCGGTCGTTCACCGAAGCGTTCTGCTCGGCGAAGTGATACCCCTCGGCGGCGGCTCCGAGGTTCCAGTCGACGATCTCTCCTTTCTTCCGCCCGAACGATTCCGTGAGGACCTGCTGGACGATCTCGAGGGGGATCCCGGCGACGAACGCGGTGGCGCCGAGACCCGCCGCGTTCTGAAGGATCGATTGCGGAGTAAACTTCCGGGCGATCTGGAGCGTCGGCACGGGGAGCTTGCGGACCCCGGCCGGCAATTCGGAATCCTGGACCGCGAATTTCTCCGGGTCGAACACGACGGTGCCGCCGCCGGAGACCGAGGGAAGGTGGATGTCGACGGTCTGGCGGTCCATGGCGTAGAGGACGTCACACGCATCCCCCTGCGAGTAGACCTTCTGGGGCGAGGCCCGGCCCTGGAACCATACATGTCCCCCGCGGATCACCGACTGGTAGGCGTTCAGGCCGAAGCCGTGCAGACCCATACGGGAGAACGACCGGGCGATGTTCTCGCCGACCGAGGCGATCCCGTCCCCGGCCGCCCCCCCCGCTCGGACCGAAATCTCGGACACTGGGGCCGTTCGAGCGGAGGTGGCTATTAATCGGTTACCTCGGGAGTTCGACATCCCCCGCGGCGGGCGTCGGCCGGGCGACGGGGGCAAACCGCTTAGCCCGGAGAGGTGGCGGGAGGAACGTGGCCGGGACAGTGAGGGTCCTCCTCTTCGCGTCCGCACGCGAGGCCGTGGGAAGCTCTCAGCTCCAGCCGAAGGTCGAACCGGCAGGGATCGGCCTCACCGAGCTGGTGGAGCGGCTCGGTTTGGAGTTCCCGAGGCTCCGACCGGTCCTCCGCGTGAGCCGCCTGGTGGTGAACGGGGAGTACATCGGATCGAAGCATGTCACGCTCCGCGCGGGGGACGAGGTCGCGATCCACCCCCCGTACTCCGGGGGGTAGGATGGAGGCGGTTCGTCTGACCCGGCAGTCGCTCTCGATCGCTTCGGCCTACGCCAGCCTGGCCGACCCGGAGTGCGGAGGGGTGGTGCTGTTCGCCGGCCGGGTGCGTCCCGACCGTCTCCAGGGTTCATCGGTGGAGCGGCTCGAGTATGAGGCGGACCGCCCAATGGCCCTGCGGTCGCTGAACGCCATCGAGCAGGGCGCGATCCGCCGGTTTCGCCTCGGCCGGGTGGTGCTGTGGCACCGGACCGGACCGATCGGCGTGGGCGGGATCTCGGTCATCGTCGGCGCGGCCGCGCCGCACCGCGCGCAGGCGTTCCTCGGCGCGCGCTGGATGATCGACCGATTGAAACAGGAGACCCCGATCTGGAAGTCGGAGTCAGTACGACCCGCGCGTCCACGGCCACGGCGCCCTTCCCGGACGCGCGGACGATCAGCGGGTTGATGTCGAGCTCCGAGACCTCGGGCACCTCGACGGCGAGCTGCGAGACCCGCTCGAGCACCTCGTAGAGCGCCTCGAGGTCGCTCGGCGGCTCCCCCCGGACCCCCTTCAACAGGTCGAAGGTCCGCACCGACTCGACCATGTGTCGCGCCGAAAGGGGCCGGAGTGGGGCGAGGCGGAACGTCACGTCGCGCAGCACCTCCACGTAGATCCCTCCCATCCCGAAGACCACGATCGGACCGAATCCGGGGTCGCGCTGAACGCCGATCAGCACCTCCTTACCTGAGGGGACCATCGCCTCGATCTCGAACCCCTCGATGCGCGCGGCCGGCGCCTTCTCGGCGAGAGCGCGGGCCATCGCGTCCCACGCGAGCCGAAGCCGGAAGGGCGTCTCGATCCCGAGGGCGACGCCGCCCACGTCGGTCTTGTGCGAGATGTCCGGGGAGGCGACCTTGAGGGCGACCGGGTAGCCGATCCGCCCGGCCGCCTTCCCGGCTTCTACGACCGTTCGGACCCGCTCCGCCCCCGCTGTGGGTATCCCGTACGCGTGGAGGAGTCGGCGTGCCGCATACTCGGGAAGGACGCTGAGGCCCGCCGCGGTGGCCTCCCGAATCGTCCGTCGCACCGCCGCACGGTCGACGGGGAAGCGTCGGACCTCCGTCCTCGGGCGGGTCCGCCAGGCGTGGTACTTCGAAAGGCTCCCGAGCCCGGAGATCGCCTCCTCCGGGAATGTGAAGGTGGGGATTCCGTGCTCCTCCAGGAACGATACGTCGTGGGAGAGGTCGGTGAGCCCGAACAGGCAGGCGGTGACGGGCTTACCCGAAGAGCCCCGGGCGGCGAGGATCGCCTCGGAGACCGCGCGTCCAGTCATGATCCCGGTCGGCGTCGCGATCACGAGCGCCGCATTGACCTCGGGGTTCGCGAGCAGCAGTTCGAGGGCCCGACGGTACTGCTCGGGGCGTGCGTCCGCCGTCATGTCGACGGGATTCCCGAGCGCCGAGGAGGGGGAGAGGAACCCCGCCAGGGACTCCCTGGTGACGGGAGGCAGCGTGGGCAGCTCCAGCCCGTGCCGCGCGCATGCGTCCGCGGCGACGATCCCTGGGCCCCCCGAGTTGGTGAGGATCGCCAGGCGGGGTCCCTCGAGCCGCAGGCCGGAGGAGAAGATCTTCGCCATGCGGAACAGCTCTCCGATCGATTCGGCGCGCAGGACGCCGGACTGCTCGAACAGCGCGTCGAACAGGCGGTCCTGGGCCGCGTTGGCGAGGGAGCCGGTGTGGCTACGCGCCGCCCGCTCCCCTATCGCGCTGCGACCGCTCTTGATGACGAGCACCGGCTTCAGCTCGGTGACTTCGCGGGCGGTCTCCAGGAATCGCCGACCGTCCGCCAGGCTCTCGATGTACAGCAGAATGACCTGGGTGGCCGGGTCCGCCCCCAGCGAATGGATCAGGTCGTTCTCGTCGACCCCCGCGCGATTGCCGACGGAGAGGAAGCGGGAGAACCCGATCCGCTCCGCGGCGCCGTATCGAAGGATCCCCGCGCAGAGGGCCCCGCTCTGGGAGACGAATCCGATGTTCCCGCGGGCGGGCAGGCTGTCGGAGAAAGTGGCATTGAGACCGACGGCCGGGTCGGTGTTGAGGATTCCGAAGCAGTTCGGTCCGATGAGCGACATCCGGTGCTTTCGGACCGTGCGCACGAGTTCCTCCTCGAGAGCGATCCCCGAGCCCCCCACCTCCTTGAACCCGGCGGAGATCACGACGACCCCACGGGTCCCGCGACGACCGAGCGCGTCCGCCACCGGGCTCACCTTCGGAGCGGGTACGATGATCACGCCCAGCTCCGGCGTCTCCGGAAGCTCCTCCACCGAGGGGTAGCACCGGACGCCGGAGACGCTCTTCCACCCGGGGTTGACCGGGTACACTACGCCCCGAAACCCCGACGTCAGGATGTTGCGGAACAGCGAGAAACCGACGGAATCCGGTCGGTTCGACGCGCCGATCACGGCGATCGATTTCGGTTCGAACAGCTCTGCCAGGGTCTCCGAGCGACCGACCGTCACCTCATCGCTCCACGGAGTGGCCCTCGAACCGGGGGTCCGTTATATAGCGACCCCTCCGTGGACGACCATGGCCGGCGATGCTCCCCCGACGCCGCCCGCACCGACCTCCACCCCCCCTGGGGCGACGGGCCGGCCCCGTCCGGGCGGCACCCTACAACGGATGGACAAGGGGCGGATCCGACACGTCGTCGCCGTCGGGAGCGGCAAGGGCGGGGTCGGCAAGTCGTCCACGACCGCTCTGCTCGCAAGCGAGTTGCGGCGTCGGGGCCTGAGCGTCGGAGTGCTCGACGCCGACATCACCGGACCTTCGGTGCCCAAGCTGTTCGGCGCGAGCGGGGGCCTCCTCGACCGCGGCGAGGGGATCGAACCGGCGCTCTCCACCAACCAGGTCGCGCTCGTCTCCTCGCAGTTCCTCGTCGAGGACGAGCAGACCCCGGTGATCTGGCGGGGCCCGCTGGTGACGCGGCTCATCATGCAGTTCTTCGGGGGAGTGAACTGGGGTCCGCTCGACTACCTGCTCATCGACATGCCCCCGGGCACGAGCGACGTGCCGCTCACGGTGTTCCAGACGATCCCGATCGACGGGATGGTCTTCGTCTTCACGCCGCAGGACCTCGCCGCGCTCATCGTCAAGAAGGCGATGAACATGGCCCGCGACCTCCACGTGCCGCTGTTGGGGGTCGTCGAGAACATGGCGTTCCTCGACTGCCCGCACTGCGCGACGCACATCGAACTGTTCGGCCCGAGCCGGGTCGAGGCGATCGCGCGCGAGTATGGCGTCCCGCTCCTGGCGCGACTCCCGGTGGACCCGAAGATCTCCATCGACAGCGACGCAGGGCACGTCGCGGAGTACACGAGCCCGGCGGTCACCGGCCTGGGCGACGCGTTCCTATCGGCGATCGACGGGCTCACGAAGAGCCAGTTGACGGTGCTTTAGGGCCGCGCAGCTGCGCGAAGGAGACGGTCTCCACCGGGACGCCGCGACGTTTCAGCGCCGCGGCGAGCCCGGGAAGGTGCGCGTCCCCCACCACCGAGGCGACCCGGCCGTAGCCACGGTTCCTCAGGTCGGTCAGCCGGTCGGCCATGTGCTCGTTCCGGTCGTCGAGGAGGACCCGGGCGACCGCCGGGTATGCCTCCCGGACCTGGGCGAGATACTGCTCGGGGGTCTCGTTGTAGTCCTCCAACTGGTCCTCGACCCACCTGGCCGGGACGAACAGCCCGACGATCCCGCCGACGACCAGCGAGACCCTCTCCTTGAACGACATCGATCGGACGAGTCGGCCCAATGTCTCCCGGATCGGGTCGTCGATCAAGAACAGCGGGAGCCCCAGCTCCTTCGCGACCTGGGCCGCGGTGCGCATCTCCGCGCCGGCCATCCCTCCGCCGATCTGTTCCCCGAGCCGCTTCTGGAGCACCGACCACAATCGGACGAAGAGGGGCACATTCGGGCGCGCGCCAGGTTCCGGGGGGTTCTCCGACAGGACGACGTCGGCCCGCTCCGGGTCGAGCTCGATCGCCACGGCGTCAAGGCTCCGCCCGCCCAACGTCGCCCGCAGGGGGGCCTCGAGGTCCACCACGTGAGCGGCCCCGATGAGGAGCACCGGCGACTGGGTGGTGGAGGCGTACACGACCCGTCCCAGCGCGATGCCCCACTTGGCGGTTGTGGGGGAGCAGCGTGAGCGCTATCCGCCAGTACGCCGTGGCAACCCCGATGGAGGAGTTCCCGGCCCCGCAGGAGCCGCATCCCCCGCTCGGACGGACCCGGCATCCGTACTTCATGCACGAGATGATCCGCCGTCAGGCCGTGGCCAGCCGCGCGACGTTGGGGACCGCCCCCGAGGTCGCGCGCACGATCGAGGCACCGGCCAAGGGCTCGCCGATCCTGTTCGTGGGGATCGGGACGTCCTACCACGCCGCGCTGGGAGCCCACGCCATGGCCCGAGGGCTTCTGGGGTCTGCCGCGTCGCTCCGCCCGGTGAGCTCCTTCGACCTCCTGGACGATCCCGCAAACGCCGAGGGAGCGGCCCACGCGCTGATCTTCAGCTCCTCCGGCGATACCGCCCTCACCGTCCGTTCGATGCAGTCGCTGAGGGAGCGGGGGGTCCCCACGACGCTCATCACCGGAACGGAGGCGAGCCCCTCCACCGCCCTCGCCGACCACGTCCTGCGCACCCGGTACGCGGAGGAGACCTCGTGGGCGCACACCGTGAGCTATACGGCGGCGCTTTGCGCCGCCCTCGTGCTCCTCCGTCACTGGGCCGGCGTCCCCGAGCTCCCCGACGGAGAGGAGGACCCGATCTCCGAAGCGGTGGTGAGCGGGCTCGCCACGGAGAACCCGATCGTCGAGGCGGTCGAGCGATTCGCCGAGCGTCCGACGCTCGTCGTCCTGGGCTCCGGCCCCGCCGAGGTGACGGCGCGGGAGGCGGCGTTGAAGCTTCGCGAGGCCGCCGGTCGGTTCGTGGCGACCGGAGGGGTCGAGGAGTTCCTCCATGGGATGATCCCCTCCGTGACCGACCGCTCCGGGGTGCTGGCGGTGGCCGGGACGACATTCGAACGCGCTCGTGCGGAACAGGGCCTGCGGGCCGTCCGGGAGCTCGGTGCCTCGACCCTCCTGATCGATTCGAGCGGCGGACCCGCCGAGGAGGGCGTCCTCTCGATCCTGCCGATGGCCCCCTCGATCGCGATCATCCATCAGATCATCCCGCTGCAGCTCCTCGCCTATTGGCTCGCCACGTCCGAGGGGCGCAACCCGGACGTCATGGGCCTCGACGACGTGCGGTACCTCGCCGCGCGACGCAGCTTCGGCATCTGAATTCGAAGGGTGAACGCTCCGCCCCGAAACCGCTAATATCCGGCGGGGGTCGGGCGCCCGATGTCCTGGACCCTGTTCGAGGTGCCGACCGAGAAGCGCACCGAGCTCGAAACGATCCTCAAGGACGACGTCCTCTCGCGCCAGAGCCAGAAGGTCCGGGACGCTGCGACTGCGGGGGGACCCGCGGGAAAGCTCTACGTCCTGCTCGAGGGGTCGGCCGAGGCGATCTCCCGCGGCGAGAGCCTCCTGAACCCCGTCGGGGAGAAGCTCCCGGCTGCAGAGGGGGAGAAGCTCTACCGCAGGTTCAAGGACGAGGAGGACGCCGCCTCCGCCGGAATGGGCCTGTTCTTCACGGAATGAGCCCCGTACGGGGTCGCGCCGGAGTGCGCTAGTCCGTTTCCTGCTGGGAAGGCTCGAGGTCTTCCGATCCGCTGAAGTTCCTCTGTCCCGCTCGGTATAGCCCGTCGAGCCCCGAGCCGGCCTTCGCCGACGTCGGGAGGAGCGCCATCATCGGCGTCATGACCTCGATGGCCCGGAACAGCTCCGTCGACAGCTGGACCTCGGGGGTCGCGGTGTCGAGCGTCACCGCATCGTAGAGCCGGGACGGTTCGTCGCCCCACCCGATGATCTCCTCGATCTGGGGGGCGGTCAGGATGTCCGACTTGGTGAGGAGGTTGACCGTCGGGAGCCGGAAGCGGAACTCGACGGTCGCCGAGAGCATGAGAAGCGAGACGAAGCCACGCGCGTTGCGGGCCAGCGCCGGGTCGAACAGGAAGGCGATCATGGACCGGTCGCCGCTCAGCGCGTCGATGATCGCTTTCGAGGATTCCCGGAAGGCGAACAGCTCGACCTGCCCGGGGGTATCGATGAGCACGTAGTCGGTCTTGAGCTCCTGGATCGCCTGCTTGATCTCGAAGACCTTCAGGGCGATGAGGTCGGAGGCGGCTACCTGCGCCCCGTTCGGTCCGAGCCCGTACTCCTCCATCACGTCGGAGAGGCGGACCCACTCGCGGATGTCGATGTCCGGCTCGAAGGCGGTCGACTCGTTGCCCGGGTCGAGGTTCACGGTGATCGAGTCGTAACCGTTCGTCTGCATCCACTGGTGGAACGCCATCACCAGGGTCGTCTTCCCCGCCCCGGCGGTGCCGGTGAAATAGACGGTGCCCGGCTCTTCCATCTACGCCTTGCCTGCTTCCGCCCGGCGACGAACTGTTTCGGCGAGCTCACGCAGGAACTTCGCTTTGGAGACCCCGGCCTTCTTGACGACCTTGACGCGACCGGAGTACCGGTAGAACTGCCGAGGGTACTGCTTGTCCGGTTCGGAGACGACCCGGTACCCCAACGAGGAGGCGGCCGCCATGATCTGGTCGACGTTCACCTCGGGAAGCGCGACCTCGGTCGGGACGCGACGGCCGAGGGCACGGGAACCGGATTTGAGGAGATAGGCGGGGTAGACGTAAAAATGGTCGGGCATCCGTCACCGGAACCCGCGAATCACTTCGGGGTCGCAGCCTTCGCCACGCGCACACCGTTTAGGATCCCGTCCTGACCCGGACGCGACCTCACCTGGACGAGCCCGAGGTCGGTCTCGAGGATGGCGCCGCGGGTGATGATGTTGCGTTGGACGTAGTTGGGGTTGGCCGGGTTCTCCCGAACGGTAAGGACCTTCGCCGACTTCGCGGTCTTCGTGGCGGGGTCGAACACATTGATCGTTTGCGTCGTCAGGATGCGGAGCTTCTCGTTGCCGCCCCGGACCCGATAGCGCTTGACCGTCCCGCTGCCGATCGTGGCCTGCTGAAGCTCCCGGCCGATCTCGAACCGCCGCTTCTTGCGGATCGGCCGGAGCCGCCCTCCGGTGGGCTTTCTTCGGGAGCGTCCCTGCCAGATTCCCATGGGTTCGAACCGAGGGGTCGTGCGAGCGGGGTGCTCTATAATAGGTTTGTCCGGCGGAGTCGCTGGTCGACGCGAACACCCACTCGCTGTGGGCGGGAAGGACGGGAATCCTCCGGTGGGACCGAAACCGGTGGGTCCGGCCCCGCGGTCCTCGCCCTCCTCCCGCGAGTGTAAATCTGTGGAGACCGTGGCGCCCCACGATCGAGATGGGGGAACGGACCGGCCCGAGCAATCCGGACTGCATCCTGGGGATCGACGAGGCGGGCCGGGGGAGTCTCGTCGGCCCGCTCGTGGTCGGAGGGTTCCTCGTTCCCAAGGGGGTCGCGGAGCGGCTCGTGGCGCTCGGCGTGAAGGATTCGAAGCTCCTCTCGCCCGAACGGCGGACCGAGATCTACGGGGCGCTGGGAGCCTTCGGGCGCCGGCTCTCGGTGAGCTTCTCGCCGAGCACCGTCGACCGATACGTCGCGACCGGCCGGCTCAACCGGCTCGAAGCGGAGGCGTTCGCCCGTCTCGTCCGCCGAGCCGGGGCGGGAGTCGCCTATGTCGACGCGTGCGATCCCGTCGCCGAGCGGTTCGGCACGCTCGTGGGGAAGCTGTCGGGAGGTTCGACCCGCATCGTGGCCCGCCACCGGGCCGACCGAGACCTTCCGGTCGTGGGGGCCGCTTCGATCGTGGCGAAGGTTCGCCGGGACCGCGCGATCGAACAACTGAGGGTCTCCCTCGGTACCGGGCTCGGAAGCGGTTACCCCTCGGATGAGCGCACGGTGGCGTTCGTGCGCGCGGCCCTCGAATCCGGAGGCCCCGCACCCTCGTGGGTGCGCGCGTCGTGGCAGACCACGGAAAGACTTATGCGAGAACGCTCGGCTCGAACCCTGGAGAGCTTCGCGTGATCGAGGACACGTTGGCGTCGCTGGTGGACCGCTTCAACCGGCACGCCGACAAGAATCCCGCCGTCGGTCTCGAACTCAAGGGGATCTCCCGGACGATCTCCGTCCGGCTCACCGACGGGGGGAGCTACGCCGTCGACCTCAGGGAGGGGAAGCTGACGAACCTACGCAGCTCCGCGCCGGAGCACGCCGATGTGACGATCATCACCGACACTCCGACATTCCAGGGACTGGTCAGCAAGGAGATCGGACCGATGAAAGCGCTCGTGACCCGGAAGCTGGCGATCCAGGGAACCCTGGAGGACAAGCTCCTCTTCCGAAAGCTGCTCTGATCCCGAGGGCGCCCGCCACGTTCACCCGGCAGGCCCACCGTGCACGACGCCGGTGGGTCCGGCCCTCGGGGAGAAGGGAGGCGTCTATGGGAGGAACACGCAGGCGCCGATGCAGACCCCATAGTGGTCCATCGGGATCACGAGCTCTTCCGTCCGATAGTGGATCCGTCGAAGCTCCACGCCCCGGAAGTGGGCGATCTCCTGCATGCGCCACTTCAGGAACTCCTTGAGCGACTTCTGCGTGCCGTGGATGTGGCCCTCGGCCACGTACCCGCCCTGACCGTCGGTGCGGAAACCGTACGCGATCCCTGCGCTGATCACCTCGCCTTCCCCGCCGCTCATCCGGGCGAGCACCGTATGGGTGATCGCACCCCGCGCGATGGAGATGCGCTCCACCTGCCGGATCCCGATGGGCAGGACGGAGGAGACGCTCACCAGGTTCTGCTCACCGATGTGCGCCTGCAGGAGCGCGAGGTCGAAGGCGTTGAGTTCGCTGACCTTGTTGATCCCCTTGCCGCTGGTCACGAAGAAGCGGGTCGGGATCGGGACGAGGGTTCCCTCTTTCGTGGTCGTCGGCCGGGGCACGTGGGCGGGAAGGTCTCTCCGACTTAAGTTTTGGGCCGATTCGCCGGTCAGACCATGATCGCGTGCCGTCGGCGCATCGATTCCTCGGTCTCGCCGCGCGCGTTCATCACCTCGGCGATGATCGCGTCCGTCATCCGAAGCGCGGCGGCCTCGAAGAGCGTGCCGAGCGGGGCGAGCTGCGGGCGCATCGGCTCCTCGGGAAAGTCGAGCGGGACCAAGAGGGTCGCCGCGTGGGCGAGCTTGCTCGTCGCGCGGGCGGTGACGACGACGAGCTCGGCCCCTTCCCGACGCACGATGTTCGCCGTCTGCATGCTCGAGTAGCTCTCGCCGCGTCCGGAGAGGATGAATACGCAGTCCCCGCGTCGGACGATGGGCGTGACGCTCTCCCCGATGACGTAGGCGGTGAGCCCGGTCTGCACGAGACGCATGGCGAACGCCCGCCCGATGATCCCGGAACGCCCGGCCCCGTAGACGAAGATCGCGGGTGCCTTCAGGAGCATCCGGACGGCGCGGTCGATGAGGTCCCCGCCGATCTGGTTCAGGCTCTCGGAGACCCTGCGGCCGATGTACTCGTTGGCGCGCAGGAAGAACGCGCCTTCACCGGACGTGGCGTCGGGCAACCGCGCCTCCCTTTCGGGTGGGCCGCGACGGCAGCCGCGCCGGGACCCGTCCGCTTCCGTGGGAGGCGGTCGCCGCCACGGGCCGAGCCGTCGGGCGGCTCAGCGCCTTGGAAGCGGCCTGGGCGGGCAGCGCCTGGGCCTTCAGCTTCGCGTTCTGTGCCGCCTGCGAGTGCTTCTTCGCCCAGCGCTTGGCAAGCGAGCGTTCGTAGAGGAGCTTCATGTACATCGCGTCGTGCTCGAGCAACGGCGAGCTCGAGATGACCGTCACGTCATAGTCGCGCTCGCTCAGGATCTCCGCCACCGGGTCGAAGCGCACGTGGCCGCGCTTGATCGGGGTGAGGCGGAACTCTCCGGGACCGTAGAACTCGACCCCGGAGAAGTTGAGATAGAGCTGACCCCCGCTCGCCTCGACGAACTGCTGGACCACCGGTTGCAGGGATTCGGCGTCCTCGAAGGTGGTCCGCTCCCGCGCGGCGAGGTGGGGAAGGTTCATCACCGGCAAGATCCCCTTGACCCGGTGGGCGAGCTCGAGGACCTCCTCTCGGGAGCCGAACACATCCGGGTGGCCGCTGGGCTCGATCGCGAGGCGTACCGTGCCCTTGCTGTAGTGGTGGAGCCACTCGCTCAGGTCCTTCGCGATCTCCGTGAGCTCCTGGATGCTGTCCGCCCGGTCGCCCGCCCCGTAGAAGCCGAGGTGGGTCACGGTGAGACGGGCACCCAGGCCTTCGGCAAGGATCGATGCCCACTGGATCTGCCGGATCGACCGTTCACGGGCCTCCTGGCTCCCGAAGAAGTCCACGTAGTACGGGGCGTGGAGGGTGAGGTCGACATCGAGGGCCCTTGCCAGCAGCTTGGTCTGGGCGAGGTCGGCGTAATCCTTCGCGAGGCTCCAGGCGAGGGTGGTCATCTGCTCCCGCTTCTTCACCGGGGCGAGGAGTGAGGAGAGGGCCTGGCCCCCGGGAACGCGTCCGGTGGTGCCCCCCTCGACGACGAGCTGCACGGGCAGGTCGCGGTGGCTCTTCCCGACCTCCTCGTCGAGCGCCACCCTCGTCAGGGGATTGACCTTGATGAATTGGACTTCCATCGCGGTCAGCCCCAAGTGATGGACGTCGGAAATCCCATCCCGAAGGGTGCGCCCCTTGCAGGATAGTGGAATCCCTGCTGGTCCAAACCGAATCACACGAACCGACCCTCAAAAATGGCGGGCCGGCGCTAATCTGCGACCCTATATATGGGGTCGGAGGCCCGGCGGATTGCTCGTCCGGGGCCCCCGGGTGGTCGCTCGCGCGGGCCGCATGAACCCCTCCCGGCCCACCCGGCCGGGCGGCGGACGCCGAGGCCGGCCGCAGGGTAGCGCGCGCGGAGCTCCCGCTAGACGCCGAAGACGTCCTGCCAGATGCTCTGGGAGGATGTCCCCTGGACCGAAACGAGTGCGTCGGGGAATGGACTCGTGGCGGAGAACACGTAGGCTCCCCCGTCGGCCGGGAACGAGAAGGCCCCCGTCGTTCCGCGCCCCGAGAACACCAAGGTACCGTCCGCGGAGACCACCTGGAGGTTCACGGTGACCCCGGTGGCGGTCCTCCACGTTCCCGTCACCGTCGTCTTCGCGAACGAATGCGTGAATGCGGGCCCGCTGCTCCCACCGGGTCCGGTCGAGAACGTGGCGGAGAAAGGGGTCGGAACCGGGACCGAGACCAACAGGAGCAGGATCAGTGCGCCGACGACGATCACGATCGCGACGTTTCGAGTCGTATGGTCCGCCGGGTGGACGAGGTGGATGCGCCGGTGGGAAGGATGGTACATGTCGCCAGTGAACTGGATCGGAGAAGGTGGTGGAGGAGGCGGAGCCCACGACGGGGGCCACGAAGAGGTCGGGGGCGCGCGCCCCCCCGGTGGCGGAACGGGAAGCACCGTCGATTCTAACGGATCCGGCGGCCGGGTCGGTCGAGGGATATCGGCGCCGGCCGACGGCTCCGCCATCCCGCTCATCGGCGAGACGGCGGCGGGTGGCGGGGGAGGGGGAAGGTACGGGGGCGGTGGAGGCGGCGGGAGGAGGGCAGGCTGGGCCGGAAGCTCGCTCGCGAACGGGTGGCCGCAGCGGCCGCAGTACCGGGCCTGTCCGGAGTTAGGGCTACCGCACTGCTGGCAGTAGATCCTGCCCTGCATGGACGCGGGATGACCGGCGTCCGGCTACATCAGCCTGTGGAAGGGCTGGGTCTCGTGGGCGGGTGGGGGGTCCGAATCCGACGACGTACCCCGAGTGGTTCGGCCGGAGCGCCCCGGGGTTCCGCGGTGGCCGCCCCGACCGGCCGAGGCTGGAACCCGATCCCCAGGAGATAGAGCTCGGAGGACCGTTCCCTCGACGCGGGAGGTTTGGAGCGGCGAAGGCTCTCGAACGACGGCTCCATCTCCCCCACTAGTTCCGGGAGCAGATCGCCGTCGAACACCTTGGTGACGAACCGCCCACCCCCTCGGAGAACCTGCTCCGCAAGGAGGAAGGCGCTGCGCACGAGCGCTACGCTGCGCGCATGATCGGTCGCCCAGGCCCCGCTGATCTTCGGCGACATGTCGGAGAGCACGACGTCGAACGGCTCCGGTCCGAGCCGCGCCGCCAGGCGCGGGTCCCCTACCAGGCCTCGCACCACCTCCACCCGCTCCAGAGGGTCCACGGGCCGCGGGTCGACCGCCACGACGCGGCCGCTGGGGCCGATCGTGTCGCGCGCGACGATCGACCAGCCGCCCGGGGCCGCGCCGAGGTCCAGCACCCGGTCACCGTGGTGGAACACGGGGAACCTCGCGGCCAGGAATCCGAGCTTGAACGCGGCCCGAGAACGGAGGCCGTCCTCTTGCGCGGCTCGGTAGTACCGGTCCTTCTTTCGCTCGAACTGGAACCGGCGTCCCATGCCGGCCGCACAGTGGCGGCAGACTTAACTCCGGACGTCACGCGGGCCGTCCAGTCTCCCTGGTGGGTCAGACCGTCGGGCGGCGCCCAGGTGGACTGGGGTTCACTCGGCGCTGGCCCCCCCCCTCGTGGGCCGAGTGCTCTATGTCCCGCGATCCTCGGCGAGGCGTGAGGGGGCCGGCGCCCATCGCGGAGCCCGACGCCTCTCCGACCCCCCGGCTCGGTACCCGGGACGGACGGGGTGAGCCCTCCGGAGCGAGCGCTCCGAACGCAGCCGGGACTTATGGACCCGGCCCGGTCCTGAGGACGACGCGCGGAAAATGGGGCCGTCCGAATTTGAATCGGAGTCTCTTGCACCCCAAGCAAGAAGGATGGTCCAAGCTACCCCACGGCCCCACTGCGGCGTCGCGAGCCGCCGACCGACCCTCGGGAGATAACCGTTTGCACCCGTCGGTGAGCGGAGCGCTCCCCGGTCAGCGAACGAACAGGGCCCACACGGCGATTCCGACCACCGCGATGATGAACGTATTGATCAACGAGAGCCAGAAGAATCCCCACAGGTCCGCCCTCCCCTCCTCGGGGCTGACGGATGCGCCCGGTGTGGAACTTCCCGGAGAGTAGGCGTACGGGTTGGCCACTTCGGCGTGCTCGGTCATCGTCGGGCCACCCTAGCCGGAGACCGACTCTTAACGGCTCTGTTCTAACGATGCGCCTAGGCCGCGAACCACGGGAGCCGGGCGGCGGGGCCACTCGGACGCAGCACGAGTGCGTGCAGGCTCGATCCCGGATCCCCCGGCGCATACGAGTCGCGGACGGCGAGCTGGTAGAGCAGAAACAGGGCGTCCTCGTCGGTCTCCACCCCGAGGGACTTCGCGACGTCGACGCGGAAACGCTCCTTGATGATCTGGAGCATCTCCTCGAAATCGACCTGGCTTCCCCCTTCCCCCTGCTGGGCGCGCTGGAACAGCCCGACCACCACCCCCGTCGCGAGCCGGAGGACCTCCCGTCGCTCGACGACCGCCGAGTGCCAGTGCGCCTCCGGGGCCTGGCCGGGGATCACCAGGATGGATAGCTCGGCGTCGCCCGAAGCCGACGGGCTGCGTCGGCCGAGCCGGTAGGCGTCCTCGGCGTCCACGTCGGTCGGGACCACGACGATCGCCCGGGCCGGGGAGCGCGCCGTCGGGGAGCCGCGGATGTACTCATCCCAGGCCGCGGAGGCCGGCCCGGGGCCCTGGACGAAGACGGGAAAGGTCCGTCGGGGCACTCCGGGTTCCTGCACCCAGAAGGCCGGCTCGACGCCGGGAGCCCCGCGGCCCGCCGCGATCTTCGCATAGCCGAATCGGCGCAGCGCGATCTCCGCCTGGCGGAGGCGCTCGTTCGCCGGTGGACTCTCTGAGGAGGCCGCGCCGGTGGTCATCGTTCGAACATCCGTTGGCCCGAGATAACCGTGGCGGCCCGAGCGGCCGGCCCGCTACAGGCCGGGGTGGGTGCCGGCGGCCAGCAACGCCCAGTTCGCGGCCACGGCCACGATCACCCCGAGCAGGTACGGCCCCGAATAGATGAATCCCCGGCGGGCCACCGCGCGTTCCGTGCTCCGCCAGAGGGGGGCGGACACGAGGATGAACCCCGCACTGAGCGCGACCAGCGCGAGGAGGACCGGCCAGGTCACGGGGCCGAGGAACGCCAATAGGAGCGTCGCGGGCAAGAGCAACGCCGCCGAAACGACGACCACCCGTCCGGAGTACTGGAGGTCGTCCATCCTCGGAAGCATGGGAAGTCCTGCGGCCCGGTAGTCATCCTTCAGGAGCAGCGCGAGGCTCCAGAAGTGCGGAGGGGTCCAGAGGAAGACGAGCAGCGCCAGCGCGAGGACCCCGGGGGTCCAGCTCCCGACGGCGGCCGCGCTCCCGGCGAGCGCGGGAGCGCTTCCGGCGAACCCCCCCACGACGATGTTCCAACTCGAGCGACGCTTCAACCACGCAGTATAGACCACCACGTAGGTGAGGCCCCCGAGCAGGATGGAGAACCCGGTCAAGGGGTTCAGCAGGATCGTAGCGCCACCGACCCCGAGGGCGGAGAAGAACAACCCGAGGAGGGCGACACGGGAGCTCGGGTCGATGCGGGCCGAGGGGAGCGGGCGCGACCTTGTCCGTCGCATCGTCGCGTCGAGGTCGCGGTCGAGGTAGTGGTTCAGCATGGCCGCGCCGGCCGACGCGGAGGCTCCGGTCAGGACGAGGAGGAGCAGCCGGACGGGCTGGATCGCTGCCGGCGACGCGAGGAAGAACCCGGCGACGGCGACGAGGACGATGAGGCCCGTGATCCCGGGCTTGGCGAGGGTGGCGTAGTCTCGCCATCCACCGGTGACCTCGGCCGGCGCCGTGCCCTCCCCTCCCACGTCGCTCCGACCCGTCAGGGGTAGATAACGCGGGTCGCGCGTCGCCCGGCCGTCAACCGGAAACGGGGGGAGAACCCGACTGCCGGTGGCCGACGGGCACTTCGGGGATCCACGGGGAATCCGCGGGCGTGCCCGACGGGTGCGGGGGTCGCTCCTCGGCGGCGTGCCGCGCCCAGTCCAGGTAGCGGCGGGGAATCTCCCGCAGGTTCGCGAGGAGCGCAAGGACGAGCAACAGCCCGAACAGGACCGTGGCGAGGCCGAGGTGCAGCAGGACGATCGCGACGGTGAGGTTGCTCTCGACGACCCACCCCCCCAACAGGGCCTGGCCGAGGACCGTGGCCATGCCGGCCCCCGCGATGCGAAGCAGCACCGGGCGGGAGCGCTCGAACACGAGGGCGAGCCCGAACACGCTCGCCGTCGCCACCGACAACGCGAGCGCCGAGAGCCGGTGGCTCCACTCGATCCCGGTGCCCCCGGAGAGGGGGGGAGCCAGGCTCCCATGGCACGTCGGCCAATCCGGGCAGGCGAGGCCCGAATCGCTCGCCATCACGTTCCCGCCGAGGAGGATCGTCAAGTAGCAGAGCAGGAACGCCGCGACGGCGGCGTATCGGAAGAGGTCGTGGCCACGTCCCCCCATACCCGTTCCTCAGGCGCTCCCTTCCGGGCTGGCCGCGACCGGGTGACCGAGCGGGCCCGACGCAGGTCGGGGCGCCGAGGGGCCGGTCATCGTGCTGGGCGCGGGATCCCCCCACGGGTCGCCGACCACTTTCTGACCGGCGAAGTAGCTGTGGATCATGTTGTAGGCGAAGAACAGCTGGCCGATCCCGAGGATCATCGCCCCGATCGAGGAGACGAAGTTCCACATCTGGAAATCGGGGGTCGGCAGGTAGGTGTAGACCCTCCTCGGCATCCCCTCGGCGCCCAGGATGAACATGGGGAACAGCAGGATGTTGACGCCGGCATAGGTCAACAGGAAATGGATGTGGCCGAGGGTCTGGTTGTACCATCGGCCCGTCCAGATCGGGTAGTAGAAGTAAATCCCGGCGAACAGTCCCATGAGCGTCCCGCCGAGCAGGATGTAGTGGAAGTGGG
>JAKIWG010000026.1:21243-32442 GCA_022750155.1 Thermoplasmata archaeon | reverse complement strand
TCGCTCGACTCCGCGCCTCGAACCGCGCGTGGATCGGTCCGAGCCACGCGCGGGCGCGGGCTCCCGGGGGCAGGTTTCGTAGGAGGTCGAGCGTGATCCACAGGTCCTGCAAGCTCCCGAGTTCCGATTGGAGCTCGGCGAGGGTTTCCGGGAACCACGGTACGGTCGGAAGGGTGAAGGAATCCGCCCACAGATGGGCCGACCGCAGGGCCTGCCGAAGTTCGTGCAGGCGTTCCGCCGACCTTCCCCGCCGGGCCCGTTCGAAACGCTTTCGGAGCTCGGAGAGCACCTCCTCCTCCGACTTCCGGACGAACGTCGACCATCGAAGGGACTCTACGGGAGAGAGTTCGGCCAGCGCCACGGTCTCGATGGCTTCGAGGGCCCCCGAGCTCTGCAGGACCCCGACCGCCGCGGGCAGCAGGCGACGCCCGGCACGAGCCTGGTTCGCCAGAGCACGCTGGATCCGGGGGAGGCCCTCCAGCTCGAGAAGGGCGTGACGTCGCGCGAGCCGGTCCAGGACGGTCTGGGCGACGTCCCGGTCCCGGATCTGACCCACGAGCCGAGAGACCTCGCGGAGCTCTCGGTCGGACTCCCGGATGACCTTGTGTCGAGCCCCCCGAACGGCCTGTCTCCAAGGACGCAGTTCCACGCGGAGCCGCCGAAGGCTCCGGTGCAGGTCGTGGAGCTCCTCCACCGGCGGGTTCCATCGCGGGCCGTGACCCGAGATCTCCCGACTCACCGCGCGGATCGCTCCGCCGAGCCGTGCCCGGGAACCCGTGAGATCGTTCTCTGATTCTGCAGAATCGCGCGAGGTTCCGGGCCTGGGCAGGGATCCGGACACAGAACCGGGACGAAGTCTAGGGTAAGGCCGTTTCGCTAGCCCGCGAGCGCGATCGTCCGCCCCCGCTTCTGTCCGTGGATCCCCCTCAGATTCGCCGACCATGACTCCCCGAGCAGGCATTCCTGCTTCCTCTGTCATGGCCCAGGAAGAGCGGGGGTGGTCCCCATGAGGATCGAATAGGCGGTCGCCAGGGCTGCCAACCCGAGGGGTGGGACTGGCGAGACGTCGTCTGCCTCCTCCCGGATGAGGCCCTGATTCACCACTCGCGAGGTGGACCCATGCGCGATCCAGGTCGATTCGGGTCCGAAACCGTCCGCAAGGACCCGCCCAGCCTCGGCCAGCGCAAGGACCCGCCCACCTCACGCGGCGCCATGCCCGCCGGGCCCGGCATGGGGCATATTGGCACGAGCCGGCAAACGGAACTAAGACCGCTCGCCGGGGCGCGACCCCGGTACCCCGGGCCTCGAACGCACTCCGACCTCCGGCGGTCGACTGGGAGTGGCTCCCCTCCCACCACCGTCACCCCTATAGGCCCCCTCGGGGTTTGGACGGAGGGAATCGCGGGGAGGATGCCATTGTACGACATGTACCAGGAACTCATCCTCCAGCACTACCGGAGCCCCCAGAACTTCGGGACCCTGGAGCACCCCGACCTATCCGGGCAGGAGAGCAATCCCCTGTGCGGCGACCACATCACCCTCCAGCTCGGCCTCGACGCGTCTCGCCTTAGGATCGACGCCGTCCGGTTCTCCGGCGACGGGTGCGCGATCTCGGTCGCCGCCACTTCGTTGCTTACCCAGAAACTGCGTGGACTCTCCCTGGAGGACGCCGGCCGGCTGACTCGGGAGGACGTGCTCCAGCTTCTCGCCATTCCCCTTTCGCCGGTCCGCGTCAAGTGTGCCCTCACGGGGTTCGCCGCGCTCGGCCGGGCCCTGCACCCCCCGACCCCTTCGGGATCCCCGGGGGGGACGATCACCACCCCCGTGGAGAAGGGATCGGCGTGATCCACGTCGATCCGGACACCTGCGTTCTGTGCGGCCTGTGCACCGGGGTCTGCCCCCCGAACGCCCTCGACTTGACCCCCACGGCCCTCGAGGTCCTTCCCCACTGCACGGACTGCGGCTACTGTGTCCCGTTCTGTCCGGTGGGCGCGATCTCGGGCGGCCGCCTCTCGGCGCGTCAAGCGAGGCAGGGTGCGCGCCCCACGTAGGCCACCGCCGGAGGCCGGCGGCGGGCGACCTCGGGTACTGCTCGTCGACCCGTACATGGCCAAGCGCGACCCGATGGAGCGAAAGTTCGTCGAGCTCTATCCGTCGCTCGGGATCCTGCAGTTGGCGTCGTTCCTCCGCCTGGGCGGAGTGGACGTCGAGGTCGAGGACCTCACCTTCGCCCACGACCTGAGGGGGCTGACGCGGCACCTCCAGATGTTCGCCCCCGAGCTTCTCGGCGTCCATACCAAGAGCCTCACGATCCGCCGGTCGCTTCAGATCGCCAAGTTGGCGAAGAACGCGGGCGCGCTCCCCGTGGCGGGGGGCCCGGATTCCGCCTCGCGTCCGGAGGTCTACCTGCGGGGCGGGTTCGACGTGGTCGTGTATGGGGAAGGGGAGTGTACGCTCCTCGACCTCGCTCGACGTCGTTCGCGGGGCGAGCCGGTCGCCGCGAGACCCGGGACGATCGCCCGGGGGCCCGAAGGGACCATTCGAGGCCCGCCCAGGCCATTCCTACGCGACCTCGACGAGCTTCCCCTCCCCGCGTGGGACCTGGTGGACATGGAGCGGTACCTCCACCACTGGCAGCGTCGGACGGGTGAGCGGAGGGCCGCCTTGCTGACCTCGCGAGGGTGCCCGTTCGACTGCTCCTGGTGCTCGAAGCCGACGTTCGGGCGTTCGTTCCGTCAGCAAACCCCTGCCCGGGTGGTCCAGGAACTGAGGGCGCTTCAGGAGCGGTATCACGTCGACTACGTTCGGTTCTGCGACGATGTGTTCGGGATCCAGAGGGCCTGGATCGAGGAGCTGCTCGACCGGATGGTCACCGAAAAGCTCGGGCTTCACTTCGAGTGTCTCGCCCGCGTCGACCTCCTGAAACCCGACCTCCTTCGGCGGATGCGAGAGGCAGGGCTCGCGAGGGTCTACGTCGGGGTGGAGTCGGGCAGCCAGAAGATGCTCGACCTCATGAACCGGGGGACCCGGCTCGAACAGGTCGAGCGGACCGCCGCGGCGCTCCGCGCGGAAGGGGTGCGGCAGTTCTGGTTCCTGATGCTCGGTTACCCGGGGGAGACGCTCGAGGACATCGAGGCGACCCTCCAGCTGTTCCGCCGGTTCAGTCCGGAGGAGTACTCGGTCTCCCTCGCGGTCCCCCTGCCGGGCACACGATTCTACGACCTGGTCCGCGACCGGTTGCGCGGGGAAACCCGCCGCGCCGCGCGCTCGGCCGGCCGCACCCTCCTGTTCGAGGCGCCGTACCCACAGGCCCTCTACCGGTGGCAACAGGCCCGCTTCGAACTGGATGCGGCGCTCGTCAAGGCCCGGGGGAAGATCTCGGAGGAGCTGCTTGGCGAGGTCGCCCGCCTTGCGGACCGGCTCGACCGCGGCGTCGCCCGACCGATCCTGGTCCGGCCGCCGTCGAAGGCTCGTCGGCCGGGAAAGTCGTGGGCTCCCCGATTGAAGATCCCGACGATCCCCCTGCCGCGCCGGCCTCTTCCGCCCGTCCCGTGAGTCGCAACCCACCCTGGGCTAGCCGCCCCTCGGGTGCACGGGACACGGCCGCTTCAATCGGCAAAAGCGGCACTTTTCCGGCTTGACCGGTGGGATCGGTTTCCTCAGGTGGCCGTACTTTCGGCGCGGCACGGGAGCCCCGGTCCCGTGGGACGACCGCCCGGGTTCTTGAGCATGGCGAACCCGAAACCCGGGACCCGGTCAGCATGCTTCGGCCGAGGCCTTTTCTGCCATCGCGGCACACCGGGTCGTGCCCCTGCTCGAAGGTTACGCCACTCCCGAGGGGACCGGGCGGTTCCGCCATCGCGCCACCACCAAGCACCGGCTCCCCGACGGTCACTTCCGGGTCACCGCCGGTGGCCTCTCCCTTTCCACGATCGGCCTCGGCACGTACATCGGGGCGCCGGACGGGCCGACGGACCAGTCCGTCGAGCAGGCGGTGACGCTCTGCCTTCACTCCGGGCGGATCAATCTCATCGACACGGCGATCAACTACCGATACCAGCGCGCCGAGCGTTCGATCGGCCGAGGGGTGGCGCGCTCCGTCAGCACCGGCACCGTCCAGAGGGACGAGCTGTTCCTGGCGACGAAGAACGGCTACCTCGCCCCCGATTCGCAGGCGAAGGTACCCGTCGACCGATGGATCGAGGAGGAGCTCGTCAAGCCCGGGATCCTGCGACCGGCCGATATCGTGGACGGCTCCCACTCGATGGGCCGCGACTTCCTCGTCGACCAGTTGGAGCGTTCCCGCCAGAACCTCGGGGTCTCGACGATCGACCTGCTCTACCTCCACAATGCCGCGGATGCCCAGCTCCCCCTGGTGGGGGCGGAAGAGTTCGGTCGGCGACTCGCCGAGGCGTTCCGGGTCTACGAGGAGGCACGCGCCGCGGGGAAGATCGTCGCCTACGGCCTGGCGACGTGGGACTGCCTGCGATCCCGGCGAGGGTCGCCCGGCCATCTCTCCCTGGAGGAGACCCTCGCCGTCGCCCGGGAGGTGGGGGGGCCGGACCATGGGTTCCGGTTCGTCCAGTTCCCCTTCAATCTCGTCATGCCCGAGGCCGCCGAGGTGAAGAACCAGCAGGTCGGAAAGGAGAAGATGACCCTGTTCGAGGCGGCCCGCCGACTCGGAGTGGGATGCTTCACGAGCGTCCCTCTGTTCCAGGGGCAGCTCGCCCGGGAGGGGCCGTCGCTCGACGAGCTCTCGGCGGCCCAGACGGCGATCCAGTTCGCCCGATCGGCCCCCGGGGCGCTCTCCACATTGATCGGCCAGAAGCGGCCGGAACATCTCGCCGAGAACCTGAGGGTCGCCGACCACGCGCCGTGGGACCTGGAGACGTTTCGGGAGTTCCTCAGCTGATCCGGCCGGGCTCCGCCGGCTCGTCGAGCCGCGCCGTCCGCCGCCGTCGGGACGACGCGCGAGCGACCTCGGGTTCGAGCGCGGGGCGCCTCGGATCGCCTGGACGGGGCTCGTCGTCGAGGACGGAGACGCCACCGGATTTGCGGACTCGGATCACCCGGTCGGCCACGGCGGAGAGTCCGGCCTCGTGCGATACCAGGATCACCTGGGGCAGCCCCAGCTCCTCGAGCAGCTCCCCCATCCGGATCACCTGCTCCGGCGAGAATCCATCGGTCGGCTCGTCGAGGATCAGCGTCGTCAACTTCAGCCGGCCGGCCGATCGCACGACCCCGCCGAGCGCCAGGCGGTACGCCAAGGCGAGCGCAGTGCGTTCCCCGCCGCTCAGGGCGGCGGGAGGGGTCCACTCGCCGTCGACCTCGACGTACGGGGCGAAGTGTGGGTCGAGGCGCGCGACGAGCGACGCGTCTTCGATCAGCGTGCCGAAGTACCGCGCGAAGGAGCGCTCGAACTCTCGGTGCGCTTGCCCGAGCATCTGGCGCTCGAGGCGCAGGGCCCCCTCCCGGAAGGCGCCGGAGAACCACGAGGCGAGCATCCGCGTATGCTCGGAACCGGCGAGGAGTTCCGAACGTTCCGCGGCCCCCCGTTCGGCCTCCGAGAGGCGGCGTCGAGACTCCTCGAGTTGTTGGGCGGAACGGGCGATCTCCCCGACGGCCGAGTCCAGTTGCCTGCGGGCCTCCTCGCGTTCTCTCGTGAGCGCTCGCTCGCTGTCGGCGAGCGCCGTCGCTCCCGCGATGCGGGGCGAGAGCGCGTCCCGGCGGCCCCGAAGCTCGGAGTCCCGTCGCATCGCGAGCTCGTCCTCCGCGCGGAGCCGCTCGATCTCCTCGGCCACCATTCGGGCCCCTGCCTCGGCGGCGACCCACCGTTCGGAGCTGCGGGCGACCGCTTCGAGCTCGGTCCGTATCGAAGTCGAGTGCTCGTCGGCCTCCACCAGGCGGCGTTTCAGCTCCTCGACCTGTTCCCCCAACGGCGCGAGCTCGGAGAGGCGATCGGCGAGCCCCGAGCGTTCAAGGAGGAGGGATGCGCGTTCCGCGGCGGCCCCTTGGGACCGGTGCTCGGCCGACCCGACCTCGGTGCGAACCGCCTCGCGATGATGCTCCATTTGCACCCAGCGCTCGTGCTCCCGTTCGTACCGCTCGCGGGCGCCCCGTGCCTCCACGAGCCGGTCTCGCTCGGCGACGGCGGCGCCGAGCGGGGCCTTCGCATCGCGGACGGCGGCCTCGGCCTCGGCGGAGTGCCGTAGGAACTCCTGGGAGGAGACCGCCTGATGACACCGTGGGCAGACTCCGGCTTCGACGAGGCTCGAGAGCTCCTCGCGCTCGTGTTCGAGCCGAGCCGCCTCGCCCCGAAGGTGGTCGACCTCGGCCTGGATTCGGCCGAGCCGCACCTCGAGCGCCGCGGTGTCCTCGGGCCCGGGCGCGACCGGCCCGCGGGCCGGACCCTCCTGATCGAGCCGCTGCAGCTCCTGAGCGAGGCGGAGCACATCGGCGGAGGCCGACGTACGATGACGCTCGACCTCGGCCAGTTGTCGGTCGAGGTCGGAGGCCCGAGATTGTGCGACGGCGAGCGCCGCGGTCTGCTCCCGCTTGGATTCGAGCTCCTCACGGGCACGAGCCACCGCCTGGAGAGCGGTGTCGAGCCGGGTTCGTAGCCCGGGCTCGCGGGCCGACTCGCTCTGCGCCACGCGCGCATCCTCGGCGATTCGTTCCAGAGTACGGCTCCGGTCCGCTCGCCGGACCTCGCGCTCACGACGCCCCCGCTCGATCTCCGAGCGTTGGGCGGCGATCTCGTCGGCCTCCCGATGGTCCGCCTCGACCTGGCGGAGCGCCTGCTGGAGCGCCGAGAGACGCCGGTCGAGTTCGACCGTCGCGGCTCGGCGATCCTCCTCGACCCGGCGCGCCTCGTGGAGGGAGCGGGTCATGGCCTCGAGTCGCTCGGTCTGGACGGCGACGTCGTTCGTGTAGTGCGTCAGGCGCTCGGCCTCGGCGGCCTTGATCTCCGAACGCTTCCGCAGCTCCCCGGCGACCTCCTGGGCGTTGTCCGCCGCCGTGCGGAACTGCTCGAGGCCCAACGCTTTGCGAACGGCCTCAAGCCGCTCTTCCGGTTCCTGGTCGAGGACCTCCCGCATCTTTTCCTGGGGGATGTAGACGGCCCATCGCCAGAGGTCGGAATGGGACCGCGGATTCGGATTATCCGGAAAACCGAGAAGGTCGATCGCCCGCTGTCGGAGCTCCGTCGCCGAGTACTGCGTGCGGGCCCCGTCCTTTTGATAGGAGTTCTCGACCGCCTCGAACATCTCTCGACCCTTCCGATGTCGACGCACGAACTTCCGGCGGAGCCCGTATGTGTGCTCGCCGTCCTCCAGAGTGAGTCCGACCTCTGCCTCGTCGGCCAGATGCCGCACGAGGTGGGCGGCGTCGTCGACCTCGGCGAACCCGAACAATGCCATCTCGACCGCATACAGGAGCGAGGTCTTGCCTGAGCCGACATCGCCGGCCACCAGCGTGGTCCCGGGCCCAAACTCGAGCTGCGCGTTCGTGTAGCTCCGCAGGTTCCGAAGGGTCAATCGGCGCAGCTGCATTCTACCCCGCGGGCGGCTTGAGCCCGATGATCCGCAACGCCGCGTCGACCCGGGCGGTGGCGTAGTCGTGCTTCGCCTCGCCCTCTGATTTTGGCTCCCCCAGTGAATGCAGGAGCTCGCGGACCCGGCGTTCGCCGATGGCCCCGGAAAGCTCGGTGAGGCGCGGGTCCGCCTCCGCGATGAGCCTCCGGACGGTCTCGCCCTCCGGATCGGCCGTGTCGGCGGGCGGTGCGACCTCCGGCGGCGAGGCGGCCGTCACGTCCCGGATGTCCCAATGTACCGCGCCAGCGCCTCGGGCCGCGGCCTCTTGGGCGGAGTCGTGGAGACCCAGCCCGCCCAGGGTACCGTCGGCGAGGACCCCATGAAGTCGCGGGAAGAGGAGACCCCCGGGGGTCGACTGCGCCTGAATCGCCCCCTGGACCGCCTCCTTGGCCTGCTCGACGCTCTGGCCGCTGATGTCGACGTCGAACACCCGGACGAGATCGCGCGGGGCCGTGTCCACGAATTCGGCGCGAGGAACACCGGACTCGACCGTGACGATCACCACTCCCTGGTGGGTCCGCCCGTCGGCCCCGTTCTTGAGGTCGGTCAGGCTGGTGCCGAACACCGCGCCGGGGTTCACCAGGAGGCCCCCGTCCGGGCCGGTTCCGAGATACGAGTAATGGATGTGGCCGCCCGCGTAGTAGTCACAGCCGCCCGGGAGGTCCATGCGGGAGATCCCGTGAATGTGTTCCCGCATGCCTTCCGGAAGGTACTCGTCGATGGCGGCGTGGAACTGGAAGATCCGGAACCCCGGGGTCGCCCGGAACGCCTCGGTGTCCACCGCGGCGAAGTAGCTGCGGTCGAGGCCGTGGGAGCGTCCGGAGATGCCGGCGATCACCGCGCCCGTGCCCGGGTCCACGAGGAACGGGAGGGTCCACCGGTCGCCCTCCGCCCGGACCGCCTCCGGCGACGCGCGGAGGAACAGGCCGGTCTCCGCGAGGACGTCGAGCCAACTCGTCCGGTGGGCCACGTAATCGTGGGAGCCGTAGATCACATACACGCGGCGGCCGCGTTCGACCAGGGCGCGGAGTCCCGCGGCCACCGGCGCCACCTCCGATGGCTCGGGCACCGGAGTGTGGAACAGGTCCCCGGAGATGAGCAGGAACTCGCAGTCCCGCTCCTCGACCACCCGGAGGGCCTTCAGGACGCTCTCGCGCAACGCGCGCCGGACGACGGGATCCCTCGACCACGCCCCGACGTGCGCATCGGCGAGGTGCGCGAAGACGAAACTGTTCGATGCCACGGCGCGACCTACCGGGACGTCGCGCTTCCGGAGGACGAACTGCTCGCGGAGCGGGGAGGCCGGGGGCCTTCCTGAAACCGTTTCACCATCGCCCCGAGTAGTCCGGCTCCGGCCCCGATACCGAGGAGCGAGATCCAAACCAGGTCGTCGGAGAGCGCGATGGGACCGACGCCGGTGCTCGCCGGGGGCGGGACGTCGGCCGACGTGTCGAGCGACGGGGTTCGCGGCGCCGTGGCCGCGGCGTTCGCGGAACGTATCATCGCCTGCTGGATGCCGAACAGCTCGGTCGCCTCCTCCATCGTGATCTGCTTGGTGCGAAGTCGCGTCAGAAGAAAGACGTACCGCGCATTCGCCGACATCGGCGGCGCCGCGGGAGGCGGGGGCGGCGGGTCCATGGGTGCGGTAGGGTCGTACACGGTCGGGCGCCCGGAGCCAACCCACCCAAGCAGATGAAAGGTCGTGCCCGTGGTCCGAACGACCGGGCGGTGTACCCATGCCCTCCAGGGCCCCGCGGCCGCCCCCGGGGTCGAAAGGTCTCGTTCACGGTCGATTTCGTTCCGCGAGCCCTTATACGGGGCCGTTCGCTCGCGGGCCGATGACCCCCTCCACCGAAACCTCCGAGGAGGACCGCAAGCACCTGCACGTGCGCCTCACCGACCAACGGAGCTCGGTGTACGATCTCGTCACCGAGTATCTGCAGGCTGCCGGGAAAGCGCCGGACTGGTACTGGCGAACGGCGGGGCGGTTGGAGGGCAGCGAAGGGGACAACCTCGAGGAACTACTCACCTCCGCCTTCGAGGCGGGGGCGTTCATCGCTCATGATCACCCAGAGGACCTGAAGTTCCTCTGGGTCTCCGAAGAGGAATGCGAGCGCGAGCGGCGGGCGGACGAGCGAGGCGAGCAGGGCCAGGAGTCCGGAAAGGAGCGCTCCTCCCTCAGCCACTACGCCTGATCCGGGCGACCGAAGTCACCCTCCAGGGGCCCGGGGAGCGAGTCCCCGCCGTCGACGACCAGCGTCTCCCCGGTGATGAACCGCGCGTCATCGGACCCGAGGAACAGCACCGCGGCCGCGACGTCCTCCGGGCGGCCCCATCGCCCCAACGGGATACGACGGCGGATCGCCTCGCGCTCGACGGAGGAGCCGTGCCAGCTCGCGGTCATGTCCGTCTCGACCCACGAGGGGGCGACGGCGTTGACGCGGGACCCCGGCGCGAGCGCCAGTGCGAGGGAACGAACCATGGCCCGGACCCCCGCCTTCGCGGCCGAGTAGTCGATCGAGTCGGGGGAGGCGGTCTCTCCGGAGATCGACCCCACTACGACGGCCGATCCTCCGGTGTTGCGGAGCGCGGGAGCCGCGGCCTGGATCAACGCGAACGGACCGTAAAGGTCCGTCTCGAGGGTGCGTCGCCAGCTGACCTCGGTCGTGGCCGCCATCGGGCCGGACCCGTCGACGCCGGCGTTCCCCACCACGAGATGGATGGAACCGAGCGACTCCTCCGCTCGACGGATGAGATGCTGCGCGTCCGTGCGGTGGGCGGCCTCTCCCGGAACCGCCCACGCCCGCCGGCCGAGCTGGTGGATCTCCTCCACCACCTGGAGCGCCGGGACCTCGTGGACCCGGTACTGGATCACCACGTCCGCCCCCAGGCGAGCGGCCCCGAGCGCGATCGCGCGCCCGATCCCGCGGGAGCCGCCGGTGACGACGACCCCATGTCCATCCCAGGGGGAGGCCGAGCTCATCGCAGGCCGAGCCCCCCATCGACGTGGAGCACGGCGCCTGTGATCCAGGAGGCGCGCTCGCTCAACAGGAACCGGACCGCGGTCGCGACGTCGCCGGGCTCGCCCCAGCGCTGGAGGGGCGTGTGCTGCCGCAGCTGGCGGGAGAACTCGGGATCGGAGTGCGCCTCGCGGTTCATGTCCGTCCGGATGAATCCGGGAGCCACGCAGTTGACCCGGACCTTGGGTGCGAACTCGAGGGCGAGGGCGTGGGTCATCTGCTCGACCCCGGCTTTGGCGGCCTGGTAGGCCACGCCCCCCGCCGAAGGCCGGCTCCCGAGAATCGAGGAGAGGGTCACTACCACCGCGCCGGGCCGCTCCCTGAGGCGTGGGAGCGCGGCCTGGACCGTACGGAACGTCCCCTCCAGATCGGTCCGGATGACGTCGTCCCACTCGAACTCCCCGACCTGGTCGGTCCCGTCGCCTCGGTAGATCCCCGCGCACGTGACTACTCCGTCAAGATGACGACCGAAATCGACGGATGCTTCGACCACGCGCTCCAGGTCGTTCCGCCGTCGGACATCCCCCTCCACCGCGTGGGCGAGTCCGCCCGCCTCGCGGATCGCCGCGACCGTGGCGTCGGCGGCT
>JAKIWG010000026.1:0-21143 GCA_022750155.1 Thermoplasmata archaeon | reverse complement strand
GTGTCGCACATGGTGTCGGACCTCCCGAACCATGGATGCCCGCGCCCCGATATGAACCCGACGGCCTCTACCGCCGGACGGGCCCGGTCCCTCCCTACGAGAGCAAATGGAATACTTGCGCCGTATGACGGGCGGCCCCTTTTGAACGCCGGAGCCCGCTCCCCCTGCGTGCAACGAACTTTCCCCTTTGCGCGTCGATCGCGGTCCGCCCGCCGCCAGACGGTCCGCCCCACTCGGTCGGTAGGGCCGGCCTCCGGTGCGTCCATCGTGGCAATCGTCCTGCTCCTTCTCCTGTCGGGAGTCCTGCCGGATTGGACCGGGGTGGGCCACGCCGCATCCCTGCCGGGGGGCGCACGATTCGCGGGCCCCCTCTCCCGCTCCTCCCTGGATGTTCGCTCGGCCGTCGCCGATCTCGAATCCGGCGGCGGCCCCGCCGCCGGCCTCGCGCTCGGGTGCCGGATCGTGGACCCCGCGTCGGCCCAGTGCTCGGTCGCCTCCCCCCATCCTTCCACGAGCCCGGCGGGAAACGCTGCCGGCTACGGATGGCGGGAGGTGCCCAACCATCCGGGAGGGCAGGCCCAAGGGCCGGTACTGATGGCTGCGGACTCCACCGATGGTTTCGTGCTGCTCCTGGGAACCCGGACGGGGGCGCCCTCGAACAACCCCGCCGATTCACAGAGCTGGGCCTTCCGCTCGGGTGCCTGGACGCGTCTGTTTCCGCCGACCACCCCGGCCGTGTGCGCCGCGTCGGTCCTCTCCGATGACCCGGGCGATCAAGGGGTCCTGTACGTGGGCGCCGCGGGCTGTGCGGCGTCCGGGAGCACCTGGTTGTTCCATCGGGGGAACTGGACGAACCAGACCGGCGGGCTTCATCCCCCGGTCCGGACCTCGGCCTCGATGTCGTACTCCTCCGGGGACGGCGAGGTCGTTCTTTTCGGAGGGGCGAATCCCAACGGCCACGCGGGCTCGCTCTACTTCAACGATACCTGGGCGTTCTCGTCGGGGTCCTGGAGCAATCTCACCGGCAGCGCCGGAACGGCCCCCCCGATGCGGGCCGACGCCCAGCAGGTGGACGACGTGTCGGACGGCTCGGTGATCCTCTGGGGAGGGCTGGGCGCCGGGTGGCTCAACGACACGTGGGCGTTCGGGGGCGGGCGATGGACGCAAGTCGCCGCCAAGGGAGCGCCTTGCCTATGCTCGTACCTGACCGAGGCCCGCACCGTCTACGACGCGGCGGACGGGTATGTGCTCCTGATCGGGGCCCAGAACGCCACCCGGGGGCCGTACATGTTCGCCTACCAGTACTCCGCCGGGCTCTGGTCCAAGATCACCACGAACGGGGTTCCCACGGACCGCAACCTTCCCGGCCTGGCCTACGACCCGCATGACCATCTGGTGGTCCTGTTCGGGGGCCGGAGCTACGCTCCCAACCCCGGGTCCACCCCGCAGAACGACACGTGGACCCTCCGGGCCCGGAACTGGACCTCTTGGGATGGCCCGGGCCCCGCGCCCCGCGTCAGCGCCTCGCTCTCGTACGACGCGGCGGATGGGTACGTGCTCCTGTTCGGAGGGTGGGTGGTCCCGCCGTTCGCTCCGTTCACGGGCAACCTCACCGGGGTCAACGACACCTGGAAGTTCGTGGGCGGGGCGTGGACCGAGCTGTTCCCATCTCGGTCCCCCTCGCCACGATTCGCGGCCGGACTGGTCGACGATCTGTCGGACGGCTACCTCGTCCTGTACGGCGGTACCCCGACCAATTCCTACACACCGCTCCGAGACACCTGGGAGTTCCTCAATGGCAGCTGGACGATGCTCACTCCGGCCACGGCCCCTCCGGCCCAATCCACCCCCTCGATGGTCTACGATGGTGCCGACGGGTACGTGCTGCTGTACACCGCCGCGCCCAACGGGCAGAGCTGGGCGTTCCACTCGGGCGGGTGGCGAAACCTCACATCGACCGTCGGTCCCCGACCCGGCGCTCCGACGGACCCGCTCGTCTACGACGCCGCCGACGGTTACGTCCTCCTGTTCGCGCCGTCGGGGAGCGCCGGGCCGTCCCCATCGAACCAGACCTGGAGCTACCTCAACGGCAACTGGACAAACCTGACGGCGCTCGTCGGGGGCGCCCCGCCACCCACCGCGAACGCGGAGGTCTTCTACGACCCCGGGAGCGCGAGCGTCGTGATGTTCACGGATGGGGGGAGCACTTGGACGTACAGTCAGAGGGCGTGGACGCCACAGTACCCCGCGGGCGCGCCCCCCGGTCGGACGAACGGGCCTTCGACCTTCGACGGGAAGGACCGGTACGGACTGTTCTTCGGCGGGCAGAACAACTCGAACTGGAACTCGCCCGGTTACACCGGCTCGGTCTGCCCGGGCTCGCAACTTCGTCCGTGCGGCGACACCTGGTCCTGGACGTCGGGGGTCGGATCCACCCTGAGGATCCTTTCGTTCGGCTTCTCCCCAAGCGGCGTGGACCAAGGGGGTCTGGTCAACGTAACGGCCTCCGTCTCCGGCGGACTGGCGCCGTACCACTACGCCTACGCCGGACTTCCGGCGGGCTGTCCCACCCAGAACCTCTCCACCTTCTCCTGCCGCCCAAGCGCCACCGGCGCGTTCGTCGTGACGCTGACCGTCACGGACCGCTCGGGCAATCAAACCGCGGGCAGCGCGACCGTCACGGTCTCCAATCCGCCGAGCATCCAGGGTTTCGTGGCTTCGCCCTCTTCTCTCGCGGTGGCGGGTCGCACCGTGCTAACGGTCAATGTGAGTGGGGGCACGCCGCCCCTCGCCTACCTGTACACCGGACTGCCTCCCGGGTGTACTTCCCAAACCGTCCCCAGCCTGCCGTGCTTCCCCGCGGCCTCCGGGAACTACACGATATCGGTCTTCGTGAACGATTCGGGGGGGCAGAGCGCGAATGCGCGCGCGGCCCTCGCCGTCACCCCCGTGGGGGCGGCCGGTGGGCCGGTGATCTCCGCCTTCCTCGTCAGCCCGAGCTCGGTGACCCTAGGGAACTCGACCAACCTCAGTGTCGTCGCGTCCGGGGGAGGGGCGTACCGGTCGTACGCGTATGTCGGGCTCCCCGCCGGATGCTCGAGCTCCAACACCTCCGCCCTGGGCTGCCGCCCCACCTCCGCCGGGGTGTACCCCGTTCAGGCCACGGTGACCGGTGCCAACGGTGCGAACGTCTCGGTCGGTACCAACCTCACGGTCTACCCGGTCGGAGGCGGTGGCTCGCCCTCGATCCTCGCCTTCGTCGCCTCCCCGACGGCGATCACCCTCGGGGATTCGACCACGCTCACCGTCGTGGCTCGCGGCAACGCGTCGCTATCGTACCGATTTGGCGGCCTGCCCCCCGGATGCGTCTCGGTCGACACGGCCAATCTACCCTGCACCCCCACCTCGATCGGGAACTACCGCATTCACGCCATCGTCTCCGACCCGTACGGAGCCCAGCTCGGAGTGTTCGGGGTTCTGACAGTGGACCCCTCCGGCGTCCACCCGCTCTCGATCGCGCAGTTTGTCGCGGCCCCCTCCGTGCTGACCCTGGGTCAGAGCCTGTACCTCGTCGTGTCGACGTCGGGAGGGGTCGCCCCGCTCCAGTTCGCCTACACCGGGCTCCCGCCGGGTTGCCTGAGCGAGAACGCCACGTCATTGACGTGCGTCCCCACCTCGGCCGGTTCGTTCAACGTGACGGTGACGATCACCGACGCGTTGAACCATTCGGCGAACGCTCGTCAATCGGTGCAGGTGCTGCCGGCGCGCGCCCCAGGGCCCGGTCCGCAGAACGGCTCCACGCCCTTCGACCTGTTCGCGGCGGACGGCGGGGCCCTCGTGGTGGTCCTCGGGTTCGTGTTCGGGCTCGCCGTAACCGCGCTCGCCACGGAGGCGTACCGGCGGCGACGGCTGGCGGCCGAAGGCCAGGAGCTCGTGCGCGAGATGACGGCCGAGCCTCAGCCGGACCCGGACGACGCACCGTGACGACCCCTCGGAACTCGAGGGTACCGCGGGGGGGATGACGCTGGATCCGTCCCTGCTCTTGCTCGTCGGGTTCCTCGCCGGGGCCGGGTTCGTCTTGCTGCTCCGCTTCCTGTGGAGCCGGATCCCGCGCTCGCCTGCACGCTGGGACTCCCGTCCCCCCCAGCCCAGCGCGCGCGCGGCGCTGGCGACCGCAGGTACCGCGCTGGCACCGACGCCGACTGCGTCGCCCGCCCCGGGTCGGACGGCTCCGGTCGCAACCTCTTCTCTCGCCTCGATCCCCGACCCGATCCCCGCTCCGACCCCCTCGGCGGGCGGGGTCGGCTCGAGCTCCGCGTCGCTCCCCTCCTCGCCTTCCGGGGCCATCGCGGTCCGCGACTCGACGGTCGCCGAGGGGCCCTCCCGCCTACGAATCCCCTCCCGCGACCTTCGCGCTGCGGATGGGGGGACCGGAATCGCCCGCGGGTCCGAGGTTCGCTCGCCGACGATCGCCGAGCCGACCCTCCGGCTCTCCCAGAGGGTCGTCCTTCATCTTCAACGCCAGCCGAGGATCACGCGATTTGACCTGGCGCCGCCGGCGATGACGCAGGCGGGGATGGCCGAGCAGCTGCGGGCGACCCAGAGCGCGCTCGCTAAGGTCCTCGCACGCCTCGCGGCAGCCGGAGTTCTCGAGGAGCGGAGAGAGCACGTCCAGGGCCAGCCGCGACGGCTCAAGGTCTATCAGTTGACCCCGACGGGAGAAGCCCTGGCCCGCGACCTGCGTCGGCGAGCACCGGCCCCCACCGCGTTTCCCGAGCGGGGGACCCCGGGACGACGCGAGTTCAGTAGCCGATGAGCGAGTGCGCCACGATGAGCGCGATGAACAGGATCGAGATCGTGTTCACGACCTTGATGAGCGGGTTGATCGCCGGGCCCGCGGTGTCCTTCGTCGCGTCCCCGACGGTGTCCCCGACGACGGCCGCCTTGTGGGCGTCGGAGTGCTTTCCGCCGAAGTGACCGGATTCGATGTACTTCTTGCCGTTGTCCCAGGCCCCGCCACCGGTGGTCATCATCAACGCGAGCGGGAATCCCGAGAGGATGACCCCGAGCAACATCCCCGCCAGCGCGAGCGGACCGAGCAGGAATCCGACCGCGAGCGGGGTGACCACGGCGATCAGCGCCGGCACCGCGAGCTGGCGGAGTGCGACCACCGTGACGATGTCGACGCACTTGCCATATTCGGGCTTGCCGGTGCCTTCCAGGATGCCGGGGATCTCCTTGAACTGGCGGCGCACCTCGAACACGATCGCCTGGGCGGCGACGCCCACGGCGTTCATCAGGTAGGAAGTGAAGAAGAACGGCAGGATCCCTCCGATGATCAGACCCGCCACGATGAGCGGGTTGTCGATCGTCAGCCGTCCGGTGAACACGCCCCACGGGATCCCCGCATTGTTCGCCGCTGCGAACGTGTAGGCGGCGAACAGGGCGAGCGCCGCGAGCACCGCCGAGCCGATCGCGTATCCCTTGGTGATCGCCTTCGTCGTGTTCCCGACGGCGTCGAGCGGGTCGGTGACGGCCCGTGCCTCGGGCGGGAGCTTCGCCATCTCGGCGATCCCGCCGGCATTGTCGGTGATCGGTCCGAACGCGTCGATGGAGATGATCATGCCCGTCACCGCGAGCATGCTCGATGCGGCCAATCCGATCCCATAGAGACCGAACCCCGGGTTGAGGTGCGCCCAGGTCCAGTCCCCCTGGTATCCGACGGCCGCGTACGCCGCGAGGATCCCGCCCACGATCGTGAGACCTGGGATCATCGCCGATTCGAGGCCGACCGAGAGTCCGGTGATGACCGTGGGACCGGCACCGGCCTGGGCGGACTCGGCGATCCGGTGCACCGGCCCGTAGCTGGCCGACGTGTAGTAGTCGGTGTTGATCACGATGAGCACCATGACGACCAGCCCGACGGCGGTCGCGACGAAGATCCCCCAGTTCCCGCCCATCAGGGCCCGGTCGAGGAGGTATAGGCCCACGAGCCCCACGGCGGTGGTGACCGCGAGCCCCTGATACAGGGCCCCCATGATCGTTCCACGGCGGCTCATCCGCGTGAACAGGGCCCCGACGATCGTCGCGACGATCGCCCAGGCGCATACCGCGAGTGGGTAGAGGACCGCGTTGGGGAACTGCGTCGTGAAGGTCGGGAAGGAGCGGTCCTGCCCAATGAGCTGCGCGAGGAGCATGGCGCTCACGGCCGTGACGACGTAGGTCTCGAACAGGTCCGCCGCCATCCCGGCGCAGTCGCCTACATTGTCCCCGACGTTGTCGGCGATGACCGCCGGATTCCGCGGGTCGTCCTCGGGGATCCCCGCCTCGACCTTTCCGACGAGGTCGGCGCCGACGTCGGCACCCTTGGTGTAGATCCCGCCCCCTACTCGCGCGAACAGGCTCATGAGCGAGGCGCCGAACAGGAGGCCGGTAAGGTCGAGGACGTTCCCGCCAAAGGCGACGTAGAAGACGATGAGCTCGAGCAGTGCGAGGCCCGCGACCGACAGTCCCGTGACCGTCCCGCCCCGGAACGCGTAGCCCATGGTGGCCGCGAGGTTCCCCTTGCGGGCGTGCGCCGCCGTCCGGACGTTGGCGCGCACGGACACGAACATTCCCACGGCCCCCGCGAGGGCGCTTCCCGCGGCGCCCATCAGGAACCCGAGGGCGAGACGGCCGCCGTTGGTGTTGTAGAACGCGACCCCGATCAGGACGGCGACGACCGCCGCCACGGCGAACACTGCGGTGTACTCGCGGCGAAGGAATGCGACCGCCCCCTCCCGGATGGCCGCCGAGATGCTCCGCATCGTCTCATCGCCTTCGTCCTCCCGCAATAGGAGCACGGTCTGCAGCCCGGCGTAGGCCAGGGCGACGAGCGAGGCGACGAAGATCAACAGCTCCAGCTGGCCGGTCGAGAGGTTCATGCTCGGTTCCCGCGGGTCGGGGTTCGCTCAACTGGTCGATTATTAAACAGTTGCCCGACGACGACGAGACGGCCCCGGCCGTCAGTGGAAAGCTCCGGGGTCGAGGCGCGGGTTTCTATACCTCAGTCCGGTAAGCTCGGGCGATGCAGGGCGGACTCGTCGCGGGCCGCCGCTCGAGAGCCACCTGTCCACGTTGCGGGGCCCTCATCGACCTCGCCCGCCTTCGCTCCCATCTCCGGGACGCCCACCAGGTCGGGAGCGCCGAGCTTGAGGACCGGTTCCTCGCGGCGCGGCGCGAGGTGCGGCGCGCGACGCGATCGGTTCGACGCTGACCGTCTCGGCCGGCTAAGGGTCGAACGACCGGGTTCGGACCTTCTCCCGGACTCTCGCCACGAAGTCGGTGGAGGAGAGGATCTCCTGGGCTTTCTGCCCCCGAACCCGGAGCGCCACCGACCCGCCGGCCACCTCAGTGTCGCCCAGGACGGCGATGTACGGGACCCGCTCGACCTCCGCCGCCCGCACGCGCTTCCCCAGGGTCTCCTGGCTTCCCGAGCTCTCGGCCCGGATCCCGTGCGTCTCGAGCTCCGCGACGAGGTCGTTCGCGGCGTTCTCGTGGCGCTCGCCGACCGGCAGCACCCGCACCTGCTCCGGGCTGAGCCAGGGCGGGAGGCGTCCGTTGACGTGCTCGAGGAGGACGCCGAGGAACCGCTCCACGCTCCCCAGAATGGTCCGGTGGATGACCGTCGGGGTGTGGAGCTGGCCGTCCGGCCCCTGGTACTCCAGGCGGAAACGTCGCGGCATCTGGTAGTCGAGCTGGATCGTCCCGGTCTGCCACGGGCGGCCCATGCTGTCGCGGAGGTGGATATCGATCTTCGGGCCGTAGAAGGCCCCTTCGCCGGGCGAGACCCGATACTCGACCCCGCTTCCCTTGAGCGTCCGCTCCAGGATGGCCTCCGCTCGGTCCCAGGTCTCGACCTCGCCCAGGAACTGGGTCGGTCGGGTCGAGAGCTCGTAGCTCCACCCCAGACGGAAGGTCGTGAACGCCTCCCGCACCC
The DNA here is from genome assembly GCA_022750155.1 of Thermoplasmata archaeon. GTDB lineage: Archaea > Thermoplasmatota > Thermoplasmata > Lutacidiplasmatales > UBA184 > Lutacidiplasma. The sequence goes on along the minus strand of JAKIWG010000026.1, from coordinate 13,165 downwards.
ACGCGAGCAGGTTCGTCACCTCCTCCTCGATCTGCTCCTCGGTGACGAACAGGTGGGCGTCGTCCTGGACGAATTCCCGGACACGGGTCATCCCGTGGATCGTTCCGCTCGCCTCGAGCCGGTGCAAGGGTGCGAACTCGGCCAGTCTCAGCGGCAGCTCCCGGTAGCTGCGAGCCCTCGAGCCGAAGACCAACATCGCGCCCGGGCAGTTCATCGGCTTCCAGCCGAAGGACCGTCCCTCGATCTCCGTGAGGAACATGTCGGCGCGGTAGTGCTCCCAGTGCCCGCTCGTTTCGAACACGGACTGGGCGAACATGAGGGGGGTGCGGACCTCCGAGTAGTGGGACGCATGGAGGTGCTCGCGGACGAACGATTCCAGCTCCCGCTCGACGATCATGCCGCGCGGGAGCCAGATCGGGAATCCGGGAGCGGAGTCGACGAACGTGAACAACTCGAGCTTCTGGCCCAGCACCCGGTGGTCGCGGGCCTCGGCCTCCTTGCGCATCTTTAGGTAGGTGTCGAGTTCCTCTCGGGTCGGGAATCCCACCCCCCGGACCCGCTGAAGCGGGGTACCCTCGGGGACGCCTCCGAGCGTCACCGCGGAGAACCCGAGGATGTGAATGCCTTTCAGCCACCCTGCGTGCGGGACGTGAGGGCCCCGGCACAGATCGACGAACGTGCCGGTCCGGTAGAACGAGACCGGTTCCCCCGCGCCGACCTCCGCGATGTACCCGGCCTTGTACGGGTTCGAAGAGACCATTCGAAGGGCGTCCTCCTTGGCGACCTCGAGCCGCTCGAACCGCTCCCCGGAGCGGACGGTCGCGGACATCGATTCCGCCAGCTTAGGGAGGTCGTCGGGAGTGAGGGGCCGCATGTCGAAATCATAGTGGAACCCCTCGGTGGTGGCCGGTCCCACCGTCGGTCGTGCGTCCGGGACGAGCTCCACGATCGCCTTCGCGACGAGATGCGCGCAGGAGTGATGGAGGATCGCCTGCCCCGCCCGGTCTCGGAACGTGATCGGCGAGAGCCTCCCGGCCGATCCGATCGGCCGGCTGAGGTCCACCGGTGTGCCGTCCAGGAACGCCGCGAGGAACCCCGGGGCTTCGGAGGGGCGCCACCGGGCGAGCGCGTCGCCGCAGCATGTGCCCGGTGGAACGACGTCGGTGGTGCCGTCCGGAAACGTGACGAGGACAGGGGCCGAGTCGGCGGGCATCTGTCCCGACCACGACCCCGCCCCGTGGAAAAGGTTTGGGTGGAACCGGCGCGGTACGCCCTCGGGAAGCCCGCTCGGGTTCCGGCCATCCGGCGTTTCCGTCGGGTGAGCCCGATCGACGGGGGTCGTCCCCTCCTGCCGTGTGCCGACGTCCCACGCCGGGCGCTCAATCACCTCCGATTCAGGCAAACCTAAGTACCCATGCCAACTCCGACCGGCGAGGACGACCGAGGCGTGGGAGAAACTCCTGCCTGCCCACGCGTCGCCCCGAAGGGATCCATGGATCGAGCGCACCCGCGGGGCCGCGACTCCGCCCACCGCTCGAATTCACTGCGCGGTTTCAGGTTCGCCGCGATGGCCCCCGGCTCGCTTCTCGTGGTACTGGTCCTGCTGGCGCCCTCGGTGTCCGCGCACCCGTCGCCGCTTGGATTCACCCGCACCGCCCCGTTTCACGGGATGCATGAGACGCTCGCCACCAATGTCTCCTCAACGAATCAGACCCGGATCCTCCACCCTAATGCGTTCAACCTCTCCTCGGGCGTCGGCGTGACCTCCTCCCGCGCATCATGGGTCAACTCGCGCACCACCCCGGTGGCCAGCTGGACCCTCGTCACGGTCCTCCTCAACGCGACGTTCCCGATCCACGCCTCGGGAACCCACAAGATCACCGTGACCTGGCATTTCAGCTACGATGCCGCCCTGTTCGCCTCGCGCAATGGGTGCCCTGGTACCTGTTTCCAGGGGTCCGCCTCCGTCAACGGGTTCGTCTGGGCGGACCTTACGACCCTGAGCGGGACGGGCGTGGCGAACCGGAGTTCCGGCCCCATGAACGGTTCGTTCGTCCACCAAACGATCTCCGCGACCCACAAGAGTTCGGCCTCCTGGACCGGCGACGTGGACCGGTCGGTGTTCGTGCTGAGCTTCACCGCGACGGTGACCGGCGGAACCTTGTATTCGATCCTGACGGGCTACTCGGTGTACACGTGGGCGACGTTCGGTGCGGCGACGTTCGACATGGGTGGGTCGGGAGACGACCAGTCTCGGCTGGTGTCTATCGCCTTCGCGTAGGGCGACGAACGGCAGTCGGTCGTTAGACTCCCCGGGCCCGCGCGGTCCCGTCTCCGGACCCGGGTTCGGTGGGTTGCCCGCCTGTCCTCGGGAGGTCCGGAGGACCCTATCAGGGACCCCTTCCCGAGCGCGTGGCACCGTGTGCGAGGTCGCCGCCCGTTCCAACGGTTATACGTGAACATCGGTCAGGGCGACGGTGCACGTCTTGGGGGGGCGTCCGGAATCGCTCCCGCCCCCGCGCCGATACTCCATGCCTCTCGTCGGGAGCCGCAGGGAGTCCCCGTCGGCGATGACGTTTGATTTTTCCACGCGCGGGACCGGGTTCGAGTACCTTTCGAACCAGGCGATCCGGCTCGGACTACCCGGGGTCGACGACCCCTGGGGGGCGGCTCGAACGTTCTCCCTGTCGTCCAGTCCCACGGAGCACGACCTTCTATCCGTCACCTGCAAGATCTCGGATACGCCGTTCAAGCAGGCGTTGTCGAGGATGGGCCCAGGGGATTCCGCGGTGGTCGTCGGTCCGATCGGCGAGTTCCTCTACGACGCTCACCGCCCCAGCGTCTTCATCGCCGGTGGGATCGGGATCACCCCCTTCCGCGGCATGGCTCGCTATTCCGCCGACTCGCAGAACGCAGAACCGATTCGGCTCCTCTACTCTGCACGAATCCCTGAAGAGTTGGTGTTCCGACGGGAGCTGGACGCCATCGCCCGAGCCCACCCCGCCTTCCGGGTCCAGTACACCGTGACCCGGCCCGCCGGTTCGGCCGAACCGTGGAAGGGCAGGGTGGGCCGCGTCGACGCCTCGTGGATCCGGGAGACGGCCGAACCGTTGGCCCGACCGAAGTACTATGTGACGGGGCTGCCGGAAATGGTCGAGGAGATAGTGAGCCTGCTTCGGGGTCCGCTCGCGGTTTCCGAGGACGATATCGACTACGAGATATTCCGCGGTTTCTGAACGGGCGGTGAAGTCTCCCCACGTGTCGCTCAGGGGACGGAGCGCGATGGCCGCGGTCGCCGGGTGCCCCCAGTCGGCCAAGGGCGGTCGACGGCCTCGTCGCAGTGCGAACTTGACGGCAAATTCGCCGGTCGCCCGAACTCCCGGCGTGTGGGGGTAGGAGCTCATCCTGGGGACAGGTTCCGGGGTCCGCGGGTGAGCCTTGCCTCGATCTCCCCCTCCAACGCTGTCCTCAGCCCGTGGCGGCGGACGTCCTCAAGGAGCCGAGTCTCGAAGGGCGTGAATTTCTCGAGGAAGGCGAACCGGGTCGCGGCGGCCCGGAGTTCCCGGTTCCAGTCTCTTCGCCGGCTGCGGCCGATCAACCGATCAAGATCCGGCCACTCCCTTCGCCCTTCCCGAAGGGTGCGGACCACGAGCGCCGGGTCAAACTGCTCATGATCGTTCCAGAGCTTTCCGACGGCGAGGAGGCGTACGAGGGCCGGGTCGAATCCCTTCTGCGCGTAGCGTAGGGCGTCGTACAGATCGCGCTCCGTCGCGCGCTGTTGGATCGCGCGGAGCTTTTCGGCGAGGGCTTCCTCCAACGGGAGCGAGGGGATCTGCGGTGGCCGAAAGGGGAGCACGCGAAAGTACGGCTGTTCGAGCGGCTCCCAGCTTTTCGGGGCCAGGAAAGCCTTCTCGCGGTAACTGATCTCGAACCGGAATCGACCGGCATCCCAGGCGTGAGAGTAGGCAATCTCGCACGCCCAGTTACGACGCTGGGTCCGGTACGGCGCCTCGACCCGGAAGGTCACTCCATGCCCCGAGGCCTCGAACGCCGCCCTGAGCGACCCCTCCGGGTCGGGTGGAAGGCCATTGTTGGTGAAATCGAGGTCCTCGCTGAGGCGACCTGTGTCGCCGGTGATCATGAGACGGAGGTAGGTCCCGCCCTTGAAGATCAACCAGCGGAGCAGTCCCGCGGTCGCGAGTGCTTCGAGAGCGTAGAGCAGGACCACCTCCTGTTGGGCGATGTGAAGATCGACCCCGAGCACGTTCGCGAACCGGTTGGCGTCGTTCCGGGAGATCATCGGTGGTCGAGCTCCCCCAGGAGTTGCCGGCGACCCACGTTCTCGATGATGTGCCACCGGGGATCACGGGGACCCCTCCGACCGTACCGGGCCGGCGAGGCCAACGGGGCGTAGGGGTCGTCGCCGCGCGGCCGGATCCGATCCGACCAACCGGCCGGGACCGGGACATCCGGCCGTACGAGCTCGACCAGATACCCCAGCCGTAGCGCGGTGCTCCGACGCCCCCGACGTGCGAGGTACCGCGCAAGGCGGTCCCAGTGGAGGATGGGCTTGGCGTGAGCGAGGACCTCCCCGACGCCTTCGATCCCGCCGGCGAGCTCCGGACGCTCCATGCAGTCGATCACGGTTCGCTCGACGTTGCTGACGCGCAAGGTCACCCCGCGGCGGGAAAGCTTCCGGATCCCGAAAAACTGGGAGTGGGCAGTGTGGATGAGCTGGAACTGCGCAGTGCCTAACGGCCGGAATGTCGTGCGTACGGGGGATACCACGAAGTAGACCGGCCCGGCGCGGCTGAGCAGGCCCAGCAACTGCGCGGCGGTGCCGTATCCAAAGTAGTACGGGGCGACGAGGTTGGCCCCGAGGCGGAGTGGGTCCGTGTCCGGGAGGGCGTTCGACCCTCGCCGACTCGGGTTCAGCAGATACACCCCGCGCCGGACCGTCTGGAACCAATGTTTCCTGACGAGCCCGTGTGCCACTTTCCGAGCGAAACCCTGGGAGATGCCGCCGCGCTGCCGGACCTCCTCCAGGGTGACGAGCTCTCGGCCCTCCGCCTCCAACGAGAGGACGATACGGGCCTCGACGCGCGACAACGAACGGATCTCCACGGTTACCCGCAGGTGTTCCTATGTCTTAGATGTTACTCTTTTGGTAACTTACAATGCACTACAACATCGATGGGGAATCGAAGTGGGAGGAACCGGCGAGCTCCGACAGAATCGGGCCGGCCCTGGGACGGTCGCGACGGTTGTTCCCTGCCCGGTCGAGCACGAATGACGGAAAGGTCGAATAGCGGTACCGCACCGCGTAGCGTATGCCCGACATCGAGCTGCGAGGCTCAACTCAGGGTACATCCCGTTCCCCCCGCTCCCTGCGGATCGTGGCTCTAGGTGACTCGACGACCGCCGGCACCCCGGGATTCCGATCGCCCCGGGAGGCACCTCCGACGGGGGAGGGGGACACGCAGAGTCAGTACGCCTACTGGATGGTACGGACCCATCCTGAATGGACCGTCTTGAATCGGGGAGTAAATGGCGAAACCACCACGGCGATACTCTCCCGGTTCGAGGCGGATGTGCTTTCCGAGCGACCGGACTACGTCATCATCCTCGCAGGGGTCAACGACGTATTCCAAGGTCGGACGGCCGCCCAGATCTTCCCGAACCTCGAGCAGCTGTATCTTCGGTCCGTCGCAGCCCGGATTCGCGTGATCGGTGCATCCATGCTCCCGTACAACTCCATCTCTCGGGAGGCGCTCGGGCAGATGCGCTGGGTGAACCGGTGGATCGAACAGACCGCTTCGGGACTGGGATTCCGTTTCTTCGATGCGCATGCCCTCCTCGCCGACCCGAATATCGACGGTCGATTGATCGGGTCGCCCGACGGATTACATCCCGACGTCGCGGGATATCGGAAGTTGGGGGAGGCCTTGGCTACCGTGCTGGAGGAAGAAGAGCTCAGGGAGTACCCCGGATCACGCTGACCCGTCGGCCGAACTTGATTGTTCTTTCGGATCGTCGGGCGGGCGTGACTCGCAACGCCCCCGCGTTGCAGGTGCTGGGTCATGCGTCGGACCTACGCAGGCGTCCCAAGGGGATGGTGTGCGGTCAGCTCGCCCATCATTCTTCACATATCCGCTGGTTCTAGGTTTCATCATCCCGCACGTTCGGATAGGAAAGGTCTCCCTAAGACCCGAGGGGAGAGGCCAGGAATGCGTCGAGGTGAAAGAACGCGCCGCTCGCCTTGGAACTCGATAGCTGGGCTTCCTCGGAACGCTCGAAGGTCCCGTCCACCCACAGCGACCCCATGGCCGCGAGGGCTCCGGTTAGGCGCCAATCCACGGGCTCCTCGCGGGGACTGAGTATCACCTCGGAGACCCCGAGCTCGCGGATCGACGTGGCGATCGCGGTCGGATCCATACCCCTCCAGTCATGATCCGCGGCGAAGACATTGCCCCCCCGGATCTCGATCTCGAACGCCAGCTCCTGGGAGAGCTTCCACGCGCGCTGCACTTCGCGGTGCCCCCGCAGGTACGCGGTGGACAGGACCGCGCGCGTCGCGCCGGCCACCAGAATGTCGATAGCCTGGTCGCCCGTTCGGATCCCGGCGTCGACCCAGAGCTCGAGGTCGCGGGATAGCTCCTGAAGGTAGTCCAGCTGCGCCTTGTCGTCGCGCAGACCGTCGAGATCGACGACGTAGACGCGCTTGAACTTCTCGGCGAGCCGGTCGGCCAGGTCGAGCAGGTCCAATGGCGTTCCGGTCGCCGTCTTGGCGACCACCGGGCCTGTTGGCCCAGGAAGGTAGACCTGCCCCTTTCCGATCATCAGGATTGGAACGAGCTTCTGGCCCGCGGCATCGGCCGGGTTCGAGCGGCCCGCGGGGCGGTTGGGCATGCGTCTCCGAGTGGCCGCAGGGTAAATGGATTCCTCCCCCGCGAACCGAGGGGGTTAAGTCGAGGCCAATGGTCCCTCGCCCGCCAGGAGGCGAAGGGTGGCTGACGGTGGAGCTCGATGGCAACATCGGCCCGCTGAGGAAAGTCCCCGCTCCGGGGACCACGGGGGCGGGTGGGAGCCCGCCGGGCGAGAGCCTGAGCAACGGAGCAGCAACGACACAGTCCGGGGGTACGGGGAAGGCGTTGCGCCGGAGTTTCCCCCGGGACATGGTGAAACGGCCGCCTCCCCGGGAGCAAGCCCTGAGGGATGGGATGAGGGAGGTCCCCCGACCATCGAGGAGGGCGCGGAGTCGAATGCCGCCTAGAACAGAACGGGGCTTACTAGCGCGACCTGGCCGCTCCGGCGAGCAATCGCCGGGGCGTTAATCGGCCGCGCGCGCATCTCGCAGAGGCGTCGCGCGAGTGCCGGCGCGGGCGGAGATCCGGCCGATCCCGTACAGGCTCGCCAGCAGGAGAAGGACCCCGGCGATCTGGATGAACGTGAGCCGTTCCCCCAACAGCGCGACGGATGCGCTGAGCGCGACCACCGGGACCAGGAACACGTACGCGCTCAACACGGGGGCCCGGATCCTCGACAGGAGCTCGAACCAGATCGCGTAGCCGAGGGCGGTTCCCACCAATCCGAGCCAGAGCACCGCCCCGAGCAGAGATACACTGGCGTGGGGGAGGGTCCTCGGCTCGAACAGCACGACGGCCGTCAGGAGCACGACCGTTCCCCCGAGCAGTTGGTAGGCGTTCGCCTCCATCATCTCTGCCGGCGCGAACCGCCGTTGCGCGAGCACCGTGCCCGTGGCCCAACTGAGCGCGCCTCCCAGCAGCTCGGCGACGGGAACCCACGGAAGGCCCTGACCGGCCCCGTTCCAGGGCGAGCTGATCAGGACCACCGCGAAAAATCCGACCATGACCGCCCCCACATGCCCGACGGTCACCCGCTGGCCGAGCACCGGAATGGACAGCAGGGTCACCCAGAGGGGAAAGGTGTAGACGAACACCGCGGCCTCCCCCGGCAGGATCGTGACGGCGGCGGCGAACCAGAGACCGAAGAAGCACCCGAAGGTAGGGACCCCGATCAGCACCGCGTCACGCCGGTCGCGCCGGGTGAGGGACCCGAGTCGGCGAGTGAGGGCCAGTGCCACGAACACCCCCGCCGCTCCGAGTCCCGCGCGCAGCAACGCAAGCCATAGGGGTGGGCTGTCCTGGAGCCCCACCCGCACGAACAGATAGTTCAGTCCCCACGCGAGCACCAGGACCGCGAACCCCCCGAGGGTGCGCCCGTCGGGGGTGGTCCGGCCCATCGGCGCCGGCCCCCGCGGCGGACGATAGCCGTTGCGATGCCCGGAGGCTCGCGGTCGCCAAACGCTAAGACCGCCCCCATCGTCCGTGGACCCGATGGGTCTCAAAGGCCGTGACCTGATCTCGATCCGAGACCTCTCTCGGGAGGAGATCGAGGAGATCCTGAAGGCCTCCCGGCGCATGATCCCCTACGCCGAGGGCCAAAGGGCGGGCCACCAGCTCGACGACCGGCTCCTCGTCATGGCGTTCTTCGAGCCCTCCACGCGGACCCGGCTCTCGTTCGAGACCGCCGCCCAGCGGCTCGGCGCCCGATGCGTCACCATCGCGGACCCCACCGCCTCCTCGATGCGGAAGGGGGAGTCGCTCCATGACACGGTCCGCATGCTCTCCTCCTACGGCGACGCGATCATCCTGCGGCACCCGAACGAGGGCTCCGGACGACTCGCGGCGATGGCCTCGGACAAGCCGGTGATCAACGCCGGCGACGGGGCCGGGCAGCATCCGAGCCAGACGTTGCTCGACCTCGCCACCATGCAGGAGTCGTTCGGGACCCTGAGCGGCCTTCGGGTCGTCCTCCTCGGGGACCTGAAGTATGGGCGCACGGTCCATTCCCTCGCACACGCTCTCGCGGTGTTCGGCGCCGAGCTGGTGCTCTCCTCCCCCCCATCCCTCGGCCTCCCCGAGGAGGTCCGCGAACATCTGGACCAGATGGGGGCGAAGGTCACCGAGGTCGACCAGCTTCATCGGGCGGTGCGCGATGCCGACGTGCTCTACGTCACCCGGATCCAGAAGGAGCGATTCGGCGACGAGACGGAGTACGCGAAGGTCGCCGGCTCCTATCGCATCGACAACGCCGTGCTGGCCGGTGGCAAGTCCCGAATGATCGTCATGCACCCTCTGCCGAGGACCGGCGAGATCGCTGCGGAGGTCGACGGGACCCCCCACGCCGCCTACTTCCGGCAGGCGTTCCTCGGCGTGCCCGTCCGGATGGCATTGCTCTCGCTCATCCTGACGGGGAAGGCGGTCTAGGAGGTCCTCGAGGTGCGCGAGCTTAAGATCACGCCGATCAAGAACGGGACCGTCATCGACCACATCGGCAACGGCCTCGCCCTGGAGGTGCTCCGGATCATCGGGGTCCGAGAGCTCGACCGCGACTCGACGGTCTCCGTGGCGCTCCACGTCCGGAGCCAGAAGATCGGGTGGAAGGACATTGTCAAGGTCGAGAACATGGAGCTCTCTCCCCGCAACGTCAACGCGATCGCGCTCATCGCCCCGACGGCGACGATCGCCATCATCCGGGACTTCAAGGTCCAGGAGAAGCGCGCCGTCGACCTCCCCGACCGGATCGGGGGGGTGCTGAAGTGCCCGAATCCGAGTTGCATCACGAACCAGCACGAGCCGGTCGAGAGCGAGTTCGAAGTGGCGCGGCGCCGTCCGGTCGTGCTCCGCTGCACCTATTGCGAGCGGCTGGTGGACGAGTTCCTCCCCAACCTGGCGTGAGCCAAAGTTCCGCGGGAGCCGATGAACGACCCCCTGGCGGCGTTCGTCGTGGTCTTCGCCGTCGTGGGCGGGTTCGAGCTCCTCGACCGGACGAACTTCGCCCTCATCGGGCTCGCGGCCAAGAACCCGCCGATCGCGGTGTGGGCGGGCGCGGCCGCCGCCTTCGCGACCACCTCCGCCATCGCCGTGCTGCTCGGCGCCGCGTTCCTCGACCTCCTGGGGGGGAACGTGTTCTGGCTCCGACTCGGGGGCGGGATCCTCCTGTTGGGCTACGCAGGGTACCTGCGCCTCGTGCCCGAGAGCGAGCGACGCGCCCCGACGGGCCGCTCGGCGCTATCGACCGCGTTCCTGCTGATCTTCCTTCTCGAGCTCGGCGACACGACGATGGTCCTCACGATCATCTTCGCCGGAGCGTTCGACGCCCCCGCCGTCGTGTTCCTCGCGGCTGCCTCCGCCCTCGCCCTCGTGGCGGCCTCCGCCGCGCTGATCGGGTCCCAGTTGGGGCCTCGGGTGCCCCCGGCCGTCCTCGAACGCGTCGTGATCGGGGTCCTCTGCGTCGTGGGGGTCTTCACGATCATCTGGGCCCTTGCGCCGGGGGCGTTCCCCGCCTGGCTCGCGTGATCACGCGGCGGCGGGGGTTCCGAGCCGACTGCGCACCTGGTCGGCCCATTCCGACCACTCCGGTCGCATCGCGCGGGCGAGTTCGGGTTCGGAGAGGCGGACCAGCAGCCCGCGCGCCGCCTCCTCCCGCCCGTCGCCCGCCTCGAGGATCGCCAGTCGGAGGATCGCCTCGGCGCGGATCCGGGGGGGAGCCAACGCGGCGGGAAGGTCGACGAGGGCCGACCAGAGCTCCCGTGCCCCGTCGAGCCGCTGGGTGACGGCGAAGTGGCGCCCCTCGGTGAGCCAGAGCCGGAGGAGTCCGGGGGAGGGAGGGAGCAGATGGAGGAGCTCGGTGATCTCTCGGGCCCGTTTAAGGGCCGCGTCGATCCGGGCGTCCGGGTTCCCCTCGAGCAGGAGCGTGGCGATCCCGAGTTGGTGGTTGAGCTCGATCGGCAGCGCCCGCGTCCGCACCACCACCGGGATGGCCCGCTCACGGGCTCGGAGCGCCGGCGCCCTCTCCCCCTGGAGCTCCAGCAACCGGACGGCGATCTCCTCGACCTGCTGTTCGAGAGGGTACCGGCGAGCGTTCCGCAGCATCGTGGAGGCGGACCGCAGGAACTTGCCGGCCAGTTCGCGCTCGAAAGGGTTCCCGTCCAGACGCGAAACTCCCACCGCCGCCATCGCGAGCGCCTGGACGGGGCCCGGACCGATGGGTTTGGCGAGCGTGCCTGCGCGCTCGGCCTCCACGCGTCCCTTCTGGGTGCGCAGACGCTCGACCTCGAACTCGACGATGAGGTACTGAAAGAGGATCTCCACCGAGAGGTAGCCGGCGTCGTGGCATCGGTCGGCGAGCTCCACCAGTTCGGTGTGGAGCGACGGCCTCGGACCGACGGCGCGAAGGATGGGGACGAGCACCTCGACCCATTCCTCGACGCGCTCGGAGGCGAGCTTCCCGTGAACGGCGGCGGTGACGCCCTCGCGAAGCTCCCGCTCGGCTTCGGGGAGCCGTCCGGTCACCACGAGGACGCGCGTGCGGAACAGCCGGATCTCGGCCTCCGCCTCGGAGCGGTCGACCGCGGGCAGCGAAGGGACGCAGTGCAGGGCCTTGGCGAGGACCTCCTCGGCCGTGTCGTAGGCGTGAAGTCGTTCGGTCAGCTCGGCCGTCTCCAGTAGGTAGCGCAGCGCCATCGGCCCCCGGTACCACCGGTAGAAATGGTCGGCGAGCTCGAGACGCCGCTGGAGGCTCGGCTCCGGATTGAGCGCGGCGAGCGCCTCCGCCACCTCCCGGTGCATCTCGCTCCGCAGATGCTCTCCGAGCAGCTCCGGGACGACATCGATCCAATCGGTGTGGGGGATCACGACCCGGTCGCCCTCGAGCTTGAGCAGGCCGGCCTCCGTCGCGGGGAGGAGCGCGTCCGCGAGCTTCGGCCAGCTCATCCGGGTGATCCGGCTGAGGCCGACCTCGCTCACGGATCCGTCCATCAGGGCGGTGTACCCGACGACCCGCCGGGCGCTGGCCGGGAGCTTCTCGAACATCTCCTTCAGACGGTGGGCCTCCCTGGGATCCGGGCGCCCGCGCTGGATCCGGACCCAATCCACATCTCCGCGCCCGAGCAGGCGCTCCTCCCAGCTTCGGAACGCCGGGACCGCCGCGTCGAGGACCAGGACTATGAGCAGCGGGCGAAGGCGTGCCCTCTCGGATAGGTGCAACAGGAACTCCCGGCTCTCCGCATCCGCGAACGTCGCGTCGTCGACCAGGATCGCGCACGACCGGGCGCCGGACCGGAACCTCGCAGTAAGCTCGTGCCAGTACGACGTAGCGTCGAGCGCCGCGGCCGCCCGCGGGCGGGTGACGTAGGTCTGCCCGAGGATCGTCCCCTTCCGACGCTCCCCCCCGCGGCTTCGTCGGCCCGCCGGGGCCTCCTCTGGAAGGAAGGCGAGCGGACTCGCCAAGGGGGGCACCACCTCCTGGGAGAGCGAATCGGACTCGGGGTCGGGAGACGGGACGCTCTCCTCGACCACCGGCGAGCGTGACTCGAGCGGGGCCACGAGGGCGAGCGGGGTGTCGCGGTCCCGGTAGGTACCGTGCAATTGGTGGACCTCGCATCCCGTCGCCTCGAGCCGTGCTCGCATGTCGGCGAGGAGTCGGCTCTTGCCGCTCGTCGGGGGTCCGGCGACCACCAGGGTCCGGCCGCTGCCGTCGGCCAACCCGGTGAGCGCTCGGAGCACAGGCGAAGTGAGTGCTACCACGCAGCCCTGCCAGTAGAGGGAGGGGCCCGGGATTTAACGCTCCCGGCGGGTTCGCGCCTTCCGGGGGTCCCGAGACCTCAGGCGCGCCGGTCATCCGGGAGCGTTTATCTCCCGCCCCGGAGTGCCACGAGGGTGTCGAAGAGCGTCGCCGCCGGCCGCCGCGCCCTCCTCAAGAAGAGCGTCCGACCGGTCGACGTCACGAAGCTGCGAAACGTCGGGGACCTGCTCGACCAGTTCGGGGAGACCTCAATCCAGGCGCGAAACCTCGGCCGCGCGTTGAAGGTGTGGGAGAACGCCCTCACCGACCCGAAGCGGCCGACGGTGTTCCTGGGCCTCGCCGGCCCGCTCGTGGCCGCCGGCCTCCGCAAGGTGATCCGCGACCTGATCGACTGGGGGGTCGTCGACGTCGTGGTTTCCACGGGCGCCGTCCTGTACCAGGACCTGTACCAGACGATCGGCGGGCGCCACTGGATCGGAACACCGGATGCCGACGATGTGAGGCTCCGCGAGCTCTACCTCGACCGCATCTATGACACCTACGTCGACGAGGTGAA
>JAKIWG010000025.1 GCA_022750155.1 Thermoplasmata archaeon | reverse complement strand
GACGGGAGGGGGAACTTCGGCCTACATTAACGCCGTGTCGAATGGTGAGGGAATCCTCCTCTCTTCAATCAAGGTCTCGTAGGCCGCACAACACCCGACCTGCGACAATGCTTGCCGAAGCGCGACCCCCGAGCAGCTGGGTCCGGGGGAGGAACATCAAACTGCTCCCGGGTCGGGGGAAACGCTTTGGCGCGGAAAACGGTCAATCTCCTGAAAAGCAGCCCGTACGCGGGCAACGTGTCCATTTCTAGCAGGCCGGTAGGTCCGGCTGGCGCAAGGTCCAGAGGGGTTTCGAGCGCGCCGCCTCGCCGACCCAAGGAAATTCGCGGTGCCTCCTTGACCGGGCGACCACCGGAGCGCCGGCTGCCCGCCGCACCCTACGTAAAGACGATTGATTTCGTTGCCGCCGCCCCGTAGACGTACACCGTCCCCGACGCGGGGCTCGCCGTGTGTCCTTTGGAGCGCACCGCGAATGCGAACGATCCATTGGGCAGCTGAAAGACGAGTGACACGTTCACGGTCGACTGGCTCGCGCCATCCACCGACGCGGTCCATTTGGTCCCGGTAGGTAGCCCCGTCTCGGAGATCGTGAGGTTGTAAAGGAGCCGAACAAAGGTGACGTTGAGTGCGGAGTTCGCGCCCTTGACCGTTGCAGTCGAGGGCGGCGTCCCATTGACGTGGTAGCCCCTGATCGGATGCACCTGGATCGCGTATGTTCCGTTCGGGAGGAGGAACCGTACGCTCGTCTCCGTGCTTGTGAGCGAGAGCGAGCCCGCCGAAACGGTCCAGGCGGTTCCCGGCGCGAGCCCGCCTGCCCCGACCGTGACCTCATACGGGTGGGGGGCATTGCGTGCGAATCCGACGGGTTGAACGGCATCCCACGGCTTTCCCAAGAAGGTGCCTACCGAGCGCGTGGCGGTCCAGCCCGATGGGACGTGGACGCGGTAAGGGTAAGCCGTGCCCGTCACGCCAAGAACGGTCAGAAGGGGCGTATGCGAACGGGCATGGAGTGCGCCCCACTGGATTGACCAACCCATGCCGAGGGGCAGCCCTGCCTCGAGGAATGAAACCGAGCGCTCACCCATGGCAACGGTCGAGATCAGCGTGACCGAACCGCGCGCGTTGATCGTCGCGAGCGTTCCCGGGCTCCCGATTGTAAGGACCTGCATGGGGAACGCGTTCGTGGCGCTGTACGGCGCACCGAGAGAGAGGTCCGCCACGACCAAGTGACTCGCCGGGTCAATCCGGTTCACATCGTTCTGTCCCGGACACGCGACGAAGACGGCGTCGCTCGCGGGATCGAACGCAACGCTGTTCGGCTGGTAGCACGTCGTCAAGTTGGTCACAGGCTTGAAGGTCGTCGAGTTGAGCACGGTGACATTGCCCGTGCCCGATCCTGAGACGTAAAATTCGTGGGTATCGGGGTCAAGCGCGACTCCGGACGCCCCCGCCCCGTGCATGACGACCGACGCGAAAACCGTGTGGTTCGAGACGTTGAGCCCCTCGACCCACCCGGCCGCAATCGCGAGGACGTCGTGAGTGGGGTCGAACGCCATTGCGTTCGAGTACCCTCCCGCGAACCCGTAGCCTCCCCCGGCGCTCGAGAACGAGCGGACCCACTTGTTGGTCGAGGCGTTGATCTCGGTAGTGTTGTAGTAGCTGAGAACGAACACCGCGTCGTCTTTCGCTTCGTACAGGATGCCCGTCGTGTAATAGCCGATGGAGATGGTGACGACAATAGACCGACTCGTCGTGTTCACCACCGTTACGGTGCCGAAGCCGTACGACGGCCCGAGGTTGGTCACGAAGATCTCGCCGTTCTTCGGATCGAAGGCGACACCCTGCTCGTCGCAGCCGGCCGGAATCGGCGGGTGGATCCGCCCCGTAGTCACGTTGACGACGATCACCTGGCAGTTCGCCGCGTCGGCGACATACAGCAGCTGATGCCGTGCGTCGTACGCGGCCGACCTCGGGGATATGCCCGTCAGCGACGTGATGGCGTTGGCGTGGACGGGGTCGACGATCCATATGGGAGCCCCGTACGCCTGATCCCCCACAAACAGGGTCTTGGAGTAGGTGTCGAACGCCACGCCGGTCGCATACGCCGGCGAGCCGATGAGAATGGATGCGGCAAACGAATGATTCGACCCTGCGATGACGGTCAGCCGGGAGCCCCAGCCCGCCACGTACAACGACCCGTTCGCTGAATCGTAAGCGATCTGTCGAGGCGACGAGAGGCCGTGCCCATAGATCGTGGTGAGGAGCGTGTGGGTCGCGGTGGTGACCACACTGACGTTCTGCCCCACCGCGCCTGCGGAGTACAATAGGCCCGTGGTGGGATCGAGGGCAAGGCCCTCCGGCCCTGATCCCACTGAGATCGAAGCGACGTGGGCGCTCGTGACCGGCGAGTACACGTCCAGCGTGTTGCCGGAGTAGTTGGACTCGTAGAGCTCCTTGTACTTGTGGTCGTACAGGAGCCCCGCAGAGCCGGTAGCGCCCGTGACATTGCCAAACCACTGATACGAGGTGGAGTTGATCTCCGCGAGTCCCCCGGACCCCCGGCCGACATACATGACTTGGTTGTCGGAATCATACGCGGACGAGTACGGGTGGCTCATCGGGATCGTGGTCACAACGGTTCCCGAAGACGCGTTGACGATCTGGAGTTGGCCCGTGTTCGAGGGTCCCCCCCACGGTTCAGCGATGTACAGATTGTCGTGGACCGCATCGAGCCCGAGAGAACCCGGGACGCCAGCGTCGAGGCTCCAGCCGGAACTGATGGTATACAAGACCCGGTCCGTCCGACCGTCGTAGGCGGTGACGTAGTCGTTGAACCCGAAGCCGTAAGCGTTCGCCACGAACATGATGTTGTCCGACGCGTCGTAGAGGGCGGCGAACGGTTGTGTTTGGCCGCAGACCGCCTCGGTCGCGGCCGGCATGATCGTTCCGTTGCAGAGCGAAATCGTCCCCGCAAAAGCGTCGGGAGGGGTTGCCGTCGACGGCGGTCCTTGCCCCAGCGGCGAGCCTCGGGGCGACGGCATCGGGGCGCGAAGGTCCGAAGGAAGCAATCGATGAGTTGGCGGGAAGGCTGTGTGCAATGAGGCCAGAGTGAACGGCCCGGGAACCGTTAGAAGACCGGCGGCAAGCGCGAGAATCATGACGCCTAGAATCCGCACTCTGCGTCGGTCGGCCCGGGGCCCTGTGGGGACGTTGAACCTCGGTCCGCCCACGCTACGATGCCTCAGACGCTCACCCGCTTTTGATTTATTAGCCCTTTCTCGGGGGCGCGTGTGACACGAGCGGCTGGGCCCAAAAACCAAATGGAACGCGTCCGGGGATGTTGGGTTCAACGATACACCCGGTCGGCCAAGGAGCCGGGGAATCGCACCTCGCGTCGTCCTTAGTGGCAGGCGCCAGAAGTCACGTCGGGTCCTAGCACTTGACCATGTAGCGGTGGAGCCGCTCGCACATCCTGAGGAGGCAGGTCGATCTGCCGGGGGATCGGGCGGCCTCACCGACCGTCTTGCTTCTGGGCTGAAGTGTCGGTCCACGTTGGTCTTTGGGGAAAACCCGGATGGGATGCGAGCTTGGAGGTGCACCCCTCGACCGGACCGTCCGGCGGTGTCGACCCGACGGCGCCCGGAACCATCTCGGACCTCCCGAAATCTCCCCGCCGCGCGGGACCGTTTCAGTCCGGTGGGGTGGCGGGGGGGCCCCCTCGCGAGTGCGGGAATCGGACGCCTTGCCCCCCTCGGCTCGGGTCGCCGTAGTTCGGCCTTTCCCCCGTCCCCCAGGTTTACCCCGCCGTGGCCTCGCGATGGCGCAATCCCAACTCCTAGGGCGCCTACTCGACTCTTACGTCCGGGAGGGGTCCGGGTCGCGGAGCTCGGTGGCAGGTTCCGCGTCGTTGAGGATTCGAGAAACGGCGCCTCGGAAGCTTTCCGGAATGGGCCACCCTGGTTGGTCGAAGATCATGGAAGGGCCAGGCGAAAATTCTCTTCTGCGGCTACTCCCCTTGGAGTCGGAGCGGTGCGACGGCGTTTGTAAAGACCCGGTGCTCGCCGACCTTCTCCCCCGAAAACTTGAGGATGTGCACTTCTCGAGTCTCCGAAATTCTCCCGTCGTCGTGGACGGTCCGGGAAGTCGTCTCCGCATAGACCTTCGACCCGAATACGTGGAGTTCCTCAATCGTGACTCTCGGCTGCCCGTATTCCTTGATGGCAACCTCGATAAGCGACTCCAACCCTTCCACGGCGTACGACCCAGGCCTCTCGCCCCCGGCCACGGTTAGCTTGGCGTCGGGCATGTAGAGGGCCAGGGCTTGGCCGTACATCCCGCGGTTTGAGAACTCGAAGATGAGCCGGACCGCCCTCTCCGGCGAAAACACCCCTGCTTGGTACGCGGAGGAGGACCGATCGCCTGCCGAAAGTTCACCCATGTGCACCCCCAAAACCGTGTACTGCAGCAGTGCGCTCTAGATTAGGTCGTATCTATCTCGAGAATAAGGAGGCTTCGCCTGACGGACGGGAGCTTCCCGACTCGAATCGAATCGAAGGCGTACTTGCGAAGCGGTTCGTCGGGAGCGGGGCAGATCACGCGAGAGCTGCTGAAACGAGAGTCCCGTCCAGGAGTCGGTCGGTTGGCTCTTGTAACAGACCATCTATGTCCCGCCATGGCTCAGCTCGAGGCGGCAACGCGATCGGTCCTTCGGATCGTCTTTATGGTCCTTGGGGTCGTCCTACTACTCCTCGGGCTCCTCGATACTGTCGCAGCAGGTGGACTTTCCACTGAAGCGATCGAGAACATTGTTATCGGAGCGGCCCTCCTCGTTCTCTCACGCGTCGTCTGACTCACTGTGGGTGGCGCTCGCGGCAAGGCCGTCCGGTTGCGATTGGGGAACCCTCAGGGTTTGGAAGGTTCAAGGTCCGGGCCGAACGCCGTACCGGCCGAGGGTTGACGATCGAGATTCGGAATCCGCTCGACGAACATCGTGCAGGAAGAGTCCCCGTGGGAGACCGAACTCCCGAGGTCGGCAACGAGCCCGCTGAAACCGGGGTCAACGGTTCCCCATTCCGCCAGACGAAATATCGAGCTCCGAGACGGAGCCCCGGTCTTGACTCACGGCGATCTTCACCGTGTGAATACTTCCGATCCTAGGCGTGAACTGCCATTCGGCGTGGGCCAGGTGACGCCCTCCACCTACCACGGCTTCAAACTCGGCGTAGTCTCCGGAATACAGCCAGCACCATGCGCCCCCTGCCGGAATGGTCGTGTTTAGTCGAATCGTTTCGTTCGCCGTAGGATTGACCCGGTAGGAACCGTTTGCGACCATCGCGGACATGTTCCATCCGGCCCAAACCAAGGTGGGAGGATCGCGGATCGAAAGCGTTGTGCAATTCGGGGTCGACGGCCTTGCCCTGGGTGGGTTCAACCCCCTCGACCTCGCGGCGCTCTCCCGCGCCACGGACCGGCCGGTCGGGTCCGTGACCCGCGACGGCCGGAGTTCGCGAGCATCCGGTCGGCGCTGTGGACGTACTTCCGGGTCGACTTAGAACGTCGTTGGGCCCTGGTACGATCGCGACCGCTGTTCCCGGTACCGACCGGCGGAGCGCCGATCTGGGCCTCCGCTTCGGGCTGTCGGCGCGTCGACGCGATCGCCCTCGTGCGGCGGACCCTCGTCCGCGGATACTGGCCGGAGCCGCTGCGTCTCGCGCACCTGATCGCCAGGGCCTTTGGCCGCTCTCCCGCCCGTGCCGTGGGGTCGGAAGGCCCGGTGAGTCTCGTCGGATCGCGGGCACGGGATTCGAATGAGGGATGAGTCGTGGCCGGGGCTCCGCTGGGCGGCCCAACCCTTATGGACCGGTTCGCGTCTGGAACGGTCCGGGCCTGTAGCTTAGCTTGGACAAAGTACTGGCCTTCTAAGCCAGCAATCTCGGGTTCAAAGGTCCCGACGGCGTTTCCCGCCCCGGGACGGAAATTCCCGACAGGCCCGTTTCATATCGACCCCGCCGGGCCCGGCTCGGCACTGACCTCGGCCTGGCAACGCGCGCACAGGATACCGCGGGGCCCGGGCGGCAGCGTATCCCCGCACAGCGGGCAGGTCGCACGGGCGTCGGCGGCCGCCAGGAGCTCGGTGACGCTGGTGCGAAGCTGCGGATTGGGCATCGGGGGGAGGACGTCCTCGCGGGTACGGACCCGCTCCTCCGTCGAGAGGAACGCCTCGAGGCGCGGCCGATAGACCCCGGTCCTGCGGTCGTAGACGGCATAGCGACGGGCCCGCAGGGACTCGAGCGCGGTGGTGCCGAACTCCTTCAATCCTCCGAAGGCGTGGGCGAGGTCGAGGGCGGTGAGCCCGTGGGTCTCGAACAGGACCTCGAGCGTGCGTCCCCCGATGACCGATAGCTCGCCCCGGGCGATCCGGACGTCGAGTCCGTGGGAGGCCCTCGCCGAGCGCTTGACCCGGCGGTCGAGCGGAAGCCGTCCGGCCCGGGGATCCGGGCTCAGCGCCTCCCCCACCAGGTCGAGCTCGTATCGGATCCGCTCTTCGGAGACGTACAACAGCAGGGCCGCCGCGAACGGGACGACGCCGGTCCTGCGCACCCAGGTCGTCGACTGCTGGAGCGTGGCGATGCCGGTCTCCGGTCCCGTGGCGAGCGCGCCCCGGGAGGCCTCCCCGTCCTGCTGCTCGGAACGCGGGGCGTATCGCTCCCGCAGGATCAACCGGGCGATCGCTCGGCGGGGAAGGGAGGATTTCGAATCCAGCACGTAGAGGTCGGCCGACCCATCCGCCGCGAACACCACCCGCTCGAACGGGAGCAGATAGTCCCAGGCCGGGCCAGGTCCCGGAGGGTCGACGAGCTTGAGCTCCATCGACGCGAACTCCGCATTCGGGTCCAGCATCGCGGTGAACAGGTCCGGGTAGGGCGATCCGTCCACCGTGACGGTGAACGGGGCGAGCGCGGTCCGGCGTCGGCCCAGGTACTCGGAGAGTTCGTGGGCGAGGGCCCGCTCGGAATAGGCGTCGTGCGCGAGCGGGGCGGCGCGTCGGGAGACCTCCTGCAGCGTTGCTTCGGCGACCTCGCTCACGCTACCCCCTCCTCTCCGACAACAGATGCTCGTAGAGGGAGATAAACCGTCGGGCGGAGATCTCGATCGACGCCGTCTCGCGGACGTGCTGGGCGGCCGCTCGACCGAACTGCGCCCGCTTCGCTCCGTCGTCGATGAGCTCGACGATCGCGTGCCCGAGCGCACCGGGCGACAGGACCGGGACGAGTCGACCCGTCACCCCGTCCTCGACCAGCTCCCGGGGGCCGCCGATATCCGGCGCGAGACAGGTCACTCCGCACGCCATGGCCTCCAGGAGGGCAAGGGAGGAGGTGTCCGAGGTGGACGGGAGCACGAACAGCGCCGATTGCGAGAGCAGCGCCGCCTTCTCCTCCTCGGCCACCGCTCCGATGAACCGGGTTCGCTCCGAAAGCGTGCGGTCCTCCCGGAGGCGGCGACGGACGCTGGCCTCCTCGGGCCCCACGCCCGCCACGACGGCGGTGAACTTCGCTCCCCCGGACGCATCACGGACCGCGTCGAGGAACCGGTGCACCCCCTTGTCGACGGTGAGGCGACCGAGGTAGGTCACCATCGGCAGGTCCGGGAACCCGCATCGGGCCTTCCAGTCCGGCCGCTCGATGCCCGGGCGGAACCGGTCGACCTCGATCCCGTTCGGGATCACGAGGACCGGATGGCGGAAGGGTTTGCCGGTCGCCGAGACGAGGGCGTCCCGCGCCTCGGTGGTCGGGGCGGTCGCGGTGTCGCATCGCCAGTACGTCCCGAGGGAGTACCACCAGGCGGCACGGAAGAACATCCGGACGAGTGGGGTCGAGGGAAAGGAGCCGCGCATCGCCCATACATTCGTGTGGAACGTCCCGACGAGCGGCTTGTGGAAGTGCCGGGCCGCGAGGAAGGCGGCGCTCCCCATGATGCCGGGAGTGTGCAGGTGGATCACATCGACGTCCTCGCCGATCCGCTCGCCGCGCAGGGAGCGGAAGGGGAACACGGCCCATCGGTACTCCCCGTAGATCGGAACCGGGACCGAACCGGACCGTACCACCCGGATCCCGTCGTCGGGATCACCGGGTCCGACGGCGCCCCTCCCCCGGTCCGGGGTGTAGACCCGGACCCCGTGGCCGAGGCGGGTGAGGGTGCGGGCGAGGGCGCTCACCTCCTGCGCGACCCCGTCACGGATCGGCGGGTAGCTCTCGGTGAAGAAGGCGATCTCCATCGGTACCGCGACCCACCGCCTACGAAACCGTGCCGAAGGAGTGGCCGAGCCGGCTGCGGTCGGTGGGGGCGAGGGAATCCGGGTCGACCGACGCGACGAGGACCGAGGGGCTGGCCGAGACGGTCGTGACGAGGAAGTTCACGAGGGCGTGCATCCCCTCGGTCTGGTACTCCGTCGAGATGAACTCGAGCGCTTCGAGATAGACGATCGCGCCCCCCGGGGAGGTCATGGCGTCGCGGACCTGGCCGGCGAGCTGCTCGAGGCCGAGACCGGCGTCCGCGGTTCCCGACCCGGCGAGTCGGGGGCCGACGCGCATCGTCGTGAGGCGCTCCTCCGGCAGCTCCGGTCGGGAGGGCGGCGGGTGCACGGAGATCCAGACGATGCGGGGGAACCGGTGCGCGTGGGACGCCACGAACTCGATGGAGCGTTGCGGCCTCGGTTCCCACCATAGATAGGTCCCGCCCGGCCGCGGCGCGGCGGCCTGGGCGAGGCTCCCGAGCACCGTCGGCGCGGGGCTCGGCGCCGGACTGCGCAATAGCGAACCCCAGTCGGGCCGGCGGGGCGGGGCCAGCATGCTGCGCCGCTTGAACTCGACGTCCTCCTTCACCCGGGCGAGCCGGCTTTCGACGAGCATCCGCAGCTCCTGGGCGGTGTGGCCGCGGGAGGCGTGGGAGAGGAACTCACGGAACGCTTCCCGGAGGCCCTCGCCGTACCCGTCGGCGTACGCGCGGGCGTACTCCTCGTCCGGGGCGGTGTCGCTCTCCGGGTCACGGCGCGGGGGGGTCGGGCCGAACGGATTCACGCGCTCGCACTTCCCCCGACCGGGGCGCTCTGCACCTCGGAGGCGACGGGGGCGGGGGTCGAACGCCCGTCGGGGCGGCCGTCCCACTCGTCGGCCGGGGTGAACTTGTACCCGTAGTGGATGACGCCGGCCTTGCCCTCTTCCCGCAGCTTGCGGAACGTCGCGCGGACCCGGAGGCCGATCTTCACCTCGGACGGGTCGACGTCGACGACCTGTCCCGTGAGCTGCGGCCCTTCCTTGGTGCGGACGATGGCGAGGACGTAGGGGACCTGCATCTCGAACCCCTCGGCCGCGTCGTGGACGACGGAGAAGGTGACGACCTCCCCCTCGCCGGAGAGATGGAACGGCTCGAGCCGGCCGAGCGACTGGCGGTGCTGGGCGCAGGAGGGGCAGACCGAGCGCGGGGGAAAGTAGACGGTCTGGCAGACCGTGCACTTCGCCCCGCCCAGGTTGTAGCGCTGGGGGGTCTCTCGCCAGAAACGTGCGATCGTCATTGAGGCTCCCTCCGCTAGTTCACCCGCTCCATGAGGTGGACCACGCTCGTGCCGCCGGTCCCGCCCAGGTTGTGGGCCAGGCCAAGGTTCGCCCCGCTCACCTGGCGCTCCTTCGCCTCGCCCCGCAGCTGGCGGACGATCTCTACCGCCTGGGCGACGCCGACGGCGCCGAACGGCTGTCCCTGTGCCTTCAGGCCCCCCGAGGTGTTCATGCTCACGCGAGCGCCCCGGGCGAACTCCCCGGCCAGGAATGCGGGGCCGCTCTTTCCCTTCTCGACGAACCCCAGATCCTCGAGGGCCACGAGGGCGCCGATCGTGTAGGCGTCGTTGAGCTCGACCACCTGGACGTCGGAGGGCGCGCGCCGGGCCTGCGCGAACGCGCGCTTCGCTGCGACGACCGTCGAGTCGACGGTCGTCAGGTCCCGCCGGTGGTGGAGGGCCATCGAGTCGCAGGCGACCTGGCTCGCCGCGAGGCGGATCGGGGTGTCGGTGAACTTGCGCGCGCGCTCCATCGGGCCGAGCACGACGGCGGCGGCCCCGTCGGAGAACGGGGCGCAGTCGAGCATCCCGAGCGGTTCGGCCACGGGGGTGGCGTGCGTCACGGCCTCCAGGGTCAGGCGGTTGCGGTAGTGGGCGTTCGGGTTCTTCGACCCGTTCTCGTGCATCTGGACGGCGACCTGCCCGAACGCTTCGCGCGTCGTGCCGTAGTCGTGCATGTGGCGCCGGGCGACCATCGCCCAGAGCCCGGGCAGGGTCGCCCCGAACACCGCCTCCCACTCGTGGTCGGCGGTGCCTCCGGTGATCCGGCTCGCCTCGACGTCGGGCACGTCGGTGAGCTTCTCGGCGCCGCCGACGACGACGAAATCGTGGGCGCCGCTCGCCACGGCGAGCCACCCCTCGTGCAGCGCGAGGGCCCCGGAGGCCCCGCCTCCCTCGACGCGCACCGCCGCGAGGTGGTGGGCGCCGAGCCCGGAGTAATCGAGGATGAGCGGGGCGATGTGCTCCTGGGCGATGAGCGAGCCGCTCGCCATGTTCCCGAGGTAGAGCGCCCCCAGGTCGCCGGAGGAGAGCTTCGCGTCGACCAGCGCCTGGAATCCCGCCTCGATCCCGATCTCCCGGAAGGAGCGGTCCCAGAGTTCGCCGAACTTCGTCATCCCGACGCCGAGGATGGCGACCTCCCGCATCCTACTCCCCTCCCATCGTGATCTTTCCCCGGAACTTGGCGTAGGTCGCGTAGGGGATCTCGACGCCGTTGTGCAGGTACTGCTCGACCGGCGGGCCGAAGGAACGGTCGTAGGTCGCGATCTCCTCGGTGGTGACGATGTCGAAGGCGTCCGAGCCCGCCCCGCTCCCGTAGCCCACCATCAGGATCCGCTCGCCCGGGCCCGCGTGGTCGAGGACGTTGGCGAGCCCGATGAGCGCCGCGGCCGAGTAGGTGTTGCCGATGTAGGGGGTGACGAGACCGTGCCGCATCTGGGCCTCGGAGAACCCGAGCTGCTTTCCGACCCGCTGGGGGAACTTCCCGTTGGGCTGATGGAAGACGACGTGCTGATAGTCCGACGCCTTGGAGTGGACCCGCTCCATCATCCGGTTCGCGCACTCCGTCACGTGTCGGAAGTAGGCGGGCTCCCCGGTGAAGCGGCCGCTGTGGCTCGGATACCGTTGGCCCTCGCGGCGCCAGAAATCCGGGGTGTCGGTGGTGTAGGAGACGGTGTCCTCCACCCTCGCAATGACCCGCTCGCGCCCGATGATCAACGCGGCCCCTCCGGCGCTCGCGGAGTACTCGAGGGCATCGCCGGGCGCGCCCTGGGAGGTATCGGTCCCGATTGCGACCCCGTATCGGACCATCTTGGCCCCCACGAGGCCGAGGCACGTCTGGATCGCCGCGGTCCCGGCCTTGCATGCGAACTCGTAGTCCGCGGCGGTGAGGTTCGGGGTCGCTCCCACGGCCTGCGCCACGACGGTCGCCGACGGCTTGACCGCGTACGGATGCGATTCACTCCCGATGTACAGGGCCCCGATCTCCTGCGGGTCGATCGCCCCGCGGATGAGGGCGGCCCGCAGCGCCTCGGTCGAGATCGTGATCGTGTCCTCGTCCGGTGCCGGCACGCTCTTTCGGTGGACGTTGAGGCCGAGGCCCATTCCCGCCCCGTCGACCCCCCAGACCTTCCCGATCTCCGTCGGCGTGATCCGGTGGCGGGGGACGTACGCCCCGTAGCTGACTATTCCCGCTTCCATCTCGATCCCTTCCGTGCTAGAGCTCCTCGAGACGCTCGAGTACCTCGGCCGCTGCGAGGGGCGTGGTGAGGAGCGGGATGTTCTCGAGCTCGGAGAGACGTACCGCGAGCGGGTCGACCCGCCCGGGGTCAGAGAAGAAGACCGCGGCCGGCTTGAGCGGGTGGGCGCGGATCGCCACCATCGGAGAGCGGCCATACTTGACGTTGGAGAAGATGAGGGCGCGCTGCGTGGTCCAGCCGTACACCTCCACGAAGTGCGCCGCGTCGATCGACAGGATCGCGCGGGGCGCGTCGAGCAGCGTGAACCCATGGATGTCGCGGTGCAGGTCGACGCGGCTGACCGAGCGCGCATCGAGCTGGTCGGAGAGGGCCTTCAGCGGAACGGCGACGGAGAACTCCCGCATCCCGACGATCCCCTCGGAGTGGGGCCGCATCCCGAGGCGCTGACCGACCTTTCCGCCCGTGTGTAGGTCAACGTCGACAAGCGCCTGGACGTAGCGGCGGATGAACGCGGCGCCGGGGCTCGCCCGTCGCTCGCTTTCGTAGTCGGAGATCACCGAGGGCACCGTCGCGAGGGCCTTGGCGAGATCGCGTTGGGAGATCGCAAAGTCCTCGCGCCATTTGCGCAGCGTGCGACCGGGATGTGCGGAGAGCACCACTTCTCCGGCGATCTTCTCGCGCAGCTCGGCGTCCACCGAGTTCGGAGGAAACCGTCGGTATAAATCGGTGAGCCTTCATGTCGGTGGGGGGGTTCGACAATGTACGAACCTTCGGCCGACGGGCCGGGAGCGGAGGAGTGGACCGGGCGAGAGTTTCCGGCGGAGGGGGAGATCCCCAACGCGGTTTGAACTCGCGGCCTCTACCTTGCCAAGGTAGCGATCTTCCGGGCTGATCTACCGGCCCACTGCGGTCGGGCCACACCGGAGTCGGCATAAAGAGTTTGACCGGCGAAGGCCGACGGCGCGCCTCACCGCGGCGCTCGTCGCACCCGCTCAGCACAAATCCTTATCCCGCGAAGGCCGATGCTCGGCGTCGATGCCGGACGGTCCTTCTGCGGGTGAACCGATCGACACCCTCATGAAAAGCACCCGCGACCTGCTGCGGCCGGAGGAGATCGTCCGGGAGGCGACGCGCGACATCATCAAGGACGAGATCCGACGGCACATCGAACGCACTCTCGAGGAGGACCCCCAACTCGCGCACGACCTGAAGGACTCCGTGCGCCAACTGCTGGAGGCGCGGGCGATGGAGTACGCCGCCCTCATCCGCGTGGGGACGTGCACGGCACGCCTGGGGATGGCCACCGTCCCCCCGAACATCCGGGCCGCGCTCACGAAGGACATCGTCGACCTGATCAGTCGGGAACTCGGCAACATCGTCGAGAAGTCCCTCTGAGTCCCATGCCGATGCGGCCGGACGAGGTCCGGATCTACGAGTTGAAGAGGGTCGATGTCGAGGGCGCGATCGTCATCGACGGGTTTCCCTCCGTGGGCCTCGTGAGCTCGATCGTGGCGAACTATCTGATCGACACGCTCGAGATGGAGCAGATCGGGATCGTCGAGTCCCCCGCCTTCCCCACCGTCTCCCTCGTCCGCGCCGGCTCCCCCCAGCACCCGGTGCGGATCTATGCCGGTCGTCCGGCGGCCGACCGTGCGGGCCGCGTCGCCGACCGCATCGTGGCGTTCGTCTCCGAGTTCCACCCCGCCCCGTCGATCATCCATCCGCTCGCCATCTCGATCATGGACTGGGTCCAGGAGCAACGCTGCTCGATGCTCGTCTCTCCCGAGGGGCTCGTCGTCGACAAGCCGCTTGGCGAACCGGTCCGGGGGAAGCCACCGAAGCTCTCCGACGTGAAGGTCTACGGCGTGGCGAGCACCCGCAAGGCGCGCGAGCTCTACGTCGAACCGAACATGCTGCCGTTCAGCGAGGGCGTGATCACCGGCATCGCTGGCGTGCTCCTGAACGAAGGTCGACGGCGCGGGTTCGACGTACTGACGTTCCTCGCCGAAGCGCAGTCCGACTACCCGGACGCCCGCGCCGCGGCCAAGGTCATCGAGACGATCAACCACATCCTGTTGCGGACCCCCCTCGACCCGGTCCCCCTCTACCACGAGGCCGAGCGCATCGAGCAGCAGCTGTTGTCGATCCAGCGCCACGCCCAGGACAAGGGGCACTCCGAACGCCCGCCCACGGCCTCGCCGCCGATGTACCGGTAGGCGAGAGCTCCCGCCCGGGTCAGACGGGGATCTTCTCGATCATCTCGCGGACGCCGTCGATGAGCCGGTCGACGTCCCGGTCGTCGTTGTACATGTAGAAGGAGGCGCGGACGTTCCCCGGGAGGTTCCGCTTCCGGTACCACGAGTGCACGCAGTGCATCCCGGATCGCACGAGCACCTGGTAGCCCTCGTCCAGGAAGAGCGCCGCGTCGTTCGCGTCGACGCCGTCCAGGTGGAAGGCGAAGATGCTCGGCCGATCCGATGGATTCGTCGGGCCGAGGAGGTGGACCCGTGACTCCCCCTCGAGCGCCTTCGTGACCTTGCGGTTGAGGGCCTCATCGTGGGCGCGCGTCTCGTCCAGGCCCGCCTGCTCGAGGAACTTCACGGCCGCATGGGCTCCGAGCACCCCGGCGTAGTTCTGCAGCCCGGCCTCGAATCGGTGCGGAGGAGGCCGAAGCTCGTGCTCGGTGAGCGTCGACCACTCCACCGTCTCCCCGCCGACGAGGAGCGGCCGAAGGTCCCCGAGGCTCCGAGCGGTGCCGATGAGAGCGCCGGTCCCGGTGGGGCCGAGCATCTTGTGCGCGCTGACCGCGTAGTAGTCCACTCCCCAATCCTTCAGGTGAACGGGGACGTGGGGTGCCGCCTGGCAGCCGTCCAGGAGCACGCGCGCCCCATGGGCATGGGCGCGCTCCACGATCTCCCGTACGGGGAGAGAGCGTCCGTCGAGGTTCGATGTATGGAACAGGCTCACCAGCCGGACCCCGCGTTTCAGGGCCGACTCGTACGCCTCCGTCGGGAACCCTCCCCCGGGGGGGAGGTCGAGGACCTCCACCCGGATCCCGCGCTCCTGGGCGAGCCGTTGCCAGACGATGAGATTCGAATTGTGTTCCTGGTCGGAGATGAGCAC
This sequence comes from Thermoplasmata archaeon, assembly GCA_022750155.1. Taxonomy (GTDB): domain Archaea; phylum Thermoplasmatota; class Thermoplasmata; order Lutacidiplasmatales; family UBA184; genus Lutacidiplasma. The sequence continues at coordinate 19,333 of JAKIWG010000025.1, read as the reverse complement.
CGCGTCGCCGGGGTTCCACGCGAGGCCCTGGGCGACCAGGTTGATCGCCTCGGAGGCGTTCCGGAGGAAGACGACGGCGTCGGGGCTCTCGGCCCCGAGGAATCGTGCAAGTCCGGCGCGCGCGGCCTCGTAGCGATGCCCGACCTCCTCGGCGTATCGGTGCAACGAGCGCCCGGCGCACCCCGGATAGTCGCGGTAGTACTCCTCCATGGCGTCGAGGACCTCGACCGGGACGAGGCTCATGCACGCCGAATCGAGATACGCCGGGGTCGGCCCATCCGGGCGGTCGCGCAACGCAGGAAAGTGCGAGCGAAGCGAACCCACCGACACGTTCAGCTCCTTTGTAGGCCGGCCGTGGCCGCGAGCAGCGCCGCACAACCCGGCACGAGGGCCGAATCGGTCGGCGCGAAGGTAGGAGAGTGCAGGGATGCGGGCACGGCGCCCTCCCCCACGCCCAGGAACAGAAAAGTCCCCGGGACCCTCTCCAGGTATCGGGAAAAATCCTCGGCCCCCATCACGGGGCGTTCGATCTCCTCGACCGCCTGCTCTCCGAACTCCTCCGCGAGGGCCTGGACGATCACCTCGGTCGTGGCGGGGGGGTTGAAGGTCACGGGGTAGCCGGGGCGGATCGTCACGCGCGCCGAGGCGCCGTTGCTGAGGGCGATGTGCCGGACCCTGCGTCGAAGGACCCGCTCCATCTGCGCGCGGGTCTCCGGACGGAACGTGCGGATCGTGCCCTCGAGCACCACCTCCTCCGGCAGGACGTTGTGACGGGTTCCCCCATGGACCATCCCGACGCTGATGACGACGGGATCGACCGGATCCCGGATCCGGCTGACGATCGCCTGGAGCCCGGTGATGACCTCTGCGGCGGTCAGGACCGCATCCGGCCCCGCGTGCGGGTAGGCCGCGTGCCCCGCCCTACCCCGAACTCGGATGATGAGGTGGTCGGCCGCGGCCATCATCGCGCCCTTCTTCCAGCCGATGTGTCCGAGCGGGATCTCGGGAGCCACGTGTTGGCCGAGCACGAAGTCGACCTTGGGCCGCGTGAATGCTCCGTGCTCCAGGAACGGGAGCGCTCCGCCGCGGGTCCCCTCCTCCTCGGCGGGCTGGAAGAGGAGAACGGTCGGACCCCGGAGCGTCGCCTCCTTTCGTTTCAGCACCGCGGCCGCGCCGAGGAGACACGCCATGTGGACGTCGTGCCCGCACGCGTGCATGCGCCCGGGACTCCGGGACCCGAACGGGAGCCCCGTCTGTTCCGTGACCGGGAGCGCGTCCATGTCCGCGCGCAGGGCCACGACGACCCCGGGCCGGTCGGCCCCGATGACGGCCCGGACCCCCGTGAACCGGGGATAGGTTTCGGCCCGGATTCCGAGCCCCTCGAGGGCCGTGACCAGCTTGGATTGCGTGCGCACCTCCTCGTTCGCGAGCTCGGGTTCCTGGTGCAGAGCGGCCCGCCACGTGCGCATTGCCGGGAGCTGCCGTCGGGCCTCAGTGACCCACGGCCCTCTCGACGCGCGCATGACTTGCGGACGGGCTTGGAGCTATTTTACGGCGGCCCGGAGGGGATGGAAGCTCCTCGTCCGCTCCCCCCTCGTGGGCCCGCTGTCGCATCCCCAGCAGAACGGCACGGCGCCGGGATCATGGATTCGGCGACGTATCCCGAGTTCCACCGGAGGGCTGGAGCTCCGATGCGTCCACGCCGCGGGGGGGGGCGCTCTCGCGACGCCGACGAAACGGCGGTCCTGGCCCGAAGGTGCCTACGGGAGGCGACGGGCGGAGAGACCGTCAGGTTTCGGTCCCCCCATTGGCCCGCCGGATCCCTCGTCGCCGGAGTTCGTTCTTGGTGCGGCGGGGGGTGCACCGTCATTCCCCCTCCCCCATAGCATGGCAACGAGGATGGCGGCGAGCGGCACGGCCACGAGGTACACCCAGAGGTCGGTGAAGGTCCCGGAGAGGACGGCGGGTGCGATGCTACGGGCTGGGTTGAGCGAGCTCCCAGTGATCGGTCCGATGAAGAAGGTCGAAATCCCCACCACGGCGGGGGGAAGCAGCACGCACCAACGACCCCGCTCCGGTCGGGCATCGGCGAGCACGAACACGGACCCGACCAAGGCCCCGGTGAACAGTAGTTCCGCCCCGAACACCGCCGGAAGGTTCTCGATCGAGGGCGTGGTGGCCCCCAGGTGCGCGTGGTCTCCGAGGGACAGGAGCACCGCCGTGCTTCCGAGGAATGCTCCGGCGATCTGGGCAGCCACGTACGCCGGAGCCTCCGACCGAGGCATTCTCCGACTGAGGGCAAGGGCCAGCGTGACCGCAGGATTCAGGTGGGCCCCCGAGATCCGGATGAACAAAATGACCGGGAGGAGCACCGCGAGGAACCACGCGATGGCCATCTGCCATTGCGGGATGCCGCCGGTCCCTACGGCCCCGACGATCGCCCCCGTGCCGATGCCGACGAGGAGAGCCGTTCCCGCGAGCTCCGCTCCGAGACGAGACAGGAGGCTCGGACTCACCGAACGGCCCCGTGCTCCGTGGGGTCCTCCCCTCTCGACATCGCCACGATTTCCTGGTGGAGGAGACTCACGCGCCGCCGGATCTCATCCCGAACTCCTCGAAACCCCTCGTCATCGAGCCGCCCTGGATCGGGGAGAGCCCAGTCTCGAAGCTCCCGCGATTTCAGACGGGCCGGGCAACTGGCGTCGTCCAGGCAACCCATCGTCACCCGGATCGAGGCGGAATCGATCATCGTCGCGGTGAGTTCGCGGGGCGGGTGCGGAGGCAGTTTCAATCCGATCTCGGCGAGCATCGGCGCTGCTCGAGGGTTGGGCGCGAGAGCAGGTCGAGTTCCGGCAGAATCCGCGGACCACCCCGGGGGTGGGTCCGCGTTGAAGATGCTCTCGGCCATGAGCGAGCGGGCGGCGTTCTCCACGCAGACGAAGAGGACCTGCCGTGCGGGCATCAACAACACGACGTACAGCAGTCCGGTCGGCAGACCTTCGGGTCACAGCACGGCGTTTCACAGCACGGCATACGGCAACACGCGATGCGGCAGCACGGCGTCGGGCAACAGAGTTCGGACATGGGGACCTCAGTCACTTCAATAGCTGAAGTGCTCTTAAGGCGCCGCTACGTACGGACAGAGTGTCGCAGTGCTGCGAGGGCGAGTTGGAATGCCCGTGCCCGCCCATCGGGTTGATCGACGTCGTCGGAAAGAAGTGGGCCGTCTGCGTGATTTCGCTCCTGGGCAAGTACGGCGCCGTGCGGTTTGGACCGATCCAGAAATGTCTCTCCGGGGTCAGCCCTGCGACGCTGACCTCGACACTGCGCTCGTTGGAACGCGCACGACTCGTCCGGCGAGACAGCGCCGCAGGCCCACGAGGCCCTGTGAGGGTCTACGCTCTGACCGCGTCGGGAACCGAATTGTACCAAAGCCTGCGGCCGCTGGCGGGGTGGCTTCGGCAGGCACACTGAGTTGGCGTACCCCGGAGGTCCAATCCCGGCCCGGCCCGTTCGGCCCGAGGAGCCCCGGACGCGCTGACCCCCCACCGGCCGGGTCAGCACAGAACCAGCATAGGTGGTATTCTTATAGTAGTGCATACATTCCAATACTGCGAATACGAGGGGAGTGGGTGAGGCAACGCACCCCTTCTCCCGAGGAACCACACCAATGACGAAGATCATCGGAATCGACCTGGGAACCAGCAATTCGGCCGCCTCGTTTCTGGAAGGCGGACGCCCCGTCATCATCCCGAGCGCCGAAGGAACGACGGTGGGCGGTGGCAAGGCGTTCCCGTCCTACGTCGCCTTCACCAAGGATGGCCAGCTGATCGTAGGGGAACCAGCCCGCCGCCAGGCGGTGTCCAACCCGGAGGGGACGGTCTCCGCGTTCAAGCGCAAGATGGGGACCGACCACCGCTACCAGGTCTTCGGGAAGGAGTACACCCCCCAGCAGCTCTCCGCGTTCCTCCTCCAGAAGATCAAGAGGGATGCCGAGGCGTTTCTCGGTGAGAAGGTGGAGAAGGCGGTCATCACCGTCCCCGCCTACTTCAACGACAACCAGCGCCAGGCGACGAAGGATGCCGGCGCGATCGCCGGTCTGGACGTCGTCCGGATCATCAACGAACCGACGGCAGCCAGCCTTGCCTATGGCCTCGACAAGGTCAGCAAGAGCCAGAAGATTCTCGTCTTCGACCTGGGCGGCGGCACCCTCGATGTCACGATCATGGACTTCGGGGAAAAGGTGTTCGAGGTCCTCTCCACGAGCGGCGACACCCAGCTCGGCGGAACCGACATGGACAACGCGCTCACGGAGTTCGTCGCTTCGGAGTTCCAGAAGGAGAGCGGCATCGACATCCGGAAGGACAAGATGGCGATGCAGCGCGTACGGGACGCTGCCGAGAAGTCGAAGATCGAGCTCTCTTCGACGATCGAGACCCAGATCAATCTCCCGTTCCTGACGGCCACGCAGGACGGCCCCAAGCATCTCGCCCTCCAGCTGACCCGTGCGAAGCTCGAGGACCTCGTCCGTCCGATCCTCGAGCGGTGCCGGGCTCCCGTGCAGCAGGCGCTCAAGGACGCGAAGCTCTCGAAGGATCAGGTCGACCGGATCGTCCTCGTGGGGGGGCCGACCCGGATGCCCATCGTCCAGAAGCTCGTCGAACAAGAGGTCGGGCGGCCCATCGAACACGGCGTCGACCCGATGGAGTGCGTGGCCATGGGGGCGGCGATCCAGGGAGGCGTGCTCGCCGGCGAGGTCAAGGACGTGCTCCTGCTCGACGTGACCCCCCTCTCCCTCGGGGTCGAGACCCTCGGCGGGGTGTTCACCAAGCTCATCGAGCGGAACACGACGATCCCGACGCGCAAGAGCCAGATTTTCACGACCGCCAGCGACAGCCAGAGCTCGGTGGAGATCAAGGTCTACCAGGGAGAGCGCCCGCTGGCGGCGGACAACGTCGCCCTCGGCGATTTCATGCTCACCGGGATCCCGCCCGCACCGCGTGGGACCCCCCAGGTCGAGGTCTCCTTCGACATCGACGCGAACGGGATCCTGAACGTGTCGGCGAAGGACCTTGCGACGAGCAAGAAGCAGGGGATCACCATCACCGCCTCCAACAAACTGACCAAGGAGGAGGTCGACCGGATGCTGAAGCAGGCCGCCCAGTTCGCCGAACAGGACCGGCTGCGGGCCACCTCCGCGGAATCCCGCAACAAGGCCGAATCCCTCAGCTACGAGGCCGAGCGGGTCCTCGAGGAGAACAAGGCGAAGATCTCCGAGGCCGACGCGGCCGACGTGCGGGCGAAGGTGGCGACGCTGCGCACCGCCCTCGCCTCCAAGGACACCACCGACCTCGCCCGCCAGGTGGACGAGCTGACGAAGGCGCTCCACGCGATCGCCCAGAAGCTCTACCAGGACGTCAAGCCCTCCGAGGGACCGGAACCGCCGACCGATTCGCCCGGGCCCGCGGCCCCTCCGGACGAGACGGCCCCCTCGGGCCCGGGACCGGTGGACGCCGAGTTCAAGGTCGTCGACAAGGATACCGGGGACGGGAAAGGCCAGGCGTAGGACGACGCCCCACCCGTTCGCCGAGTCTAGTGCGGAGGGGCGCCGGCCGATCGCTCCGGCCACCGCCGGCCAGGGGCCGGTCCGACGTACTCCACGTCCGGACGGATTAGGCGGTTCTCCGCGGCCTGCTCGAGGGCGTGGGCGCCCCATCCCGCGGTCCGTGCGAGGGCGAACGTCGGGGTGAACAGGTCGCGAGGGAGGCCCACCGACTCGAGGACTACGGCGCCATAGTACTCGACGTTGGTGTACAGGCGGCGGCCCGCCCGCTGTCGCTCCAAGGCGTCGAGGGCCACCGACTCCACGCGTTCGGCGAGGGCGAGACGGGCCGGGTCCGCTACTTCGCCTGCGATCTGCTTCAGGATCACGGCCCTCGGGTCCTCGACCTTGTAGGCCCGGTGCCCGAACCCCATCAGGCGCTCCTTGCGAGCCAGCGCCTGGGCGATCCATTTCTCGGCGTTCTCTGGAGTTCCCACGCCGTCGAGCATGTCCGAGACCTTTGCCGGAGCCCCCCCGTGGAGGGGGCCCTTGAGCGCGGCCAGCCCGGCGGTGGCGGCCGACACGAGGTCGGAGTTCGTCGAGAGCACCACGCGCAGCGCGAAGGTCGAGGCGTTCATCCCGTGGTCCGCCAACAGAACGAAGTACCCTTCCAGGGCGCGGACCTTTCGCGGGTCGGGGACGACCCCCTCGAGCATGTACAGATAGTTCGCCACGTGTCCGAGGTCCGCCCGGGGAGCCACCGCCCGCTCTCCGGCGGACCGCCGAACGTACCGCGTCAGCATCGTCGGCGTCCGGGCGATGAGGTCGAACACCTGCTCGACGGTCGGGGGATAGCCGAACGAACCGTCGCCCATCGCGGAGATCATCGTGCGGAGCGCCTCCAGCGGAGGAAGTCCGGGGCTGACGGAATCCACCAGGCTCTCCAGCCGCCGGGGGAGCGACCTTCGGCCCGCCAGCTCACGGGAGAGCCGGGAGGGAGGCTGCTCCGAGGGGGGCTCACCCCAGAGCAGGAGGTGGATGACCGATTCGTACGGCGCGCCGGGCACGAGCTCCGCGATGCGAAAACCCCGGTAGGCCAGACCACCGGTTTCGCCCTCCACGAGGGTGATCGCCGAGCGGCCGATCACGACGCCTTCGAGGCCGCGGGAGGAGGCGCTCATCGGGACACCGGCGCGGGCGAGCTTCCTCGGGGACATAGCATCGCCGTCGCCCCGGGGCGAGCGCGTTCACCGTCCTGCGCCGGGCGCGGGCGGCGGGAGGACCCATCCCGAGCCTTTCGGAAAGGCTTAAGGAAATCACCCGGGTCGGTCGCCCGATGGACATCCCTCCCCACGCCCTCCTCGAGCGAATGCTCCAGCAGAAGATCATCCTCCAGCTCAAGGACGGCCGCGTGCTCGCCGGCCGGCTCCTGGGCGGCGACGAGCACATGAATCTCGTCCTCGACGAGGTGGAGGAGAAGACCCACGAGGTCACCCGACGCCTCGGCCGCGTCGTCCTGCGGGGCTCGAACGTCGTGAGCCTTCAGGCGCCGATGGGTACCGCCGCCAAAGCCGCCTGATCCCGGAGTGTCGGCACGTGTCGACCCCGCCCCGACGGCCTCGCCTGAAGGGGGAGGAGGTCCAGCTTCTCAAGATCCTCGCCGGGGCCGGTGGGGACCATGTTGCCGTCGTGCTCACCTCCCGCGAGGCAGGGGATCGGATCGGGGTGAGCCAGCAGGCGGCCGACCGCTACCTGATGGCGCTCGACAAGGAGGGGTACCTCACCCGGACCCTCGGGGCGCGCAAGCAGCGGCTCCTCCTCACCCCGCTCGCGGTGGATCTCCTGCGCAAGGAGTACCACGGGTACCGTCGAATCTTCGAGGGACCCGCCCGGGTGCAGTTCCGGGGGACGGTCAGTTCCGGTCTCGGCGAGGGCCGATACTACCTGAGCCAGCCCGGCTACGTCGTGCAGTTCACCGAGCGCCTGGGTTACACGCCGTTTCCGGGCACTCTCAACGTCCGGGTCTCGGCCTCGGACATGCTCAAGGTCGGATCGGTCAAGCACTGGAACGGGGTCCGGATCGACGGGTTCCAGGCGAGCGGACGGACCTTCGGGGGCGCGACCTGCTATCCCTCCGAGCTCGGGGGTCCGCTCTCCCACCTGATCATTCCGGACCGCACCCACCACCAGGATGTGGTCGAATTCATCTGCGCCGTGTCGCTGCGCGAGGCGCTCCGCGTCAAGGACGGCGACCCCCTGGACGTCGAGATCCGGGAGGCGTAGCGATGCAGGGATCCGTTGCCCGGGAGGTGGCGCGGGACCGTCGTCCCCCGCCGGCGATGGCGGATTCCGCGGCCCGCTACGTGAACCTCTGGTCCGAGGACGAGGCGATCGGGGAGGAGCGCGTGCGGGCGTTCGTCCTCATCCTGCGCACGCGCGGGTGCTACTGGGCTGACGTCAAGGGCTGCTCGATGTGCGGCTACGCCAAGGACACCTTGGGCCGCTCGGCGACCCCCGGAGAGCTCGCCACCCAGCTCGAGCATGCGATGCGGGCGTATCGCGGGGAACCGTACGTGAAGATCTACACCTCCGGTTCCTTCCTCGACGACCGCGAGGTCGACCCGGCATCGCGGCGCGCGATCGTGGCGACCTTCGGCGCCAAGGCACGACGGATCCTCTTCGAGACCCTCCCCGAATTCGCCACCGAAGCGACGCTCGCCCCCCTGCGCGACGCTTTTGCGGGGGAGCTCGAGGTCGCCGAAGGGCTCGAGTCGACTCAGCCCGAGGTGCTCCGGCGCCTCATCAACAAGGGTTCGCCGCCCTCGGAGTACTTCGCCGCATCGGAACGGATCCGCGCGCTCGGCATCCGCTCGAAGGGCTACCTGCTCCTCAAGCCCCCGTATCTCACCGAGGAGGAGGCGGTCGCTGACGTGCTCGCGAGCATCGCCGAGGCCGCCCCGCGGTTCGACACGCTTTCGGTCAATCCGGTCCACATCCAGAACGGAACCGTGGTGGAGTGGCTGTTCCGTCGCGGCCGGTACCGGCCCCCCTGGCTGTGGAGCCTTGTCCACGTCATGCAGGAGGGGGCGAAGATACGCGGGAGCACGAGGCTGGTCACGTTCCCCACCGCGGGGGGGCTTCCCCGCGGCCCGCACAATTGCCGGACCTGCGACCGCGCCGTGCTGGCGGCGCTCGAGGAGGCCTCGCTCTCGCAGCGGTTCGACGGCTTGTCCGAGCTCGATTGCGCGTGCCGGGCCGACTATCGGTCGCTGGGACGGCTGGAGGCGCTCGGGGTCGAGGCATGAACCTCGTTCCCCGAACGCCCGCGCACGCAGAATCCACGATCCACCAGTTCCTGCGCTCCCATGTCGCCGGGGCCGGTGCCTCCGGGGTCGTACTCGGGCTCTCCGGAGGGATTGACTCGGCGTTGGCGGCACGCCTCGCCCGCGATGCGCTCGGCGCGAAGGCCGTGACGGCCGTGCTGCTGCCCGACGCCGCCCAGGCCGAGGGGCTCACCCGGGAGACCCGGGAGTACGCGCGGTCGCTGGAGGTGGAGTGCGTCGAGGTCCCCATCGCCCCCGTCGAGGCGGCGGTACTCGCAGCGATCGGTTCCGGTCTCGACCGCGAGTCGGTCGGGAACATCAAGGCGCGGATCCGGATGCTTCTCCTCTACACGATTGGACGTCGGGGCCACCGCCTGGTGCTCGGGACGGGCAACAAATCCGAGCTGTTGCTCGGCTACTTCACCAAGTACGGGGACGGGGGGGCCGACCTCCTGCCGATCGGGGACCTGTACAAGACCGAGGTGCGGGCTCTCGCCGAGGCGCTGGGGCTCCCCGGGGCGATCCGCGCCCGCCCGCCGACGGCCGGCCTGTGGGAGGGGCAGACCGACGAAGGCGAGCTCGGCCTTCCGTACGCGGAGCTCGACCGGGTGTTGCGGGGGCTGGAGGAGCTCCGCAGCGAGGAGGAGATCGCCTCGGCCACGGGGATCGATCCGGGCGAGGTGCGACGGATCGCCGCGCGGGTGGCCCATAACCGCCACAAGCGCCGTATGCCCCCCATCCCGAAGCTGTCGCTGCGGACGATCGGGATCGACTGGCGGGAGTGAATCGTGCGCGCGCGCCAAAGCTTTTAGCGGTGCCGCCGCTCCCTCTGAACGAACCTTCGGATTCGCACCCGCTCTCCGGCCGAATAGATTCCACCCCATGGACCGCGCAACCTACCAACGCCTCCTCGATTCGTTGGCCACTCCGGACGATGTCCACAAGGTCGCGCACGAGGAGCACCTCGATGAGGAGCTCCTGTTCGTCATCCATACCCACCGGGTGACCCGGGATGCGACGCGCCGTTTCTACGTGCTCAAGCGACAGGTCGGGCGGCTCGCCTCGCAATGGAAGCACGGCCGCTCGATGCTCGACATCGCCCACGAGTGGTCGTTCCCCCCCGTCCTGTTGGGCCAGCTCCTCCTCGGAGAGCTCGGCATCCCGAGAAAGCGGGTCTGGCAGACGTTCCTCCACCCGGAGCAGGCCCCGGACCAGCGGGTGCGCACCGAGGTCGAGCAGCTCCTCGCCGCCGACCCGATCTACTCCCCCCGGGGCATGGAGATGCAGCGGGAGCGCGGCAAGCGCGGCGAGGCGAGGCTCTACCGTTGGCTCGAGCAGCACGGGATCAAGTACCGCACCGAGGAGGACCTCCGCGGGAAGTACACGAAGACCCCCGACGCGCTCCTCGACCACCCGATCATCTTCTACGGCCAGAGGCTCAAGTGGATCGAATCGAAGGCGAACTTCGGCGACGACGTCGAGCTCCGCAAGAACCTCAAGCGCCAGCTCGGCCCGTACACCGAACTGTTCGGCGAGGGCGCCGTCGTGTACTGGTACGGCTACGTCGACGGCGCCGTCTCTCCGGACGGCATCCTGCTCTGGGACGGCCCCACGATCGAGGGGATCACTCCGGTGCTAGCACCGCATCCGGCGAGCGCTCCTGCTGAACCCCCGTCGTGAGGTCCCGCACGATCACCACGCCCCGCTCGATCTCGCGCGGGCCGAGGATCAGGGCGCGTCGCGCGCGTCGCCGGGCCGCCTCCTTGAGCTGACGGGACATCGACCGGCCCATCAGGTCCGAATCCGCGGAGCGACCGGCCCGTCGTAGCCGCTGGACCCACTCGAGCGCGAGCGGTACCTCGGCGTCGGAGACCGCCACGACGTACGTGTCGAGCGGCGGCTCCCCCTCCGGCCATCGTCCGTGCCCTTTGAGGAGGAGCTCGAGCGTCTGGTCGCCGATCGCGAGACCGACGGCCGGCGTGGCCGGACCGCCGAACAGCTCGACCAGGTGGTCGTATCGCCCCCCGCCGAACAGGGACCGTAGGTCCCCCGAGGCGTCGTACGCCTCGAAGACCGTCGAGGTGTAGTAGGCGAGCCCGCGCACGACCGTCGGGTCGAACACGATGAGCTCGGAGAGGCCCGCGTTCTGCAGGAGACGGAACAGCGCGGTGAGACGCGCGACCCCGGCCGGTCCGGGCGCCGCGAGGGGCCACTCCAGGAGGCTCCGGAACCTCGCCTCGACCTGGCCGGCAGGGACCCCGGTCCCCACCGCGGTCAACAGCTCGCCCAGCCTGCGGCGTCCCGGAGCATCGACCCCCGACGCCGAGAGTTCCCGGTCGAACTCCTCGGTCGACAGTTTGCGGAACCGGTCGAGGGCCCGAAAGAACCTCGGAGGGTCGAGGACCCCAAGGCTCGCGCCGATCCCTTCGGCGAGCCGCCGGTCGTTGAGCCGGAACCGGTAGAGCCCCTTCGCCCCGACCTCGTCGAGTAGGAGGGACGCCGTGCCCAGGACCTCCGCGTCGGCCTCGGGCCCCTCGACGCCCAGGATGTCGAGGTTGAACTGGAGGAACTCTCGCGTACGGCCGGCCTGGGGTTCTTCGTAACGCCACAGCTTGGAGACGGTGAACCACTTGACGGGCAGCGGCTCGGACTTGGCGCGGTCCACGAAGACCCGGGCGAGGGAGGGGGTCGTCTCGCTGACCAGGCAGACCTCGCGCTGACCCTTGTCGGTGAACGCCCAGGCCTGCTGGCCGATCTCCTCGCCGCTCTTGACCTTGAACAGCTCGAGGCTCTCCACGCTCGGGGTCTCGAGCTCCATGAACGCGCAGCGTCGAGCCACGGCACGCATCCGGCTTCGGAGCTCCGAGCGGGCGCCGGCTTCGGGCGGAGGATAGTCCCGGAACCCCCGCAACGAGGGGAACGTCACGGCCGGGCCACCGAAGCCGGCCTCAAAGCTCCTACCCTGCCGGCGGTGGGGAGGCTTTCTCCTCGGGCGGGGGATCGGGGCCGGGGCCGAGGCTGGGTGCGGCCTGGACCAACCCGTCGACGGACTCCCTCAGGCGACGGAACGAGATGATCCCCGACGCGAAATTCCGGTGGCGGAGGTGCGTGGCGAGCTCGCGCATCGAAGCGACGGCGAGGGTGACGTCGGCCCCTTCCTCGCGAGCTTTCAGCAGGACCTCCTTGCTCCGCTGCATCTCGCGGGAGAACAGGGGGGTCAGCACCGTCCAGAGGGCGTGGGTCCCCCGGGCGAGCAGCGGCTCGGCGGCCTCCCGCTGACCTTCCTTGGCGAGGCGTCGGCCCTCTTCGAGCGGTCCGAGCGCGGGGGTCGGGTCTCCCCCGAGCTCCCGGATCGTTCCCGCGAGGAGGTCGGCCTCGGTGAGCAGGATCTGGACCGTCTCCCAATGCTCCTGCAGGTCGGCCAGCGCCGAGGCGACCCGGTGCAGGCGACGCTGGGTTCCGGAGAGGTCGCCGAGGAGCAGCGACTGCCGGCAGGCGTCCAGCTCGGAGTCCTGCGTGGCGATGGGGAAGAACGCGGCGAGCTCGTTGCGCTGGGCACACACCGCGTCGAACTCCTCCCCCAACGACGCGGCGAGGAACACGAACAGCTCGCGGCTCAACACCTCGACCGATTCGCGGTCCTGGACCAGGATCGCGCGCTTGGCCCGGTCGGAGAACTCCGCCAGCTCGATCCCCTGCCGGCGCGCGAGCTGGAGGTACTCGTCGACCTGATGTCGGTAGAGCTCGAACCCCGCACCCGCCGGAAGCGCCGGAAGGGCGGGCAGCGCGTCGAGGCCCCGGATCCGTTCGACCGGGGCCCCCGTCGCCCTCGGGGTGCCGATCGCCGGGAACCGCAGGGGGTGGACGAGGCGCGCGGGGCCCGGCCCCGGACCGGCCTCCGAGGTGGAGAGGTCCCCCGACTCATCGACCGCGGAGAGGATCTCGTTCACTAGGCGGACGTACAGGGTCTCGGCGGCCGCGTCCCCGAGCGCCTCCCGGACCGATTCGAACAGGCCGCTCGCGAGGTGGCAGCGGGTGCACTCGGTGGCGCCTTCGCCGTTCTCCAGGCCGCACGCGGGACATTCGAGCGTGAGGAGTTGATACCCCTCGTCGCCTCTTTAAGGGTGGGTTGCGCGGGAGGCGGCCGAGCTGCGGAGCCTCGGGGAGCCCACCGAAGGTCGGTAGTCGTAGCTGAGCTTCATCGAACGGAGCCGGGCGATCCGTTCCTCGATCGGCGGGTGCGTAGAGAAGAGCGAGGCGAACCACCCCCCCCGGAACGGGTTGACGATGTACAGGCTCGAGGAGGCCGGCGAGCCCACGTTCATCGGGTTCGCCTGGTTCCCGCGCTCGAGCTTCACGAGGGCGTCGGCGAGGGCGTTCGGGTCGCCGATCGTCCTCGCGCCGACCTCATCGGCCCGCGACTCCCGGGACCTCGAGATGGCGAGCTGCACGAGCAACGCGGCGATCGGGGCGGTGATCGCGGCGATGAGGACGAGGATCATGTTCTGGTTCCCCCGTCCGTTCCCGCCGCCGAAGAGCGACTGGAAGAAGACCATCTGGGCGGCGTAGGAGATGGCTCCCGCGAGGGTCGCGGCGAACGTCATCAGGAGGATGTCGCGATCCTTCACATGGGCCAGCTCGTGCGCGAGCACGCCCCGCAGCTCGCGGTCGTCGCAGAGCCGAAGGATCCCCTCGGTCGCGGCTACGACGGCGTGCTCGGCGTCGCGCCCGGTCGCGAAGGCGTTCGGGGTCTGGGTGGGCACGATCGCGAGCCGCGGCCGGATCAGTCCGAACTTCGGCGCCAGCTCGTCGACGATGCGGGCGAGCCGGGGAGCCTCGGCGGCGGTGACGATCCGGGCCTGGTTGCTCCAGAGGACGAACCGGTCGCAGAAGAAGTACGAGACGAGGTTGATCGCGAGCGAGAGGATCAGGGCGATTACGAGACCCCCGAGGAAGCTGCCGAACAGGTACTGGCCGAGGATGCCCCCGGCGACGACGAAGATGCCGATGATGCATGCGAACAGCACCGCGGTCCGAGCTCCGGTTCCCATGGATGAAGCGCGCCTCCGAACTCCACCCGAGGAGTTCCCGGGCGGTATAAATCGCCCCCACCGGGGTGGTACGACGTGGCACGCCGGGGTGGCTCACGCCTCGGGGGCGAGCGGGTGGAGGTGGCGACGCGCCGAAGGGGTGGGGTGGTAGACCCCGGGGGCGAGGGTCGGCCGGAGCCGGCGCACGCCGGCGCTCTCGGGTGGGAACCGCCGGCGGCACTCCGGACACCGGTACCCTCGACCCGCCCCTACCGAGGCGGCCGGTCGCCGGCAATCCGGGCACCGGGGGGGCGTGGGGGAGGACCACCGGGGTGAGAGAGAACGGACCTCGATCCCCTCGACCCGGAACACCGGGTCGACGCCCCGGCCTCCCCAGACCCGAACGGAGTCGCCTTCGGCCAGATGGCGGGCGATCTTTGGGAGGGTCTTCGTCGGCTCGAAGACGAGACAGGCGGTTCGGAACCCGTCGGGTTCCTCGAGGTCGAACCGGACGTGGCCGCCGGGACCGGTCTCGGGCGTCGACCGGACTACCCCGGTGAGCCTTCCCGATCCGTATGACTGGAGCTCACGGCCGCTCAGGTCGCCCAGGTGGTCCCCGGACCCCTGGTTCGTCGCGAAGATCATCCATCGTTCGACGGGCTCGGACCGGATCCCCACCCGGGCTCGTTCGAGCCGCTCCGGGCGACGGGCCCGGAGGCCGAACAGGATCGGGCAGGGCGTGTGGGGCGCGACGAGCACCCGGCGGGTCCGAGGATCGTGGCAGAGGAACAGCTCGGGGAACCGGGCACTGGTGCGGCGGACCGAATCGGCGTCCACTCTCCGCCGCGACGCCTCCCGCTCCGGAGCTCGGTACGCGATCAGTTCCCAGGTGGCCTTCCGCGCGGGCCAAGCGAGCACGGCGGCGGCCCCCACGACGCCCCGTCCCGAGTCGAGGGTGCGGACCCGCCCGCCCACGGAAGCGATCGCTTCGCGGGCCGTAGGGACCGGCACGACCTGACGGACCGCCTTCCAGTAGAGGGTCGCGGGCAGACGCCGGGGACTCGTGACCATCGCCGGGTCGGTCCCGGGTTCTCCCGTGCGCGAAGTGGCGCGGATCGTTTCCCATAGCGCGGCTTCGAGCTCGTCGCTCGCGCGCGGCTCGAGCTCCGACCCCCGCTCGAACGCCTCCACGGCGCCTTCGGGCATCTCTCCGATCTTCCAGCGACGCCCGGAACCCCTTCCCAGGCGCACCCCGAGGGCCGCGTTCCCCCTCGTCTTCCACGGCACGTTCGGGTTGAGCCGGACGAGCCGGGGCCAGCCGATGACGTCGGCACCCTCCCGAAGGGCGCGTCGCACGAGCTCGGTGAGGGTGAACGTAGTGCAGCCGCCGAGGGCGCTGTCGGTGTCGTCTACGCCGATCCAGATGGTCCCACCGCGCCTTCCTCGGCCTTCGGGCCGGAAGCCGAGGCGGCCTTCCGGCGTCGCCGGCGGCGGAGCAGGAGGAGCGACGCAGCGGCGGCCACCAGGCCCGTGACGGCCCCGCCGATCAGTACATCGCCGGTCGGGAACGACGTCTGGTAGTGGAACGCGATGACCGAGTTGGCGGAGAGGGTGTAGGTGCCCGAGGCGTCCGAGCTCCCCCACCCGAGGGGGTCGGTGGAGGTCGAGACGCCCGAGAGCCCGTCGACCGAGGTGATCGTCGTCCCTCCCGGGGTGGAGAACGAGACGGAGGCGAGCGCGGTGGGGATGACGAGCGCCGAGGGGAGTCCCGCGCCCCCGATCGACAGCGCGAGGGTGTGCTGGGTCCCCGAGACCCCGAACTGATAGGAGAACTGGAGCGAGATGCCGAGGGGAAGCTCCGAGGAGTCCGGGCCCTCGGCCCCCGAGAACGATACCGACTGGAACGCGCTCACAGACGCTCGCGCGCCGTCGAGCGTCACGTTGGCGAGCGACGCGACCGAGAGGGTGTTGGTCGGAAGGACGCCGCCGGTTCCCGCCGTCAGCTGATGGAGCAGCCCCTCGAACAGGGTCACCTCACCGGGGGAGACGCTCCCGTCGCGGTTCCCGAAGAACCCCCCGACGAGCGGTGTGGACTCGAGCGTGGCGATCTGGCCGAGCACCCGGGATTGGGTGCTCGCGTTGATCGGCAGGCCCTCCACGAGCGGAGTGAAGTTGCCGTCCATCGCGTAGCGGAGCGTCGACCCGTTCGGGTCGCTGAACGTGAGGTTGAGCGCGAGAAGGCCGGAGGTGGTGATCGACAGCGTGGCGCCGTCCGCCGTGGAATCTGCGGGGTGGGCGCGCGGAGCGACGGCGGCGGGTGCCGAGATCAGCAGGCTCCCGGCGACAAGGAGCGACAAGAGCAGGGTGGCCGACGCGGAACGGTTCACGGGAGTCCCCGGAGCGGCCTCTCGGCCTAGGTGACGCTCTTGATCAGTTTGTCGTAGGCGGCCAGGTTGTCGGCGAGCTCGATGCCGGTGACCGCGGGACCGATCCGGTCCGGCAGCAGCTTGAGCTCGAGGGAGTCGGCGCCCTCGGTGGTCTTCGGCGCGGGGCGATGCATGACCCCGATCGGGATCTTCCCCTTCTCCATCGTGTCGAGGCACAGTTGGAACATCACCTTGCGGTCGGTGGGGTCGTATCCCGGGAGCTTGGAGACGTCGAGGACCCGCTCGCGCCAATCCTTGAACGTGTCGTTGTAGGTCACGCAGGGCGAGAGGTCCTCGACGAAGGCGTAGCCCTGGTTCGCCCGGTTGAACCGGAGCGCCTCGACGAGCACCGCGGTCATGGTCTTCGGGTCCCCGGAGAACGTGCGGGCGATGAAATTGTGGGCGGGGAGGCTGAGGGCGGTCAGGATGGCGTCGAAGGGGGGTTCGACGTTTCCCTCGTAGCCGATCGGGGCCGTGGGGGCGGCCTGGCCCTTGGTGAGGCCGTAGGTCTCGTTCATCATCACGATGTAGAGGATCGACGCGTTCTTCTTGAACGCGTGGATGAAGTGGCCCATTCCGATGGCGTAGCCGTCGCCGTCCCCCCCGGCCGCGACGACGGTCAGCTTAGGGTTCGCCAGCTTGACCCCCACGGCCTGCGCCAATAGCCGTCCGTGGAGCGCATGGATCCCGTTGATCTCGAGGAAGTTGTGGATGCCGCCGGAGCAGCCGATCCCCCCGACGAGGACCGCCTCGTGCGTCGGGACCCCGACCTCGACGAGCGCCTTCTTCACGGCGGCGAGGACGCCGAAATCCCCGCACCCCGGACACCAGGTGGAAGGGACGGGCTTGACCGAGACCGGGCTCATGGACCCTCCTGGACCCGGGCGACCAGGTCGGGCGCGCGGAAGGAGAGGCCGTCGTACTTGAGCACCGAGCGCAGCTTCGCGTGGTGCTGCGGGAGCGATTCGCGGATCAGCTGGGCGAATTGGCCGTTGTAGTTGTGCTCGACGACGTAGGCGACGTCGACCCCCTGGAGGAACGGGTCGAGGGTGTGGGTCTGGACGGGGAACAGGGTGCGGGCCTGCAGGAAGCGCGTTTGGACCCCCGCGAGGGCGAGGCGTTCCTGGGCTTCACGGATCGGGCCCCACGTGGAGCCGTAGCCGATGAACCCGATCTTGGCCGAAGCCTCCCCGTAGTACTGAGGGAGCGGCAGGTCGTCCCGTGCGTGCACCATCTTCTCCATCCGCTTTTTCATCATCTTGACGCGGTTGACCGGGTTGACCGAGACGTGCCCGTTCTCGTCGTGCTCGTTGCCCGTGACCTGGGCGAACGCCCCGACGGTGCCGGGGGGGACCTGGGGGGAGATCCCGTCCTCGGTGAATTGATAGTACTTGTAGGTGGTCAGCGCCGCCAGCTCGGCCTCGGTCAGTCGCTTCCCGTGGTCGATCCGGGCCCTGGATAGGTCGAGGGGTGGGGACGTCGAGGAGTTCTGGCAGAGCGCCTGGTCGAGGAGGAGGATCACGGGAAGCCGCCACTTGTCGGCGAGGTTCACGGCGTCGATGGTGAGATAGAAGCAGTCTTCCAGGGTCCCGGGCGCGATGATGAACCGGGGGAACTCCCCATGCCCCAGGTGGGCCAGGTGGGCGAGGTCCGACTGCTCGTGGCGCGTCGGCTCGCCCGTAGAGGGCCCGACCCGCTGGCAGTCCGCGACGACCACCGGCAGCTCCGCCGTCCCCGCATGACCGATCCCCTCGGTCATGAGCGAGAGACCCGGCCCGCTCGTGGAGGTCATCACGCGCGCCCCGGCGTACGAGGCACCGATGATCATGTTGATGGCGGCGAGCTCGTCCTCGGCCTGCCGGACGACCCCATGGAACGGCGGAAGGTATCGCATGAGGTACTCCATGATCTCGGTCGCCGGAGTGATCGGATAGCCGGCGAAGAATCGGCCCCCGGCGACGACGAACCCCAGGGCCACTGCCTGGTTGCCGATGGTCAGGATCTGGTTGTGCGCGTCCCCGTCCGCGACGTGCCATCGGTCGCGCCCCTGGGGAAGTTCCATCGCCGCCTTTCGCCCGATCTCGAGCGCCTTGAGGTTCTTCTCCAGCGCCTCCGGGCTGCGGCGCTTGAACCGCTCCTCGATGACGTGTCGGGTCGTCTCGGGGTCGAACCCCATCAGGGCAGAGATCGCGCCGTATGCGGCCGTGTTCTTGTAGATCGGTTGGCCGAGCTGGCTCCCCACGAGGGTCGCGAACGGGAAGCCGAGGGCGTTCGGCAGGTCGGATTGGAACACCGAGGAGTCGAACAGGATGAGGGCGTCCGGTTCGAGCTCCGGTTGCCCGATCTGCACGGCCTCGTTGTCGAACGCCACGAGCAGGTCCACGCGGGCCTTCATCGCCGCGATCGGCTCGCGGGACGCGCGGATCGACGAATCGGCGTGTCCCCCTCGGATCCGGGAGAGGACGTTGCGTGAGCTGTAGACGTACAGACCGCGCTTTCGGAAGTATCGCGCGAGCAGGTCGGAGACCGTGAGCGTTCCGTCGCCCCCTTGGCCCCCGATGAGCACCGCGAGGTCCGTGAGCTCCTTGGGGGCGCGCGAGCCGGCGGGGAGCGAGCCCCCGACGTGCGTCGTGCTTTGCGTAGCGGGTGTGGTCATGGTGGATGCGGCGCGGAGCGGCGCTGCGCCCTCGCCGGTAAACGATTGAGCGACCGTATTTAAGAATGGGGAACCCGCCGGTGCGGCGGGGAGCGAAATCTCGGTCGCCCGCGGGCGATGGCTCGCACCTCGCCGTCGCGGGACGGCCGTACGCTAACGTGCGGCCGGTGCTCTTCGAGAAAGGTTATGTCGCTCCCGCCCGTCGCTCCGCTCCCATGGCAGAGGTTCCACTGGTGGAGGACTACCACCGGGAGACCCTAGGCGAACGCGCGTTCGCCGACCCGATCGTCCTGTGGGACGAGACGCTCCGGGACGGGGAGCAGACGCCCGGGGTCCATTTCACCCCGGAGGAGAAG
>JAKIWG010000002.1:100087-121121 GCA_022750155.1 Thermoplasmata archaeon | reverse complement strand
GTACTTTCGCTAGAGGTCAGGAACCTCGAACTCTCCCACTAGACACGGCACTAGGCGCCGGCGCGGGAGCAGCGGCGCACATCACCCGACCGCGGGCCGTCGGACCCCGCGGCCGGGGGGTCCGACTCCGAGATCGGACCGCGCGCCCACCGGGATCGGTCCTCTCTGGGGAAAACCCGAGGGTGACCCGCGCCGCCGTCACGGATTCGGGGGCGGCGCCGACCCCTTACTTTAAATACGAGCGCTTTTCTACCCCGGCCGGAAGCCGAGCCGCAAGACTCGGAGGAAAACAACCATGCTGACCGGACAGACCCCGATCCTTGTTCTCAAGGAAGGGACAAAGCGAGAGAGAGGCCGCGGCGCCCTGTCGAACAACATCCAAGCCGCCAAGGCGATTGCCGATGCCGTGCGCTCGACGCTCGGTCCGCGGGGGCTCGACAAGATGCTCGTCGACTCGATGGGCGACGTCGTCGTCACGAACGACGGGGTCACGATCCTCAAGGAGATGGACGTCGAACACCCGGCGGCCAAGATGCTCGTCGAGGTCGCCAAGACCCAGGACCAGGAGGCCGGCGACGGGACGACCACCGCCGTCATCCTTGCCGGGGAGCTCCTCAAGCGCGCCGAGGGCCTCATCGAGCAGAACGTTCACCCGACGATCATCAGCCAGGGGTACCGCATGGCGAGCCAGAAGGCGCTCGAGGTCCTCAAGTCGATCTCCATCCCGGTACAGATCGATGACCACGAGACGCTCCGGCGCGTCGCGAAGACCGCGATGGCCTCCAAGTCGGTCTCCTTCAACCAGGACCTCCTGAGCGACATTTCGGTCAAGGCCGTCGTGGCCGTCGCCGAGAAGACCGAGACCGGGTACGACGTCGACCTCGACAACATCCAGCTCATCAAGAAGCAGGGAGGCGCCATGACCGACACGAGCCTCATCGAGGGCGTCATCGTCGACAAGGAGAAGGTCCACTCCGGAATGCCCACGCGCGTCGCAGAGCCCAGGATCGCGCTGTTGGACGCCGCGCTCGAGATCAAGAAGACCGAGATCGACGCGAAGATCGAGATCAACGACCCCTCGCAGCTCAACGCGTTCCTCCAGGAGGAGGAGAACATGCTGCACCGGATGGTCGACTCGATCAAGAAGAGCGGCGCGAACGTAATCTTCTGCCAGAAGGGGATCGACGACCTCGCCCAGCACTACCTCGCGAAGGAAGGCATCTACGCCGTCCGGCGCGTGAAGAAGTCCGACATGGAGAAGCTCAGCAAGGCCACGGGCGCGTCGATCGTCTCGAAGGTGAGCGAGCTCACCAAGGAGGACGTCGGCACGGCCGGTCTCGTCGAGGAGCGCAAGTTGGGGGACGACTCCCTCACGTTCGTGACGGGCGCGAAGAAGGCGAAGGCGGTCTCGATCCTCATGCGCGGCGGGACCGAGCACGTGCTCGATGAGATCGAGCGGTCGCTTGACGATGCGCTCAACGTGGTCGCCGTCGCCGTGGAAGATGGCAAGATCGTCTACGGCGGGGGCGCGGCGGCGAGCGAACTCGCCCTGCAGCTCCGCGACGAGGCGTCCAAGGTCGGCGGCCGCGAGCAGATCGCCTTCGAGGCGTTCGCCGAGGCGCTCGAGACCATCCCAAGGACCCTCGCCGAGAACGCGGGGCTCGACCCGATCGACATCCTCATCGAGCTGCGGAAGGCCCACAAATCCGGCAAGAAGACCGCCGGTATCAACGTCCGGGAAGGAAAGGTCGATGACATGGCCCAGCTCCACGTCATCGAACCGATCCGTGTCGGACGCCAGGCGCTCGAGTCGGCCACCGACGCCGCTGTCATGATCCTGCGGATCGATGACGTCATCGCGTCGAAGTCCTCGCCCCCGCCCTCCGGCGGTGGCCCGGGCGGCGGCATGGGCGGTATGGGTGGTATGGGCGGCATGGGTGGCATGGGCGGCGACTTCGGCGAAGACTAGTCGCGCGGCCGCACCCCCCAATCTGAACCCCTTCCAGCTCCCCGGCGTTCGCCGGGGAGCGATCCCGGTGTCGGCGGTTCGGCGAATTGTCACAACGTCAGGAGACGCTACTTCTTCGACTCGGCCAGGATCTCGCCGACGGAACGCATCGCTCGCCCCCGATGGGACACGACCCCCTTCTCGGTCTCGGACATCTCCGCGAACGTCCGGCGGCTCCCTTTCGGGATGAATATCGGGTCGAACCCGAACCCCCCGGACCCCCTGGCAGAGGTCGCGATGGTCCCGTCGCACTCTCCCGTCAGGTACCAGGTGGTCCGGCCTCGGCGCAGTCCTGCGACCGTGCGGAAGACCGCCGCCCTCGGACGACGGGCAAGGAGCTCGAGGATCGGGTCGAGTCCCCAGATCGCGTAGATGTGCGAGGAGTAGACCCCAGGAAATCCCCCCAGCGAGGGTATGAACAGCCCGGAGTCCTCGACCAGGACCCATCCGCGCAGGTCGGAGACCGCGGCGAGCTTCGCCCGGGCTACCACGTCCAGTGAATCGGACTGGGGTTCGGGCAATGCCCGGCGGAGCGGGCGGACCACCGCACCGAACTCCGAGAGGAGTGCTCGCACCTCGCGCAGTTTCCCCGGATTGGTCGTCACCAGGGTGACGTCCATTCGGACCTACCAGGAATATGCGTTGTAGGCGATGATCTCGTCGAGGCTCTTGCGCCCGTCGGCGATCGGTCCGCCGGACGCCCCGTTCGGCTCAGCCGGGAAGCCGAGCGGGAGGATCGCGATCGGGTGGATCCCCTCTGGGACGTCCCCGAGGACGGTGCGCACCTTGTTCTCGTGGAAGTCGATGATCCAGACCGTCCCGAGCCCCTCGGCCGTGGCCGCGAGCATCAGGTGCGCGATGGCCACGGCGACGTCGAGCGGGTAGGCCGAGATGTAGCCGCCCACCGTGACCGGGATGTCCTCCTCCACGGCGAACGCCACGACGACGACCGGGGCTTCGGCGACGGGCTTGCCCTTGACGCAGGCCTGCGCGAGGAGCCGCTTGCGCTCGTCGTCCTGCACGACGACGAACCGCCACGGCTGCAGGTTGTTCTGCGAGGGGGCCATGCGGGCCGCGGCGAGGACGGCCTTGACCTTGTCCGTCGGAACGGGTCGGGTCTGGAATTGACGGCAGGGGCGAAAGGAGCGAATGGCTTCGAGGAGGTCCATGAGTTCGTCCGGCGAAAATTTGATTTCGGATTCGAGGGGGCGCCTAGGGCCCCGCGGGCGGGCAACTCATTTCGGCGGTGCGAGGATGCGGAGGGCTAAAAGGATTATCGGAAGCCGGGAGCCCGGGGTTTCCCCGCGACAATTGGAGGCGAGTCGGTCGATGCCCTGCGCGCGCCGGTCGGTTGCCTTCAGCGTGGCCCTACGCCCTAGTCGCCTCGTAGGCCGGAGCCGTCCGGTCAAATCGAAGCGCCACAGCTCGGGCATTTCGAGAGGGTCGGGGGGGAGATGGCCCCACAGTACCGGCATCGGATCATGATCGCGGGTACTGAGGGTGCCGCGGGAGGGGGCTGGCTTGTCAGGACGTGGACAATCACGGGGCTTCCCGAGCCGTGTGGAGGAGGCGGGGGGAACGACTGCGGAGGCGGCGGGGGAGGCGGCGGGGGCGGTATGGCGGGACGCGCCGCGCGGGCCTCCCCGATCGCGTTCCCCCAGCGGGCAGGGTCGGCAACGCCGAAACTGTGCCGACCCGCCGAGGATTCGACCGTGAGAGTGTGTCGGCTCAACCCCGGCACGTCGAAACGGGCGACGCTCGCATGGAGGTTCCAGATCCGTTCGAGCTCGAGGTTTACGACCGTGACCCCGGAGTTGCCAGCGAGCAGCCCTCCACCGGTCTTCGCTTCAAACACCAGTCGCTGGTTGGTCAGGATCAGGGTCCCGCCCACCCCACCGGAGGAGATCAGCCTCGAACTCTCCTGGATGATCAGCGATTCTCCGCGGGAAAGTAGCATGAACTGCTTCGTCAGGATCCCAAGCCCGATGCCGGAGGAATCCCTCCTCCGGACATCTACCGCGGGTTCTTCTAACTGACGCGAGACCCCGCAGAGCGGGGCTCGGATTCCCGCCCGGTCGGTCCATGGGGGAGTCGGCGACTCGAGGCAGCACGGGAGGGTCCGGGGGGGTTGGGACCCGGTGGGCGGGGGTCCGGGGCGAGGGTCATCGCGGGCGCCCGGGTTCCCCGACGGAACCGCGTCTCGCGGGCCCTGCCGGCGCGGCGGGGGAAGGCTCCCGGGCCGAGGCAAGGTGGCCCCTCGCCACCCTACGCGTTCAAGTCGGGCTATACTCTTAAATATGGCTGACAGGCTGAAGAACTTCCGCTGACATCTGTCAGACAAACAGATGCCCGCCCGCGCAAGGGATTGACTGTCCAATCACGGAGCGAGGAACGGTCGGATGTATCTCAAACGGCTGAAGGTTCGCAACTTTAAGTCGTTCGCCGGGAGCACCGAGATCCCGTTCCAACCGGGATTTACGGGCGTTGCCGGCCCCAACGGGATGGGGAAGTCGAACATCTCGGATGCGATCCTGTTCGTGCTCGGACCGACCAGCTCGAAAGCCCTGCGCGCCGACCGCCTCACGCACCTGTTCTTCAACGGCGGCGCGAGCAAGAAGGCCGCTACCGAATGTGAGGTCTCGCTCCAGTTCGACAACCGGGATCGGCTCATCCCGGTGGAGTCGGACGAGGTCGAGGTCACGCGGTACGTGAAACTCGCTCCCAACGATTCGAACGGCTACTACTCGTACTTCTACGTCAACGGCCGGCGTTCGACCCAGACCGAGATCGACTCGCTCCTCTCCCACGCCCGGCTCAGTGGCGACGGCTACAACCTCGTCCAGCAGGGCGACGTCAACCGGATCGTCAGCATGGGACCGATCCCCCGACGAGCGCTGGTCGAGCGTCTCGCGGGGATCTCCCAGTACGACGAAGAGCTCCAGCGGGCGGACTCGAAACGGGCGGACCTGGAGACGAACCTGATGCGGATCGGCACCCTCCTCACCGAGATCCGCGGTCACCTTCAGTCGCTCGAATCCCAGCGCCTCCAGGCCATCCAGTACAAGACGATCCAGGACGAGAAGCGAAAGGCCGAGGCCCAACTGGCGCGCGCGGGCCATCGGCTCGCCCGGCAGGAGGTCCAGAGCTGCGAAGCCCAACTGCTCAAGGTTTCGGCCGAGATCGAAAAGCTCCGCGAGGAGGCGACCCGGCTCACGGATCAGCAAACCGCCACCGCCCAGAAGATCGAGGCGGTCGAGAAGGAGATCGCCCGTCGAGGCGGGCCCGAGGCTGCGAAGTTCAAGGACGAGCTCGACCAGCGCCGCATGGCGTTCGCGCGACTCGACGAGAACGTCCGTCAGGCGGGGGAGGAGGTCGCTCAGCTGGAGACCCGGTTCGCGGCGCTCACGACTCAGATCAAGACCGACGAGAAGGAGGCGGCCCGACTCCAGAGCGCCGAAGGCCAACTGGCCCAGCAACTGCGGGTCGTCGAGCAGAAGGTGCTCGAGCAGACCAAAGCATTGGCCGCGGCGACGGGGGAGGCCGAACAATCTCAGGGAAAGCTCGTCGGGACGCGACGCCAGGTGCTGCAACTCGAACGGCAGCAGGAAGAGAAGAGGCAGGGCTGGGCCGGCGCGGTTCAGAGCTTGGAGAGCGCCAAGGCGCTCCTCGCTTCCGCCGAACGGGATGAAGCCCAGGCGGAGGACGACCACCGGGCTCGCGAGCTCGAGGCACAGGACCTCGAGCTCCGCGCTCGTCCGGGAAAGGATCGCGCCGCAAAGGAAACGTCGACCCCGGAACTCCAGAAGGAATTCTTCGCCGTCAAGGCGAAGGAGAAAACCCTCACGGCCGAGGGCGAGCGGCTGGGGCAGGAGGTCCTCGAACTCAATCGACGCTTCATGTCCCTCGATGCCCGACTCAAGGTCCGCACGGAAGGCGGAGCCCGGGCGAATCCGATGGCGGCCGTCGACTTCCTGCTGTCCCAACGGAATCTCGGCCGGATCCCGGGAATCCGGGGCACGGTGGAGGAGCTCGCGCGATTCGAGCCACAGCACCAAACCGCCCTGGCCGTCTCCGCCGGCAACCGGTTCCAAGCCCTCGTCGTCGAGACCGACCAGGTCGCCGAGGAGTGCATCAAGCTCCTGCGGGCCGAGAAGCGCGGCCGTGCGACGTTCCTGCCTCTCAACCGGATGCTGCCGGGTCGCCCGAGGGGGAAATCCCTCATTGCTTCCCAATCCCCCGGTGCGGTCGGGTTCGCCATCGACCTCGTCAAGTTCGATGAGGAGCTTCGGCCGGCGTTCTGGTACGTCTTCGGCGAGACCGTCGTCATGGAGGACCTGGGGCACGCCCGGTCCCAGATGGGCGGCGTCCGTCTCGTCACGCTCACGGGCGACCTGATCGAGGCCACTGGCGCGATGTCCGGAGGGTACCTCGAGACCGGCGAGAAGGGTCGGGGGGCCGACAACGCCGTCGAGCTCAAGCGGCTAGGCGAGGAGCTGCGCGCGAAATCCACCGCCGAGTCGGACGCGCGCGCCGAGCTCCAGCGGCTCGGGGAGCGGGCCCGCACCCTGGGGGAGGAGCTGGCCCGACGCTCGGCTCAAGCCGAGGCGCACGACTCGGCATCGAAGATCCTCGAGAAGGAACTCGGGACCGCCCGGGAACGGGTCAAGGAGGCGATGCGGCGGATTGAGACCGCTCGGCAGGTCCACGCGAAAGCCCAGGTCACCCTCAAGTCCGCCGAGGCGGACTCCGCCCGGTTCGCCCACGACCTCGACGAGATCAAGTCGAGCCTGGGGAAACTGCAGGAGGAATACCTCGGCCACCTACCGGGAGCGGTCTCGACGAAGATCCGCACACTGCAGGAATCGGCCCAGGCGGGCGGCGAAGAACGACTTCGGCTGACGCGAGAGCTCGAGGCCGCACGCGCCTCCTCCCAGGCCGCCACCCAGGCGCTCAGCGCCCGACACGCCGAATTTGCGCAGGCCAAGAGCGCCCACGAGCAGAAGAAGAAGGAAGGAGCGGCCCTGGCACGGTCCAGGGACGAGGCCAAGTCGGCCCTCGAAGCCCTTCGGGGCGTGGAGACCCAGCAGCTCCAGGCCGTCCAGGCCCAGACCGAGGAGCGCTCGAAGCTCGACTCGGCGAGGCTCAAGATCGTCGACCTGCTCGCTCGGGCCCAGGAGACGCTGCGCACCCGGATCTCCATGCAGCAGCAGGAGGAGGTCCGCCTGGCGACGGCCCGTCAACACCTGTCCGAGGTCGAGGCCGCCCTCAAGGAACTCCCGGAGGACCCGGTCGACGCGAAGCCGGTCCCCGTCGAGGAGCTCAAGCGGACGATCGCGACCCTCGCATCCCAACTGGAGTCGATGGGGTCGGTGAACCTGCTCGCCCTCGAGGAGTACGACCAGGAGAAGCACCGCCTCGAGGAGTTCGACGGAGAGGCGAACCGCCTCGGTAGCGAGAAGACGGAACTGCTCTCGCTCGTCGCTGAGATCGAGGGGAAGAAGAAGGTCAAGCTCAAGGAGGTCGTCGTATCGGTCAACGACGGATTCCGGGAGATCTATGGCGAGCTCTCCGCCGGGGGAGAGGGCGAGATCGGGCTCGAGAACCCGGACGACCCGCTCGCCGGCGGGCTGCTCATCAAGGCCCGGCCCGTCGGCAAGAACGTCCAGCGGCTCGAGCAGCTGAGCGGCGGCGAGAAATCGCTCGCGAGCCTCGCCTTCATCTTCGCCCTCCAGCGATACGACCCGAGCCCACTCTACGTGTTCGATGAGGTGGACATGTCGCTGGACGGGGTCAACGCCGAGAACGTCGGCCGGATGCTGCGGCGGAACTCCGAGCGCGCACAATTCATCGTCATCTCGCTCCGCAAGGTGACCCTCAAATTCGCCCGCCAGCTCTTTGGCGTCACCATGCACGGGGACGGCTGCTCGAGGGTCGTCGGGCTGCGGCTCGACGAGATCGTGGACGTCGACGACCGGGAGCGGGCCACCGAGGCCTCGACGGCGATCCCCACGGAGGCCGCATGAGCCCGCCCGCGACCGCCGTCATCGAGGTCGACCCTTCGGCCGGACCGGTCTCTCCCGAGGCAGCCCAGCGCGTCCTCGACTACCTGATCTTCCACCGCTCCATCATCGACGACTCCGAACAGACCCCGGCGCTGCTCGAGCGCTACCTGGCGCTCGTGCGGGACCTGAAGGACGGGGTCCACGTCATCATCCCCGACCCGGTCGAGAAGGCGACCGCGATGCTCTTCGAGCTCGTCATGGACGAGTCGTTCGACCCATGGGAGATCGACCTCGTCAAGTTCACGGAGACGTACCTCGACCGGGTCCGGCGCGAGGGCGGCGTCGACTTCGCCGTCGCCGGGCGGCTCCTCTACATGGCCTGGTCGATCCTCTACCTCCAATCGAAGGTCGTGCTCTCTACGCACACCGAACCCCCGGCCCCCGCCGACCCGGGCGGTCTGCCGCTTGACGACGGGTATCTCGGGGATCTCTCCTCCCCCGAGTCGCTCGACGTCACGACCGCCGTGCTGGGGTCGAGCGGGGAGGAGCCGCTCCTTGAGCCGATGATCCGGCATCCCGAGACGCGTCCGGTCTCTCTCATCGAACTGGTGCAGGCGTTCGGGCAGGCCGAGGCCGACGCGCGGCGGTCGCTGCGCGTCCAGGAGCTGCGCGAACGCCTGCGAGAGGAGCAGAGGGCGCCGCCCGAAGTCCTCGTGCACGGCGACATCCCCGCGCGGGACCTCGACGACGCGTGGGAGGTGGCGAAGGCCCACCCCGTGGGCGAAGCATTCCCATTCCTCTCGTTGTGGCACCACACCCACGGGCGCGACCGGCTGGTGGCGGTCTTCCTCGCCACCCTGTTCCTCGCCCGGGAGAATGTCCTCGAGCTCCGCCAGGAGAAACTCGCCGAGAGCCCCCTCGTCCTCGTCCGGACGAGCGAACAGCGGGCTCCGGTCATGGAGGACTGAGGCGATGCCGTCCCGCGTGGATGACCTGGTGCTGCGGGTCGAGGCGATCCTGTTCGCGAGCGGCAAGCCCCTCTCCGTACGAGAGCTCACCGAGGTCCTGGGGACGACCGACTTCCGACCCGTGCAAGCGGCCGTCAAGCGGCTCGCCAAGACCTACGTCGCGCGGCAGACCGCCCTCGAGGTGCAGCGCGTGGGCGACCGGTATGCGCTCCAGTTGCGCCACCAATACCTCCCCTCGGCCCACTCCGTGACCCCGGTGGACCTGCCACCGCGGACGCTGAAGACGCTCACCCTCATCGCCTACCACCAGCCGATGCTCCAGAGCCTGCTCGCCCGGATGGTCGGCGAGCCGGCGTACGAGGAGGTCCAGCGACTCCGCGGTCTCGGCCTGGTCCATGCGGACCCGAAAGGCGCCACGCTGGAGCTGAAGACGACGAAGCTCTTCGCCGAGTACTTCGGCATCTCGGCGAGCCGACCGGAGGAGATCCGCCGGTTCCTCGAGCAGAAGCTCGGCGTTTCCCCGCCCAGCCTCGCCCCGGCCGCACCGGAGTCGACCGTCCTCCCGGAGAGCGCCTCGCAGGCCGACCCCGAGGACTCGGCCCCCGAGCCCGAGAGCGCCCCGGCCCCGGTCGCCCCCCCCGCCGCGTAGTCCGAGACCCTCTACAACACCCCGCAGTACGGGCATCGAACCGGTTCTGCCGGACGCGGTGCCCCGCAGTACGGGCAGGCGAACCACGCGGGGCCTCCGCCGGCCGAGGGGGTCGGGGGGTAGCCGCCCCCGAGGGGAGCGGGTGGGTTCCCGGGGCTCGGGGGGAATGGGTTCGACCCGACCCCGTAGCCCGGTGCACCGGCGGTCCCGAACGCCCCGCCCGCGATCCCCGGCGGAGGAGCGTGGGCGCGCGACCGACCGCCCCAGACTATGACGACCGCGACGACGAACGCCAGGGCGGCCCCCACGAGGACGGCGTACGGGAAGAGGTTCGAGGCGGCGGGCCCGGCCCCGAGGTGAAGGGGAGGGAGGCCGGGGGTCGGGCCGACGTAACGGTACGAAGCGATCGTGAGGTTCGCGTCGGCGACGAGGAAGTTCGGCGCGTCCAGCTGGCCCCACCCCGTCACCGGGTCCCAGCCGGGGCCGGCGGAGAACACGTAGTTCGACCCCGAGGTCACGTCGAGGAACGGGGAGCTCGGAGAGGGGAACGCTGTGTAGTAGCTTCCCACCCTGTACAGCTCCGGGTCGACGAAGCCGTACGGATGACCGGCGACCGCCGCAAGGGAGGCAAGTTCACCGGCGAGCAGGGGAGAGGCGATGCTCGTCCCCTCGAAGATATCGAAGTAGACCTGGGTCGCGTCGGCGTCGATGTACGCGATCGTCCGGTTCGCGGGCATGGCGAGGTCCGGGCCCGTCCGCCCGAGAGCGGTCACCCCCTGCACGCCGGAGGCATTGGAGATGGCCGGCTGGGCCGCCGAGTCGAACTGCCACGAGGGTTCCGGGACGGTCGTCGACACGCCGCCCTCCGATCCCGAGTAGTTCCCGGGTGCCGTCTGGTCCTCCCACCACGCGACCGAGCTTGCGATGCCGGTCAGGTTCGAATCGAATCCCGTCGGAAGCGTGCTCCCGTAGTATGTCCCGGTCGGTGTCCCCCCGAGTCCGACGCTCACGCCCCCGACCGAGACCGTTCCGAAGGTGTCGAAGGCGGCCGTCGCGGGCCATCCCGGCCACTGTCCCTGCGGCCGACCAGTGAGGGACTCGGGGGCGTTCCCCTGATCCCCGCTGGCGGCGAGCACGGTGACCCCGAGCGCCTGTGCGTGCTGCAACTCCTGGTTCCAGAGCGAATTGTTGAGGTCCGGCAGGCCGAAGGAGTTCGTCACGGCGGTGAGCCGGGCGGACCCGTAGTTGTACGAGAGGGCGGAGGAGAGGGCCTGACCGAACGCGTCGGCGATCGAGCCACCCGATCCGTTCCCTTGGTTCGAATCGAACAGCGCCGCCGAGAAGTAGAAGTTGACCAGGGTCGCCCCCGGGGCCAGGCTACCGGCCATCTCGAGGTCGATCGAGTTCTCCGATTGGTCGCGGGTCGAGTCGTTGAGACCGGCGTTCCTCCCCGGGGCCGGGGGGGTAACGGAGGCGATCGTCACCGGGCTGCCCCTCACGACCGGCTTCGGCCAGCCCGCCGGGAACGAGTCGTTGTAGTACTGGCGGATCGCCTGGGGGTTGAACGGGGGCAGGTCGACCCCGGTGGACGCGTTGAACCCGGAGATCAGGATGGTGGCAATGGCCTCCCCGGTGGGGAACGTGGCGTTCGGCACGGACCCCGGGCCAGGAAACAGGTGGTCGACGCGGTACGCCTGCGCAAAATCCGTACCATAGTACCACGATTCCCCCGACGCATTGTCCCGAATGAACTGCGACGCGGATTCCGCGGACACCTTGCCTCCCGACAGACGTGCGAGGTCGAGAGTGAGCCCTCCGCGGGTCGCGTGGGAAAGCCCGTCGATCCCCGAAACGAGAGCGGCCACCTCGTTCGGCAGCCTCGGCACCCCGAGCGTGGTGTAACCACTGTTCGACCCGGACCGGTAGGCGACCGGGACCACCCCGAGCGAGTCTCGGACCCCCGCCGCGGGAATGTGCAGCGTGAGCCCCGCCCCATCGGCGGATCGACCCACGAGCTTCCCACCGAATCCGGCGAAGTACCGTTCGACGGAAGTGGCCGCATCGGGCGACGCGTGGAACCTCGTCTCATACTGCGCCTCGGTCAGAAAATGGCGGTAGAGTCCGTTCCCCGGATCCCCGACGGCGGCATCTATGGCCGCGAGCTCCCCCGGGGAGTGCGGACGTAGGACGACCGTCAGGGTCATGGGGACGCCCGCCGGAATGGGTCGCTCCGAGGCACCGGCCGGAAGCGGTCGCTCATCGCTCACCAGGCCCAAGGATGCCGGACCGCTCGTGGACACTTGTGCGGGATGCCCATCCCCGAGTCCGGCGCTCGCCGGGACCACGAGGAGCAGGGCGAATACAAGCACTGCGTGGCGCGCCCCCACACCGAACGGGAGAGGGCCGCCGAGATAAGCGTGGGCGGCGCAGGGGGCTCAGGGCTTCCCCGGCAATATTTTATCCCGGGCGCTGCGTCGGCGCTCGATGGAGGAACAGGGCCTCACCCCTCCGCCCTGCGTCTTCTGCGAGATCGCGGCCCACCGCGCCCCCGCCTACACGGTGTATGAGACCGAGCGGACCCTCGCGTTCCTCGACCTGTTCCCGTACACGCGGGGCCACCTTCTCGTGGTCCCAAAGCGGCACGTGGACCGCCTGACCGACCTTCGTCCGGAGGAGTATCCCGATTACGTCGGCTCCCTCGCCGAGCTCTGCCGCCGCGTCGATCGGTTCTCGCGTCACTACAACGTCGCGCTGAACCAGGGGGAGATGGCCGGTCAGGTGATCTTCCACCTCCACTTCCACGTCATCCCGCGCTACGGCGCGCACAATCCGTTCCTTGCGCAGCCTCGTGCGCGCCTCGCCGACGCCGAGGCGCGCCGCGTCGTCGCCGAGCTCTCCAAGCCGTGACCGAAACGGATCCCCGTCCTCCGGCGGTCGCCGGGCAGTTCTACGAGGCGGACGGAAAGCGCCTGGCGGCCCAGGTCGAAGCGTGCTTCCTCGACCGGCGGGGGCCCGGCGAGCTGCCGGTCCGACACCGATCCCCCCGGAGAAGGATCCGGGCGATGGTCGTGCCCCATGCCGGATTCCTTTACTCCGGGCCGATCGCCGCGAAGGCGTACGCCGCCCTCGCCGCCGAACGCCCCCCGGCGTCGGTCCTCGTGCTCGGCGTCGACCACCACGGGCTCGCCCGAGTGGCCGCCCTCTCCGACCGGGCATGGCAGACCCCCTGGGGGCCTACCCCCGTCGACCACGAGCTGGTTCGGTTGCTTTCGCGCCCTCCGATCTCCGTCGATGAGGACGCCCATCGGGCCGAGCATTCGATCGAGGTCCAACTCCCGTTCCTCGAATACGTCCTGCCGAAACCCCGATTCGTGCCGCTGATGGTGCGGTTCGCACCGCTGGGGTCCCTGGAGCAGGTGGCCAAGGTCGTCCGGGACGCGATCCGCGGGCGGGATGTGTTGTTGATCGCCTCCACGGACTTTTCCCATTACGTCCCCGCGGCGACCGCCGAGCGGCTCGACCGGATGGCCATCGACCAGATCCTCGCCCGGGACGCGGAAGGCCTGTACGGGACCGTCCGTCGTCACGACATCTCGATGTGCGGGATCGCTCCCACGACGGTCCTGTTGGCCGCGTTGTCCGGCGAGCCGCTCACGTCTCGCCTCCTGGCCTGGGGCCATTCCGGCGACGTGGAGGCGATGAGGGATGTCGTGGGATACGCCTCGATCCTGCTCGAGTCGGCGACCGACCTGTAGCCGACGCGGGCCGAGGGGGAGGGGCCCGGGCCTACGCGGCGAGCCGCCCCAGCGTGTACGGTAGCAGACCGCCCGACCGGTAGTAGTCGAGCTCCACCGCGGAGTCGATGCGGCTGCGGACGGAGAACTTCCGCACCCCGCCGTCGGCCCGTGTCGCGGTCACCTCGATCGTGGCGCGCGGCCCGGACGCTCCTCCCCCGGGAACGCGGAAGCTGAACGACTCCTCGCCGGTGAGACCGAGTTCCTTCCAGCCTTCTCCCGGCTCGAACTGCAGCGGGAGAACTCCCATCCCGACAAGGTTGCCGCGGTGGATCCGCTCGTAGCTCTTCGCGATCACGGCGCGTACCCCGAGCAGCAGGGGTCCCTTCGCCGCCCAGTCGCGCGAACTCCCCTGGCCGTAGGAGGCGCCCGCCAACACGATCAGGGGGATGCCCTCGGCCCGGTACCGTTCGGCGGCGTCGTAGATCGTGTACCGAGTGCCCGATGGGATGTGCGTGGTCCAACCGCCCTCCGTGCCCGGGGCGAGGCGGTTCTTGAGCCGGATGTTTGCGAAGGTACCGCGGACCATGACCTCGTGGTTCCCGCGCCGCGTGCCGTAGGTATTGAAATCGGCAGGACGGACCCCCTCGCCTTCGAGGTACCGGCCCGCCGGACTATCGACTGCGATCTCACCGGCAGGCGAGATGTGATCGGTGGAAACGCGGTCGTCGAGGAGTGCGAGGACCCGTGCGCTCTGGATCAGGACTCCGTCCACCGGCGGGGGGGGCGGCGGGATCGAGAAGTACGGGGGGTGGCGGAGGTAGGTCGATTTCGGGTCCCATCGATACTCCGGGCCGCCGGAGCTTGGCAAGGAATCCCAATGGGGGTCCCCCTGCGTGATCGTCCGGTACTTGTCCCGGAACATCTGTGGATCCAACGAGGAGTCGACGAGCTGGCGGATCTCCTCCGACTTCGGCCAGAGGTCCCGCAGATACACCGGAGCACCGCCACGGGCGTGGCCGAGCGGATCCTTCGTCAGGTCGAGGTCGAATCGACCGGCCAGGGCGTAGGCGACCACGAGCATGGGGGAGGCGAGGTAGTTGGCGCGGACCTGGCTGTGGATACGAGCCTCGAAGTTCCGGTTCCCGCTGAGGACCGCCGCCACGTAGGCGTCGGAGGCCTCCACCGCTCGGGCGACTGCCGGAGGGAGCGGCCCGCTGTTGCCGATGCACGTGGTGCAGCCATACCCCACCAAGTCGAACCCGAGCTGCTCGAGGGGGGCCATCAGGTTCGCCCGCTCCAAGTACGCGGTGACGACCTTCGACCCCGGAGCGAGGGACGTCTTGACATGGGGTGGGACCGCGAGCCCCAGCTCGACGGCCTTGCGGGCGATGAGCCCCGCTCCCACCATCACCGACGGGTTGGAGGTGTTCGTGCAGCTGGTGATGGCGGCGATCACGACGGCGCCGTCGGGAATCCCGGCCCCGTTCGCGGGGGCCGTGGTCGGTCGAGGGTGCTCCCGACGATACCCCTCGAGGGCAGTGCGGAACGACCGAGGGGCTTCGGAAAGGGACACGCTCTCCTCCGGGTTCCTCGGCCCTGAGACCGTCGGGACGATCGACGCCAGGTCGATGGGTAGCTCGTCGTCGAACCGAGGCGAGGGCGTCGCCGCGTCGCGCCACAGCCCCTGTCGGCGGGCGTACGCCTCGACCTCGCGGACGTGGGCCGGGTCCCGTCCGGTGCTCGTCAGGTACGCAATGGTCGCCCCATCGATCGGGAACAGCGCGGCGGTGGCGCCGTACTCCGGACACATGTTGGAGATCGTCGCCCGGTCCGGCACCGAGAGGCAGTCCAGGCCGGGCCCAAAGAACTCCACAAACTTCTCGACCACCCCCTTCTGACGCAGCGCCTTCGTGACCGTCAGGACGAGGTCGGTCGCCGTCGCGCCCTCCGGAAGGCGCCCGCTGAGCCGCACCCCCACGACCTCGAGGGGGGGAAGCAGGCAGGGTTCGCCGAGCATGGCCGCCTCCGCCTCGATCCCCCCGGCCCCCCAGCCGAGCACCCCGAGACCGTTCACCATCGTGGTGTGGGAGTCGGTCCCGATGAGGGTGTCCGGGAAAATCTCGATGACCCCGTCGCGCTCGCGTCGGGAGGCGACGGTCGCCAGGTACTCGAGGTTCACCTGGTGACAGATCCCGTTTCCCGGAGGGACGACCCGAAGGTGGGTGAACCCCCCCTGGGCCCACCGAAGTAGGTCGTAGCGCTCTCCATTGCGCTGATACTCGCGGTCGAGATTGATCAACCCGGAGTTCCGAGCCCCGAAGCTGTCCACCTGGACGGAATGGTCGACGATCAGGTCCACCGGCACCACGGGATTCACCCGGCTCGCCGGTAGCCCACGGGAGACCGCGGCGGTGCGGATCGCAGTAAGGTCGACCAGGACGGGGACCCCGGTAAAATCCTGGAGAAGTACACGCGACGGGTAGAACGGGAGCTCGGTCTCCGGCGGGATCGGATCGCCGTGCGCCACGGAAAGCAGCAGCGATCGGTCGAGCCGGTCGGGGTCAAAATTCCGAATCAGGTTCTCGAGAACGATCTTTACGGTCAGGGGCCGGGTTTCGAGCCTGCGCCGGTCGACGCCGGGGAGTCGGTCGAGCGGGTAGAGCGATGGGGCGCCTGGTTCCTCGGAAAGCGGCTCGGCGATGCCCAGGATGTCCCGGCGGTTCATGCCCGGGGCAAGCCCCCCCGCCTTCAAGGGCTCTGGGGTCGCTCACGACGCAGGCTTCTCTGGAACGGGCTCAGAGGTACAGTATGGGGAAACGCCGTTCGGACCCGTTCGACCTCCGGCCGCTGCTCGCCTCGGGCGGTGAACGGCGTGACGCAGGTAGGAATCGGATCGTGCCTTGGGCCATGGGCAGGCTCGCACGGGCGGATGCGGGGACCGAAGGGCTCGCGGCTCGCGGCGGGTAAGCGATCCGGGGCCCTGGGCACGCGCTGCAATCGACCGCGCGCGGCCCGTCCACGAATCAAGATGGTCCCTCCTTGCCATCGGTAGAGTGAAGCGTTCTCGGCGAGAACGGGTAAGTACTCCCGCGGTTAGTCCGCCCGGAGAACCTCCGCGTGAATCGTCTGCTTTTCGTCGTTTCGATCCTTGTGCTGTTGACTCCGGTCGGCAGCGTCTCGTTCCTCCAATCACCCGGTGCGGCTCGGCTCGGGTCGCCGCACGGGGTGCTCGAGGGTTCTTCGGTCGCCCCCGGAGCATTGTCCAGCGCCCACTCGGGTCTCGCCTCGGGGTGGACCGCCCTCAGCATCCCGTCGGCGCCATCGGCGCGGAGCAATGCCTCGATGACCTATGATCCCGCCGAGGGCAAGGTGGTGCTGTTCGGGGGCTGGGGCGGGAAGTTCCTTGGCGACACGTGGGAGTACCGCGGAGGGGTTTGGACCTCGGTGCCTGTATCGAATGGCCCACCGGCCCGGTCTGCGGCGGTGCTGGAATACGACCCGACCTTGGGGGGTGCGATCCTCTTCGGGGGAACGAACGGGACCGCCCTATCTGACACGTGGGAGTTCCGGGGAGGGTCCTGGACGAAGCTCTCCTTCTCGCTCTCTCCCCCCGCTCGGAGCGGCGCGGTGGCCGCATTCGACCCCGCGACCGGGCAGCTCCTCGTCTTCGGCGGGACCGCCGCGAGGGTCCTCGCCGATACCTGGGGCCTATCCAACTCCGGCTGGAGTCCGCTCGGCGGTTCGACCCACCCTCCCCCGCTCGCCTACGCCTCGATGACCTACGACGAATCCGGGGGATACGCTCTGCTCTTCGGAGGCATCAACCGGTCCGTTTCCTCGGCCACGTGGGAGTACAATCGGGGCGCGTGGTCGTTGCTGTCGCCCTCGAGCTCGCCGACCCCAAGATACCTGGCGGCGATGACCTTCGACTCGGCCGATGGGATCTCCGTCCTGTTCGGGGGAAGGGTCTCCGCCCTCATCGGGAACACGTGGGAGTTCGACCGAGGCGCGTGGACCGCCCTCCCGTACGGAACGCATCCCTCCAGCCGATCGGGAGCTTCGATCGCCTTCGACGCGGCCGATGGATACGCCCTGTTGTTCGGAGGAAATTCCAACGTGCTCCAGGGCGACACCTGGGCGTACAAGCTCCGCCCCCAGTCCCCGGGATGGAACTACCTGAACGTCGCGGGGGGAGCCCGGAACCGGGAACAGGGCGTGACCGCGTTCGACCCCGCCGATGGCTACACGGTCCTGTTCGGCGGTTGGAATCACTCGGCCACCAACCTGAGCCAACAGTTCCTCAACGACACGTGGGTGTACAAGGCCGGGGTCTGGACCCAGCTCCACCCGGTCCTCAGCCCGTCGCAGCGCCGTGGGGCGATGATGGCGTATGACCCGGTCGACGGCTACCTTGTCATGTTCGGCGGGTCGGACTATGTCGGCTATCTGAACGATACGTGGACGTTCCGGGCCGGGGTCTGGAGCCACCTGGTCGAGCCGGTATCACCCCCGACCCGGCGCAGCGCGGCGATCGCATTCGACCAGACCGACGGGTACGTCGTGCTGTTCGGGGGCCACAACGGTTCCGGATTGCTACCCTCGAGCTCGACGTTCTACTACGACCGAGGGGACACGTGGACCTTCCGAGGGGGCCTCTGGACGAATCGCACCACGGCGACCCATCCGTCGGCGCGGGCGGAACCGAACATGGACTACGACGCCGCGGACGGGTACGTCCTGTTGTTCGGCGGCTACATCCCTCACAAGACCGGTCACGGTGACATCGAACAGGCCGACACCTGGAAGTTCGTGGGCGGTGTCTGGACGAATCTTACCAGTTCCCTACCGGTTCATCCATCGGCCCGCGACGGGGAACCGGTGGTGTTCGACCCGAACCACGGCTACATCCTCCTGTTCGGAGGTGACGCGGGCGCGGGGAATCCGAACGATGCGTGGGCCTACCGAGCTGGGTGGAGCCAGATCTGTTCCAACTGTGGAACGTTGTACCGCTCGGGAAGTCACGCCACCTACGACGCGGCGGACGGATACGTGATGTACATCGGGGGGGACGGCATCGTCCTCGGGGCTACTCTGGCGTGGGTCGCCCCAGTGGTGGCCCACGCGACTACCACGACCCCCGTGACCGACGCGGGCCTACCGGTGTCATTCTCCTCGACCGTGATGGGGGGCCTCCGGCCCTTGCAGTACCAGTGGGTCTTCGGAGACGGCAACACCTCCGCGTTGAGCTCACCGACGGAACGGTTCCCCAGCGCGGGGGTGCTTTCGCCGCGCCTCCTGGTCACCGACAGCACGGGAGTCTACGCCAACATTTCCCTCAGCCTGACCGTCCACGCGGCGCTCCGCGCCTCGGTGACACCGAGTCCCACGGTGGCCGACGTGGGTCATCCGTTCGACTTTGCGGCGAGCACCGCCGGAGGGACCCCGCCCTACACGTATCACTGGAATCTTGGAGACGGGGGCACGAGCAACCTGACGTCCCTCGCGCACGTCTATTCGCTGGCCGGCCCCCGGTCCGGCAACGTCACGGTGACCGATCGCCTTGGCCAAACGGCCTCGGCGGGGTTCACGGTGACCGTCAACGCCGTGCCCACTCCCAGGGTCACCGACTCCCGCAATGTGACGGACCCGGGCGTTCCGATCTTCTTCACCGGCTCGGCGAACAACGGGACCGGACCGTTCGCGTTCAATTGGTCGTTCGGGGACGGGACGAACGGTTCCGGGTCGAACATCTCACACGCATACTCCGCTGCCGGAATGTTCGTCGTCACTCTGCACGTGACGGACTCGTTCCGGGTGATGGCCAACGTGTCCACGGTGCTCACCGTGAATCCCCCCCTCCACGCCTCGGTCTCGACTCCGGCCCCCACTGACCCGGGGAAGACCGTGTCCTTCACCTCAAACGTTTCCGGGGGGACGGGACCGTTCTCGTACAACTGGTCGTTCGGCGACGGGTCGAACGGAACGGGGTCCATCGTATCGCACGCCTATCTCACGGCAGGGGCGTATCTCGTCACACTCCACGTGACCGACCGCTTCCAAACGATCGCCAATGGGTCCGCTGTGGTCACGGTGAACTCCCTGCTCCACGACTCCGCGGGGTTCCCCGGCCCATCGGACGCCGGCATGAATGTTTCCTTCAGTACGAACGTTTCCGGGGGCACCGCCCCTTACGCGATCCATTGGGCGTTTGGC
The DNA here is from genome assembly GCA_022750155.1 of Thermoplasmata archaeon. Classification (GTDB taxonomy): domain Archaea; phylum Thermoplasmatota; class Thermoplasmata; order Lutacidiplasmatales; family UBA184; genus Lutacidiplasma. The sequence continues at coordinate 101,544 of JAKIWG010000002.1, read as the reverse complement.
GACAACACCTCGAGCGCCTCCGGGGGGAACGCCACGCATGCCTACGCGACCCCGGGGGTCTACAACGCGAGCGTGACCGTCAATGACTCGGTCGGCGCCAGCGTCTTCGCCTTCGGAGATGTAGTCATTCACTCCCTCCCCAACGTCACCATCAGGATCGGGTCCACTGGGACCTTCGCGGTGGGACAGAACGCGTCGTTCGCCAGTGTGCCATCCGGGGGGACCGGGGCGTACACCTTCGTGTGGAGCTTCGGCGATGGCAATGGATCGTCCGGCCCGAACGCGACGCACGCGTACTCGACCCCCGGGAACTACACGGCTCGGCTGATTGCCACAGACTCCGTCGGGGCCCAAGCGGTCGCGTCGATGACGGTCGTGGTGGCGGCTCCGGCCCGCGGAGCCCACCGACCAAGGGTCGACGGCCGGGCCGCGGCGTCGGTCCAGGCGTAAGCGCGGCTCTCAGCCTCGATTCAAGGGGGGTGGCCCCACGCCCACGGTCCTGCCGCCGGCCCAATGAGTCGTGCGCCTTCGACACGGCCCGTCTTTCCGCCCCAGCATCCCCTGAGATGCTGGCTTTCCACGAGCTAATGAGGGGCAGTGGCTCCCTCCGCGTCGACGGCCCATGATCCTAAGCGACCGGAAGATCCGATCGGAGATCCAGAAAGGGCAGATCGTCATCCGCCCCTACCGACCTGAGTGCCTGGGGTCCAAATAGTACGACGTGCACCTCGGGCCATACCTCGCGACCTACACCGACGGAGCGCTCGACGCGAAGAAGGCGAGCCCCATTGAGGAGTTCCCGATCCCGCGTGGAGGGTTCGTCCTGGTCCCCGGACAACTGTACCTCGGGGTCACCGAGGAATACACGGAGACCCACGGGTTCGTCCCCTTCCTCGAGGGAAAATCGAGCGTGGGCCGCCTGGGGATCGACATCCACTCCACCGCAGGGAAGGGCGACGTCGGGTTCTGCAACTACTGGACGCTCGAGATGTCGGTCAAGCTCCCCGTCCGGGTGTACGCGGGGATGCCGGTGGGGCAGCTGATCTACTTCGAGGTCTCCGGCGAGGTCGACCACCCGTACAACGTCAAGAAGAGCGCCAAGTACAACCGGGTCAGTTCCCACCCGACCGCGTCCCGAATGTACCTCAATTTCCGCCCCCCAGCTCCGCGCCGCGGCCGGCGCCCTAAGTGACCGGTTTCTCGGCGGGGCGGTGCCCCGCGAGGTAGAACGCGGGCTTTCCGGGCCGAGCCCGCTCCCGTCGGTTCAATGGATCGTGGGCCGCGCCCTCGGACTCCGGGTAGACGGTGATCCGCTCGAACCCGAAACGCCTCGCCAGATATCCCTCCGCCGACCTCAGTGCGGCGAGCTCGCTGACCGGGGGGGCCCCATCGGCGGGTTCGGAGCGCAGGAGCGGGGCGACCCGGCTCACGTACTTGGGGATCTCGGAGAGGTGCGC
>JAKIWG010000002.1:3945-99987 GCA_022750155.1 Thermoplasmata archaeon | reverse complement strand
AGGGTCGGGAATCGCCCCTCCCCGATCTCCTCGGCCAGGTGGGGCGTGATCGGGCTCATGAGCCTTAGCCAGACGGACGCGACCCGCTGGAGAGTCCTCCCTGGAGCGCCCCCGCGGAGCAGGTATCGGCGGACGATCGCCGGGATCGCGCCGTAGATGTGGCCGGCCGCGTCCCGGACCGCGTGGCGGTGGAACGCCTCACCGATGGCCCGCACCTCCTCGTGGAGCGCGCTCTCGAGCCAGCCGTTGAGTTCGGGAGGGCCGTCCGGCCCGTCCTGCCACATCGAGCGCGCGAGCCGCTCCACCTCGCCGAGCCGCTGGAGCTCGACCTCCGCGAGTTCCGGGTCCCACGCCACGTCCTGCTCGGGGTTCGCCCCCTCCGAGTAGAACAAGCGCAGTGCGTCCGCACCCCACTCCTCCAGGGCCGCCCTAAGCCGGGGGATTCCCTTCCCCTTGCCCACGTCCCGTTTCGAGATCTTTTCGCCGTCAGGGCGGGTCAGCCACCAGTGGACGAACAGGCCGCGTGGCCGGAGCTCAGGCGGCAGCAGTAGAGCGTGCGTGGCCAGGAATACGGGGAAGTGGACCCGTTTGTGCTCTTTCCCGCCGATGTTGAGGTCGAGCGGGTACCAGTAGAGGAACTCCTCTCGGACTGCGTCCTGCATTGGCTTCGGCAGCGTCGGTTCGCCGCTCCCGGTCCCGAGGAACACGAAGTCGAAGAACCGGTCCGTCAGCGCCGAAATCGGAACCCGTCCATCGGCGACGAATCGCCGGACGATGTAGTAGGCCGGGTAGAAGGTCGAGTCGGCGATCGGCTCGATCACCCAGGCCGGATCGAGAGGGAACGGGGTTCCAAGCCACCTCCCCCGGCGCACGCAGGGCCGGTCCCCGAACCATTCGATCACCGAGGGCAGCTCTCGGCGGTATTCCTCCGGCGTCACCTCGAGGACCCGGACGAGCTCCCGTGTCTTCTCCCGCCAGGACGGCTCGGAGTATCGCAGGAACCACTGGTCCGGGACTTTCCGGATCACCACCGAGTGCCCGTTCCGACAGACTACGGGCTTGGAGAACTCCTGGAGGTCGAGGGCGTCTCCGCTCGCCTTCAGCCGATCGGCGACCCTCTGGCGAGCCACCGTCACCGTGGCCCCTCCCTCCAGATCGCGCCGCATCCGGCCGCGCGCGAATTCGAGGCGGTAGAGCCGCTGGGTCGCCTGTTCGAGCGCGTGCGCGTCGCCGAGATGGCCCGCCTGGGTCGCACGGACGGCGCGCTCCGCGGGCGCTCCCTCCCCCGCCAAGAGCGATCGCTCCGAATCGGAGAGGGACGCTCCGTCGGGGATCTCCACCACGACCGGGACGGAGGTCACGCGGCCCCGCCACGGGGCTTCGAGTCCCTGGACCGCCAGCCAGTCGGCGGGAGCGTGGGCCGGCACCGACATGACGACTCCGGTGCCCAGGGTCGGATCCACGAGAAGACTCGGCAGGATGGGCAGCTCGCTCCCGGTGAGCGCGGCCCTCGCCGTGCGGCCCAGCAACGACCCTACGGGCACCTCGTGACCCAGGCGCCCGCCGTGCTGCTCGACCAGCCGTTCTCCCCCGGAACGACCGACCAGGAACTCGTCGCTCCCCCGATGCCAGACGAGGAGCGGGTCGCTGGGGTGGACCCACAGGTTCGTGGCCCCGAAGACCGTCTCCGGGCGCAGGGTCGCGGCGAGGAGTCTACGTCCGTCGTCCAGAGGGAAGGCCAACGCCGTGAAGGTGACCCATTCCGCGTCCCCCCCCGTGGAGAGGTCGGTCTCGGACGGATCGACGGACACCGGTCCGCACACCGGACATACGGCCGCGTAGTGGGGGGCCTGTCCGAGCGCGCCGAGCGCGTGGAGGCGCCGGAACTGCCAGCCGATGAACGCGCCGTAGTCCTCGTCGATCGTCGTCACGTAGGCGCTTTCATCGATGAGCAACCCGAGACTTCGGAACACGTCGAGATAGCGCCGCCCCAGGAACCGTGCCGCCGCCTCGGGGACCTCGAGCTCGGCCCACTGTGATTCGGGGACGTCGTTGTCCCGAAGTTGCTGGATGAGCGCCTCGTCACGCTCCCGGACCTTCTGGGCGAACGTCACGGCGGGTAGACCGCTGGCGTGACTCCCGCTCGGGAAGAACACGGCCCGCCCGCACATGCGATGATACCGATGGAACACGTCGGCGTACGTGAAGCCGCGGAAGTGGCCGATGTGGAGAAAGCCGCTGGTCCCAGGGTACGCCACGATCGCGTAGAATTTTTCCCGTCGGCCATCCCGGACGGCCCGTGCGATCCCGGCGCGGGCCCAGGCTTCCTGCCAGTAGGTTTCGCGGGCCCGCTCCATCGGCGGACGCCGAGGCGGTTCGACGTATTTGAGCCGTCGGCCTTGTGGGGAAGCCGATTTACCCACCCCCCACCTCGAGGCGGCGATGCGGATCATCGAGGTGTTCCATTCGGTCCAGGGGGAGGGACCGTTCACCGGCCTGAGGACCTCGTTCATCCGCACCGCGCGCTGCAATCTGCGGTGCACCTGGTGCGACAGCGCCTACACGTTCGGGCCCGGGCGAGAACGCAGCATCCCTTCGCTCCTTCGGGAGGTCGCCCGACACGGCACCCGCTACGCGTGCCTCACGGGCGGGGAGCCCCTCCTCCAGGGGGCGTCCGTCGACCTGCTGGAAGGCCTCGCGGCCCGGGGGATGACGAGCGTCGTCGAAACGGGTGGTTCGCTGGACGTGACGCCCTATCTACCAATCGAGCGGACGGTGCTGAGCGTCGACGTCAAATGCCCCGGTTCGGGAATGGCCTCGAGGAACCGCTGGCAGAACCTCCCCCTCTTGCGGCCGGGGGACGTGGTGAAGTTCGTGATTGGTGACCGGAAGGACTACCTGTACGCGCGTCGCACGCTCCGCGAGCACCCGATCCGCGCCAGCGTCGTGTTCCAGCCGGTATGGGGGACCGACGCCGGCCGCCTCGCCGACTGGGTCCTGCGGGACCGCCTCGACGTCCGCGTGATGCTCCAGGAGCACAAGGTCCTCTGGGGCGACGTGCCCGGGCGCTAACGGCTCCATATCCCGATGGAAGGCTATATAGCCCGTCCAACTCCCCAGCCGCACTCGGTCATGGGCACGGATTCTTCCGCGGTTCGCACGTCTATGACCGGGCGAGAGAGCCCGTTCGGAAAGGCCCGCTCGATGGTGTTTCCGAGGACCGTCCTCGCCGGGCACGGAGTGCTCCGGGAGATCGGGGAAGTGGCCCATACCTTCGATTTCGCCAACCGGGGCGTCGTCGTGACGGGTCCGAAGACCGCCGCGCTCGCCGGAAACCGGGCCGCCGAGCTCCTGAAGGAGAGCGGGTACGACATCGCGACCCTCATCGCCGGGGATGCGACGCCCGCCGAGGTCGATCGGATCGCGGGGGAGGTCCAGGGACTGGGCGGACGGTTCCTGGTGGCCGTCGGCGGCGGGAGCAAGATCGACGTCACGAAAGTGGTCGCGTCCCGGCTTCGGCTGCCGTACATGAGCGTCCCGACCTCCGCCGCGCACGACGGGATCTCCTCCCCCCGCGCGTCGCTACGGGAGCCCGACCGGGTCACCAGCATCGAAGCGGTGGTCCCGATCGGGGTGCTCGCCGATACGGCGATCATCGTGCAGGCCCCGTTCCGACTCCTCTCCTCCGGATGCGCGGACGTGCTCTCGAACGTCACCGCCGTGCTCGACTGGAAGCTCGCGGCGCGGCTCCGCAACGAGGAGTATTCGAGCACAGCCGTCACCTTGGCGGAGTACGCCGCCCAGGAGATCTTCGACCACCAGAACCTGATCAAGCCGAACCTCGAGGAATCGGTATGGATCGCGATCCGGCCGATGATCGTCGCGGGGATCGCGATGAGCGTCGCCGGCTCCTCCCGCCCCTGCTCGGGAAGCGAGCACCTGTTCTCCCACGCGCTCGACCGGGCGGCCAAGAAACCGAGCCTTCACGGCGAGCAGTGCGGCGTGGGGGCGATCATGATGATGTACCTGCACGGCGGGGACTGGCGAAAGCTCAAGACCGCCCTGCACGCGATCGGCGCCCCGACCTCTGCGCGCGAGCTCGGCGTGACCCCCGAGGAGGTCATCGAGGCCCTCGTCCTCGCGCACAAGATCCGGCCCGAGCGTTACACGATCCTGGGTGACAACGGCTTGACGCGCGACGCCGCCGAGCGGCTCGCGACGTTGACGGGGGTCATCGGGTAGGTAAGTCAACATGGCCGACATCACCCTCATCGCGACGAGGCAGGCACGACCCGGTTTCGAATTCGTCTACCAAGGACCGGCCCCGGTGTGCCGGACCTGTCCGTACCGACACGCATGCCTCACGCTCGACGTGGGCCGTCGCTACCAGGTCCACAAGGTGCGCCCGGTGACCCACCCGTGCGCCCTCCAGGAGTCCGAGGCAGCGGTCGTGGAAGTCAGCGTGGTCCCGCGCTCGCTGGTCGTCGAGTCGCGCATCGCCGTGGTCGGGAGCTCCTTTGACGGGAGCCGATTCAACTGCAGCCGGGTCGATTGCCCGAACTGGGACGGGTGCGCCGGCCCATCCGTGCCCGCCAAACAGCGGTACCGTATCGAGAAGGTCCACCCCGAACCGGCGGAGTGCCGCATCGGGCGGAGCTTAAAGCGCGTGGACGCGGTCTAGAACCCCATGTGGGGCTGTGGGGTAGCTACGGGCACGGGGTAGCCCCCCGGCACGCTCTACTGGTCCATCCTTCGGGCTTTGGGAGCCCGGGACCCCGATTCAAATTCGGGCAGCCCCATTGGCCATTCCTGCCCCCGTCAGCCCCGGTGACCTCGGTGTGCGTACTCAGAATCGTTCAAACACTGGGCCAAGTTGGGGGCCAAGTCGATCTTGCGCCCGAAGATATCTTGCTCTCCCGGGACCTCGCAGTCGGCCGGCGGACTTTGAAGGTTCCCTGACCACATCCCGGCCGATGCTCCCGTTCGGAACGCGACGTCGCGGCCCGAAAGTAAGTTCTTATCTATCTTGGATTCTTACTTTCGAGAATGCCGCCCCGGAGGAGGATGGCCCACTGCTACCGTTGCGGCTTTTCTTGGTTTCCCCGCTGGGAGCCGACCCGGATCTGCGCCCGTTGCAAGTCCCCCTACTTTGACACACCCAAACTCCGCGTCCCGATCTACGGTTCCGGTCTCGGCATCGAGGAAGTCATCGGCCATCGTCGCAAGGCAATCCTACGACTCGCCGAGAGTTACGGCGCCCGGAACGTGCGCGTCTTCGGCTCGGTGGCCCGGAGGACGGCGACGTCGAAGAGCGACCTCGACCTCCTCGTCGACCCGGTGCCTGCACGCTTTGACGTGGTGCACCTCGGTCTACGGCTCGAAAAGCTGCTCGGCCGACATGTCGACGTCGTTACCGAACAGTCGCTCGGCTGGTACATTCAGCCTCAGGTGATCGCCGAGGCGATCCCCCTGTGACCGCCGACGACCCCGCCCATCAACTCTCCCTCGCCACAGAGCACCTTCAGCAGGCCATCGAGTACGCCCGGCGTGGAAAGAAGGTGTTCTTTGACCCCGAGGACCCCGACACGTCCCGCCTGGTCGAATCGGAGCTCCGAAAGGCGTTCGAAGCGATGAATCGTCCCGGGCAACCCCTCTACCGGGCCAACCCGGCTCCACCGGAACTCGAAATCGGGAGGGTCCGGCGACTCCTGACGCACGACTACGGGGACGTGATCCTAGAGGGGATTTGGCGGACGGTCACCGACGACGCCCCGACGCTCCTGCGGCAGTTGTCCAGGGTTAGACTCCCCAAGAGGGACTGACGCCAGTCAAGCCGGCGTTTGTCGACCTCAGATTGGCCGGGCCCGTCGGCGGTAGGCAGCCGACAGCGACCCGTCCTGGCTCACCGGAGACCGGGCCGCAATGGCACCCAACCGCTCCATTCTTCGCCAGCGACGGCCTCGAGGGTGAAGGAGCCCCAAGGCGACAGGTTCTGAGTGGACTCGAAGGATCTCGTGATCCACCTCTCGGACCACCGGGTACATTCCCGAGGCCGATCGGAGGGCGGAGCCGCCGATCCTCAGGGGAGTGCCGAGAACGGACCACTCGGGAGTCCCGGGGCCCTTCATGAGTTCGTGTACAATCGATCTCGAATGGCGGCAGTCCCCTCCCTTCCCCGTGAACCGTACCCCGATTGGGTAGGACACAGGCCCGTCCGTCAGGACCCGTCTCTCCGGCCCGCCCGGTCGGGATGCGGTGATGCGGCCGGCGTGCGTCGACCCAGCGCCGAAGCCCGGAGGCCCCGATGACCAGGTTTCTACGAAAGCTAGCACGAGACCCCAGGCGCGGGAAAAGGTTGGCCGGGCGGAACGGGATCGAACCCGCCCCGCCCGGTGGTGGCGGGCCTATACGATGGCAACCGAGTTCAGCTTGGCTCCATTACCGAGCGTGGCCATGTTGATGGACGCCGAGGCACTGCCGGCCCAGTGGCCGAGCAGGTTGTACGCATCGGCGTACGCCTCCTTGTCGTCCGAGAGGCTCACGTACAGCACGTAGTGGTGTCCCTTCACCATGTTGGTGCCGTTGTTCCACATCGTGAAGGTGGTCGCGCCGTTGAACGTCCACGCGGCGAGGCCGACTTCGTTGTAGCCGTAGCTGTAGAGGTAGCCATACCCCGTGGTCGAGTTGTAGCAGCTCGGGGTCCCGTAGTTGGAGCACGACGTGTAGTTCTCCCAGAAGGAGTAGTTGTACGCGTCGGCGTAACTGCCGTTGTAGTTGTACCAGCTCCCGTTGTTCAGGTCCGACACGTAGCCGCTCATGTAGAAGCTGACCTCGTTGCCCGACTCGCAATAGGCGTACGCCGAGCTGAGGTAGGGCTGAGTCGGGGCCACGTTCGGCTTCGGGCACCCGCCGGTGGTCTTCGCCAGCGCCGATGCGATGTTGACGGTCCAGCTCGACGTGATCGAGTGGGCCCCGTTGGACGAGACGGTGAAGGGAATCGCCAGCTGGCCCCCGGTCTCGGTGTATGCGCTGCTGTACGATCCGACCTGACCCACGATCGCCTTGCAGACCTTCGCGGCCGCGGCGTCGCTGAAGGTGACGGTCCCCGTCGTGGGGTTCCACAGCGACTTCGTGGTCGCCGCGGCGGCGCACCCGTTGACCGACGAATAATACTGGGGCGACCATGCGGTGTGCTTGTACGGTGCGGTCATTGTCAGGTTCGGATGGGCTCCGGCTCCGGCTGGCGCGAGCACCATCAGCAACGTGACGGCGGTCGCAAACCCCGTAGCCCCGAAGGCCAGCAGTCGCCCGGACCCCATCGATTTCGTTCTTGTTCCACTCATTCCTTTTTCCCCCACTCCGAGTTGTTCCCAACTCCACCCTCTCGTCCGGTTCTCCGGACCACCGAGGGTGAAGCCATCCGGCGTAACACGACCCCCTATTTAGACCTCAAAGCTGGCCCGGGACTTCTCGGTGGATCGGTGAAGTCTCGTGCGACCCCGGGCCTATGCGACCGATAACGGGACCCAAGTACTGGCCGTACTGCGGGGGCCCCTTTGGGTGGGTCCATGACCCGGGCCCGATCGCGTCACCCACCCCGTCCGAACCGAGCCCTCGGGAGAGGTCCGAGAATCGTCCAACCCGCTGCGAGGATCGTGCACGGGCCAGGCGGAGGAGCCGCGACGTCCCGAATCGGAGTCGGGTGTCGGCCGTCGGGGCTAATCCCTATACGGTCGACATGGTCGTCCGGGGAACGGACCATGACCGACGCTCGGGAGACGGAGCGACCCATCGCGGGGGCGGTTCATTCGGCGATCGTCTACTGCGATTCGTGCGAGCGGGAAACCGAACATAGGATCCTCAAGGTCGACCCGTCCTCGGTTCCAGCTCTCGCGATCCGGGGGGTGGCTCGATGCCGGGAGTGCCGGCTGACCCACCCGTTCACCGACAAGCCCCCGAAGATGGTGGATGTGGCCGAGGTGATCTCCGAAGGTCGGACCTCCGTTCCGGGCCGGCGGTCCCTGCCGGAAGGGGTGCGGCTCTATGTCGGGGCCGGGGTGCCTGCCGCCGACCCACCGGTAGCGATCCTGCGGATCGACCGCAAGGACGGCAAACGGGTGACCGAGGCGTTCGCCGGAGAGGTCGCCACCCTGTGGGTCCGGGTCAACCGCGGGGCCGTGGTCCCGATTTCCATCCTCGAAGGACGCAGGACCCGGCCGGCGCGCATGGTCGTTCCCCCGACGACCCCCTACGAGGTAGGAGGCACGGTTCGGTCGGAGGATTCGGTGCTGACCATCGTGGGGCTGAGGGCGCGCGGGCAGACCTGGCGGAAACCGGGCGACACGTTCCAGGCGGAGGAGATCCAGCGGATCTACGCACGCCGGATGGCGAGACCGCCGGCCGGCAGCATCGACTGGAGCCGGTCCCGTGACAGCCCGAGGTCCCGGGAGAGCTCGACCTCCGACTCCGACCGGGAGCGCTCCTCGCCCGGTACCAGGACCACCCGGAGCTCTCCGCGGTTCCGAAGGGCGGACGGCGGTCCCGCGCACCACAGGTCGGCGCCCTCGTAGCGAACCGTTCCGACCCCGATCTCCGTGGGGAGGTCCTTCATGACGTGCTTCGTACCGTGGATCACCCACGCGCCCCGGGCGACGAACTCCCCGCTCGCGGCGGCTTTCGAGACCTGATCCGCCTCGACCCAGAACGCCGAGGCCGAGGCGAGGCCCGCCCTCCAGGCCTTCGAAAACGCCACGCCGAACTGACCGGCTTCCGCCAGGCTGACCTCGGTGGCGTCGGGGGCCGGGGGTTGGGGGTGTTTGACGATCACGCTGGGGGCGCCGTGGATGTCGGCGTGGATGTACCGGTCCCGCGGTCGGAGGTACCGCCGGACGAGCAGGTCGTTCGTGGCGGCGTCCCGCCCTCCCACGACGAGCACCCCCTCGGACGAGAGGAACCAGCGGTACTTCTGGAACCAGAATCTCGGTCGGGCCTCCGCGTCGCGCGATGCGCCGGTGGCCACGGGGGCCGTCTCCGGCGGAACCTCCGCACGGCGTAGTTCGGTCTCGGCGAGGGCGCGACGGGCTCCGGCGAGCCGCGACTGCGCGCGCTTGGCTTCCTCGAACAGCGCCTGCGCCGAGGCACGGACGGGCCGGCCGAGGAGGAGGTGGACGTTCCGGCCGGCGAGAGGCACCTCGACTGTCCGTTCCTCCGAGCCATCGTTCTCACGTTTGGCGAGGGCGAGTTCAGCCTCCGGAAAGTGGGCGAGGATCGCGGCGGCCTCTGCTACGAGCGCGGCCGCCTCGCTTTGTAGATGGGCGATCGCCTCGCGCTGTTGCGCGAGCTGCCGGTCGATCTCGGCGGCGGGGTCGGGTGCCGCCGCGACCTCTTTGGCCAGGGGTGGAGGCATGGTGGAAAAATAGTCCCACGCCGCCTCCGAGAACGTCGGCCGCTCCTGCTCGGCCACGCCGGGTTCGGCGCGCCAGCGTTGGCTCGGGTACGGCTCGGCGTCCACGATCACCCCCGCCTGGGCGTACAGGTACCCGTGGGGCCGGTCTCCGACGAGCGCACGGAGCTCGGCCATCGCAGAGTGGATCTGGGCCGCGACGTACGCCGCATCCTGCCCCGCCGGGAGCGACCCGGGAACCCCCGCTCGGAGCAGGAGCTCCTCGGCGACCGGACCTCCGAGGGCGAGTTTGGCTCCCAGCGTGCTCGCGCGGTCGTTGCGAGACGCCTCGAGCAGGGCCGTCACCTGCACCGTGGTCAGTCCGAACGGGTCGCCGCGCGAAGGCGGTCGGGAATACTCCGAGCCGATCCGCACCGTCCGGTGGGCCCAGCTCCGGGGGTGGAGGACCGCCACGAGCCGGGTCCCTCGGGCCACGGTCAGGTTTCCCGCCCCGAACAGCTCCAGCGCCAACAGGAGCGGTTCCTCGACGTCGGCGCGCCGGAACACGAGTTCGAGATACCGCTCCCCGGCCGGATCCGGAACGTCGCTCAGGATCGCCCCCGTCAGGAGCCGCCGAAGCTCCTTGGCCATCGGGGAGAGTTCCTCGCGCCGCGGGGGAGGCTCCGCGAGAAGGGCGGCGAACCGCCCCGGAACGAGGGCGAGGTCCCGTCGCCCTTCGTCGCGGCTCCGAAGAGTGAGGGTGATCCCCCCGATCGCGAGGTCGGAGGCCTTTTCGACGCGCGCCCAGCCCATGCGACGGACCTCCCGCGCAAGGGCGAGCGTATCGAGAGCGGTGAACCGGTCCTTGCGGGCGGGCGGGCCGGCGCTCCCCATCGGCTATCCCGGCTTTGGCAGGCCCAGCAGTGATTAAGGCTTGGTCCGAGTGACGGGCGCGTGCACGGCTCGCTGCCCTCCACCACCGAAGGCTGGCGAGCGCGGGCCCGCTCGTTCGCGGACCGGCGCCTGGCCCCCATCGCGGAAGCCGTCGACCGGGACGACGCGCTTCCCCCGACCATCCGCGCCGAGCTCGCCGAGGGGGGCTTCTTCGGACTCGGCCTCCCTCCGAACTGGGGAGGCTCCGGCGGGGACACTCGGGCCACCGTGGCGGTCCTGGAGGAATTGGCGGTCCAGAGCCCCGCGGTAGCGGTGCTCCTCGCCGTCCACCTGTCGGTCTCCGCCGCCCCCGTCCTGAAGTGGGGCTCGGACGACCAGCGCGAGCGGTTCGTCCGGCCGATGGCGCAGGGCCGCCTCCTCGGAGCGTTCGCGCTCACGGAGCCGTCGGTCGGTTCCGACGCCGCCCGGCTCAGTGCCCGGTATCGGGCGGAGGGGACGGGGTTCGTGCTGAACGGCGCCAAGATGTTCATCACCAACGGGGGGAGCGCCGACGTGGTCCTGCTGTTCGCCACGCGAGACCCGCAGGAGGGACACCGCGGGATCACGGCGTTCATGATCCCGAAGGGCACCCCCGGGTTCTCCGTCGCGCAGCACCTGGACAAGCTGGGGCTGCGGGGTAGCGAGACCACCGAGCTCGTGCTTGAGGAGGTCCGCCTCGGACCTGAGCATCGGGTCGGCCCCGAGGGGAGCGGGTTCCGGGTCGCGATGGAGGCGCTGGTCGGGGGGCGCGTCGGGATCGCGGCCTGTGCGCTCGGCGTCGCGCGGGGCGCCTTCGAGGAGATGCAGCTCCACGCCGGGGCGCGCCCGGAGGACTGGAAGCGCTCCTGCGTGGCCCGGGCATTCACCCACCTCAGCGCGGCCCGGGCCCTCGTCGATGTGGCCGCGGAACGGAAAGACGCGGGGGCATCGTACGAGAACGAGGCATCCTGCGCCAAGCTGTTCGCGTCGAAGGCAGCGGTCGAGATCGCCTCCCGAGGGCTAGACGTGGCGGGGCGCGCCGAGTTACGAGCCTGGTCCCGCCCCGAACGGCTGTTCCGCGACGCGCGCGTGTTTCCTATCGTCGAAGGGACGACGGAGATCCAGGAGCTCATCCTGGGACGGAGCCTCGTCCGAGACCCGTCGGAGCCCCGCGCGGGCTAGGGCTTTGTGGGGCCGCCGGCTTCCACCCCCGTGACGGAGCGCGCTCGCCGGCCGGAACCCAGCGCCGCCGCGGCCTCGACGCGCGAGCTCAGGGAGCCGTCCGGACCGGTCCCGGTGGCCGAGGCCGGCATCGATGCTCCCACCGCGGCGATCCTCAAACTGGGCGGCATCGAGCGCCTGCATCCCCCGCAGGCGGCCGCCCTGGGTTCGGTGCATGAGGGGCGGAGCGTCGTCCTGGCGTGTCCGACGGCGAGCGGGAAATCGCTCGTCGCCTATCTGGCCCTTCTCCGCGCCGCCAAGGCACATCGCACTGGCCTCTACCTCGTTCCGCTGCGCGCCCTCGCCCAGGAGAAGTTCGAGGAGCTGAGCGAATTCGCTCCGCTCGGGGTCCGGGTGGGGATCTCCATCGGCGACTTCGACCTTCCCAACGCGGCCCTCGACGAGCTCGATATCCTCGTGGCCACGAGCGAGAAGGCCGACGCTCTGCTCCGCAAGGGGAACCCGTGGCTCGACCGCCTCGGGGTCGTCGTCGCCGACGAGGTGCACCTGATGCGCGACCCCGACCGCGGTCCCACGCTCGAGGTGAGCCTGACCCGGTTGCGGCGCCGCCATCCGGACCTGCAGATCGTCGCCCTCTCCGCCACCGTCGGAAACTCCCGCGACATCGCCGAATGGCTCGGCGCCGACCACCTCGCGAGCAATTTCCGGCCGATCCCCCTGCGCTCGGGAGTCTACCGAGAGGGCCGGATCACGTTCACCGACCTCGCGACCCGCCCGATCGGACCGCCCGGCGAGGCCCTCCCGAGGCTCGTGCGGACCGTCATCGAGGACGGAGGGCAGGCGCTCGTGTTCGTCTCCACCCGCAAGGGGAGCGAGCAGGGCGCCGGGGCGCTCGGCCCGACCGTGCGACGCCTCCTGACCCCGGATGACCGCGCGCGTACCGCCGAGGCGGTCGGGGAGCTCCTCTCGATCGCCGAGGAGGAGACCGAAGGGATCCGCCGGCTCGCCGCGTTGATGCCGGACGGGGTCGCCTTCCATAACGCATCCCTGACGAACGCCGAGCGCCGGGTCGTCGAACGGGCGTTCCGAGACCGCGTGCTCAAGGTCCTCGTCGCCACCCCCACCCTGGCGGCCGGCATCAACCTGCCCGCCCGTCGCGTGATCGTCCGGGATACGACCCGCTACGACGACCACCTCGGGGTGCAGGCCCCGATCCCCGCGCTCGAGATCCAGCAGATGTGCGGTCGGGCGGGTCGGCCCCGGTTCGACAGCGCGGGTGAGGCGGTGCTCATTGCCCGGAGCATCGAGGAGGAGGAGCGGTTCTTCGACGACTACCTCTCTGCGCCGCCGGAGGACGTGGTCTCGCGTCTCGCGGCTGAGCCGGCGCTCCGGATGCATCTGCTCGCCCTCGTCGCCAGCGGCGAGGTGAGGGACGAACGCGAGCTCTCCTCGTTCTTCTCGTCGACGTACTATGGCCACACCATGCCGCTCGTGGACCTCAACTTCCAGGTCCATCGCGTCCGCGAGTTCCTCGGGGAGCACGAGTTCCTGGACCGGTCGGTCGCGCTCCGCGCGACCGCGTTCGGCGAGATGACTTCGGAGCTGTACCTCGACCCGCTCACCGCCGTGCTGCTTCGCCGGGCGCTCGAGCGCGCGCCGATCGGGGTTTCCCCCTTCGCCCTGCTCGCCGCGATCAGCGCGACGCCGGACCTTCCCCCCATGTTCCTCCGACGGAGCGAGGAGGCGGACCTCCTCGCCCGGTTCGCCGATGAGGAGGCGGAGCTCCTGGTCAAGCCGGAGGAGGAGCCCGCCCCCCTCGACCTGGACCTGTTCCTCGCCACCCTGAAGACCGCCACCGTGCTCGAGTCATGGATCGACGAGACGCCGCTCGTCGACCTCACCGCCCGCTACGGCATCGGGGCCGGAGACGTGCGCGCCAAGGTCGAGGACGCCGAGTGGCTCCTGTTCGGCGCCTCCCGTCTCGCGTCCCGGTTCCAGCGGCGCGTCGCCCGGCCAATCGACGACCTGTCCCTCCGTGTGCGGTACGGGGTGCGCGAGGAGCTGCTCGACCTCGTCCGATTGCGTGGCGTCGGCCGGGTACGGGGTCGCGCCCTCTTCGCGGCGGGGTACCCCGACCGGGAAAGCCTCCGGCAGGCTCCGCTCGCCAGGATCAGCGCGATCCTCAAGTCCCCCAAGGTCGCCGAGGCGGTGCTTCAGCAGTTGCGGCCGACCCGCCCGGGACGGGACCCGCCCCCGGAGGACGAGGCGATGGGAGCACCGAAGGACCCATCCTTGGGAGGATCCAGAGTCCTGCGGGCGGTGGGGGGCTCCCCTCGTCGGGCCTCACGAACTCTCGAGGAGTTCCATTCGGAGAAGCCGTAGTTTCTCCCACAGGGCCGAGCGGAACGAGCTCGATGGTGGAGCGTGTGCCGCCGGCTCCGCCGGGCCGGACCTCTCGTCGAACGTAGCCGGCCGCTTCCAGCCGAACGATCCGCCGCCACAGGGTCGTGGCCGGCATCGGACGCACCCCCTGTTCTCGCGCGAGTCGCTCCTCCCAGTGACGAACCTCACCCAACTCGGCCGGCCCGGCGCCGGCGGCGGTGGATATCGCCTCCCAGACCCTCGGCTCGATGGCGATCTTCGAGGGCGCGCCCTGAGCGGCGAATGCGGTGCCGAAGGCCCCTGCGCTGGTTCCGAGGAGCTCCCGACGTAGTAGGTCCATCGCCCGGGACGCCCCCCGAGCCCCGACCACCGCGCGTGCGAGGAGGCGTGAGACGTCGAGGTCCCGGGGAGGACGGCCGCAGGCGCGGAACCATCGGTCCTCGACGATCGTGCGGATCTCGCGCTCCGAGTACGGGAGGAGGTCGACCCGGTGCGCGGTCGGGAACCCCGACGCTGCGGCGCCCTGCCAACTCCCGGACGCCTCGGCGCTTCCGGCGAGGACGGTCCAGATGGGAGGCATGCCGGATTCTCCCTCGGGGAGAAACCGGTCCGGGTGGGCGAAGGCCCTCAGGAAGGGCCGGATGTCCGGGGTTCCGGGGCCGAGGTCGTCCAGCACGACGACCGCCGGCCTCAGCTCGCGCCGAAGCCGTCGCAGGAAACCGGCGATGATCTCGGCGGTCGGGAACCCTTGTCCCCGGAAGCCCTCGTCGAGGTGCTGAAGAAGTTGGGCGGCGATCCCGTGCCCCCCGCGGGACCATCGCGTCCGGATGGCGATGACGACCGGCGGCCGGCTCCAGCCTTCGCGTCGGGTCGATTCGAGGACGCGACGGGCCGCGAGGCGAGCGAGGGTCGAGGTGCCCGAGCCGGGGGGACCGACGACCGAAGCGCCCCACGGACCCGGCGCTTTGGGGATCGGGTCCCCGAGCCATCCGACGAGACGTTCGAGCTCCAATCTTCGCGCGATGGGTACTGGGGGTATCCAGTCGCTCGCCAGCACCTCGGGGTGGTTCGGATTCAGCATGAACAATGGGAATACTTTCTATTATAAGAAAACTTACAAATCCATCATTCAACTCCGCCACCGCTAAGGACCCCGCCGATTGGGGCGGTCGATGACGCCGCGTCGCCTGACCGTCTGGGCCGCCCTCCTGCGGGACATCATCGCGACCATTCTGACCGGGATCGCGCTCACGATCCTGCTCGTCTCCTCGAGAGCCCGCCTCGTTCCGCAGCCGGTCTCCAACGTGGACTTCGAGCTCCTCGAAGCCGGCGTGATCGTCCTGGTCGCCTACCTGTTCGCCTGGGCGTTCGGCCGCGCGATCCAGGCGTACATGGAAGCGGAGGGGGCCGCTCGCCGCGTGAGCATCGTCCGCGTCCTGTTGAACGTGCTCATCGCCCTCATCGCCGGCTTCGCCCTGTTTGGGCTGAGCGGCGTCTCGATCCAGAACCTCTTCTTCGGTAGCGCGCTTGCCGGCGTCGTCCTCGGCCTCGCCAGCCAAACCGTGCTCGGCAACATGTTCGCCGGCCTCGTAATCATCGTCGTCGGACCGTTTCGGCCCTACGAGAGGATCTCGATCGTATCGGCGAGCTACGGGGCCATCGGGTCGACGTACCCGCACGAGCTGGTGTACCCGGCCTACAGCGGGACGGTCCTCGACGTCGGCCTGTTCTACACGACCATACAGCTCGACTCCGGCCGGGTCGCAAAGGTCCCGAACTCCGTCGTCCTGACCGCCCTGGTCGTACACCTGACTCCGCGGACCCTGCGCTCCCAGCGGATCCGCTTTACCGTCCCGCATCGCGTGACGATCGCCGAGCTCGAGGCGACGCTGGAGCAGGTTCGCGCGACGGTCCGTGGGCCTCGCCTGGACACCCCTCCGGCTCGTATCGAGGTCGCGGACATCGCCAAAGAGACCTGGGACCCGGTCGTGGTCGTCTGGACCACGGAGCCGTCCGAGGAGCAAGTTCGGGACGCCGTGTTGCGCTGCGTGCTGCCGGCCATTGGCGGGGCCGGGACGGTCGCCCCCGCGGTGTCTCCCGCGAATCCGGGCGTCGGCCCGCAAGGAAACGGTTAAGCGACCTCCGCCCTCGGGCGCCCGGGTCGGACCATGCGTCATCGAGTCACCCTGATTCCGGGCGACGGGATCGGCCCGGAAGTGACGGGCGCGGCCCGGCTCGTCGCGGAGGCGACGGGCGTCTCCTTCGACTGGGAGGTAGTCGAGGCCGGGGAGTCGGCGATCCGGGCGCGAGGCACCCCCCTCCCGGAGGAGGTCCTCGATTCGATCCGGCGCAACCGCCTGGCGCTCAAGGGGCCGATCACGACCCCGATCGGCGGCGGGTTCCGCTCGGTGAACGTGGCGCTCCGTCAGCAGCTCGACCTGTTCGCGTCGGTGCGCCCGGCCCGGGCGATCGCCGGCGAGGGCACCCGGTTTCCGCAGACGAACCTCATCGTCGTCCGGGAGGCCACCGAGGGGCTCTACTCCGGGGTCGAGCATTGGGTCGACCGCGACCACAGCGCGGCCGAGACGGTCAACGTCATCACGCGAAAGGCGTCCGACCGGATCATCCGGTTCGCCTTCGAGCTCGCGCGCCGCGAGAAGCGTCGACGCGTGACCGCCGTCCACAAGGCGAACATCATGAAGACGACGGGCGCGCTCTTCCAGAGCGCGTTCCGGGAAATGGCGACGCACTATCCGGACATCGCGTCGGACGAGCGCCTGGTCGACAACATGTGCATGCAGCTCGTCAAGAAGCCCGAGGAGTACGACGTGATCGTCACGACGAACCTCTTCGGGGACATCCTGTCGGACCTGTGCGCGGGCCTGGCGGGCGGGCTCGGCGTCGCCCCGGGCGCGCTCTATGGGGACTCGCTCGCGGTGTTCGAGCCGGTCCACGGCTCCGCACCGAAGTACGCCGGTCAGGACAAGGCGAACCCGGTGGCCGAGATCCTCTGCGTCGAGCTGATGCTTCGACACCTCGGTGAGCTCGAGGCCGCCGACCGCGTCTGGCGGGCGGTCTGGGAGACGATCGCCGAGAAGAAGGTCGTCACCTACGACCTCGCCCTCCCCGGATACACGGAGCGGCCGGTCCCGCCCTCCTCGTGCAGTGCGATGGCCCGGGAGATCGCCCGGAAGCTCCCGCTGGTGGACCTCTCCACCCCACTCCCCCAGCCGAGCGGACGGGCCGGCCCCGCCGCGATGGACCCCGCGCTCGAAGCCTGAGCCTGCGGCTCACTCCCCGAGGACCTTCACCACGACGCGCTTGCGCCGTTGTCCGTCGAACTCCCCGTAGAACACCTGTTCCCAGGGTCCGAGGTCGAGGTCCCCGGCGGTGACCGGGAGCACCACCTGGTGGCCGAGCAGCAGGTTCTTCAGGTGCGCGTCCCCGTTCGACTCCCCGGTCCGGTGGTGCTCGTACTCGCCCGGCGGGGCCAGCCGGTCCGCCCATCGCTCGATGTCGTGAAGGAGCCCGTCCTCGTTGTCGTTGACGAAGACGCTCGCGGTGATGTGCATCGCCGAGACGAGCGCCATCCCCTCCCGGACGCCGCTCCCCCGCACGATGGAGCGGACCTGCTCGGTCAGGTTCACGAATTGGCGTCGCCGCTCCGTCTCGATCCACAGATACTCCGTCCGGCTCGGCATCGGCGCGAAAATGAACGGCAGGTTTAAGGGTCTGCGGCCCCGGTTCACGGTGGAGGGCTCCCCTGGCGACCTCCCGTCCCGTACGAATCTCCCGCCGCGTCTCGACCCCCTCCCCCCCGGGGGTCCCCGGGGCGAGGGCTCCGGAGAGCTTCGTGCGCAACGACGCCGCGCTCCGGCGCGCCCGTCGGCTGTTCACCCTGTATGGCGGGGCGCTCGCGGCGATCTTCGGCATCACGCTCGGACTCTCCTACACCGGGCCGGTCCCGGTCGCCGAGGCCAACCCGCTCGTACCGCTCGGCCTATCGCTCCTCACGCTCGCCCTCGCGGCGGCCGGGCTCTGGTTGACGTTCGGAAGAACGCCCTCGGCCGTCCGCATCGCCGACGATGAGCTGTGGGTACGGGAGCGCGGGGGACGGGTCCGCCGGTTCCCCGCCCCTCCGGCCACCCGCCTGTGGGTCGAGGAGCAGTACCCCGCCGGCCCGCTCACCCCGGCGCCGACCGAGCTGGTACGGCTCACCCCGCCCGATGGCCGGGCCCGCCACTACGTGTTCGAGTCCGGGCTCCTGTACGGCCCGTTCTCCCCGCCGCTCGGCCGCGGCAGGTCCTGATCACTCGAGCAGGTCTTCGAGCTCGTTGGCGACGAGCGTCAGCAGCTGGTCGAGGGAACGGTTCTTCAGCTCGGTGATCTGGCCGGCATCCGTCTCGAGCCGCGCCATGAACTCGTCCCCGTCCCGCAGGAAGGAGAGCGAGAGCACGTGGCGCCGCGCGTCGGGGCTCCGCGGGGGACCGACCGGCGCCGCGGGGGGCTTGGCGGGGGCCGAACCGCCGGTCGGCTTCCCCACGGGCTTGGAGGGTTTGGGGGAGGGTTTCGAGGGCTTGGCCGGTGCCTTCGTAGAGTGCGGGGCCGGGGGCCGGGCCGCGGGTCGCGAGGGCTTGGCCTTCGTCGCGGGATGAGGTTTCTTCGCCGACGGTTTCGGCTTCTTCCCCTTGGCCGACGAAGGAATCGGAATCACCTCGATTGGCGCCCCACTTGGCCCTCCTATTTATGAGTATGGCTCGCAATTTTGCGCGAACTCCTCCGCGATGCTCCGGGGCGCCCCGATTATAGCTCGGGACGCCGCTCCCGCACGGGAGGGACGCGATGGAGCGGACGATGGACCGGGGCCATCTCTGCTGGCTCCTCTCGCTCGGCCTGCTCCTCGTCTTCCTCTCGCTCGAGCCCCGCCTATCCTTCGCGATCTTCGGCTCGGACACCGGGGAGTACTACCATCTGACATCGGCCCTCGTCTCCACGGGCCACGTGCCGACCGGTGCGTCGTACCTCGGGTGGGGCTTCGCCTACCCGAATTTTCCGGGGATCTTCCTGCTCTCCGCCACCGGCTCCCAGGCGTTCGGCGTCGACCCGCTCACCGCGTTGACGACGATCGTCCCGGTCCTGTCCGTCCTGTCCGTCCTGCCGTTGTTCCTGCTGTTCCGCCGCCTCTTCCCGAACGACTCGGTCGCGATCCTGGGCGCCGGGTTCGCCTCCGTCTTCATGCCGAGGATGTTCTCCCTCGCCCATCCGGCGCCCCTCGCCCTCGGGGACTTCCTCGTGATCGGGGCGCTCTGGATGTTCGTCGAGGGGCGGCGCGACCGGCGCTGGTACCTCCCCCTCGCCCTGACCGCGGCGTCGCTCGTGGTCACCCACCACCTGTCGAGCTACTTCTTCCTGGCGAGCGCCCTCGGGTCGTTCGTCCTGCTCGAGCTGTGGAAGCCGGGGCTGTGGAGCACGAGGTTCCCCGCCCGCGAGCTAGCCTTCCTCACCGCGTTCGTCCTCGGGATGTTGGCCTACTGGAGCGCCTACGCCGCGCCGTTCCTTCCGATCCTCTCCGAGGGGTCCCACGGACTCCCCGCGGGAGCCGTGGTGGTCGCGCTGGGTGGCGGAGCGGTCGTGGGGATGGTCGTCCTCGCCCAGCTCATTCGGTGGAGGCGCCGAAGGTCCGCGGGCTCGACCCGGGCGCGCGTAGGATTCCCCAGCGACCGCAGCTTGCTCCGCGATGCGGTCGTGATCCTGAGCGGATTGTTCCTCGGCGTGGGGCTCCTCATCGTGGTCCCCCTTCCGGCCACCGCACAGACGACCGTGCCTTCCGCCGTGGTCTTCTTCGCACCCCTGCTCGTGAGCATCCCGCTCGCCTCGGGGACACGTCGCCTGGTCACCGTGAGCCGCATCGGCCCGTTGGCGATCGCCTGGCTCCTCGCGCTCGGGCTCTCCGCCCTGTTCGCGCTTTCGACGAACAATCCGGAGATCCTCCCCTCCCGGCACCCGGAGTACCTGCTCATCCCCGTCGGCCTCCTCATCGCCGTGGGCGGCGGCCGCCTCGTGGCCCGGTGGGGCGATCGCTCCGGCCGGCAGGCACTGATCGCCGGCTCGCTCGGGCTCGTGGTCCTGCTGGCCGCCAACGCCGCGATCGTGTACCCACCCCCATCGGATTTCGGAGGGTTCCAGGAGGGACTGACCTCGCAGGACGCCGCGCTCTGGATGTGGGTCGGGTCGGCGATCCCGGCCGGAGCCGTCGTCGCTTCGGACCATCGGCTGAGTTCGATGATCTTTGGATTTGACGGGAATCGGGCGACGTGGGACTCGACCCCGGCCCTCTTCGTGGGAAAGGATCCTAAGGCGGCGATGGACGAATTACGAGGCGCGAACGCGCCGCACACGCTACCGAAGCTGCTGCCCATCAACGCCGTCGCGGTCGACGAGACCATGCGAGATACCGGGGTCGCCCTCGACCCGAGCGCTCCTGCGCTCCCCCTCAGCGCGAACGCGAGCGCCTGGTTCGACGCCCCCCCTTTCGTCGCGGTATACGAGAACGGCCCCGAGGCGGTCTACTGGGTCGATGCCCCGCTGATCCCGACCTCATAGGGCACGATCGCCCCGTCCCGTCTCCACCACAGGAGCGGAGCCGCGCCCGAGCGGCTCAACACCCCGAGCACCTCGCGTGCCCACCGCAACTTCGCCAGCTTCCGTAGGCGTTGCCCGGGGGGCTCCTCGTCGACGTTCGCGAACTCGAATCCCCAGAGGAGCACTCGACGCGCGCCGAGCGCGCTCGCCAGGAAGGCGGCCCGGTCACCGTCGGTGAACCCGCCGACGTCGAGGAGTCGCGGCTCGGGTTTCCCGGCCCATGACCCCACGACGTTCCGGTGGAACTCGGGCGCCCATCGGTCCAATGCCTCGAGATTGTCCCCGTGAGCGTGCAATACCACGGCCGCACCCTTCGAGTTCGCCAGCACCTCGGCGGGCACGGGCCCGTCGAGGTCGGTGACGACGATCTCGGGCACGATCCCCGCGTCGAGACACCGGCTCGCCGCGCCGTCGGCGGCGAGCACGACCGGGTGGGTCCGGCCCGCGGGTAGCACCCATATCGGGGGTGCACCCCAACGGGGGGCGAGGCCCACCACGATGGCGTCGCGTCCCCGGACCAACCCCTGGAGATGCCCCAACGGATCCAACGGCGCGTCGGCCGGCAGGAGCTCGAGCAGCCGGTCGGCGCTCGAGCGCTCGCGGGCGAGGTCGAATCCCAGCTCGAGCCGGATCCGCTCGTAGTACGGCGCCCACGCGGCGTAGTCCAAGGCCGACCCCACCCGCGAGACGGATTCGGGGATATAGCCCGCGACCACCGCGCCATGGGGGGTCGAGCTTCCGTCGGGTCCCACGACCGGCCTGGAGAGATTTCCCTCCCTCGGAGAACGGCGGGGCGTCCGGTTTCCGATGGTCACGCCGAGCGGACGGCGTTCCACCGACCGCGGGCGCCCGGTGCGTTCGCCCGACGGCGATTCCCCCTCGGTGGAACGACCGCGGAACCGAGAGGAATCCGAGCCTCCCGACTCGGCTAGCGATTTATAAGATGGTGTCTGCTCCCCGCCTCGAGGATTACCGTCATGCGACCGCTAGCCCAGGAGATTCTCTCCCACCTTCCGCAAGACCCCAAGCGCGGCGTGCCGAGCCCCCCGGCTCCCGGGGCGGACGACGCCGAACTGGAGTCGGTCCTTGCCTCCCTGAAGACCAACATCAAGGTCGTAGGCTGCGGGGGCGGAGGATGCAACACGATCAATCGGCTCGCGGAGGAGGGACTCTCCGGCGCCGACATGGTCGCGTGCAACACCGACGCTCAGCACCTGCTCGCCATCCATGCCCCCAAGAAGATCCTCCTGGGGCGCAGGCTGACCCGCGGTCTCGGGGCGGGCGCACTCCCCCAGGTCGGGGAGCAGGCGGCCCACGAGGCCGAGGAGGAGCTCAAGAAGGCCCTCTCGGACAGCGACATGGTGTTCATCACCCTCGGTCTGGGGGGAGGCACCGGGACCGGTTCGGCGCCGGTGGTCGCCCAGCTCGCCAAGGACGCGAACGGCGGCAATCCGCTCACGATCGCCGTCTGCACGCTACCGTTCACCTCCGAGGGGCTCGTCCGTGCCGAGAACGCGATGTGGGGACTCGAGCGGCTGCGTTCGACGATCGACACCGTGATCACCATCCCCAACGACCGTCTCCTGGAGCTCGTGCCCCGTCTACCGATCCAAACCGCATTCAAGGTGGCCGACTCCGTGCTCGCCCGTGCCATCCGGGGCATCACCGAGATCATCACCCGCCCCGGCCTCGTCAACCTGGATTTCAACGACCTTCGGACGATCATGAAGGGCGGCGGCGTCGCCCTCATCGGCATCGGCGAGTCCGAAAGCGACAACCGGGCCGAGGACGCGGTCCTCGAGGCGATCAACTCCCCGCTCCTTCGCGTGGACATCGCGGGGGCCACCGGCGCCCTCATCAACGTGACGGGCGGCCCGGACATGACCGTCAGCGAGGCGCAGAAGGCCGCCGAGGTCGTCCAGAAAGCGATCTCCCCGACGGCACGGATCATCTGGGGGGCCGCCGTCGACCCGACGATGCAGAGCACGATCCGCGTGATGTTGGTGGTCACCGGAGTTAAATCCCCCCAGATTTTCGGAGGGGCCCCCGGCGGGGCTGCCTCGGCCCGCAAGTCCGGTCCGGAGATCGACCTCGTCCGTTAGGTGCACCATGGCATTCCTCGACCGCGCACGGCAAGTACAGGACCAGTTCGACGGGCGGCTACGCAACGTCGGGCACGGGAAGTACGGGCGCATCCTGCGGATGGCGCGCAAGCCCGCCGTCGACGAGTACGTCAAGGTCCTCGAGGTCACCGCGCTCGGCGCCGTGATCATCGGCTCCGTCGGGTTCATGATCTACATCTTCTTCTCTCAGGCCGGCCCCTGGCTCTGGACGAACTACTTCCAGGGCCTGTAGGGATCGGCGGGACGGTCATCCATGCGGGCAAATCCTCCGGAGGAGGGCATCGGTCTGTTGAGCGGGGAGAGCCCCGCCGCCGTCGCCCCCGCAAAGGGGCCGGCGGCCGCCACCCCCGGCACCGCCGTGACGGCCGCTCCCCCGACCCCGCCGAAGGCGGAGCTGCCCGGACTGCTCTCCTTCAAGGTCGCCGACGACGCGATGCGCCCCGTCACCGCCGGCACGATCACCACCCTCTCCGTGGTCCTTTCGAGCGCGCATCCCAACGCGGGGGCCGCGACGGTTCAGGTCGAGATCGCCTACACGTCGACCTATCCGGGCGAGGGCGCCGAGTGGCCGGTCTCCTGGCTCCCCCCCGGCAAGCGGAGCTTCCAGGAGATCGTGGGGGCGAAGCAGCAATCGACGGTGACCCTCCAACCCGGAGTCCCGGTCCCGTTCTCCTTCGAGATCACGGCCCCGGTGGGGGTCCGATATGGCGACAAGGTCGAGATCCGCCTCTCCGCGCAGTGGGAGGACGGGAGCCGCCCGGCGAAATCGATCCTGTCGTGCGTCGCCCGCCAGGCCGTCCTGGCCATCAAGACCTCCCGAGGCTACGAGCGCGAGGTCGCCGACACGCTCCTCGCCCGGGCCGAGGAGAAGCCGGACGTCGTCTTCGCCCTGCTGGTGCCGGCCGCGCTGCGCGGGTACGTCTTCGCCGAGGGGATGAGCTTCGAGGGCGTCCACGAGATGCTCAAGGGGATCCGCAAGGCCCGCGGACTCGTCGCCGGGGAGACCACGTTGAAGGAGGTCGAGCCCCTGCTCGTCCCGAAGATCACGGTCGAAGGGTTCGTCGAAGGGGCGATCGTCGAGCTCATCGCCGGGCCGTTCAAGGGCGAGAAGGCCCGGGTCCGGAAGATCGACCAGGCCAAGGAGGAGATCACCGTCGAGCTCATCGAAGCGGTCGTGCCGATCCCCGTCACGGTGCGGGGAGACCACGTCCGCATGCTGGAGAAGGGAGGAGGAGGCAAGAATGCCTGAAGTCAGTGTGCTGGTCGAGGGAGGAAAGGCGGCCGCGGGCGCGACGCTCGGAGCGGCCCTCGGGCCGCTCGGCGTGAACGTCGCACAGGTCGTCCAGAAGATCAACGAACAGACCAAGCAGTTCGAGGGGATGCGGGTCCCCGTGCTGATCAAGGTCGATGCGAACACCCGCGCCTTCACGCTCGAGGTCGGCCGACCCCCCGTCGCCGCCCTGCTCCTGAAGGAAGCCGGGAAGGAGAAGGGATCCGGGAAGCCGAAAGGCGAGGTCCTGGGCGACGTATCGCTCGAGGCGGTCCGCCGGATCGCCGACGCGAAGGGCGCGGACCTGTTCGGCCGCAGCGTCGAGGAGAAGGTCAACCAGGTCATCGGCACCTGCACCTCGATGGGATTGACCGTCGACGGCCAGGACCCGAGGCTCCTGCTGAAGGCGCGGGTCGCGGCGAGGAACTCATGATCGGAGGACAGGGGGGTCCCCAACCGGACCTATCGAACGCCGAGATCGTCGACTATACGGCGATCGAGGGCGATGCGAAAGTCCGCCTGAAGCTGAAGGACGGCTCGATCATCGAGGTCAAGCTCGAGATCATGAACATCCTGCGCGCCGGCCACGACCCGAACACCGGCCTCCCGGCCTACATCGTCCAGTCCGCGCCGCTCGTCCGGCTGGTGGAGTGCCCGAAGGAACTTCGGCGTGCCCCGGTCAAGATGGGCAGCAAGGATTCCAAGTCGGTCCCCGGATTCGCCTAGGCGAACGGTCGTCGCCGAGCTCCGGGAGGCCCCCAGCGTCACGACGCACCGCGCGGTGACCGGTCGGGGTGCGGGGCAACGGATATTACGATGGGATCGTCCCATCGACGCCCGTGACGGACCTGCAGGAGACGCCCGCCGTTCCTTCCGAGGATCCGGGCGGAGACGACCGGATCGGCCTGTTCATCGCCGGGGGGGTGCTCATCGTCCTCGGTTGGGGCCTCGCCCTGTCGCTCAATCTCGCGCTCCACGCGACGGCCCCGTCCGGTGGATGGACCGTCGGCCCCTCGCTCATCACCACCCACCTCGGGACGTACGCCTGGGCGACCGCCGCCTTCGGAGCGGTCACCGGGTTCGTCGGGGTCGTCCTCCTCCTCGTCGCGCGCGGGGCCCCGCGGGGCCCGTTCGTGCTCCCCGGAGCGGAATACTAGCCGGCCCGAACGGCGCGCCGAGCGCGTTCAGCCCCGGCGTGAGGGGGGGAGCCGGATCCCCGTCGGTCCCTTCTGCTTCTTCTGCATCGCGTGACACTCCGGACAGACCCGCTCGTCGGCGTCCAAGCAGTTGTGGCAGAACGTGCGCCCGCAGAAGGTGCAGCGCAGCGTCGCCGGCGCGCCGCAGCGTGCGCAGCTACCGACGAGCATCGTCGCTCCTCCGACTGGAGCCACGGCCCGGGACCACCCCGCTCGCCTTAAGGGCTTCGACGAAACCCTGCGAGGACGACGCGTCGGCGACGTAGTCGGCCGCCTTCTTCGCCCTCGGGCTTCCCGAAGCGAAGGTGACCGCCCAGCCCGCGGCCCGGAGCATCGCCACGTCGTTGTCCCCGTCCCCGGCGACGAGGCAATCGAAGAGGGTCAGTCCCGAGGTCCGCAGCGCTCGCCGCAGCGCCGGCAACTTCCCGGCCCCCCGTTCCATGAGATGGATGGCGAACCCCGTCCCTTCCACCCGGACGGGGGTTCCTCGGAGGAAGGGGGCGAGTTCGCCGGGCTCGACATTCGGCTCGAGCCCGA
This sequence comes from Thermoplasmata archaeon, assembly GCA_022750155.1. GTDB lineage: Archaea > Thermoplasmatota > Thermoplasmata > Lutacidiplasmatales > UBA184 > Lutacidiplasma. The sequence continues at coordinate 74,361 of JAKIWG010000002.1, read as the reverse complement.
CCTCCGTCTCGCGCCATCGGTCGGTGAACAACGGCCGAAGGTCGAACCCCCGCCGGCGGAGTCGACGGAACTGGGTCAGCGCGAGCGCGCGCCTCGCGAGCCGCTCGATGTGCTCGACCCCGTCCCGGCGCTCGTAGAGGATCCCCCCGTTCTCCGCGACGATCGGCCCGGTAAGACCGATCGACCGATGGAGCGCCAGGGCGATGGGAAGCACGTTGCCGGTCGCGAGGAAGACCGGGACCTGGGCGTCGTGAAGCGTCCGAAGGAGTTCGACCGCCTTCGTGTCGAGGCGTCGATCGTGATCGGTGAGGGTGCCGTCTATGTCGGTGACCACCGCCCGGATCGGACGCGAGCCGGAGCCGCGCCGTGGCACCACCGCCCGCGGCCCCCCGTTACGCCCCGCCGGTCGGCGCCGGACGATCGGAGAGGGCAGCCCGCAACGCTTCGGCGACCTCTTTGCCGTCCCGGCGGCCCCGCACGGCGCGCATGAGGTCCCCCATGAGCGGCGAGAACGCGGCCGGCCCTCGTTCGTCGATCATCGCGCGGTTCTCCGATACGAGTCGGTTCGCCGCCTCGCGCAGCTCGGTCGTCGACATCTGGGCGAGCCCCGCCCGTTGGATCGCCTCCTCCACCGAGACGGCGCCTCTCGAGAGCGCAAGGAGCACCGGCGGGAGCCCTTCCTTGGAGAACGCCCCCCGGTCGAGTTCGGTGAGCACCGAGTCCAGCAGGCTCCCGGAGAACCGCTCCGAGCCGCTCGGCACCTGCTCGCGCACCGCGGGGAGGTCCTGCGTAAGCAGGCGGCTCACGGACCCGGCGGAATGCCCCTGGCCGACCAGCGTCTCGAACAGCTCGAGGTCGCCGGAGCGCTGCATTTGTCGAACCAGCTCGCCGCCGAGCCCGGTCTCCCGGACGATCCGCGCTCGCACGAGCTCCGGACGCTGGGGGAGCGAGGCCCTCAGGCGATCGAGACGCTCGGCGGTCACTGGGATCGGCGGCACGTCCGTCTCCGGATACATCCGGTCCCGACCCGGGAGGGGGCGGGAGTACCGGCTCCTTCCGTCCGGCAACGGGTCCCGCGTCTCCGAGGGGATCCCCTCGATCGCCTGTCGCGCACGACGTCGGACCGCCGCGACGGCCCGTTCGGCCGAGCCGACCGGCCGCTCCGCGAACAGTACGAATGCGTCCTCTGGTCCCAGGCCGAGCCGTGCACGCAGCGTCGAGGCGCACGAGGCATCGACGCCTTGGGCGGGGACCTCGTCGGAATGGAATAGCCCGCGAAGCCCCGCGGCCCGTGCGGAGTCCGCGAGTTCCCGGCCGAGGCGCTCGCCCGACCCGGGGGGGGACCGCAGCAGCCCGGAGAATCCGGGCAGTCCGAGTGCGATCACGCGTCCGTCACGGGCGAGGGCCTCCCCCATCGGCCCGGACGCCACCGGACGAAGCGCGTCCGAAACATCCATCGGCAACCCTTCCGGGGGCAGGACCTTCCGATCACGGAGGGTGCCTTGCACCCCTAGGAGCACCTTCTGGCGTTCCTCCTCGATCTCCGCGTACCGGTGGAGCAATCGTAGTTCCTGGACCCCCTTGATCTCGACCCGGGCCCCGCCCTCCGTCGAGACGTTGAGGTCCTCGCGAATGCTTCCGATCCCCCGCCGGACCTTGCCCGTGGCCCGAAGAAGCGCTCCCAGCTCCTCGGCGACCTCTCGGGCCTCGGCGCCCGAGCGGATTTCGGGACCCGTCGCGATCTCGATGAGGGGGATCCCCAGCCGGTCGAGCCGGTACCCGAGCTCGTCCTGCTCCTCCCCGACCTTGCGGGCCGCGTCCTCCTCCAGGCAGATCGTCGGGGTGCTGTATCGGCGACCGGCGACCTCCACGAACCCATCGACCGCGACGAGCGCGGTCCGTTGGAAGCCGGCGGTGTTCGACCCGTCGACCACGATCTTCCGCATCACCTCGACCTCGTCGAGCGGACGCGCGTGGAGCAGGAGCGCCATCGTAAGGGCGACGTTGAGCGCGTCCTCGTTGAGGGGGTGGGGGGGCTCTTCGTCGAGGTCAACGAGACAGCTCGTCGTCACCGCCTCGTAGGCGTACGTCAGCCCCCGGGCCGCCTGGAACGCGGCCGCGGGGTCGATCTGGTGGCTCTCGCCCCCGGTCGCCCTCAGCCTCCGTCGGACGACCGCGGTCACCGACTCGGAGAGCTCCGACGGACATGCGCAGAACAGCTTGTTCGTCGCGAGCTGCTGGTGGACCTCGAGGCCCGCCTTCACGCGGGGCCCCCCACGCTGTGCCGCGGCGAGAACTCCCCGGCGAGGTCGAGCTTCATCAGGCGTCGGACCTCGACGGGGTCGGTCGACGCCGCGAGCGCCCAGAGCATCTTCGCATACGCCGTTTCCGGAAGCAGGTCGTCGAGGTAGAGGACGCCCGCACGTAGTAGCTCCCTGCCCGTCGCATACACGAACGGATCGGCAGGACCCTCCAGACACTGTGTCGTCATCGCCACCACGACCCCGCGCTTCACCGCCTCGCGGATCCACGGGAGGTGGATCGAGCTGACGTGGCCGAGTCCGGTTCCCGCGAGCACGACCCCCCGCAGGGGCTCGACGAAACGGGCCGCCGACGCCGCATCGAGGCCGGGGAACGACCAGAGGATGCCGCCCCGGGACTCGAGCGGCTCCACGGTGACCTCCCCGGCCTCGGCCGACCGGTACGGCTGGTCGAGGACGACCCCTTCCGCCCCCACCCATCCGAGCGGCGGTCCGTTGCGGCTCTGGAACGCATCGCGACGGCTCGAATGCATCTTGCGAACGCGGGTTCCACGATGAATCGCGTAGCGATCGTCGGAAAGCCCCGCGTGCATGAGCACGACCACTTCCCCCAGCGTGGTATGGCGCGCGAGCCGGACCGCGGCCTGCAGATTGCCCGGCCCGTCGGAAGAGGGGCGGTCCGGAGAACGCTGGGCCCCAACCAGCACGACCGGCCCCGGAAGCCTGCGGAGCTGGAAGGCCAGGGCGGCCGACGTGAAGGCCAGGGTGTCCGTGCCGTGCGCGATGACCACGCCGTGGGCCCCCCGACGGAACGCCTCCGCCACGTGGGCGGCGAGGGTCGCCCAATCGGGTGGGGAGATCTCCTCGCTCAGGCGGTCGAACACCGGAATGACGTGGACGGGGCCGTCGCGGCTGAGGTCGGGGTAGAACGATAGGATCTCAGACTCCTCACGGACCGGACGCACCCCGCCAGTCCGGTAGTCCACCCGGGACGCAATCGTCCCACCGGTAGTGAGCAGCGCTACGTGACCCGGCAAGATCTCCGGCGCCGGCGAAGCACCGGATGCGGATGGCTCCCCGTTGGCGCGAGCGGGTCGTTCGAGCACGACCAGACGGTCGGCCGGATGGACCCGGATCCCGACGTTGTATCCGGAGTCCAGCTTCAGCTGTACGATGCGCTCCCCCGAAAGCTCGTGCGAGGGCACCAGGGTGCCCTGCCATGTCCGCCCGTCGGCGCCCGCGAGCTCGACAGTGGTGCCCATCGGCAACCCCTTCAGCCGAGGCCAGGGGTCCGACAGGCTCCCCTCCTCCATCGGTTAGCGCTCGCACCCCGAGGGGCGCGGACAGGTCGACGGACCCCCCCGCGGTATAAAGTCCTCCGCCGCGAGCCCAAATCCCTCGCCCCGCTTTTATATTGGACCCTCCTCGGCGCGCCGGGGACGGAACAGAACATCTCCGATGCCCGTGTGGGGTAGCTACGGGGTGCGGGATTCGCTCCCGCCCCGCTACACTGGATTATCCTAGAGGCCTGCGGAGCCTCAGACCTGGGTTCAAATCCCAGCACGGGCGTTCCCCTTTCCCCGCCCGAAGCCCCACCAGCTCATTCGAAGATCCGACTTCACCTCGGGCCGATTCGGACCCCGGTGGAGTCGATCAGCGACCTTCGGCCCCGGCTCTCCTACTGTGGGGGGGGTTAGACCATGCCATCGTCCCGCAAAGATTCACCCTCCTGTCGGCGAAACGGTGGGCTCACGAAGAACTCGCCCTGAGGGAAGCCACCGGCTTCAAGCCTGGGCTAAGACTTTCGGGCCGTTCCCTTCTCCTTTGACAGGAAAGCCCGGATCGCGGGAGCGTCGGCGTCGTACTCGCTCTGCAGAAAGTCTCGAGCAGCCGCTTCGACCTCGCTCGTCGGGAGCGTCATTGACGTAAACTCGCCGTACACATCGATTCGAGTCTTGTCCCCATGCGGGGAGTAAACGTAGACGAGCTTCGATCCCGCGAGCACCCCCTCGAGCCATTCCGTGACCACCGAGACGGGGGGGAACATGGAAATCCGCATTCGATCAGGTGCCCACTTACCCCGTAAGAGCCGTTCGGAGCCGTAGATGAACGTTATCTCCGAAACTTTCTCGAACTTGGGGTTCCGCGTCGTCTTGTGAGCGCCATCGTGGCCCTCGCCTCCGAAAACGTACTTCCAAACGACATCGATTGGAGCGTCGAACGTGCTTCCTTCATCCTTCAGATAGACCATTGGGTCCCCTTCCGTTGGAGTCCCTTATCAGCCTCGGCCTATAAGTGTCGGTAGGCGAATCGAAGTAGGTCGGAATTGGTCGCAGCATCTCGCCGCCGGCAGCATGTTTTCATCGAGCTCAAGTTCTCGGCCTATCCCGTACAAGCCAGCCTCGGAGTACTAGGTCGGAAGTGGGCCCTGCTCGTTCTGATGAACATCGCTCTCGGTCGGGCACAGCGATTCAACCAGCTGCTTCGAACGACCCCCGGGATGAGCAAACGAATACTCGCCATGCGGCTTTCCGAGCTCGAGCGAAGCGGCTTCATCATCCGAGCGGAGCGAACTCGGACCTACACGAGATGGCAATTGGCGGAGAAGGGGGCCGATGTGCTTCCCGTCCTTCTCACACTGATCCACTTCGGCTCGAGGTGGAATTCTCACCCCGACTCTGGGACCGGGCCCATCCGCCTATTGGGCCCTAAGCTCAACATTTCCTATGTTCCAGGTCCCGGGGCAGGCTCTGCCGGCTCTAGTCATCGTAGTCCAGCACGCGTCAGCTCACTCGGGTAGGGCTCCGGAAGGGGTCGACTCACCCTCCGGCTGAGACGATGAAACGATAGCGGAACAGCTGCCCCGGGTAGACAATGTGCCCGATTCGTGAATGCCCCCCACCTCCTAGATGGGTTCCCCAGGCTGAAGTGGCCTCCCTCGGACGAACTTCGAAGCGGTCGGGCAGGAATTCGCCAAGGCTGTCGATGGACCATACGTACGACGAAATCATCATCCATCTGCCTGTCATGCCACTCATACGGCATCCATGGAGGCGGTCACGGTCTCGCCGAAGTTCCAGGTGGTCATCCCCGAACGAGTACGTAGGGAACAGCACATTCGGCCCGGAGACAAACTCGCCGTCATCGTCAAGCACGGGGTGCTCCACTTGGTGCCGATCGCACCTTTCGAGAAGACAAAGGGGATGCACGCGCGCGTGGAGCTCAAGGAACTCCGGGACAAGAATGACCGATTCTGATAGGGCACCGGCGCACCCCATCTGCATCGACAGCTATGGGTGGATCGAGCGGTTCATGGGGGGGCCGAAGGCCCCTGACTACAACCGGGTGATTGATCGGGTGGACGTCCAGGCGATCATCACCTCGGTCGTCGTTTTGTGTGAGGTCTACAAGCGGGTGAAAGGCGCGCTCGGTGAGGAAACCGCACTTCGGGACGTAGCCGCCTTAGACCGAACACGGGTGGTTGCGATAGACCGAGATATCGCCCTCGAGGCCGCGGATTTCAGTCTCGCGCACCGGCTGCACCTCTCCGATGCACAGATCCTCGCCACTGCGCGCCGCTTTGGCGCCGAACTCTACACCAGTGATGCGGCCTTGGCCGGATTGCCGGGGGTCACCACCATCTGAATTCGGCGGCCGGGGCCGTGATCCGCACTCTCGGTCTCTAATGAACGAATCCCGACACCCTAGAATTGGAGGGAATCCCATCACGGGCGTTTCCCTCTGTTAGAACCGCGCGACCTGGTGACGATCAGGACTCATTGTTGGCCTCCTGTAGTTCACCGTTCTCAGCGAGTCCGAAGTCTCCAAGGGAAACCTTACTGTGGCCCCCAGGGCCGTCCGAGATGAGGTCGGCATCCAGGAGGGGGACGTCCTCGCTTGGGAGGTGCGCGAGGGCGAAGTGGTAGTTCGCCGACATCGACCAAAGTCGTCGAAGGACTTGATCGGGTTCATCGCCCACGGAAGGGCCGCCGTCGCGGATCGGCCACGCGAGGTGGAGGATTGAATCGTCCTCGAGAACGAACCCTCGAGTCTCAGATTTGGGGCGATTCCCGGCACGGGCGTCCCCCTTCTTTCTCGGCGAGGCAATCGACCTCGGCCGAGGTTCCAGCGACGCACGTCGCCTGAGGACGAAGGAACCGGCGACGAGGGGCGCGCGGCCCTGTGGCAAGCTTGGCGTGGCTGGCCCCCCCCTCACGGGGAGGCGGGGGCGACCATGGGGTACCTAGCAACCGCCGGTGACGCCCTCGAGCGTCGATCCGCTGCTGTGGTAGAACTTGGCGGTCCCTCCGTAGGTCGCAGAGAGGGTCGAGAAGCTGCAGGTATTATCGGACGGATGCCAAGTGAACGTGCAGGTGCCGTTGGAGGAGAGAGTACACGTCCCCATGTTCGAGAACTTTCCTCCGCCCGAACTCGCGAAGTGAATCTTCCCCGCGGGGTAGTTCGTGCTGTTCCAGAGGTTCGTCACGGTGGCGGTGCAGGTCGTCTTGCCGGCCACGTTGATGCTGGTCGGAGAGCAGGACAGAGAGGTCATGGTCTGCTCGGCGTGCGTGAAGCGGACGACGATCGTGCCATTGTCCGTGGTGTACGTGTAGGTGCATCCCCCGCCGTGGCCGCTGTGGCCGTGGCAGGTGATCGTGTAGTTCGTGTTGGTATTGCCGAAGACGACGTACCCCGTGTTCACGTCGGTGCCGAAGAACTGCCCCTCGGTCCAATAGGTGTAGGTGCCGATCAGGCTGCCGATCCAGGTGTTGTAGCTCAGATTGTACGAGGCCTTCGACTCGCCCGGGAGCTGGAGAGAAATCACTCCGGCCCTGCCGTAGCCCGCGTTCCCGACGCCGTGGGCCCAGCCCGTGCCCGCCGAGGTATTGAAGGTGAACTGGCAGCTCCAGGTCGAGCTGCACGTCGTGACCACACCGCTGAGGGGTGCGGCGGCGCCCGCTGCGGGCAGTATGGCGAGGAGGAGCACGCCGATGGTTCCCAGTAGGCCCAAGCTGACCAGTCGCATGGACGCGGCACGGGCTTGGGGCCTTAAAAGTAGTGGCTGCGTCGCGGCGAGGAGTGTTCCCCCTACCGGATTCGAGCAGCGCTCGAGATCCGGCGGTACCACCCCCCAAATCGGGGACCGCTCGCCTCTGCCGGGCACGCTTTCCACCCTCGAGTCCTTTCGGTCGATCACCCCGAACGGGTTGCCGCGGGGGTTCCTCGTTACGTCTTCACTCAAGCCGGGCCGACAGAGAAGCTCCGGGGGATGCCCGAACCCGGGACGAACCAGGGTTTGCACGCCGAATGTGAACGACGCCCCTCACTAGGGGACTAACTGGATGGGACCGGGGCCCCGGCGGGGGACGTTGGACCCGACGAAGGCCAGCGCCTCCGGGCGAGCTGACCCGCGAGTCCCATCGCGGCTCCGAAGGCCACCAGGAACATCACGCCCATCGCGAAAGCGAATCGCGGGTCGTTGGGAGTGGTTCCCACGAATCGGGAACCGAACATCCCCGCAAGCAACACCGCCACGAAGAGGACCACGGCCGGTACGATGAGGCGAACCTGTCGGCTGAGCGCGGCGACGATGATCACCGCGATCGAGAGGAGGCCGAGGATGAACCCGATATTGTAGTGCCAGTCGAGGGATGGAAACGTCGTGTCGCTGGTGAAAGTGGCCGGCGCATATGCAGCGGTCCAAAGGCCGAGCAGGTACTGGGTTACGAGGAGGAGCAACGTCACTCCCGTGAGGATACCTAAGGCCTTGTACGCCCAGCCTGGCGGACCCTTCATGGGCATCGACCAGCCGGTCGACGTACATAATGGCTGCTCGACATTCGCTGCGTTCCCACCCCGACCGGATTCCTCGCGCGCTAGGTGCGATCCGACCGCGCGCGTGGTACGGCGCAGGGCGACCCGATCGCGCGGACGCTGTAACGCGGGGGAAGGTGTCGGTCATCCAGAGTCGGCCGCCGCGTCGCCCCGTCGAGCCGGACGCCCGCTCACGGGTTACGCGACGGGGGAGGCGCCGGTCATTCCGGGCTACGGAAGGGGCTGAACTGGGAGCCCTGCCGTAATACGGCCGGGCCACTTCCCCAGACGCTCTTCGAATGACCCGATGTGCTCAACACCGGCGCACTCGCCGGCCGAATCGACCCACTCCTCGGAACGGTGTCCATTGACCCGCCTCGCCCGACTCGAGCTTCTCTTCGATCACACGAGAGGTCCGCTCGTCGACCTGCCCCGACGGCTCTCCGAGGTGTACGGCCCCCTGCGTCTCCGAAAGAGTGGCTCCCCGGCATTCGTCATCGCCAACTTCGCCACCACCCTCGACGGTGTCACCGCCCTCCTGGGGCCCGGGCGATCGAGCGGCGGCGAGATCACGGGGTTCGACCCGCGGGACCGGATCCTGATGGGAATCCTTCGCGCCTCGGCAGACGCGGTGGTCGTCGGGGCCGGCACACTTCGCGCCGTCCCGCGGCACATCTGGAGCGCCTCCCACGTCTATCCGAAGTTGGCCTGGGAGTACGACGAGCTCCGGCGGCGCGCGGGAAAGCCTCCCGTTCCCCTCAACGTGTTCGTGTCGTCCAGCGGGGAGCTCGACCTTCGACTCCCCGTCTTTGCGAGCGGTGAAGCCCCCGTGCTCATCGTAACGACCACCTCGGGGGCAAGGAAATTGGGAAGGGCGGAGGATCTCCCGTCGGTCGAGGTCGCGCCCGTGCAGCGCTCCGGTCGGATTCCAGCCTCCGCGGTGCTCGGCGCCGTCAGGGCGACCGGTATCCGGGGGCTCGTTCTGGTGGAGGGCGGACCCCACCTCATGGGGGACTTTTTCGCCGAGGAGCTGCTGGACGAGCTGTTTCTCACGCTGGCCCCCCAGGTCGCGGGACGCACGGATCCCCTCGGACGGCCGGGCCTCGTCGCCGGACGGATATTTGCCCCGGATCACCCGCGTTGGGGTTCGCTCGTCGGGGTCCGCAGGGGCGGAAGCCACCTGTTCCTTCGCTGGGCATTTCGCCGCCCCGTTCGGTCCTCGGTACGGCGATCGACGGGGAGACCTTGACCGACGGAACCGGCTCACGGGTCCGCTGCGGTCCGAGTCGACTGGTCCCAGGGCTAAATACCCCCACTCGGTTCGCCGCTTCGCCTCAAGGGCCTTCGGCCGATGGCCGCAGTCGACCTCGAGGCCGGAAAGAATACATATGGGAGAGTACGGGAAAGACACGCGACGAACCCAGGGCTCTTGGTCGGGTCGAGCGATGGCCGTCGGAACCACCGGGTTCGCTGCCGCCGTCACCCTGCTGATGGTACTCGCCCCGGCCGGCGCCGGGGCCGTGCATGCCCTCAAGGTCATGACGCCCGCCTACAAGCACACCGTGAGCCAGCCGAGCTCGTCCTCGTCTACCTCCGGGTGCGGCAAGTCGAAGGTCAACGTCCCGAAGTGGAGCCCGACGACCGGCGGCCTCTCCGCCGTCGACTCCGCCTCGGCGTCGGCCTGCGGCAAGTCGCTTAGCTACGTCGGGGGCTCCTCCTCCGCCTCGGCGCAGAGCGGGCTCCTGATCGCCATTCCCTTCACGGTCTCCAAGAACGGGAACCACTCGATCAGCTCGAGCTGGACCCTCAACCTCGCGACGCTCGATTCGTTCACGACCGGTGGCTGCCCGGCGAAGAGCGTGAACTTCAATCCGTCGTTGAACTCGTACTCGTACGGCTATTGCCAGGACGGAGCCTACCTCGACTTCTCGATGTACCTGTACCTGCAGGACCTGAACAACAACACCTGGTACTCCACCAACGGGAGCTCGTTGTACGCGTACAACGACTCCTACTGGCAGAACTACACCGACTGCTACAACTACGGGACCCCCACCTGCTCGAACACCACCGGTTCCTCCGGCTACGCCTTCCAGTATGGCTACAACGCGGTCGGATTCAACGCGTTCACATGGAACGGCGCCACCCCGTTCACGTCGTGGACCAACGGGTCGTACATGGTCAAGAGCCACCACTACGTGTTGGTCATCAGCCTGTACCTCTACACGTATGCGTTCGCCGACCAGCTGAACCTCCTTCATCCGTGGGCCGGGACCTCGGTCGCGACCGTCAACATGGCCACGCTAGGGAACGGTGCTACGCTCCAATCGATCACCATCGCGTAGGCGCTCGCCCGACGGCGGGAGGGCGATCGCTCCCCCGCCGCCGAACCTCTTCCTTCGTTCTGTGGCGGCCGCGATGCGGGCCCCGAGATTCGGCGGGGATTGGAATCGGGGGCATCACGGCAGGTCGAACGGTGCGTCCGCCGGAGCCCGACCCTCCGAGGGTCGCGATCTCGATGGCGCCGTGGGGCCCTCCCGCAGGATGCCCCTGCCTCATCGAAGGGTCGAGCGCCCTTTGGTCCGGATTCACCCGGCCTCCGAGGGGTCGGGGGCATCCTCAAGGTGGCGCCCGACTTCCGGAGCCCGTGGCCAGAGCCCCAGGTGCGCCCCATCTGATGAGGGAACTCGCTGCGTCGCGGGGGCGCGCATCGCGACCCCCTAGGATGGGGCGCCCGGCCCGGCGGATCTGCCCCGTACGAACCCGTCGATTCCCCGGGGAGAGCGAGTGGCTCGGCTGACCCACGGCGAGGACGAAGCCGAGGAGAGCGTGATCCGCGGGCTCCGGCTCGCGGTGGTCCTCTCCTTCGGGATCCTGGTGGTCGAATCCATCGGGGCGCTGTTCTCGCGCAGCCTCTCCCTGACCGTCGACGCCGTCCACAACCTCCCCGACCTGCTGGCGTTCGCGGTCTCCTACTCCGCCCTCGCCGCGACCGAGCGGGGGGCCGACCGCGAGCTCACGTTCGGGGCCCATCGTTTCGAGGTGTTCGCGGGATTCTTCAACGGGGCGCTCGTGCTGGGAACCGGCCTCGTGTTCGCCTTCACCGCCGTCGTCGCGTTGCGTTCCGGCACCTCCTTCGCCGGGGCCGTAGACCCGTGGTGGATCCTGTTCGCCGCCGCCCCGACCCTCGGGCTGCGGGCGGTCAGCCTCGCGGTCCTCGGCCGGGTCCCGCGAAGGGTCCAGGACCTCAACCTCCGCAGCGTGATCGTCCACCTCGCGAGCGACCTGCTGATCACCGGCGCGCTCATCGCCGACGGGTTAGTCCTGCTACTTCGACCCGGATACCTCTCGGCCGACGCCGGGGCCGCCCTCGTGATCGCCGGCATCCTGGTCTACGAGTCGTTCCCCCTGTTCCGCGGGACCTGGGAGGTGCTGACCGAGTCGGTGCCGAGGCATCTTTCCGTCGCCCGGATCATGGACAGCGTGCGCGCGGTCCCTTCGGTCCAGGAGGTGCACGACGTGCACGTCTGGGCGGTGTGTCCGACGCTGGTCTGCATGACCGCGCACGTCCGGGTCAGCGAGCAGAGCGTCCAGGCCTCCATGACCGTCGTCCGCGAACTGCGACGCCGAATGGAGGAGGAGTTCGGGATCCTCCACGCGGTTTTCGAGCTCGAGGCGTGAGGCGAGGCCCGGGATAGCACGGGACGTCCCCGGGAAAACCGCGACCCCGTCGCCGGAGCGCGCTCCTAATGTAGGGGCGCGGGTCGCAGGTTACCGGTCCCCCATGGAGAAGAGTTGCCCGGAATGCGGCGCCCAAGTCGAGTTCGTGCCCACCGCCGCCCAGATGCAGACGGGAACCTGCTCGGGCTGCCAGCACACCATCCTGATCCTTTCCGCCGGCGGCCCCCCCCTGGTGGCCGAGGCTCCCGCGGTCTCCGCGGAGGAGGGTTCCATGCCCCCCTCGATCGAGGTCAAGTGCCCGGAGTGCGGCTCCGCGACGGAGCTCTCGCTCAAGGGACGCGGGGCGATCTCCGCGGAATGTGACGTCTGCGACCGTACTTTCGTCTTCAAGCTCCAGCGCACGGGCGCCCCGGAAGAGGTCACCGAGCGCGAGGAGCGACCGGCGTTCCGGGCCCGTCCGCGCGACGACGACCGGGGCGGCGACCGCCGCGGCGGAGGGGCTGAGCGGGCCCGACCGTGCCGGGAGTGCGGCGGACCCCTGCGATTCGAGACCAACGAAGATGGGGGCGTGACGGGGATCTGCGACTCCTGCGGTAACCGCTTCACGCTCCCCCGACGCTCGCCGGATGGCGGACGCGGGGAGCGGGGCGGCAGCCGGGGATTCTCCTCCTACGGTCGAGGGCGACCCGGCGGGTTCCGAAGCTCCGGCCGCCCTCCGAGCCGTGGTGGGTTCAGCGACCGCCGGGGACCCCCAAGGCGGCGCGAGCGCCGCGACGATTCCGACTGAACCGTCGCTACTCTGCGCCCGGGTCGGGCGCGTCGTCGGAGCCCCCCTCGGCCGAGGAGGGGGGCCGTCGCCGGTACATCGCGAACGCGACGACGCCCGCTCCGATCAGGACGGCGATCGCCACATAGGGGACCCACGCAAGGGACGACGCGCTCGTGATCGAGGTGGGGGTGGAGCCCGGGCCGCCGGGTCCCGTGGAAGGCGACTTGTAGACGATGAGCTGGACCGTGGTCGAGGCCGAGTCCCCCGGAGCGCTGTCGCCCACCGTGACGTTCGGCTGGTAGGTGCCGTTGGCCGTCGGGGTGCACGTGAAGGAGACGCCGGCCCCGGTACAACCCGGGGGCAGGCCTCCCCATAGGTAGGTGTACGGCGGGGTGCCGCCGGTGGCATCGGCGCGGATCGTCACGGATTTTCCGAGCGTGACGTTCCCCGAAGACTCGACGATCGAGACCGAGAGCGGGAAGAACTGCGGGGTGACGTTCACTTCGACGCTAGAGCTCGCGAGGCTCCCGAACCGGTCGTTGACCAGTAAGGAGACGTTGTAGGTACCGGCGACCCGGTAGGTGTAGCTCACGTTCGCGCCCGACGCGTCGACGCCGTCCCCGAACGCCCAGGCGTACGTGTACGGCGAGGTCCCCTTGTGGGCGACCCCCTGGAATTTCACGACGAGCGGCGCCGCCCCGGAGAGAGGGGACGCCGCGATCGAAGCGGTCAGCGAGGAGCTGGCCACGATCATCATGGGGAAGACCACGTGCTGGCGCGCGCTGTCATTGAGGTAGAAGTTGACGGTGAACGTCCCGGGATTGGTGAACGTGTGGGTGGCGTTCTGCTGGATGACCTTCGCGCTACCATCTCCGAAGGTCCAGTTGTAGGTGTAGGGCGGGACGCCGCTCGACCCGTGCCCGACGAACGAGACGGTGAGGGGGGCGATCCCGCTCGTGACGTTGGCGACGGCGAGCGCGGTGAGGGCCGGAGGGAGGACCTTGATCAGCGTCACCATCGAACCGCTCCCGCCGACCGAATCCATCACCGTGGTCGTCACGTTGTAGAATCCGGCGACGGCGAACGTGTGGTTCGCGAACGCGCCGATCACCGGGGTCGATCCGTCATTGAAGTTCCACGTGATCGTCCAGGGAGCCCTCGCTCCCGCCACGCCGCTCGAGAACGAGACGGGGAGCGGCGCGCGGCCCCCGGTCACGTTGGCCTTCACGCTGAGCGCGATCGGCCAGGTCGAGATCGCGTAGACGGTGCCGGCGCCCTGCACGTTCACCGTCGTCGCGAAGGGGGACGTCACCAACGTCAGGTTGGAGGTCGCCTCGAACCCGACGAAGGCGAGCGGAGCCGGGAAACTCGCCGTGACGGTGTGGCTGCCCGGGAGGAGGACGATCGTCCCCCCGTTGGGGCGGGCGACCCCGTCGATCTTGACCTTCCCGGTCGCGTCTTCGGCGACGATCGTCACTGGGAAGTACACCCCCGATGGCCGGGTGAACGTGCCATTCAGCCAGCCCGGCTTGGTGCCGACGCCTAGGAGCTGGGCGCCCACGGGATACACGGAGGGCGGCGCCGAATGGGTGAGCCCCCCCGCGGAGGTCCAGGACGCGACGTACATCGACCCGGGGGTGACCTCCAAGAGGTGGGCGCCGGCCGAGAGATTGAGAAACCACGGGGAGGTGGTGGTCCATGGCCCTCCGTCGAGGGAGACGGAACCCGACCCCGCGGGCGAGATCCGGATCACGACCGGATAGAGCGAGGCCGCGGGGACGTAATGCGCGGTGAGGGTCGACGAGGTGTTGACCCAGATCGCGGTGACGGCGGCGTTGGGATTGACGACCCACAGGTCCGCCGGGTTGGCGACCGTCCAGCGGGAGAACGCCTTCCCGGTGGGTTCGGTGGCGTAGAGGGTGAACTCCCCCGGGGCGAAGATCGCGGGCAGGACCACCGCCGAATGGTTTCCGGCGAACGGGAGACCGTCGATCGACACGTTGCCATCCCCTCCGGCGGTGGCGACGGTGACCGTCGCGGCCAGGTCGAACATGACCACGATCGAAACGAACCCCGCCTCCACCGTGACATTCGTCGCGTCGTGCTGGTCGAGCACGATGCCGATGCCGCCCGCGCTGATGTACCCGACCGCGTTTCCGCTCGAGGGGGTGGCCACGAGGGGGTACGTGCCGACCGCGAGGCTGAACCCGGCGCCGTTCCCTACCGACTGGCCGTTGAACGTGACCGCCCCGGTGGCCCCGAACCAGGAGATCGTGACCGATGCGTTCGCGAAGCTCGGGGTGAACGTGACATTGATCCGGACGACGCTCGTCGATCCCGTCACCACCAGCCAGGTGTACGGGAACCCATCGGCCGCCACGCTGGCTCCGGAGTTGTTGGACTGCCAAGCGGTGAAGTTGAATCCGGGTTTCGCGTACCCGAGGATCGAATAGACTCCAGGCAAGAGGGTGATCGACCCGTTGACCCCGAGGCTCTTGGTCGAGGGGACCGGGTCGTAGAGCAGGCCCGGACCGATGGCCTGCCAACCCCATCCCCGTTCGTCGACGAAATGGATCGTCACGGTGCCGGCGGTGATCGGGCCGAACACGGCCGTGACGCTCCCATTGCCGGTCACGTTGAGGGAAGCCCACGGACTGTTCGTGAAGTCGACGCTCGCCCCTCCGGTGGTGACCCAGTGGATCAGCCGATACCCCGGGCTCGGTTCGGCACTCAGCGCATACTGGCCGACCGTGAGACCGGTGACGTTCGACGAGGTGGTCGTCCCCGTGCCGAGGAGGCGGGCGGTACCGGCACCGCTCCCGCCGAGGGCTCCGATTACGATAGAATAGGTGGGGCTCGCGCACCCGGGGACCGAAAAGTTCCCCGGGGGGTAGTAGCCCAGATTCGCGCTATCGGTGAGGAACGGGCGGGGGTACTCGTTGTACTTCCCGAAGTCCCGGGTCACGCCAGGGTAGTCGGTGGCGCCGAACTCGAAGGCATTCCAAAGGCACGAGAAGCTGTACCAGGGGTACGAGCACCAGGCCGATCCGTCGCGGCCGAGGCACGCGCCGTTGCTGATCCCGTCGATGAACAGGATCGCGGCGAAATCCTGGGTGAACCCCACCTGCGTCGCGGTCTCCCGGGCGGTGGCGTTGAAGAAGACGGGAGGCTGGATCAGCCACGGGGTGACGGTATCGTTCGCCCAGCTGCCGGGGTCGTAGCTCGGGCAGGGCACCGACGGATTCGTGGGGGTCGGCGGGGGAGGGCCGGCGCTGCACCCCCCGTACTGGTTGGTGTTCGGGAAGTTCGAGTTGGAGTGACCCGTCTCGAACGCGAAGGAAACGGGCAGCTCGCCTCCCGGGGTCCACTGCAGGGCGTTGGGGAAGCTGGACGTGAGGTAGGACGGGTCGAGGGGGTAGTACAATGCCGAGTTGTACAGGTTGACGAACGACGTGCCGCCGCCGGTGACATCGGTGATGGTGAGGTTCTCGCCGTACGGGGATCCGATCCAGCCCGTCATCGTGACGCGGATGTTGTCGCCGCCGAACATGTTGAAATAGTTCGAGGAGCCCTGCACGGTGAGCTGCTGGTAGAAGCACGGGTCCTCGGCGCCGGTGGCGGCTTCAATCTGCCAGGCGACGGCCGCCCCCACCCAGTTCCCGGCGCTGCCCTGCGACAGCCCCCAGCTGCTGTCCGGGTAGAACTGGAGCTCCAGGAAACATTGGTCCATCCATGCGTAGGGGTCCGTGAGCACCATTCCGAACCAGATCGCGGAGTAGAGGGCCGACTGGATCTCGGTGTCGTTGCGGCCCGTCGGGAGCGTGATGTTCCAGCTGACGTTGCCGCCGCTGCCCGGCAGGTTCGAGTAGGGATCGAGGCCCGGCTCATCGTGGCCGTAGCAGTTGGCGAGGTACTGCGCCTGCCCGCCCCCGGTCGGCCAGACGCCGTAGCAGAACTTGGCGAGCGCCGTCCAGTTGATGCCGGAGCCGTTGGGGTCCGACCAGTTGGCCGGATGCGAGAGGAGGTTCCTGGGGATCGGGGCCCCCGGGGGCAACTTGGAACCGCCCCAGGACGCGGGAGTGACGCCGTTCGACCGGTACGCGCCCTGGGCGAGTCCGTGGAACACAGGGGCGGGCTGGTTCGGCAACGGGTGAGACAGGACGTGGGATCCGGCACGGGGCGCGGCGGGGGCTGCGACCGGGTGCTCGCGCGCCGGCGTGAGCCCCGGGCCGTTGGCCAGGAAACCGGAGGGCATCGGGAGGACGCTCAGGAGAAAGATCAGCACGATGGCGACAGGGCCCCACCGTGGCCAACCGATCCGACGAGGGGGTTCTCGGGACACCGCCCGGGAGGAACCATCACTCCATATGAGATTGGTCTAGGACCCCTCTTGTCCCAAGGCGGACGGCCCGCTGCCACCGGATCCGGAGCGAACTCCCCACCTCGGTCGGGGGTGCATCGGACGCGGTGAACATCTGCCAGACCGCCCCCCCCGGCGCCCGGACCAGGACGCTTCGACCCCGATGGGACCAACCCGAAGCCACGACCTCGACTTCGATTCCCCCGGTCCCACCGTCCGCGACTTCCAGATCGAACGGGTCGACCGCGTGCCAGGCCCCGTCGAGTTCGATCACATTGTAGCCGAGGAACCGCGCCACCTCCTCGTCGGCGGGGTGGCGGTGGAGGCCTTCGGCCGAACCCGTCTGCCGGAGCTCCCCTTCGAGGAGGACGGCCACCCGATCCCCCAGGAACAAGGCCTCCTCCCGGTCGTGGGTGACGAGGATCGCGGCGGTTCGGCGCTGGGCGAGCACCTTTCGGAACTCCGCGCGGAGCTCGAGCCGTATTTCGGCATCGACGGAGGCGAACGGCTCGTCGAGCAGCACGAGCGCGGGTTGGGGCGCGAGCGTTCGGGCGAGGGCCGCCCGCTGCCGCTCGCCGCCGGAGAGCTGATCCGGCCGCCGGTCCGCCAGCGGTCGGAGCCGCAGCAGTTCGAGCATCTCCTCCACCCGCGCTTCGACCGCCCGGGAGGACATCTTCTGGACCTGGGGACCGTAGGCGACGTTCTCCCACACCGAGCGGTTCGGAAACAGGTCCGGGTCCTGGAACAGGAGCCCGATGCCGCGCCGGTGGGCGGGCACCCCGTCGAGGGACGCTCCGCGCAGCCGGATGCTCCCGGAAACCGCCCGGTCGAGGCCGGCGATCAGCCGGAGCAGGGTCGTCTTTCCACTGCCGTTCGGGCCCATGAGCGCGAGGAACTCGCCCTCGGTGACGCGGAAGGTGACGTTCCTAAGGACCGGAGTCGCTCCCCAGGCGGAGGAGAGCCCCTCGACGCGGAGCAGGTCAGAACCGGACACGCCGACCTCCCACGAGCAACCCGAGGAAGCTCACGAAGCTCAGCAGCAGCAAGGCGAACGCCAGCTGGTCCGCCGCGGCGTACTCCCGCAGGGATTGAAGGTGGTACAGCTCGACCGTCCACGTCGAGAACCTCGGGGTGGCGAGAAAGTAGGTGGCCGTGAATTCCCCGAGCCCGAGGGCGAACGCGAAGACCGCGGCCGCCAGCAGCGCGCCCCGGACCAGCGGGAGTTCCGCGTCCAGATAGGCGGTCATCGGGCGTGCGCCGAGGGTGCGCGCGCCTTCGCCGTACGACGCCGGCACGCGACGCAGGCCGACCCAAAGGCTCTGCGTCGCGAACGGGAGGGCGAGCGTGGCCTGACTCAGGAGGATCAGGAACCAGACGTCCGATTCCCCTCCGAGCAGGGGCCGCCAGAATTCAGCGACCGAGAACGAGAGGATGACCGGCGAAACGAGGAGCGGTAGGAACAGCGGGAGCTGGACGGGTCGGGCGAGAGGGGGGTAGGTGCGCATCAGGAAGCCGGCCAGGATCCCGAGGAGCACGGCCACGACCGCGGCACCGGCGGCGAAGAACAGGGTGTTTCCGAGGGCGCCGACACTGGAGATGCCCAAACGCTGGGTCACCTCGGGACTGAACAGCCCGCCCTGGCCCCCGGCGGCCGGATGGAGCGCCCGGAACCCGACCGCCGCGGCGAGGCTCCCGATCAATACGACGACGGCGCCAGTAGCCGCCGCCAGGGCGAGTCCCACGGGCCGACCCCATGGGACCGGCCGCAGGGCGGGTTCGCTCGCCGACCTTCGCTCCCGCAATCGGGTCACGAGCCACAGGTAGGACAGCGTGGGGAGGGCGAGGAGCATCACCGCGCTCAACGCGAGCAGGCCGGCCGCCCCCGGCTGCACGAGCTGCTGGTCGAGGGTGAAGATCCGAGCCTCCAGGGTGTAACAACGGGGGCCGCATACGAGGAGCGGCGCTGCGAACGCCATCGCCGAGAACAGGAAAGTGAGCAAGGCGCCGGCGCCCGCCCCGACCCACGAGGGCGGTCCCCAGACCTCGAGGTACGACCTCCCGGGCCCTCCGCCGAGCACGGCCACGGCCTCCTCCCGCCGGGAGTCCGCACTCTCCACCCCCACGGCGGTCAACAGCGCCACGAGCGGGAGGTTGAAGCAGACGTTCACGAGGAGGATCCCGCCGAGGCCGTCGCCCAGGAACCCGAGGCTCGGCGCGACCGCGCGTACGATACCGAGCGGCCCGAACAGGTCCTCGACGCCGGCGACGACCACGAGCGTGGGCAGGAGGAACGGCACCGAGAACAGCGCGAGCACCGCGTCCCGACCCTTGAACTGGTACCGACCGAGGAACACCCCGGCGGGATAGCCCACCGCGACGGCCGCCGCCGCGCTCAACCCGCCCTGGACGAGGGAGTTGGCGATCGCAGCCTGGTTCAGAGGGTCGCCGAGAAGCTGGGAGAGCCCGGTGGCGCCGCCCTCGGCGCTCCACGCCATCAGGAACAGGAGGACCGGTGGGAGGAGGGCGAATCCGCCGACGAAGAGCAGCAGCGGAACGAGCCCCGCGAGCCCCGGCTCCGGTCGCCGCATCAGCCGGCCGCGTTCTCCATCGATTGCCAGTCGTCGAGCCAGCCAGGCAGGGCCGACGCCACGGCGCCCGGGGTGGTCCCGTTGTTGAGCGCCACGACCCCGCTCGGGAGGAAGGCGTTCGCGTACACGGAGGGCAGCGGCGTCGTGGCGTTGGCCGGATACTCCCATTCATTGAGCGGGATCTCGGACTGGACGTTTCCCTGGAGGAACCAGTCGATGAACTCCTGGTCGAGCGTCGTGTGGCTGCTTCCGCGGACGATTCCCAGGCCGTACGTCGTCTTCCATCCGTAGAACGTCCCGTTCCAGTAGGAGAGGGTGGCGTGGAACGGGGAAGTGGCGTTGTACGTGTAGACGTAGTACGCCGGGTCCGTGGCGTAGCTGACGACCATCGGCGGATTCCCGCTCGCCTGGGAGAACTCGTTGAACGCGGTCGTCCAATCCGGGGCGGTCGGGAGGTGGTTGGCGTCCACACTCCGCCAGAAAGAGTGCCAGTCCTGGTGCAGCACCTGCGAGTAGAACTCGACCTGCCATGCGAGGAACTCCTCCCCCGTGATGTCCGTCGTGGGGTTCTCGACGACCAACCCCTTCGCCCACGTGGAATTCTGCACGAAATCCGGAAAGGCGCTCCGCGCCACGGCGCCCCCGGTCTGGAGCGCGAAGGAGTCGTTGTAGTCGATCGCCAGATAGCCGGACTCGTACGGCGTGAGCGTGTGGTCGGGGGCGAGGCCGTTCACGAGCTCCGCGGGGACGTGGGCGAGCTCGGGGGACAGGTAGGGCGTCAATACGCCGGCCGAATCCGCCTGGGGCCCGGTCAGCTCGTCGAGCCCGATCACGAGGTCCGCCCCGGGGGCGCTCTTCTCCGCGACCAGCGTGCTGACGAGCGTCCCGCCGGGACAGGTGAGCTCCACATTGACTCCGTGGGAGCGGGCAAACTCGCCGAAGACGGCATCATACACCGGCGTCGTGCTCGCGCAATTGTTGTTGAACAGGCTCGAGTAGGCGTAGATCACCAGCGTGGGGCGACCGTTCGCCGGATGCTCGAGGAGGTACGCCCACCCGCCGTACGCACCGAGCGCGACGAGGAGGGCCACGGCCACGGCGGCGATGGCGCGGCCGGTCTGGCCGGCGCTCCGCCGACGGGGTCGAGGCGTTTCGGCGTGCGTTCCCGCCTTCGAACTACCCATGACCCCGCCAGGCGCGGGCGGGAGCTGTTAGGTCGCACATCGCGTTCCCTTCGCGGGCATTACCCCGATCAGGTTCGTGGGGTCGACGGGCGGCTCCCGTCCTCTCAGCCGAGTCACAGCTCCCCCAGCATCGGGCGCCATGGCCCGGACCCTCTTACCTGTTTCCGTCAGGAACTTCGAGCGGTACCCAATCTCTTATACGCGTTCCGCGTCGGCGGCCCTGACGATGTCCGACGCCAGTTTGAAGCTCCGTTTCGGCACCGAACTCCTCAAGCGCGGGTTCGCCAAGATGCAGCAGGGGGGCGTCATCATGGACGTCACCACCGCCGACCAGGCGGCGACCGCGGAGGAGGCCGGCGCGGTGGCCGTGATGGCGCTCGAGCGGGTTCCCGCCGACATCCGAGCGTTGGGGGGGGTGGCCCGGATGGCCGACCCGAACAAGATCCGCGAGATCCGCGAGCGGGTCTCGATCCCGGTGATGGCCAAGTGCCGGATCGGCCACACGGCCGAGGCGCGGATCCTCGAGGCCCTGAAGGTCGACATGGTCGACGAATCGGAGGTGCTGACGCCCGCCGACCCGTTCCGGCACGTCGAGAAGAAGTCGTTCAAGGTGCCGTTCGTCTGCGGTGCTCGCAATCTGGGCGAAGCGCTCCGACGTGTCGACGAGGGGGCGGCGATGATCCGCACCAAGGGAGAAGCCGGCACGGGCAACGTCGTCGAGGCGATCCGTCACATCCGCCAGATCGGTAGCGAGGTCGCCGACCTCCAGAAGATGCCCAAGAAGGAGATTGGCGCGTGGGCGGCCCACGAGCGGGTGCCCGAGGCGCTCGTACTCGAGGTCCAGAAGCTCGGCCGCCTGCCGGTCGTGAACTTCGCCGCGGGCGGCATCGCCACGCCGGCGGACGCCGCGCTCTGCCGGCTGTTGGGAGTCGATGGCGTCTTCGTCGGCAGCGGGATCTTCAAGGCCGAGCATCCGATCAAGGTCGCGCGCGCGATCGTCGAGGCCTCCCTCCATTTCGAGGACGCGGCGTACCTCGCGAAGATCTCGACCGGTCTCGGCGAGGCGATGCGGGGGCTCGACATCCAGAACCTTCCCTCGTCCGAACTCATGCAGACCCGGGAGTCCCGCGCATCCCCCGCCGGGACCAGCGGACCGTAGGCGTGCGTGCCCGGGGCCCGGCGGCCTCCCCTCGCGAGCGGTGCTGGTAAGAGCGCGGAGTCGGTCAGCGAACCGTGCGCATTCTCCAGGTGACCCCGTTCTACCACCCGCACGCGGGGGGCGTCGAATCGCACGTCCGCGCGATCGCCGGAGAGTTCGTCCGGCAAGGCCACGAGGTGACGGTGCTCACCTCCCGCCATCATCGCGGGCTCCCGGCCGAGGAGGAGGTCGACGGCGTTAGGGTCCTGCGGGCGAAGTCGCTCGGGGTCGTGCTCAACACCCCGATCGACTACGGCGTGGGCCGGGCGATTCGCGCCTTGACGCCCGACATCGTCCACCTTCACTATCCGCCCCCGCTCACCTCCTATTTCGCAGTACGGGGTCTCCGAAATCGCAAGGTGCCGGTCTGCCTCACCTACCATTGCGACCTCTACATCTCCGGGGCGCTCGGCCGACTCGCGACCCGGCTGTACGAGAAGCTGCTGCTCCCGCCGACGCTGGAGGGGGTGGACCGGGTGATCGTCCACACCCGAAGCTACGGGCTCACGTCGGCGCCGCTGCGCGGCCGTGCGCTCGAGATCATTCCGTCGTCCGTCGACCTGGATCGGTTCCGACCCGGGGTCGGCGCGACGGAACTCAAGCAGCGGCTGGACCTCGACGGCAAGCGCGTGCTCGCCTTCACCGGCCGCCTGGTCCCCCACAAGGGGATCGAAGTGCTCCTGCGGACGCTGCCGGCGCTCCCGGACGACGTCACGGCGCTGATCGTGGGGCGGGGTCCCCGCCTCGCCGGGCTGCAGAGCCTCGCCGCGCGGCTCGGCGTGCTGGACCGAGTCCGGTTCTGCGCCGAGGTGAGCGACGCGGAGCTCCCTACCTACCTGTGCGCGGCGGACCTGTTCGTCTTTCCGAGCCAGAATCGCCTGGAAGGGTTCGGGTTGGCGGTCGCGGAGGCGATGGCCTCCGGCCTACCGGTGGTGACCGCCGACATGCCCGGGGTCCGCGAGGTGATCGAGCCCGGCAAGGAAGGACTCCTCGCCGAGCCGCTCATCGGCGGCGACCTGGGGGCGAAGATCCTCGAGCTCCTCGACGACCCGGCCCGCCGACGGCGGATGGGTGCCGCGGCGCGGAAACGCGCCGAGGAGCGCTACGGGCTGCCGACGGTGGCCGGGCAGCTCATCGCGCTGTACCGATCCCTGAGCGAAGCTGGTTGATCTGCAACTTCAGCCGCTTGGCCTCGGTCCCCGCGGCCTTCTTCCAGTCCGCCCCATTCGACGCGAACAGGATGCTTCGGGACGCCGAGACCAGCAAGGCGCGCCCCCGGGCGTCGACGCCCTCGCGCACGGTGGTCGAGAGCTGGCCGCCCTGCGCCCCCACCCCCGGCACGAGGATCGGGACGCCATTCCCCAGGGTCTGGCGAGCGAGCCGGATCGCGTCTGCGTAGGTCGCCCCGACCACCACGCCGGCATTCCCGTTCGCCGAGGCGAACCGCCGCACCTCGGCGCAGACCGCCAGCCAGAGAGGGCCCCGGGGGGTGGGGATCTCCTGAAAGTCCGGAGCGCCCGGGTTCGAGGAGTGGGCGACGACGAAGAAACCGTGCGTGCCGTCGGCGAGAAACGGCTCGAGCGTCTCCCATCCGAGCCACGGGGTGATCGTCACCGCGTCGAACCCGAATGCATCGAACGCCCCCACCCGGATCAGGCGCATCGTGTTCCCGATATCGTTCGCTTTGAGGTCGAGGATCCGAAGCCGGGTCGGCCCGATGCGGCGGACCAGCTTGGCGAGGACGGCGAATCCCGGCGGACCGAATGCCAGGTACGAGCCGAACTGCATCTTGTACGCCGCGGCGTGGGGAAGCGTGGCCGTGACGATCCCGTCCACGAACTTGGTGAGCGCGGTCGCCGGCGCCAAGCGGTGGAGCGGCTTGGGGAACTGGGCCGGGTCCGGGTCGAGCCCGACGCACAACAGCGAGTCGCGTGCGGCGAGGATCTTGTCTACCCGCGCCTGAAACTTGACCGCCACGCGCGGTAGAATGAGCCGGGGCGGGGGAAATACGTTGTGCCGGGTCGCCGTCGCGACACGCTCCCTCCCGACGTGCTTCATCCACGGCCTTCTCGAGGGCTATAACCCCTGAACCGCTCCCGGCGTGGGAAGCGTTCATGGAACTGCCGGCGGACTCGGACGCGCCGAACTACCGGGAGGTCCGACTGCGGGACCTCCGGCCCATGGAGGGTGCCCTGATGGTCGTAGGACGCGTGGTACGGGCCGAGCGTCGCGACCTGGTACGACGGTCGGACGGGGGGAGCCGTCCGGTGCTCTCCGGGCTGCTGACGGACGGGACGGCCACCGTCCGCTTCACGTGGTGGGACCCGCCGAACGAGGAGGTGGAGGTCGGGACTCTCCTACGCGCGGTGAACATCCAGATCCGGGAGTTCCGGGGGCGTTCGGAGCTCACGTTCAACTCGAGGACACGGGTCCTGCCGGCTGAGGAATCCGAGCTCCCGGTCGTTCCCGACGAGGAGGTGCCCCTCTCGGACGTGTCGGACCTCGCCCCCGGTCAAGATTCGTTCCGGCTGGAAGCTCGAGTGCTCGCGGTTCGCTCGAAGTCCGTTGAGGTCCGGGGGGAGGCGAAGACGCTGTTTGAGGGCACGCTCGCCGATTCGTCCGGAAAGATCCCGTTCACCGCATGGTCCGACTTCCATCTCGATCCGGGATCGGCGTATCGGATCCGAGGCGCCGTGGTTCGGTCGTTCCGCGACCAGCCTCAAGTGACACTCGATGAGCGTTGCACGGTCGAGCCGTTGCCCGAAGGTCACCTTCCGTCGGCCGACGAGCTGGCCGTCGTCCCGACCCTTACTCTCGCGGATCTGGAGGGACGGCTGGGCACCGCCGGTGTTTCCGTCGCGGGATGGGCGTTGGGGGTGCTGCCCCCGAGCGGCCTCGTCCATCGATGTCCCGAGTGCCGTCGGACCCTCTCCCTGGGGGTGTGTCGCACCCACGGCAACGTGTCGGGCTACCCCGACCTACGGGCCCGAGTCGTCCTCGACGACGGGACGGGGACCGCCACCGTGGAGCTCGGGCGTTCCCTGACCGAGGCCCTCCTGGCTCGCACCCTCGACGAGTGTATCGGGGCGGCGTCGGCCCAGCTACCCGCCCTCGAGGACATGCTGTCGTCGAGCACGTTCGGTCGGCGTTTCCTCGTGGAGGGCAGGGCGGTCCACAACGAGTTCGGCGTCACGATCTTCGCCGACCGATGGGCCCCGGCGGCCCCCGTCCCGAACGCGTCGATCGTCGGATTCCGCCGCGCGCTCGAGGGGGGTTCGCCCTGACCGCGCGCGAGGTGGCATGGAGGGTGTTCACCGCGGAGCTCCGGGCGGCCCGCTCCGAGGAAAAAGGGGCCGGCGATCGGGCCGCGACGCACCTGGTCTCCCCGTACGGTGCTCGGATGAGCCGGGTCCTGATCGCGGGAACCATCGAACCCCCCCAGGGGGCCCCCGGGGCGACCGGGTTCCTGAGGTCACGGCTCGCCGACCCCACGGGAGAGGTGGCGCTGACCGCAGGAAGCTTTCAACCGAGGGGGCTGGAACAGTTGGGGGCCGTGCAGGAGCCGGTCGCATCCCTCGTGGTCGGAAAGGCCCACCTCTACCGGGCCCGGGATGGGAGTGAGCGTCCCTCAGTCCGGGTCGAGGCGATCCGCGGGCTCGAGCCCCCAGAGCTTCGGGACGTGTACTCCGAGATACTCACGCAGTCCCTCGCCCGCCTCCGACTCGTCGAGTCGGGCCCCACTGGGTCGCACCCCAGGGTCGCCGGTCCGGAAGGGGCGCCCCCGGCGATATGGGTCGAGGCGGCTCGGGCCTCCCGCGCGCGGTATCCCGAGGCGGAATTCGCGAGCTACCGACATCTTCTACGTCCGGTCGTGGACGCTCTCGACCCGGTGGGAACCCCTGCGCCGCGGGCGGGAAGTTCTCGGAGTCCCGAGGCGCTCGCACCGGGGCACGTAACGAGAACGGTCGCGCCGATTCCGGAACCTGGCTCACCCGCGCCCACCGCCTCCGAACGCGCCCAGGAATCCGAGTTCCTCGACCTGGTCGACGAGCTGAGCGACTCCTCGATCGACGGCTACGCGGACCTTCGGGATCTGCAGGAGCGGTGCGCTCGGGCCGGTTGGTCCGAGGAGCACACGGAGCGGCTCCTCAACCGCCTCGAAGAAGCCGGTACGCTCGAGGAGCCCATCGTGGGTCGGCTCCGGCGGGCCTGAACGAATCCCCGGGGTTCAAATACATCCTATGCGCATTTATGCGCACCAATGCCTGCGCCCCCCACCGATTCCGCGACCGCGCCTGACGTTCCCAACCCCCGGGGCGGCTGGGCGAAGCCCGTCTCCGGGGCTTTGGTCGGCACGGTGGTGGTCGGCGGGGCGCTCTGGGGCGGTCATCTCCTCGGTCTCCTCCGACCGGGAGAGTGGGCCGGGCCGGCCGCCATCGGGGCCCCTCTCCTAGGATTGCTCGCATTCGTCTCACCGGCGGGGATGACGCTCCCGTGCTGGGCGACCGCGCATCCGCCGGCGGCCGGAGCCGCCCGACCCCGCCCGTGGTCCTCGGCCCTCCTGGAATGGGCCAAGACCCGTTGCTGAACCGACCCGCTCCGACGGGCGAGAACCGCGCTGCGTGCCACGGTGCGCTGGGAATCCCGCCCACCCTACTCTGCGGCGGATCCTCTCGGCAGGTTCGGTTCACCTTCGCGACCCTCCCCGCGGCGGGTCGACTCAGCGGCCCGCTCCATTTATATGACCCCCCGGTTCGGGGGCTGGGGGAATGAGGAACACCTGTCTCTCCGATTCCGTGACGAGACCTGCGACATGCTGACCCCCACTCCCCCATAGGAATCTGCGCGATGCCCCCGAAGTTCTCCTGGACGCCGCTCGTCGTCATCATCGCCATCGTCCTCATCGGGGCGGGTGCGGGCTCCGCCTACCTGTACTACCATTCCCGACCGTCCAATCCGGCCGCTCCGAGGCTGGTCCAGGTCGGGGACAACGTGACGGTCAACTACATCGGGATCTACGGTTCCGGCCCCGAAGCCGGGAAGGTCTTCGATACCTCCGTCTACGCCGTGGGGTCGAACTCGGCGGCGTGGCCGAAGTCGATCGAGTACCACGCCCGCGGCCTCCAGGCCTCGAACTACACCCCCCTCGCCGTCCACGTCGGCGGGAACACCCCCCAATCCGGCTACTCGCTCGGCAATCTTTCCTTCATTCAGGTCGTCACCGGCTTCTGGCAGGGCCTGGTCGGGGTCCTCCCGAACCAGACCGAGACGGTCATCGTGCCCCCGGCGCTCGGCTACGGGTACACGAACCCGGCGTGCGTGTCGGTCCAGCCATTGACCCAATACCTGCCCGTCGTCCAGACGATGCCGGGCGTGGCGTTCAATGCGAAGTACCCCGGCGCGCTGGCCGCCTCCGGTTCCGAGTTCCGGGACTCCCACTACGGCTGGGAGGTCCTCGTGCTGAGCGCCAACTCCTCCTACGTCACGGTCGAGAACCTGGCCCAGGTCGGCGACACCGCCCACCCCGCCGGCTGGAATGTGGAGGTCACGGCCGTCGCCTCCACGGCCAACGGGACTGGGCAGATCACCCTCGTCAACCAACTGACCCCAAGCCAGGCGGGACTGGTGGTCGGAAGCGACTTCTCCGGGAAAGGCCCATGTTCGTCGGCGAGCGGCGGGAAGTTCATCGTGACCGCCGTCGACCCGGTCCACGGCACCTACACCGAGGACTACAACCAGGAGGTCGTCGGCAAGACCTTGATCTTCATGGTCACCGTCGTCAACGTCTTCCCCGGCGTCCCGGCCGCGTAGGCCCGGAAGACCGGTCTACCCGCTCAGGGTGACCCGGCCGCGTTTGAGGAGCTCGGCGAGCTGGGCCTCGGCCGTCCGGTCGACCACCGACTGGCCGGAGACGCTGGAGCGGACCGCGCGATTGTACTCTCCCATCGTCTGGCGAGCCTCCTGGCGGCGCCGTCGGGAGGCCTCGATGAGCTCGCCGCACTCCCGGTCGACCTCCATGAACTGTCGGTTGGCGGTGTCGAGACGGGTCATGACCTCGGCGCGCTGTCGGCCCTTCTCCCGGATCTCGGCCACGAGCTGGCCCACCTCCAACAGGACGCTCCGCATCGCCTCCATCTTCCGGTCGCGCTCCACGTGCAACCTCTGAACCTCGGCCGACAGGTGGTCGAGCTCCAGACGGCGTTGTTTGAGGGTCTCGTCGGCGGCCTTCCGGCGGGCCTCGTGGGCTTCGACGACCCCCTGTTCCTTCTCGGCCACGAGAAGCTGCTTTCGCAGCGCCCGGAGGTGACCGATGAGCGCGTTCTCCTCGGCGAGCGGCACGGCGTGCGTCTGCTGACGGAGCTCGAGCTGGGCCATCTCCCGGCGGAGCTGCTCGGGTCGGGCGTGGTCCCCCTTGGGGAGCTCCTGGCGGACCATCCGGACGTCGATCAGGGCCTGCTCGATGCCCGCCCGCAGCGCGTCGCGCCGGCGCCGGGCCTCCGAGAGCTGGTGGCCGACCTCCCGGTGGGCATTGTGCAGGTCATCGAGTTGCTGCTGCTTGGGCTGACGCCGGTCGTAGAGCGACTTCTGGAGGTCGGAGAGCTGGTGGACCTGGTCGAGGAGCAACTGACGGCGGGAACCGAGTTCGCGAAGTTTGGTCTCGGCGGCGTGGAAGCGCTCGCGGCCCTCCTCCTCCTCGCGCTCGGCCTCCTCCGAGAGCTGCGTCCGGCCCATGGCGTCGCGCGTAGGTTCGCGGCCTAACAAAAGGCTATGGGATTCGTGGATTGAGACGACGGGAACGCGCGCCCAGGAGCTGGGCGGCGAACAGGGCCGCCGGCACCCCCCCGTCGATGTTGACGACGGCGATCGGCGCACACGACTGGAGCATGGCGGAGAGGGCGGCCTCCCCCCGGCCCCCTCGGCCGTACCCGATCGAGGTGGGCACACCGACGACGGGCGCCCGGACCAGGCCGGCGAGCACCGTGGGGAGGGCGCCCTCCCGACCCGCGAAGGCTAGGTAGAGGTCCGGGCGCCTCCGCTCGAGGCGGCGGACCGCGGACAGCAGCCGATGGAGGCCGGCGACGCCGACATCATACTCTCGGGTGAACCGGATGCCGAGCGCTTCGAGGACCGCTTCGGCCTCCTCCGCCACGGCCAGGTCGGAGGTGCCCGCGGTCACCACCGCGACGAGTCCCTGAGCGGGGGGTGTTCCCAACGAACCGGCGAGGACGGCCACCCGTTCCCGCGCCCGGAATGTGATGGGGAGTCGTTCGACGGTTCGAGCGGACTTCAATCCCCGGACCTGGGCTGGGGAGAGTCGGGAGACCAGGGCCCCCCGATGCGCACGGAACAGTGCCCGCAGGATCTGCACGAGCTCCTCCGTTCGCTTGCCCTCGGCCAGGATCACCTCGGGGACCCCGGTACGTCGTCCCCGGGCCGCGTCGTAGCGCGCGACTCCGGCCACGGTGAGGACCCGGCCTGCGGGGGAGGGCCTTCTCCGACCCGGGGGCGCGCGCACGCGAACGGACCACTGAAACATCATATAGCGCATTCCGATTGGCGCGCGACCTCGAGGGAACGGGTGCCGGATTTTGGGTTGAGCGAGGAGCAGCGGAGTCTGCAGGAGCTCGCCCGCAAGTTCGCGCGCACCGAAATGGCCCCCCGGGCGGCCGAATGCGACCGCCTGGGCCGCTTCCCGGAGGAAGTGATGCGAAAGGCCTGGGAGCTCGGCCTGATGAACCTCAACATCCCGACGGAGTACGGCGGGAGCGGGCTCGGGCTCGTCGACCAGTGCGTGATCGTCGAGGAGCTCGCCCACGCCTGCGCGGGCATGACGACCTCGGTGATCGCCAACTGCCTCGCCCTTGAACCGATCCTGCTCGGCGGCACCCCGGAGCAGAAGCAGTCGGTCCTCACCCCGTTCTGCTCCAGCTACCACCTCGCCTCCTTCTGCCTCACCGAGCCCGGTGGGGGGAGCGACGCCGGCGCCCTCCAGACCCGGGCGACGCGGGACGGAGACCACTACGTCCTCGACGGGGAGAAGTGCTTCATCACCAACGGTCCCCACGCGTCGCTCTACACCGTGTTCGCGACGACCGACCCGGAACTCCGCCACAAGTCGATCTGCGCGTTCTACCTGCCCCGGGACACCGAGGGGGTCACGGTCGGACGCGAGGAGGAGAAGATGGGTCACCGCGCCTCCTCGACCAGCACCGTCCGCTTCGAGAAGGCCCGCATCCCCGTGGCCAACCGACTCGGGGCCGAGGGCGACGGGTTCTCGATCGCGATGCGCACCCTCGACCAGACCCGCACCCCCATCGGTGCGCTCGCCACGGGGATCGCGCAGGCGGCACTCGACCACGCCTCGGCCTACGCCCTCAAGCGCCATACCTTCGGCAAGCCGATCAGCGAGCACCAGGCGATCCAGATCAAGCTCGCGAACATGGCCCAGGACGTCCATGCCTCCCGATTGCTCACGTGGAATGCCGCCTGGGAGATCGACCACGGCCGCAAGGGGACCCTCGAGTCGTCGATCGCCAAGTGCTTCGCTTCGGACGCCGCCATGCGCGTGGCCGACGAGGCGATCCAGGTGTTCGGCGGCTACGGGTACATGAAGGAGTATCCGGTCGAAAAGCTGCTGAGGGACGCCAAGCTCGCCCAGATCTACGAGGGGTCGAACGAGATCCAACGGATCGTCATCGCGCGCGAGCTCCTGCGGCGGTACGCCTAGGGGCCGCGGTCGTGGAGATCGTCGTCGCGGTCAAGCCGGTCCCCGAGGCGGAGACGCGGCTCCGCCCAGATGCTTCCCATGCCTCACTCGACCCGGAGGGCGTGAAGTTCGTCCTCGCCGGCTACGACGAATCCGCGGTGGAGCAGGCGCTGCTCCTGAAAGAATCGACCGTCGGCTCCCGCGTGCGCGTCCTCTCGTTCGGACCGGCCCCCCGCACCGAGGAGGTGCTGAGGGCCGCCGTCGCCCTCGGGTGCGACTCGGCGACGTGGGTGGAGCATCCGTCGGACCTCCTCCCGGACGCGGTCCTGTCGGCCCGGTGCATCGCGACGGCGATCGCGGGGCCGTTCTCCGGACTCGTCCTCTGCGGACGCCAGTCCGGGGATGAGGAGGGAGGGATCTTTGCCGGGGCGCTTGGCGCCCTGCTGAAGGTGCCGTCCCTCGGGTACGCGACGAACCTCCGATGGAAGGAGCCCCGCGGGCAGCTGACCCTCCAACGGTCGATCGAGGGGGGCCTGGAGGAGGTCGAGTCCTCCCTCCCGCTCGTCGTCGGCCTCCAGCAGGCGTGGAACGACCCCCGTACCGCCAAGCTCCCGAACATCCTGAAATCCCGGAAGGCGGCGATCGAAAAGATCCCGTGGGAAGCGACCGTCGCCACCCTCGGACCGCACGCCATCCCCGGGACGGTGCGTCGCACCTTCCGACTGCCTCCCCCCCGCACGGGGGCGAAGATGATCCGATACGACTCGCCGCAGGACGCTGCCGCACAGCTGGTGCGCCTCCTGCGCGAGGAGGCGAAGGTGTTCCCTTGACCGGCGCAGTGGTCGTCGTGGCCGAGCTTCGCGACGGGCGGCTCGTCGAACCGGTCCGGGAGGCGATCGGCGTCGCTCGGAGCATCGGCGGGGCCGGCGCGACGGTGATCGGAGTCTACGTCGGGCCCCCTGCGTCGGAGGGGGTCGGGGAGTTCTCCCGGGCGGGCCTCGACCGGGTCGTGGCGGTCGAGGGCGAGCCGTTCGCCCGGACGACGAGCTCGGCCCGGGCCCGCACGGTCGCCGAACTGCTTCGCGAGCTCGCCCCCCGGGTCGTCCTCCTTGCCGGGACCTCGGAGGGGCGCGACCTCGCCGGCCGGCTGGCGGTCGAGTGGGAGGCAGGCGTCGCGACGAACGTCACCGCCGTCGAGCCGTTGGCCCCCGGCCCGATCCAGCTGACCCGGCCCATTTTCGGCGGGCGCGCGACCCAGGGGCTCGAGCTCCCGGGAGAGCGGGCTGTGCTGGCCCTCCGGCCCCACACGTTCCCCCCGGCGGCCGCGTCGGCCGACGCGGCCCCGGTCGAGCGCAGGGCCCCCACTCTGCCCCAGGTTCCCGTCGGGGCCCCCACGATGACGGGGTTCACCGCGTCGGCGACGGGCCGGGGTCCCGACCTCGCCGAGGCGTCGATCGTCGTCAGCGGGGGACGTGGGGTGAAGACGCCGGAGAACTTCGCGATCGTCGAAGCCCTCGCCGAGTCGCTCGGCGCGGCCGTCGGGGCGTCGCGGGCGGTGACCGATGCCGGATGGCGCCCCTCCTCGCTCCAGGTCGGGCAGACGGGAAAATCCGTCTCCCCCCAGCTCTACATCGCCATCGGTATCTCCGGGGCCATCCAGCACCTGGTCGGCATGGTCAGCTCCCGGGTCATCGTCGCGATCAACTCCGACGCCCAGGCCCCGATCTTCAAGGTCGCCGATTACGGGATCGCCGGCGACCTGTTCCAGCTCGTCCCCGCGCTCACCGCCGAGGTCCGTCGGGTACGCGGTCGCTGAATCTCATACGTTGCGGACGAGGTCGATCCCGTCGCCGACGAGCCCGCGGAGCGAGACTCCGACCTCCTTTTGCACGTCGCGCAGTCGGTGGAGGAGCGTCCCTGAGGACTCCGACGGGTCGGCGAGGAACCCCGCGAGCACCGCCGTCGCCATCCTGGGGTAGGCCGAGTAGAACCTCGGGTTCCATTTGACGCGGTCGAGCCCCTCGAAATCCCGGAAGTCGGCGACCACGCCGCTCGATTCCAGCCGACGGTCGTACTCGGCGAGCTGCGCCGCGGATGGGTCCTTCGACGCCGTCGAGGCGAGGGCCGCCTCGGCCGCGGCGAGACCCGTGCGGACCGCATAGTTCATGCCCTGGATCACGAGGCCGTTCGAGAAGACGAACCCGGCCGCGTCCCCCGCGACCATCCACCCCTCCCCGTGCCAGGCCGACGGGCGGCTCGCCCAGCCGGAGGAGATCAGCTTCGCACCGTACTCGACGAGCTCCGCCCCGTCCAGTCGGGCCGAGATCGCCGGGTGCAGCTTGAACTGCTCCATGAGGTCGTGCGAGTAGACCCCCTTGCCGAACAGCGAGCCGATGTTGAGGATGAGGCCGAGGGAGATCGTGTCCTCGTTCGTGTACAGGAAGCCGCCCGCCATCACTCCCGGGGGGTAGATCCCGGCGATCCACTCCTCGGCGTGACCCTCGTGCGGGGAGAGTTGAAATCGCTCCTCGAGGGTCTCCCGGGGCAACCGGTAGACCTCCTTGATCCCGAGCTCGGTGGCGTCGGCCGGAAGACGCGGGTTCGGGCGGATCGGGGTCCCGAGGGAGAGGCGGGAGTTCGCTCCATCGCACAGGAGCGTGACCGGGGCCGTCATCGTCTCCCCTCCCTGCACCACGCCGTGGACCTTCGTGCCCTCCCAGTTCAGACGGTCGACGGGGACGGAAGTGACGACGGTGGCGCCGGCCTCCTCGGCCTTCTTCGCCAGCCACGCGTCGGTCCGTGCCCGGAGCACGGCGTGGGCGACGTAGGGGGGTTTCGTCCAGGCAGGGTCGGAGAAGACGAAGGAGGCGGCCCGTTCCGGGGTCAGTACGCCGAAGCGCTTTCGCACGATGTGGCGCTCGACCGGCATCTCCTCCCACCACCGGGGGAGGATCCCGTCGAGGTCGTGTCCCCACAGGATCCCGCCGGAGAGGTTCTTCGCACCGGCTTCCGCCCCTCGCTCGAGGAGCAGCGTGCGGGCGCCCCCCTGGGCGAGGCGGATCGCGGCCGCGCAGCCGGCCATGCCGGCTCCCACTATGATGACGTCAAAATCATCCGGCACTGCGGCTCCGCCCCGCGAGCGGGGCGGGCGATTTAACCTTGGGCGCGCGCCGCCGACTACAGGCGGGGGGGCGAGGGACCCGCGTTCCAGTTCCCGCCGGCGTTCGCCCGCGAGAGCCCTTGGTTCGCGCTCTCG
This sequence comes from Thermoplasmata archaeon, assembly GCA_022750155.1. Taxonomy (GTDB): domain Archaea; phylum Thermoplasmatota; class Thermoplasmata; order Lutacidiplasmatales; family UBA184; genus Lutacidiplasma. Next base: position 40,543 of record JAKIWG010000002.1, on the reverse strand, counting down.
ATGAGCCGCTGGAAATCGAACGGGTGGGGTATCCCTTCCCAGTCCTCGTTGCCGATCGAGCGGGGCCCGCCGCCCCCTTCCGCGCTCACCCGAACGGTGCCGTAGCGGAGCAGCCGCTGCAGGACCGACTGGTGGACATCGACGCCCCGGACCTGCCCGACGGGGATCTCATCGAACTGCCGGCCGAGGATACCGCTCTGGACGATCACCCGGTGGGTCGTGACGGCGTAGACGTTGGTGATCCAGCGCAGGTATCGCACGATCAGCCAGATCACCGCGAGCAGCGTGACGAACAGGAAGAAGATCAGCAGGTAGGTGCCCTGCGGGTTCCCCGAAGGGATCTTCTCGAACAGGGCGGTGAGACCCGGGAACGCACCCCAGCCGTAGCGTACGGAAGCGGCCGCGTAGTCGAGGATCCCGAGGACGATCAACACGAGGATCGGTCCCGGGAAGAAGTACAACTTGGTGGCGCGGGTCTCCCGAAGGAGGGCCTCCTGGTCCGCGAGGAGCGCCGACCGCAGGAGCTTGGGCATCGGTCCGAGCGAAGCAGGGGAACTCGACATCTCGGAATCCTCGAGGGGCGGAGGAGTGAGATAAAGGCTCTCTCGGGGTTGAATCGACCCCCCACGCCCCATATACCCGGCCACGGTGGGCCGGTCGATGGGCATCACCGACTGCCACGTCCACATCAACCCGCTCTGGGAGATGCTCCCGCACGCGAGGGCCCTGCTCGGCACGTCGGGCCCCGGCGAGCAGATCGAGCGGTACCTTCACGACCCCCAGCTATTCCTGAACTACCTCGACTCGTGCGGAATCGACCGGGCCGTCCTCGTCAACTACGTGAGCCCGCAGGTCGTCGGGTACACCGAGCGCGCCAACGAGTTCGTGGCGGAGTACGTCCGAGCCGACCCGCAGCGACTGATCGCCGTCGGCTCCGTCCTACCGAGCCACCCGAATCCGGGCGACGAGGTCCGACGGCTGGTCGACGAGCTCGGGATTCGTGCCCTCAAGATCCACCCACCCCACCAGCTCTTCGCGCCGAACGGGTACGTCGACGGCAGCGCCCCGGGCCTCCGGGCGATCTACTCGGCTTGTGAAGAACGGGGGATCCCCGTCATCTTCCATACCGGCACCTCGGTCTTCCCGAACGCGCGGAACCGGTTCGGCCAGCCGATGCTGGTCGAGGACGTCGCGATCGACTTCCCCAATCTCACGATCGTCCTCGCGCACGGAGGTCGCCCGCTCTGGACCGCCGAGGCGATGTTCCTCGCCCGCCGCTTCGAACGCGTCTACCTCGAGCTCTCGAGCGTGCCGCCCGCCAAGCTCCTCGAGTACTTCCCCGGGCTCGAACGGCTGGCCCCGAAGCTCCTGTTCGGCACGGACTGGCCGGGGCCGGGAGTGAAGGATATCGGGGAGAATCTGCGCGCCTTCCAGGCTCTGCCGGTCTCGCGCGAGGTCCAGGAAGCGATCCTGCTCGACAACCCGGAGCGCGTCTTCCCGCGAGTCCCCCCGTCTTGAAATACTGAGCCCGTCTCCGAGCGACGTGGCGGAGAACCCCAAGTCGGTCCCCCCCGGAACGGAGGAGACCGCGACCCCGACGGCGGAAACCCCGCCGGTCGCGGAGGTCAGCGAGGTCGGGGAGGAGACCGGCCGCCTGCCGCTTCCGCGAAGGCAGCGTGGGGAGATCTTTGGGGTGGCGAGCCAGCTCCTCGGCGCCGCGCGGATACGCGTAATGTGCGAGGATTCGATCTCCCGGATGGGCCGGATCACGGGGAAGATGAAGAAGAAGATGTGGATCCGGGAGGGCGACCTCCTGATCCTTCGGCCCTGGGGGTTCCAGGAGGGGAAGGCGGACATCCTGTTCCGGTACAGCCGGACCCAATCCCAGTACCTCGCGCGTCGCAACCTCCTCCCCTCGTCCATCGACATCTTCTCGACCGGGGAGACCCCCTCCGAGGCCCCGCCTCCCACGTGACGGGACCGCTGTGAACGCGTCGCCGCTCTCCGCGCTCGAGATGGCGGTCGCCGAGCACAACGCCGTCGGCCTCGGCATCTCGATCGACGCCCTGATGGAGAATGCGGGTCGTGCCGTCGCCGAGGAGGCGATCCGTCACCTGCCTCCTGCGCCGGCCCGCGTCGCCATTCTCGCGGGGACCGGCAACAACGGCGGCGACGGAACGTGCGCGGCGTTCTACCTCAGCCAGTGGGGGTATGCCCCGGAGATCTGGCTGCTCCGGCCTCCCTCGGAGATCCGCTCCTCGGCCGCCCGACGTTGCTGGGAGAGGGTCCGAAACCGGTCCGCGACGCCCGGACGGCTCCCGCGGGCCACCGAGCTCGCCGAGTTCCCCCTCGTCCTCGACGCGATGCTGGGCACGGGCCAGACCCCGCCGCTTCGCTCGCCGTATCTCGAGGCGGTCAGCGAGCTCGTGACGAGCGGGGCTCCGGTCCTCTCGATCGACGTCCCGACCGGACTCGGCGGCGACGTGAAGCTGCGACCCCGATGGACCGTCGCCCTCACGGCGATGAAGACGGGGATGGCTGCGGAGACCTGCGGGGAGGTGACCGTTCGGTCGATCGGCATCCCCGAGGAGGCCCTGCGGCGCACCGGCCCCGGGGACTTCCTCTACTTCCCCGTACGGCGGGGTGCCCGCGGGAGGCGGGGCCGCCTCCTCGTCATCGGCGGTGGACCGTACGCCGGCGCCCCGGCCCTGGCGGGGCTGGCCGCCTTGCGATCCGGAGCCGAGCGGGCCACCGTCATCGCGCCGCTTCCGGCGGCAGAGCGGGTCCAGTCGTTCAGCCCGGCGCTCGTGGTCCGACCGATCGGCACCGACCGATTCACCCCGGACGACGTTCCCGCGATCCTGGCGGAGATCGAATCCGCTCCCCCGGCCGCCGTCGTCCTCGGCATGGGCGCGGGAGCCCACCCGGAGACCGCCGCCGCCTTGGGGGGATTGGTGGCGTCGCTCGACGGGCGGATCCCGATCGTCGTCGACGCGGATGCGATCCAGCCCCTCGCGTCCCTCGGGGAAGGGAATTCGGCTCGGGATCCTCAGATGGTCGTGGCGACCCCGAACGATGGGGAGTACCGAAGGTCGTTCGATTCCGCCCCGGTCCGCGAACTCGAGGAGCGGCTGGCCCGCGCCCGCACCCAGGCCCGCTCCCACCGGCTCACCCTCGTCGTGAAGGGTGAGGCGGACCTGATCACCGACGGGGAGCGGGCGTGTCTCAATCTGACCCACTCCCCCTCCATGACCGTCTCAGGAGCGGGGGACGTGCTCGCCGGGGTCATCGGATCGCTCCTCGCCCAAGGTGTGCCGTCGATGGGGGCGGCACGCCTCGCGACCTACTGGGCGGGGGAGGCCGGAAACCGGGTCGCCGCCGAGAAGGGAGACGGTCTCATCGCGACCGACCTCATCGATGCGCTCCCCGCGGCGTTGGTCCTCGGGCTGGAGCGGGTCCGACCGTCGTAGCACGCGGGACCGGAGCGCTCAGGCGTATCGGACCCGGCCCCGGATCTCCTTCGCCCGTTCCTCCACCTCGCGATGGCCCCCCGGGTTCCCCTCGGCGTACCCGGTCAGGAACTTCTGGAAGAGCTCCTCGCCCTGTGGGTGGAGGGCCTTCAGGTCCTCCTCGACGAGGTGGAGGTCGATGCCGAGCTCCTCGAGGCTAGGCCCGCGGACGCCCATGGAGAGGTCGATCAGGGCGGGGGGACCGCCGGGGCCCTCGGGGAATATCACGTTGGAGCTCGTCAGGTCCCCGTGGGTCACGCCCCCGGCATGGAGTCGGCCGATCGCGACGCCGAATCGAACCAGCGGAGCTTCGAGCGCGGCAGGGTCGGCCTGGGCGCCGTCGATCAACGCCTTGAGGGTCGGTCCGGGGAGCTCCTCCATCACCAGCCGGTGGTGGGTCAGGTCGATGTCGTAGAGGATCGGGGTCCGGACCCCGAGTCGGCGTGCCTCCACGAGCAGGCGGGCCTCGGTCCGGGTCCGTTCCTTGCGGAGCCGTTCGTCGAGGGCCTTCGGACGGTACGCCTTCGAGTCCCTCTCCTTCAGGAGCGCCGGGAATCCCCACCAATCCACCTTGCGTAGCGAGGCCTCGGCCCCGCGAGCCGCCGGGGGCGTTCGGACCGGGACCTCGCTCTCCATCGACCGCTCAACGCGCGTGGAGGGCGTGGACGTTCCGAACGATCGCCTCGCGGGCGAACCGGGCGGCGAGGGCGCTCGTGTTGCCGTGGTCGTAGTGAGGGGATACCTCCATGATGTCCATCCCCGCGAGTCGCGGCGCCGCCTGGCCGATGGCGTACTTCACGTCCCGCGGCGTCAGGCCGAACGGCTCGGGGGTGCCGGTCCCACCGGCGTACGCCGGGTCGATGGCGTCGATGTCGAGCGAGATGTAGACCCGGTCGGTCTTCAGCATGTTGAGGGCGCGCTGGACCGAGGCCTCGATCCCCTCCTCGGCGACCTCGTGGGCGCTCACGAACGACATGCCGATCTCCTTGTTGTCGTCGAGCTCCTCGCGCGATACCGAGCGCACGCCGAGCACGACGACATTGCGCGCGCCCAGCTTCTCGACGATCCGGCGTGACGAGCAGGCGTGGCTCCGGGCGTCGCCCAGATAGCTCGCCCGGAAGTCCATGTGGGCGTCGATGTAGAGGACGCCGAGCGACCCGCCGTCCGGGTACGCTTCGACGCACGGTGGAGAGCACGCGTGGTCCCCTCCGAGCACGATCGGGATCTTTCCGGCGGCGTAGATCGGCCGGATCTCCTCCCGGACGGAGTTCGCCATGTCCGTCGCATTCCCGAACTCCCCGGCGTTCCCGAGGTCGTGGACCGGTACCTCGGAGAGGTCGACCCCGGTCTCGAGGTCGTACGATTCGAAGTTCCAGGAGTGCTGGCGGATCGAGTCCGGTCCGAAGCGTGCTCCGGGGCGGAAGGAGGTGGTGCGGTCGAACGGGATCCCGGCGATGACGAACCGGGCCTCTTCCCACGACGCCGAGGCGTCGGCGAACGTCGTGTGCTGCACGGTCTGTTGACGAAGGCCGCCTATATCACGGTCCCGGGGCCGAGGGGCGTCCCGGCATCGGGACCCCGGCCGCCGGGGTCGGCGGCGGTCGGGGGGCGCGGTAGTACAGCCCCTCCACCGCGATCAGGGAGATCACCGCGGTGACCCCGGCGAACACGAACAGACCGGAAGCCCCGTAGAAGCCGAGCACGACGCCGCCGATGAGCGGGCCGAGGCTCCAGAACGTCGAATTGACCAGGCTGAACACCCCGAGAAACTCCGCCCGGTGTCCTTCGGGCGAGAGCCGCGCCGCATACGAAAGCATGGCCGGGGAGAGCAGCGAGATGCCGAGGACGCGGAGGACCTGGGCGGGGATCAACTCCCCCCAGGTGGTGGCGACGAAGAACACCCCGATGCCGATCAGGCTCAGCACCGTCCCCCAGAGGACCCCGGAGATCTCGCCCCGCCGGTCGACGAGCCGTCCGAACGGGATCGAGATCAGTGCCCCGGTCACCAGCCCCACGATCGCGATCACTCCGACCTGCCAGGTGCTCGCCCCGAGCTGGGTGGCGTAGTAGCCGTAGAACGTTCCGACGGCCCCCATGCCCAGGCCCCGGATCGACACCGCGAGGCTGAACGTCGTGAGCGCCCGGTACTCGCGCCACGGGCGGCGGTGGGGCGTCGGAGCCACCGAGACCTCGGGAACGAAGAACGCGACGACGAGCACGGTCCCCACCATCACGACGACGATGAAGGGGAACAGGGCGGACCACCCGTACCGGATCGACAGGAGGGCGATGGCGACGAATCCCGCGATGCCCCCGGCGTTCCCCGCGGCGTTCAGCAGTCCATAGCCCGCGCCGCGCTCCGCGGCCCGGCTCGCGTCGGCGACGTAGGCGCTCACGGCCGGCGCCCCGAACGCGAGGAGGACGTTCGCCGCCACGAACGCCGCTCCCGCGAGCTCGGCCGTCGCCAGGAACGGGATGAGGAGGAAGACCGGGAGCGCGCTCAGCTCCGCTCCCAGGAGGAAGGGCTTTCGACGCCCCACCCGGTCCGACCATCGCCCCGCCACGGGAGCGAGGAGGCTGGCGGCGACGTACGCGACCGAGACCGTCGCGAGCGCCTCGGGAGGCGTGGCCCCCTTGACGATGATCAGGTAGGTCGGCAGGTAGACGATGAACAGGCTGCCGCGATTGCTCGCGAGCAGCGAGTAGCAGGAGAGCGGGATCAGGTCCCGATAGCTCATCGCCGATTCATCGCGGTCCCCCGTTTAGCCTATGCTCAACCCACACGTCGCGACGGCGTGCGCGAGCGATTATCTGGGTGCGGGTGCTCCCTCCCCCGAGGGCAGGGGTGGGGTCGTCGCTCGTGGATCGCCGGTCGGAGGGAGACGGCGTCGAACTGCTCACGCTGCGGAACCCCCCGCTCAACTTACTCAGCACGGCCGTCATGACCGGCCTCGCCGAAGCAGTCGATTCCCTCGAACGCTCCCCGAGCACCCGGTGCGTCGTCCTGACCGGGGAGGGGAAGAACTTCTGCGCGGGCGCCGACCTGAAGGAAATGGCCACCATCGGCCTCGCCGAGGCCCCGAAGGTCGTCCGCCATGGTCACGCCCTCTTCTCCCGCATTGCAGGGCTGAACGCCCCGGTGATCGGCGCCATCCAAGGTCTCGCCCTCGGCGGAGGTCTCGAGCTCGCGCTCGCCTGCGACCTTCGGGTCGCCGGGGAGTCGGCGAAGTTGGGCGCCCCGGAGACGTCGTTCGGGCTCATGCCCGCCTACGGGGGCACCCAGCGGCTGCCGAGGCTGCTAGGGGTTTCGAAGGCCGCGGAGATGATCTTCACTGCGGGCATGATCCATGCGGCGGAGGCGTGGCGCATCGGGCTGGTCAACCAGGTTGTGCCCGCCGGACAGGAGCTCCGCGCCGCGCGCGACCTCGCCCACACCATCGGCCAGCGCGCCCCCCGCGCCGTTCAGGCGGCGAAGCGGGTGATGCGGGAAGGAAGGGAGCGGCCGCTATCGGCGGGCCTCGAGCTCGAGGCCCGGGCGTTCGAGGGAGAGGTACTCGGCAGCGAGGACCTCCGGGAGGGACTCGGCTCGTTCGCGGAGCACCGGCCGCCCAGGTTCACGGGGAAATAGGATGCCGATCGAATTCGAGTTCACACCGGACCAGGTGGCGTTCCGCGCCGCGGTCCGCTCCTTCGCGCAACGCGAGATTGGCCCGATCGTCGCGGAGATGGACGAGCGGGAGGAGTTCCCGACGGCGACCGTCCGCCGGATGCAGAGCGAGGGCTACTTCGGGGTCCCCGTGCCCGAGGAGTTCGGGGGCCTCGGGCTCGGGAAGGTCGGCTACTGCATTCTCCTCGAGGAGATGGGGCAGGTAGACGCCTCGCACGCCGCGATCGTCGGTGCCCACACCTCGCTCGGCACGACCCCCCTATTGTACTACGGGACGGCGGAGCAGAAACGCCGGTGGCTCGGCCCGGCCGCCCGCGGGGAGAGCCTGCTCGCGTTCAGCCTGACCGAGCCCGGCTCGGGCAGCGACTCCGGTGCGGTCCACACGGTCGCCGAGGCGAAGGGGGAGCGGTTCGAGCTAACGGGCACCAAGATCTACGTGACCAACGGGCGCGAGGCCGACACCGTCGTCCTCCTCGCCGCCAACGACCTCAAGCTCGGGCCGAACGGCGGGGTGACGGCGTTCCTCCTCGACCGAGGGACCCCGGGATTCTCCGTGGGCCGGTGCGAGAAGAAGATGGGTCTCCACGGCACGTCCACCGCCGAGCTGATCCTCGACCACGTCGACGTCGGCCCGGAGAACATCCTCGGGGAGGTAGGCAAGGGGTTCATCGTCGCGATGACGGCGCTCGACGTGGGGCGGGTCTCCCTGGCTGCCGCATCGCTGGGAGGGATGGAGGCCGCGCTCGACTCCGCCCTCGAGTTCTCGAAGAACCGCACCCAGTTCGGCCTGCCGATCAGCGAATTCGAGGCGATCCAGTTCAAGCTCGCGGACATCGGAATGCACGTCCACGCCCTCCGCTACCTCGTCTACCACGCCGCGGCCTCGCAGGACCGGCTGGGCAATGACCCGAAGGCGTGGAGCCGCCTCGACCGGATGAACAAGACCCGCGAATCCGCCGTCGTCAAGTGCCTCGCCTCGGAGTGGGCCGCCGACGCGATCGACGAGGCGCTGCAGATCCACGGCGGTCTCGGCTACATCCGCGGGACCCCGATCGAGCGGGCCTACCGGGACGCGCGGATCAGCGAGATCTTCGAAGGGACGAACGAGATCCAACGGCTCGTGGTCTCCCGCGACCTCATCGCGCGGGGTCGGTAGGGGCGGCCGCATCGGGAAGGCCCGAGCCCCGGGCCGACTCCTCACGGAGCACTCGCCTCAGCACCTTCTGGACCGCGCTCTTCGGAAGGGAGGAGCGGAATTCGACCGACCGCGGCGCCTTGTAGTGGGCGATCCGCTCTCGGACGAACCCGATCAGCTCGGCCTCGGTCACGGTCACCCCCGGGCGGGGCACCACGACGGCGTGGACCACTTCCCCCCGCTGCGCGTCGAGGCGCCCGATGACGGCCGCATCGAGGATCCCCGGATGCTGGAACAGGACCTCCTCCACCTCCCGGGGGTAGACCTTGAGCCCGGCGACGTCGATCATGTCCTTCTTGCGGTCGACGATCGTTACGTATCCCTCGTCATCGATGGTGGCGACGTCCCCGGTGAGCAGCCAGCCGTCGTGAAGGACGAGGGCGGTCTCCTCCGGATGCCGGTAGTAGCCGAGCATCACCTGGGGACCCCGGACCGCCAGTTCCCCCGCCTCGCCCGGGGGCGGGGCGCGCGACGGCTCCTCGAGGTCGACGACCCGCTGGTCGGTGGCCGGCAGGGGGAGGCCGATGGTGCCGGTTTTCCGTCGGCCGACGACGGGATTGGCGTGAGTCACGGGCGAGGCCTCGGTCAATCCGTACCCCTCGACGAGCGATCCGCCCGTGAGCTCCTCGAATCGTTTCTCGACCTCGTGGGGCAGGGGCGCCGACCCGCTCACGCAGACTCGGATCGATCGCAGGTCGTAGCGCCCGAGCTTCGGGTGATGGTTGATCCCCTGGTAGAGCGCGGGAACCCCCGGGAACTGGGTGGGTCGGTATCTCTGGATGAGGTGCAGGATCTCGTCGATGTCCGGACGGGTCTGGAGCACCAGGGTGGCCCCGGAGATGAGGGGATAGTTGAGCGCGACGGTCATTCCATAGACGTGGAAGAACGGGATCGAACAGAGGACCACGGGGAACCCCGCCTCCCCGACATTGAACCACGCCTGGCACTGGAGCGCGTTGGCGAGCAGGTTGCGGTGCGTCAACATCGCCGCCTTCGGCCGGCCCGTGGTGCCCCCGGTGTACTGTAGGACCGCGACCTCGGTGGCGGGGTCGCCCGTGGCGTCCGGCACGGGGCTCCGGGGGCCGATCGCATCCGACCAGCGTCGGATCGATGGTCCCCTCGGGACCTCCGTGGGGAGCTTCTGCCGTCTCAGGACCATGTTGACGAACGGCCGCTTCCACCACGGATACAGTTCGCGGAGCCGTGCGACAAAGGCGACCGGAACCGTCACTTCGGGGCGGACCCGGGCGAGGTTCGGGTAAAGGATCTCGAGCGTGACGACCGCCTTCGGTTCCGCGTCCTTCAGGAGGCGACCGAGGTCTTGACCGATGTAGAGGGGGCTCACCTGCACGACCGTCGCCCCGCGCCGGAGGGCCCCGAAGAAGGCGATCGGGTACACCGGACAGTTCGGCAGGTAGAGGGCCACGCGATCCCCCGGACCGACCCCTTCGGCGGCCAGCGCGGCCGAGAATCGGCCGGCGGCCTCCCAGAACTGTGCATAGCTCCAGCGGGCGCCGTAGTAGACCATCATCGTGCGGTCAGGCCAACGCTGGAGGGACTCTCCGACCGCTTCGTGGAGCCGCTGGTCCGGGACCGCGAGGTCCCACGGCACGTTGGCGGGGTAGTGGGCGTGCCAGGGCCGCCCTGTGGCGTTCGTGCCTTCGGCCTCCATCCACGCGCCGAACTACGGCATGTCCTTCGAGTCTCTCTCGAAGTGCACGCCCGACTTGTAGCTTTCGACGAACCGCACGCGGTCCCCGATCGTCAGCTCGGCCTCCGAACGGACGCTCGGCATCCATCCGGTGATGCGGCCTCCCCCGTCCAGGTCGACGACGACGTAGGCGTAGGGAACATCGTTCAGGAACTCGTCCGACGGAACCTGCTGAACGGAAAACGCCGCCACTCGGCCCGTTCCCACCAGGTCGGCCTCGGCCAGGTCGCGTTTCCCGCATTGGGGACAGAGCAGCCCCCAGGTCACGGTGGTGAACCCGCACTGAGAGCGAAACCCCCGAAGTCGGCGCTCCTGCTCGTAGCCCCGGCGATACTCCTCGATCGAATGGCCCTCCGTCGTCGACTCGTCCCCCATCCGACCTCCCGCTTCACCGTCGGCCGAAGATGTGGACCGAGCACGACCCACCGGTCGCCCCGACGTTGTGGGCGAGCGCGAGACCGGTCTTCGGGACCTGCCGGCCCCCGGCTCGGCCGTTGAACTGTTCGAAGATCTCCACGACCTGGGCGGCCCCGGTCGCGCTGATCGGGTGGCCCTTGGCCTTGAGCCCCCCGGACGGGTTCACCGGAAACCGACCGTCGTGGGCGGTCACCCCCTCGACCGTGGCGGCGCCTGCGGTCCCGGGGGAGAAGAACCCGAGGTCCTCGAGCGCCATGACCTCGGCGACGGTGAAGCAGTCGTGGACCTCGGCGAAATCGATCTGGCCGGGCTCCACGCCCGCCTGGCGATACGCCTTGGCGGCGGCCGTTCGGGTGGCCGGCAGTCCCGTGAGGGTGGCGCGATCGTGCAGATCGGCGACGGATCCGCTGCGGGTCGACGCCCGGATCACCAGCGGCTCCGAAGGCGGCGAAGGGTACCGTTCGCGCGACGCGACCACCACGGCCGACGCGCCGTCGGAGAAGGGGCAGCAGTCGTAGAGGCGCAGGGGGGATGCGATCACGGGCGAAGCGAGGTACGTGGCCATGGAGATCGGTTTCTGGAAGTGGGCGTGGGGGTTCATCGCCGCGTTCGCGTGGTTCTTCACGGCCACCGCCCCGAATTCCTCCGGGGGGGTCCCGAACCGCTTCTGGTAGGCGCTCGCAAGGGTCGCGTACAGCCCGGGAAACGTCGCTCCGTTCCGGGTCTCGAACGCGTAGTCCGCGCCCATGGCGAAGTAGCTGGTGGCCGCGAGGGTATCGAGGTGGGAGAGCTTCTCCACCCCCACGACCAGGACGGCATCCGAGAATCCGCCCGCGACGTGGACGTACGCCTCGTGGAGCGAGGCGCTGGAAGAGGAGCACGCCGACTCGATGGTGCACGACGGTGCCTCCGGGATCCCGAGCGCCGTGTTGATGAGGGGCCCGAGGTGCGCCTGGCGCTCGGCGACCCCGAAGGCGTTGCTGACGAAGGTCTGCTCGATGTCCTTCGGTTCCATCCCCGCCGACTCGATCGCCGCGAGCGCCACCTTGGAGGCGGCCTCCCGCCCCGTTTCGGCCATCTTGCCAAAGCGGTTCGTGGCGGCCCCGACTACCCAGGTTTCGCGCATCCGCCTCCCGGCCGCATGATACCTGTGCTAGTCCTCGGCGACGACCTCAGGGAGGTCGAGCAGTCGCTGCAATCGGGCGAAGATCGTGGCGGCCTCTGCCGAATCCCGGCTCTTGATCAGCATCCGGCCATCCCGGCTTACCGTGACCTCCCGCTCGAGTCGAATCACGAGCATCACCCGGGCGTCGGTGACCGGGATCTGCTCGGCTTCGAGCTTCTCCCGCACCCACTTCAGATCGAGGGAATGACGGGGCCGGGGCACGGCCTCGAACGCCCCTCCCGTCGAACAGACCCGCAACTGATAGTACGGCACGCCGCTCCTCTCTTCGATGGGTCCGGTGACCCGGACCCTTCCACCGGAGGCGACCCGAGGCCCATTACCTCTTCTCTCGCAAGGTCAGGGTCGCTTCAAATCGCCGGACCCGCCCGTACCCCTCGCTCACTCGGCGGGACGGGGGGCGCTCGGCCCTCGGAAAGGGTTGCCGGCGTGACGGGGTCGGGGGAGTCGGATCCCCCGGCCCGTATCTCCCCCGTTCGATCTAGACCCACTGGAGCGTCACGGACCCGGTGGGCATCGCGACGGCGGCGAAGCTCAACACGTCCGCGTGGAACCCGTTGTGGAAGAACGTCACGCTGGTCGGCCCGCCGGCCCCTTCCGAGACCGCCTGGACCGCCGCCGTGTGGATCGACATCGTCGTCGGGCAGCTCAGATAGCTCCCCGTTCCGCAGACGACCTGGCTCGCGCCGTTCGTCCCGGAGTTGCTGACGTGAGAGACGGTGTTCTGGCTGACGTTGAACGTCCCGTTGTCGACCAGGATCCCCGGGGCCCCCGTGGCCGCCGAGTTGACCGTGTTGTTCCCGATGTACGCCGTCGAGCCGGGCGCCCCGTTCACCACGATACCGTACCCTTCGGCGCCGGTGATGCCGTTGTTGGTGATGTAGACCGACGAGGGCGTCGTCTCGAAGACGGCGATCGCGTTGGGGTCCCCCGAGAGCGTCGAGTGGGCGACGGTGGTGCCGCCGCCCGCGTTGTACAGCAGGATCCCCGAGGCCTGGAAGCCGGTCCCGAACCAGTCGAGGGTCGACCCGCCGCCCGTGTAGTTGTCCGCGGAGACCTTGTCGTTCAGCAGATGTCCCACGGCGCCGTACGCCACCTGGATGCCGTTCTGAGCCGTCGCGGAGGTCCCTCCGATGCCGACGGTCGTGTCGCCGTTCAGCGTGCACGTGAGACCGGGGTCATCGCAGGTGATCGCGTTCTTCCCGTACACGGTCACCAAGGTCTGGGAGACGGTGACATGCAGCGGCGGGAACGGAACGAACGAGGTCGAGAACCAACCGGTGTACGCATACACGGCGAGTTGGTTCTGGCAGCCCAACAACGAGGGGCTGAGTTGGACTCCGGTGACCGTGGCGCGCGTGAGCGTGCCCGAGGAGTTCTGGAAGTCCACGCCGACGAAGTCGCTGCCGCAGCCGGTGATCGAGCTCGCCGACGCGCTCGCGTTCACCGTGAGACCCGCGACGGTGACCCCCGTGGTGTTGGCGACGAGGATCACGGCGGCCAACGGCGCCTGGGGTGAGCTAGAGTCCCAATCTACGGTCGTGGTGCTGACGCTGGCAGGGTCGATGACCGTCAGCCCGGCGCCCGCACCCGCGAGGGTGAGCCCGGAGGTCGAGATGTGGAGCTGCTCGGGGAAGGAACCGGAGCCGAGGCAGATCCTCCAGCCGGGGTTCGCGCTGTTGATGGCCGTCTGGACGGCGTTGTTCGCCAGGTTCTCCGAGTTCACGGTCAGGTTGCAGGTGGGGGAGGCCGAGACGTTTCCGCTCGCCGCGAACAGGAGCGATGCTCCCGCGACGGCGAACACCACGATGATGGCGGTGGCCCAGATTCGGCTTAGGGGTAGTTTGCGTTCGTACATTCTTCTCGATCCGTTGCCCGGTGGTGAGCGGCGCTCCCCGCAGAGTTGGAGCCGGGGGAACGAGGTCGGTGACCGGGCGGGGGGGCGCACGTACCTCTCCCTTATGAAAGCCACCCCCCGAGACGTGGGGCCGCGCCTCCCGGGCGATAGTCCGCGACACGGAACTCGCACATACCGCGTCGTTCCACGCCAGTTCCGTACCCTTACCCGCCAAGGCCACGCTCGGAGTTGCCCGAGCGATCCGGTGGTGGGGCCGTGGCCGGGCCGGGGAGGACCCCAAGAGAGGCGGGCGGACTACATCACGACGGCACGCCGGACGCACTCGTCGATCATCGCGTCGACATCGATCTTCTCCTCTTCGCCGAGGATCTGAACGAGTCCGGAGCGGGTGGCCGGGCGATCCGGCACGGCCTGGCAGCACAATCCGGGGCGGATCGAGATCCCGTAGGTGCCGATTGCCTTCGCCTGCGTCTCGATCTCGTGCTTGTCGAACCCGATGAGCGGGCGCACGATCGGGAGTCGGACCGAGATCGTCGCGGAGCGCATGTTGCTGAGCGTCTGCGATGCCACTTGGCCGAGGGCCTCGCCGGTGACCAGGAACGTCGCACCCTCTCGTTCGGCGACCTTCTCGGCGGATCGCCACATGAACCGTCGGCACAGCACACAACCCACATGGCGGTCGGTCTTGCGCATGAGCTGGATCTGCGTCGGTCCGTGCGGGAGCACGTAGAGCGGGACCTTCTGCCCGGAGCGCTCGCGCAGGAGCCGCAGGTGGTCGGTGACCTTCTCGAGCGGCGTGTCGTCGGTGAACGGGCGGTTGTCCATGTGCACCGCGATCATGTCGTGACCCTGTCGAAGGATCATCTCGAGCGCGACGGGGGAGTCGATCCCCCCGCTCATCAGCATGACCCCTTTCGCCATCGCCCTCAGACAGCCGGTCGACCGTATTAGAGGGTGTCTCCGCCGGTTCGCCCTCCATCGTAAATATCGAGCCCCGCTCCGCGCGCCGTGTCCGCGCCGGCCCCTCTCCCGGTCGAACTGTTCGCCCGGGTGGAGGGCTCCGGACCCCCCATCCTCCTCCTCCACGGCCTCGGGGGAGACCACACCGTCTTCCGGGGCGTGATCCCGGCCCTCGCTCGGCGTTTCCTCGTCATCGCCCCCGACCTCCGGGGCCACGGCCGGAGTCCGACCCCTCCGGCCCTCACCTTCACGTCCGCCGAGATGGAGGCGGACCTGCGCGCCCTCCTCGCTCGCCACGACGTCTCCTCGGCGCACGTGGTCGGGCTCAGCGCGGGCGGCTTCCTCGCCCTCCAGTGGGCCATCGACACTCCCGAATGGCTGCGGAGCCTGACGCTCATCGGCGCGTCCACCCATTGCGACAACCACACGCGCGCCGTCGCTCAGAACTGGGCGGAGACCTATCGAACGCAGGGGTACGACGCGTTCATGCTCCGGTTGTTGAAGGATCTGTTCTATCCGGATTGGATCGAGGCGCACATGGAGGTGGCGGATGCGCTGCGCGAGAAGCTGCGGGACCGGGACCTTCGCGGGGCCTTCGCATGGGGCGAGGCGGTGCGGACCTTCGACCTTCGGGGGCGATTCGGGAAGATCAAGCTTCCGACCCTGATCATCCAGGGAGTCGATGATGCGGTCGTCGACGGGTCCCACGGTCGTCTCCTCCGCCAGGCGATCCAAGGGGCCCAGCTCAAGCTGTTCGCGCAGAGCGGTCACCTGGTCCCGGTAGAGCACCCGGAGGAGACCGCGGCCGCGATCGAGTCGTTCGTCGAGCGACTCGAATCGGCTGGCCGCGCGTCGGCCAGCGCGGCCGGGTGAACCTCTCGGCGCGTTTCTTTTCTATCCGTGCATGCATGCCCTTCACCGGAGACAAATGGCCACCCCCTCTGCCGTAGACGTCGAACATCGCCTGGCCGAACTCGACCGCCAGATCCGCGAGTTGCGTGGACGCATTGCCCAGATCGAACGGCGATTGGCGCCCCGATCGCAAAACCCGCTCGACCGCGAGGCCACCCGCGAAAAGGTCACCTACGACTGGCAATCGTGATTCGCCGGCTCCCGGTCCTGGAACGGCGAAGGCCATCCCCTCCCTGACGGATCTCTTGGCCCTCCATCGCCCCGAGAGTCCCCCGACCGAAGGAGCGGACGCCGCGGTCCTGATCCTGATGCGCGACGGGGCCCGGGAGCTCGAGACCCTCCTGATCGAGCGGACCGTACGGGCCGGGGACCCCGCCTCGGGCCAGATCGCGCTCCCCGGAGGACGCGTCGAGCCGGCGGACCCAGACCTGCGAGCCACGGCCGTGCGAGAGCTCGGGGAGGAGGTGGGTCTCGGTCCCGCGGACCTTGCCGGCCCGCCGCGGTATGTCGGTACGGACCACGCCCCCCGGTTCCAGATGAACGTCGGAGTGTTCGCCGCGCAGCTCGGGCCGCAGGCGAACCGTCCGACGGCCCGTAGCCGGACCGAGGTGGCGCACGTCTTCTGGCTTCCGAGGTCGAGCCTCACGGAGACCGAGTGGGTGGTCCGGGAGACCTCGAAGGGAGCCCGCGAGGTCCCCGCGACGGTCTACCGGGGTCGGGTCCTGTGGGGATTCACGCGCCGCATCCTGCGACACTTCTTCGAGCGTAGGGCGCTGTCCGATCCGGACGACGACGACCGGGCGTTCCAGGCAAGGCTCGCCGCCGGGGAAGGCTCATAGTGCCGGAGGCGATGTCGCCCGTGGGGGCGTCGATCGTCGCTACGGTTCGCGGCCGGTCCGACCATCCCACGCCACCGGACGCGCCGCGGGCCCCCCCCGCCTCGGTGGAATGAACCTCGAGGGCGTCGTGGCCGAGCCGTCCGACCTTCCGGTCGTCGATCATCACTGCCACCTCTCGCCCGACGGGGAGGGGGTGGCGGCCGCCCAGCGATTCCGCGCCGCGGGCGGCACGCACCTGTTCCTCGCCACCCAGCAGTACGGCCCGAAGACCCCGACGCGACTGGAGGAGTACGCCGCCCAGTTCGAGACCACCGAGCGGATCGCGCGCGCGGTGGAGGCCGAGACCGGACTGGTGGTGTATCTGACGGTCGCGCCGTATCCCATCGACATGATCCGGGCTGCCGAAACACTCGGCCTCCAGGCTGCGGTCGGACTGCAGCGTTCCGCCCTCGAACTCGCCGGGCGATGGGTGGAGGAAGGGAAGGCGGTCGCCCTCGGCGAGATCGGGCGTCCTCACTTTGCCGTCGCTCCCGAATTGGCCGAGGCGAGCAGCGAGGTCCTCCGAAGCGCGCTCGAGATCGCCCGGGATGTCGGCTGCCCGGCCGTGGTCCACTGCGAAGAGCTCGACGCGGCCGGCTACCGGGAGTTGGCGGCGTTCGCCGCCCGCGCGTCGTTCCCGCTGGGAAAGCTCGTCAAGCACTACGCGAAGACGGTGCTCTCTCCCGAGGAGCTCGGCGGGATCGTTCCCTCCTACCTCGCCTCCCGCGATGCCGTCGCGGGGAGCCTGCGCCACCCGGGGCCGTGGTTCTGGGAGACCGACTTTCTCGACGACCCGAAACGCCCGGGGGCGGTGCTCGACCTCGCCACGGTGGCGCGCCGGGCGAAGGCCCTCCGAGCCTCGGCGCCCGAGAACCTCGACCTCCTGCGGATCCCATTCGAGCAGGCGGTGGAGCAGGTGTACGGATTCCTGCCCACCGTCCGCCACGGGGTGCCGACGCGATGAGGCGCCGACCGAACCGGGGGGTGCTGATCGCACTGGAAGGGATCGATGGGTCCGGCAAGTCCACGCTTCAGCGACGCCTCGTCCGACGGTGGCGGAACCGAACGTGGACGGTCGCCACGCGCCGGGAGCCTTCCGACCCCGACCTCGGTCGCCTCGCCCAACAGCTGGCGCCGAAGGACCCGTGGGCGAGCGCCATGGTCTTCACGCTCGACCGCCTCATCGCGCGCCCGAAGCTTGACACCGCGTTGGCGGAGCACGACGTCGTCCTGACGGACCGCACTTTCTACTCGACCCTCGCCTACCAGGGGAGCGCGGTGCCCGCCGGGGTCGCCGCCCGGATGCACCGCCTGCAGCGCGGCGTCACGGTCGTGCCCGACCGGGTCGTGCTGCTTCACCTCTCGCCCGACGAGGCCCTGAAGCGGGTGGGTGCGCGGGGAAGAGGTCGCGCTCCCCTCGAGCGTCGACGGACCCTCTCGAGGGTCGACCGGGCGTACCGACGCCTCGCGCTCGAGCACCGGTGGTTGGTCGTGGACGGCAGCCGCCCGGCCGAGTTCGTCGCGGCGGAGGTCGACTCGGCGTTGGCCCCATGGATCGAGCGACGCCGGGCCCGGGCCCGACCGGGAAGATAATCTACGTCCTCCGTCTCGGTCGAGCGGAGCGCGCCGTGAACCGGATCCTGAAGGCCGAGGAAACACTCGACCCCGCGTTCCTCCCCCCGCGCCTCGTGGGGCGGGAGAAGGAGGTCGGTCTGCTGACCCAGCGCTACCGGGCGGGTCTGGCGAAGGGCCTGCCGTACCACCAGCTCCTGACCGGGGGGATCGGGAGCGGCAAGACGGCTTTGGCCAATCGCCTCGGCGAAGACCTCCAACGCGCGGGAAGGATCGGCGACCTCCCGGTCATGAAGATGTACGTCAACTGCTGGCGTCGGTCGAACGACCGCACGATCCTGCTCCAGCTCCTGAGGGGCGTAGGGGTCTCCCTGCCGGACCGGGGATACTCGCTGAGCGAGATGCTCGACGTCTTCGAGCAAGGGATCCGCAAGAACCCGCGCCACCTATTCGTCATCCTCGACGAGGTCAGTGCCCTCGTGCGCCAGGAGACGAAGCTCCTCTACCTGCTCTCGCGACCCGGAGAGGTCGGGTTGGGATCGATCTCGCTCTTCCTGGTGGCCGCGGAGGACGTCCTCCCGTACCTCGACGCCGCGAGCCGCTCGAGCTTCGGGGTCACGCACCGCCTTCAGCTCGCTCCGTACGACCGCGAGGGACTGTCCCGGATCCTCGCGTTCCGCGCCGAGCTCGCCCTTCGGCCGGGAAGCTATTCCCCCGAGGTGCTCGACCAGATCGCGCGGGCGTCCTCCACGGGAGGCGACGCGCGCTTCGCCCTCGAGATCCTCGTCGGCGCGGCGAGGTCGGCCGAGGCGGAGGGCTCGGCCGAGATCACTCCGGAGCACGTCCGCGCGGCCAAGGGCTCCGTCCTCCCGACGATGACGGAGGGCAAGCTCGAGGAGCTCTCCCAGAACGCCCTGCTCGTCCTGCTCGCGATCGCTCGGACCCTCCGGGGCCCCCGGACCGCCTCCCCGACGGAGCGCGTCCGCCTCGCCTATCAGGCGCTTACCGAGGAGTACGGGACGAAGGCGATGAGCCGGGTCACCTTCTGGCGGACGGTCAAGGAGCTCGAACGCGAAGGACTCGTCCAGGTGGAACCGGTCGGATCCGGCCAATCGGCCCGATTGAGCATGGACGAGGTCCCCGCCAGCTTCCTCAGGACCCTCGTGGAGTCGCGCCTCGGCAGCGCCACGGGGAAAGCCTAAAACCGAACCCCGGGTGGCTCGGCCGTGTCGGCCGCCCCCCCGAGCGTCTCGGCGGCGCCGGCGCCTTCCCCCCGCTTGCCCGAATGGATCCGGAGCCGACCCCCCTCGGGAGAATACCCGAGGGTCCGGTCGATCCTCCACGGTCAGGGACTCGGCACCGTGTGCCGGGAAGCGCGTTGCCCCAACCTTTCGGAGTGCTGGTCGGCGGGGACGGCCACGCTCATGCTGCTCGGCACGCAATGCAGCCGTCGATGCACCTTCTGCGCCGTCGAGACCCGCTGGGGCCGTGGCGCGGTGGACGAGAGCGAACCGTCGCGCGTCGCCGAGGCGGTCCGTTCCTGGGGCCTTCGCTACGTGGTGCTGACCCAGGTGTGCCGGGACGACCTGGAGGACGGGGGGGCGGCCATCCTCGCCGAGACCGTCCGGTCCATCCGGGCCGCCTCTCCGGGGACGCTGGTCGAGCTATTGATCGGCGACCTCGCCGGTTCCACCGAGTCCCTGGGGGTCCTGATGAAGGAAGCCCCCGACGTCCTCGCCCACAACCTCGAGACGACCCGACGGCTCTCGCGGGAGGTCCGCGACCGGCGCGCGGGCTACGACCAGTCCCTCTCGGTCCTTCGGGAGGCGCGTCGGCTCGGCCCCGCCGACCTGGTGACGAAGAGCTCGATCATGCTCGGCCTAGGCGAGGGCGTCGACGAACTCACGCAGTGCTTTGCCGACCTGCGGGCGGCCGGGGTCGACCTGCTCACGCTCGGACAGTACCTGCGGCCCTCCCCCTCCCACCGCCCCGTCGACCGATACGTCCCTCCCGAGGAGTTCCTTACGTTCGCCGACGCGGCCCGCTCCTTCGGGTTCGCCGGGGTCGAATCCGGGCCGATGGTGCGGAGCTCCTACCACGCCCGGGAGCTGTTCGAGTCGGCCCATGCGATTCGGCGGAGCTGACCGATGGCGAAGAAGGCCAAGCGCAGGCTCGAAGAGGACGAGGAGTACAAGTCCTTCCAGTTCCCTGAGTTCGACGACCAGAAGTTCCTCGACCACGAGTTCGAGCAGACCTACGCCACCGCGATCGCCTTCGGCCTCGTCGGACTGATGGCCGTCGCCTCGTACCTCGTCGATCGCGCCCAGGTGCCCGCGATCCTCGCGGTGTTCGCTGCGTTGGCGATCCTCGTCGCCGCCCCGTTCCTGATCCAGCGGGTGCGACCCCTCTCCTCCGACTACACGAAGGGGGACTGGGCCGGATTGATCGTGATCATGCTGTTCGGCTGGCTCGGCCTGTGGTTCGTCCTGCTCAACGTGCTGCCCTAGGCGCGAGGGGCACGGACCCAGGGGAGCCGCTTGTCCAATAGCTCGGCGAGCGCGACGCCGGCCTCGGGACGGTCGGCCAATTCGGAGAGAGGACCGATCCACGATCCGCTGGCCACCCCCTCCTTCAGGTCGCGTCCAAGCGGGAGCCGGGGAAGCGCCTCCCGGAGCAACCCCTCGAGGGAGCGCTCCTCCCGTTCCGTCTCCACGGCGAGCTGACCGGAGTCGTCGAGGTACGGACCCTGCACCACGCCCGCGCCGGGGGCAGTCCACTTGTCGAGGAAGGAGCCGACCCGGTCGATCCCGGGCGGCGGCCCCGGACGGCGCCGGACCGCCGGGAGCAGGCGGGAACTCGCCTCGATGAGGACGAGCACGTGCGCGAGGCCGGCGGCCCCCGCCGTGCCCAGGACCGAGAATCCCAGCCGCTCGGCTTCCTCGGAGACGGCCCGTTGGGCCTTGCGGATCTGCGGGTACAGGACATCGTCGACGACCGCGGGGCGGGGCAAAGTCAGGGCGGTGACGTGGGTGCCCCGGCCTTCGACCCGACGGACGGCATCGGCGAGCGGGAGCCCGACCGGGGCGTGGACCTCGAACGCCGACCGATCCGGTCGATCCACGAACGCCTGGGCCGAGAGGATGAAGGCGGCGAGGTTGCGGCGGGACAGGGCGGTGGCCACGTTCCGCTGCGGGTCGACCGGGTCGTCCATGATCAGCGCCACGTCGTCCGGTACCCTCGGCGCGGAAGCCGGATTCCACTGGATCCTCGTCGGGATGGTCCATCGGGCGGCTTCGACGAGCACCCGGTGGAACGACGCGAACCGGAGCACGAGCAGCTCCACCACGTATCCGGAGAATCCGCCGGTGCGAGCCTCCGACCCGTAGAGTCCGTGGCCGCGGAGGAACTGCTTCAGCAGCCGGACGTCGGCGACCATCGTGGGGGTCTGGCGCTCCTTGAGGAACGCCTGGTGGAACGGCGTGCGGTCGACGGCGCTCAGCGGCTGGGAAGGGTCGGTGACGGCGTAGCCGGGGACGGCATCGACGGCGAACCCTTCGAACTTCCCTCGAAGGTACGGATGCTCCGCATAGCGGGTCTCGGGGGCCTCGAGGATTGCGGCCGCCAGGGCGAGCCCCTCCCGTTCGAGGTCGCCCCGGGAGAGGGTCGGAGGATAGAGGAAGAACAGGTCGATGTCGAGGCGGTCGCGCAGGAAGGTTCCCCGGGCCGCGCTGCCCGCCACGACGATCTGCTTCGGCTCGACCGCCCGCCCCCGCGCAGCCGCTCGCGCGCGCTCGACCAGCTTTTCGGCGGTCCGCGCGACGTGGTCGAGGGTCGCCGCATCCGGGGAGATCCGTTCACGGACCTCGCGCTCGACCGCGTCCGCGTCGAGGGGGGTCGGGGGATGGGGCCCGGACATCGGGAGGACCACGGCGTTTCGGGCATGAAACCTTGGGGTCGATGGGCCCCCGTCGCCGAAGGGTTATCGGCGTCGGCGCCCTCTCTCACGGGGAGGGTCCTCGATGGCATCGTCAGGGCACGTGGCCACGCTGTTCGAGCCGCTCGCCGGTGGCAAGGTCCGCTGCACCGCCTGCGCGCGCTATTGCGCCATCCCGGAGGGCTCGCACGGGTTCTGTTTCGTCCGCAAGAACGTGGGCGGGGAGTTGAGGCTGCTCAGCTACGGGAAGGTCGCTGCGCTCCAGGTCGACCCGGTCGAGAAGAAGCCGCTCTCGCACTTCCACCCCGGTTCCCGGGTCCTATCGATCGGGACCGTCGGATGCAACTGGAGATGCCAGTACTGCCAGAACGCCGAGATCTCCCAGGAGCAGGTGGTGAGCGGCCGGTCCATGTCCCCGAGCTCGGCGGTGGACGCCGCCCTGAGGCTGGAGTGCCAGGGGATCACCTTCACCTACAACGAGCCGACGATCTTCATCGAGTACGCCCTCGACGTCATCCGGGAGGCGCGCGGTCACGGCCTGTTCGCGAACTTCGTCACGAACGGCTACATGACCCCGGAGGCGGTCGACCTCCTCGGGCCGTACCTGAACGCCGTCAGCGTCGATTTCAAGGGGAGCGGGGAACCCGGGTTCATGCGGCGATACATCACCGCGAAGGGGCCGGACCCGATCCTCAGCACGATGGTCGGGCTGCAGAAGCGCGGGGTCCACGTCGAGGTGACCGACCTCATCGTCCCGGAGGTGGGGGACGACGTCGAGGCGTTGCGGACCCTCGCGCGCTATGTCCGGGACCATCTGGGGGCGCAGACCCCGTTCCACCTGCTCCGCTGGCACCCGGATTACAAGATGCTCGACCTGCCGCAGACCCCCGTGAAGACCCTCGAGCGGCTGCACGCCGTCGCCAAGGAGGAGGGGTTGGAGTACGTCTATCTCGGGAACGTGTGGGGGCACCCGCTCGAGCACACGTACTGCCCGAAATGCGGGGAGATCGTCGTGGAACGCTACGGGTTCTTCATCCGAGATTGGAGGCTCGATGCGGAGAATCGCTGCCAAAGGTGCCGGCACCCGATCCCCATCGTCGGACGCCTGCCCGAGGAGTACGAACCCACCTTCGCGAGCCCGGTGAACTGATCCCCGGCCAGGGACGATCGGGGGAGGCCGCCCCCTGGGAGGCCGCGGTTTAGCGAACGGCGCGACGATGCCCCCACGGACGATTAATCTCCGTAGGCCCTCCCCCGATCGTGAGGCGGGACCTAGGCCCCCACCACCGCTCGCGGCCTGCGGTCCGGACCGCCCCCGCGGTCGTGGCGGTGGTCGCCCTGTGCTTCATTCTGCCCACCGGCACCCTGGGAGGTCATTCCTGGGCGACCGCGCCCCCCGCTGGAACGCCCATCGGGTCGCATTCCCCCCGCCACTCCGCGATCCCGACCGCGGCCCCATCCCCGAATGACGACTGGACGACATACGGCGGGAACGCCGAACGCACCGGGACGAATCCGAACGAGACGACGCTGGGTCCCGCGAATGCCGCGCGGCTGCAGCTGGCCTGGACCACCTGGCTCAACCGGACCGTTCTGGGCTCGCTGATCGTCGCCAACCAGACGGTGCTCGTCGGGGATCCCTCCGGCTACCTCGTCGGACTGAACGCCACCTCCGGTGCGGTCCTCACCCCCACGTCGCCGCATCCCTGGGAGACCCCCTATCTCGGGAACACATCGTACAGCCGGTGCGGCGGGGCCGGCGGGCCCGGGACCAAGCACAGCGGGCTGATCTCCACCCCGACCCGGATCGGCAACCGGATCTACGAGAACGGGGGGAACACCTCGTTCTACACCCTGTCGCTGGACGGACGCGTGCTCCAGAGGGTGGATCTGGGCAACCACACGTCGAAATTCAGTCCGTGGTACTTCGACTACAACTGGGGAAGTCCGCTCATCTACCACGGCACGGCCTACGTCGGCATCGCCGCGCTCTGCGAGTTCAACGACGCCGACCCGAACTCCGCCGACTGGAAGTACGTCCAGGGCCAGTTGCTGGCGGTCGATCTGAGCAGCGGTTCCGTCGTCGGCATCTTCAACGTGACCAAGGGATCCTCGGTCACGGACCTCGGAGGCAGCATCTGGTCTACCCCGGCGGTCGACCCGACGACCAACACGGTCTGGGTCACGACGGGGAACGAGAACAACTCCGCCGAAACACCCGCTACGAAGGAGTACCCGCGTTCGATGGTCGCCCTCAACGCGACCACGCTGAAGCTCCTGGGAGCGTGCCAGGTCGGGAGCGCGGGGCTCGACGCGGACTTCGGGGCCGGCCCGACCCTGTTCCACGACGGCCGCGGGGGTCGGTATGTCGGGGCCATCAACAAGGACGGCACCTTCTACGCGTACAACGCGACGACCCCCAGCGGCGGCAACTGCGGGTCGCCGGGCACGGGAACCCTCCGTCTCGCATGGTCCGATGCGTTCTGTTCCGGGTTTCTGCCGGGCACTATCTCTCCCGCGGCGTTTGACGGCCAGTACCTCTACATCGCGAGCGATGCCTGCGGCAACACCAGCGGATTCGTCGACCAGGTGTATCCAAGCAACGGCACGATCCGTTGGAGCCACTCGATCGTCTCCCCGGATTCCGAAGCCCACGCAGGCGTCGCCTCCGCCAATGGGCTCGTCGTCGTGGCCGCGAACCAGGTGATGTCGACGACCCTCGGCCCCGGGGAGATCCAGGTGCTCAACGCGTCCAACGGGCACGTCCTCTACCAGCACCCGTTCGTCGCCGAGAGCAACGCATGGCCGGTCATTGCGGACGGCACGATCTTTGTGACCGGGGGGAACGTGACCAGTGGGGCGAACGGGTTCGTCGCCGCGTTCCGAGTGCCCCTGGCCGAACGGCTCTCGGTCGGGGACGCGGCATGCACCGGAACCCCGATCACCTCGTGCACCGCCGCGGGGTCGGTCGCGAGCTTCGACCTCGGACCGTCGGGGGGCGCTCCTCCCTACACGTGCGCGTGGAGCTTCGGGGACCAGTCGACGGGGAACGCCTGCGCCGTCGAGCACCACTACGCCCGGCCCGGAGTCTATCCGGTGCAGGGGGTCCTCACCGACGTGTCGGGCGCTGCCCTCGTGAGCTCGTTCAACCTCACGGTCCTCACGATCCCGCGCGGAACCCCGGGCGGGGCCGCGCCATCCCCCCGGGCGGGAGAGGTGCTCGAGTTCGACTCGCTTGAGAACGTGACGGTGCTCTTCGGCGGGCGATGCGAGGCGTCCCCATGCTCGGGGGCCCTGCTCAATGACACCTGGACGTTCCACGCCGGGAGCTGGACCAATGTCACCGCCCAACTTTGGCCCGCGCCGCCCCCGCTCGCATTCTCCGCCTCGGCCTACGACCCGCAGCTCGGAGCGGTCGTCGTGTTCGGGGGGGAGGAGCCGAACGGGACCGGGTCACCGGGGATATCCCACGCCACCTGGAAATTCGGCCACGGGGCCTGGTCCAACCTGACCGGACAGCTCGCGGGGGGGTCGCCGCCGCCGACCACCGGGGCCAGGGCCAGCTACGACCCCGCGACCTCGAGCGTCGTGGTATTCGGAGGTGTGACCGGAACCGACCTCGCCTCCGGATCGGTGACCAACGCGACCTGGTCCTTCGCGAACGGGAGCTGGGCCGCTGTCCCGGGGATCGGAGCCCCGCCCGGGCGAGAGGACCCTGGGCTCGCATACGACGGAATCGACCAGCAACTTGTGCTGTTCGGCGGGAAAGGCACCTCCGGGTCCGACCTCAACGATACGTGGGCATGGGCATCGGACCATTGGCGCCGCATCGTCACCACGGCCAGTCCACCGGCGGCCGACTCGATCTCCCTGGTGACCGAGGGACCGAACGCACCGGTGCTGCTATGGAACGCACGTTTCCCGAGCCAGACCTGGGAGCTCAGCGCGGGCACCTGGCGACCGGTCACCACGTCTGCCGCCCCCTCCGTCGTCGGGACCGCCGGCACTGCCACCTTCGTGGAGGACCCGTCGTTCGTCCTCGTCATCGACGTGAATACTACCTGGGCGTACCGGAACTCGACGTGGGCGTCCATCCCGGAACAGCCCTCGATCACCTTCTTGCCCGCCGCACCGGCGGTTCACGCCTCGGTGAGCTTCCAGGCGACGCTCCTCGGAGGATTCCCTCCCTTCTCCTTCGCCTGGAGCATCGCCGGGGCGAATGCTCCGGGGACGGGACCGACGATCGTCTTCAATTTCTCGAGCACGGGAACCTATCCGGTCCAGCTCCAGGTCCGCGATGCCCTCGGCGATCTGGGCGGCTCCGAAGTGAACGTTTCCGTCGGTTCCGGGCTGAGCGTCGCGTTCGCCTGTTTCCCGGGAAATGCGGAGGCAGGTATCCCAGTCAACTTTTCCGCATCCTCGTCCGGGGGCTCCGGCTCCCGAACCCTACTGTGGGATTTCGGCGATGGCTCCTCGCCGATCACCGGAAGTTCCGCGGCCCACACCTACACCCGGCCGGGTACCTACTCGGTCGGCCTCAGCGCGGCCGACGCCATCGGCAACCGTGTCAATGTCTCCTCATCCCTCCTGGTGGTGGCCCCGCTGGGCGTCGACCCGATCGCCCGGTTCGGTCCGGTGGACGTCAGCCAATCGGTCTCGATCCGACCTGGGCTGTCCGGCGGAGTGGCACCGTTCACGTTGGTCGCCTTCTTCGGCGATGGAGCGTCCGCCCAGAGCCTCTGGAACGGCAGCCCACCGACGCTCCCTACGTTGGGCCATTCGTATCTATCGCCGGGGGAGGTCGAGGTCACTCTGCAGGCCATCGACCTACTCGGGGCGGTCGCGTCGACGAACCGATCCGTCGCCGTCAATGCTTCACTTACCACCCCGCAATTGATCGGACCGACCGAAACGTCGGTGGGCACGGTGGCCGCGTTTCGGGTCACTCCCACGGGGGGGTCCGAGCCGTACTCCTTCGCGTGGTCGTTCGGAGATGGGGGGCGCGGGGCCGGCCCCAACGCGTCCCATACGTTCTCGGGCTCAGGGACGTTCGACGTCGAAGTACTGGTGACCGATGGGGCCGGCGAGACCGCGACGACGATGATTCAGGTAACGGTCCAATCCACGGGGGAATCTTCGTTGGTTCTGATCGTGTCCGGCGCGGCCATCCTGGCAGCGGCGGGGGCCGCCACCCTCGTGTGGAGGGTTAGGCGTCGTCGGGTCGGAGCTCGGTAGGACCGACACGAGCGGGGCCCCTGCGAGGGGCCTACCCCGGAGCACGGCATCGAGCCGGCCGGGCCGAGTTCAGCCGAACCTGCCCCCCTCCGCAGCTATATTTCGTCCCCGTGCCTCTCGCGGACCTCGGGTGCATGGCGATGGTCTACATCAAGGACGAAGGAAGCACGTTCGACGCGCCGATCGAATTGGTGTGGAAGTACATCTTTGACGGCGATGCCCATGACGCCGCCCACCGGACCACGCGAAACCCGCGATTCGAGAAGGTTTCGGACCTCACGATGGTCTACGCTGCCGAGCGGGAGTTCCGCGGCAAGTGGGCCCCGGATCGGATGAGGATCTCCGCCTTTCCCCCGGTCTCCATGGTCGTCGAATGGCTCGAGGGACCCCTCGCCGGCTCGACCTTCACCTACGTCTACTCCCCCAAGGGGAACGCGACCGGTATCGACGTCTACGGCGAGTTCACCTCGCCGTCGCTCCCTCCCGGCCAGGTCGAGGCCGCGGCGCGGGAATGGCTCGAGAGCGAATTCGTCGATGACGCCGCGGCGATCCGCGCCCTCGCGCGGGGAAAATAGCCTCCGGCTCACGGGCGACCCTCGGCGCGGGAGGGCAGTCGAACTGCCCCGGCGGAGGGCGGGCGACACCCGGGCCGCGCCGACGGGGTGGGCGGGCCGCCGCGATTCAGCGCGCCGCCGGGCTCGCCACCCCGATTGAGTGGATCGCGGGGAACTGGAACGGCAGTTGCTGCCACCGTTTGCCCGCGTCCGCGCTCAGAAAGACCTGGCCCGTCGTCGTCCCCACGTAGATGCCGGCAGGATCGAGCGAATCGCTGGTGATCCCTTCGCGTTGAACCCCGAAATGCCCCGGGAACGCCTTCGGCGAGAGGAGCTGGGTCCACTTGCGGGTGGTGTCGTTCCACTCCTGGACCTGGAAGTGGCCCCCTCCGGTCACCCGGGCCCGGCCATCCAGCCGGACGAAGTAGGCCCGACCGGGGGCCGCCTTCGGCGAGGTGACCGCGAACCCGAAGTCGTCCCCGAGCACCTTGCCGATCCGCTTCCAGCTGTCCATCCGGTCGTGCGAGACGTAGATCCCGGCGTGGTCCTGGCGGTAGAACGTGTCGGGGTTGGCAGAGTCGATGGCGACGTGATGGACGCACTGGCCGGTCTCCGGGAACTTCTCGGGAAGGAAGGGAGTTTCGACGCCATGATTGACGGGGCGGAAGCTCGCGCCTCCGTCCTCCGTCCGGAACGTGCCGACCGCGGACATTCCGATATACATCCGGCGCGGGTCGCGGGGGTCGAGCAGGATCGTGTGCAGGCAGGCTCCGCCGAAACCGGGGGCCCAGTCCTTGCGCTTGGGGTGCTGGTTGATCGCGTCGAGCGGAGCCCAGCTGGCGCCGAGGTCCGTGGACCTGAAGAGGAGGTGGGGGTCCGCGCCGAGGTAGATCGTCTTCGGCTCCTCGGGGAGCCCGGGCTCGATATGCCACAGGCGCTGTACCGCACGCGGAATCTCGGCCTGGGGGTTCGAATCGTTCATCTCGAACTTCCGCCCTTTGCGGAGGGGCATCATCGGCGTCCCGATCTCCTTCCAGGTCTTGCCGAAGTTCCGGGAGCGCTGGACCTCCGGTCCAAAGAAGTTGTTGTTGACGGCGGCGTAGAGATCTCCCGGATGTCTCGGGTCGGCGACGACGTGGAAGACGTCGTTCCCCTCGTGGGCCACCGGGCCGACCTTCCAGCGCTTGCGCTGGCGGTCTCCCTCCACGACGTAGGTCCCCTTCCGCGTGCCCACCAGGATCCGCACCTTGTTGTCTGCCGCCATGTTCAATCTCCTATCCTCCCGCAATGGAATGAAGGATCGACACCGACCGCACTCCGGTAAGCGACGCGGCCACCCCGGAGGTGGCGCTCACGTCTTCCCCGTCGAGGAACACCCGGACGTACGGTCGTAGCTTCCCGGTCTCGTCCCGGAGCTTGAACCTCAAGCGAGGATAGCGCTCCTCGAGCGCATCGAGGAGCCGCTCGACGGAATCGGCTTCCAGCGATTCGTGGGTCCTTGGGCCGTATTCCCGGAGCCACCCATCGAGTTGAACGTCGAGCATCGTGGGATGGTGGGGTAATCGCATGGGGTTCTTGAAAGCGCCGGAGTCGAGGTCGGACACTCCCCGCAACGTCCCGAGAGGGAGTCGCCTGGAGTCAGGCCCCGCATCGTAGCGGGCAGCGGGTTCATCTCGCCGAGGCCAGGCTACCGCCGATCATTCAACGCCGGGCGACGGGAGGGTGTAGCCCGAGCGGCCCTCCGCTCCTTGGCCGTGCGGGTGCGCTCCGCATCGGCCTCGATCAGGCTCACGTACCGGTCCCAGACCCGGTGGAAAAGGCGTCGATACCGCTCCCGACTCGGGATTCGGCTCGTCTTCCAGGTCTTCACGAACCGCATTTCGAGCTGGGTCCTGCCGCTGTCGACCCGGTGGAGTCGGTACGTCCCGAGCTCGTCGTCCGTCCAACTCAGTTTTTCGAGGGTCCAGCGATCCGGAGGGCTCAGGCGGATGATCTCCACATCCGTGCAGCGGTTCTGGTCCGGTCCCGGGACCGTGATCACCCGGACGATTCGATGAGGTTCCCGGAGGACGATTCGGGCCTGATAGTGGTAGAGGTCGTCGGTCAGTGCGTCGTCATCGTCGCGATAATCGGTGCACCATCGGAAGACGAAGGGAAGGGGCGCATCGATCCGCTTGCTGTAGCGCATCGATTGTCGGCGACTTCGGAAACCTCCCGTTGCCATCCGAGGGCCTGACGCCTCGAAACGTGATGACGACTTGGATGGCAGGGTGGGGTCAGAGCCCGCCGAACACGTCGACCCCGAGACAGCCATCTTCCGGGGCCCCGCCGACCCGGGGTTGGGTGACTCCGCCGATCCCTCGCCACGGTCCAACGGATGGCTCATGTGAGGTGAACCGAAGGCATCGACCCAAACCACCGGTCCGGTAAACGGGGACACCCCCGACGGCTCGGAGATTCCAAGACCGGAGGTGCGAGCTTTGACGACGTGCTCAGTCACATGATGGACAAGGTCCCTCCCGAACCCCTCGTCGAGGAACACCGACGGAGACTCCACGGGGAGGAGACCGTCGGTTCGGACTCGGTGCGTTCCCAAATATGGCTCTGACGCTCGGTAACCGTCGCAGTCCATTCGACTCGAATCGCCGAACGCGAGTTCGGGCGATTAGGTGGGGGATTGCAGGAGCGGTTTTCTGCCGCGAACGCCCTGCTCCGAGAGACGCCGGGAAGGCCCCGCGTGGGTCCTGACAACCGCCCGTTGAGGGGATTGACTGGGATCTGGCGACTGCGGGCCGGAGCATGCCGGGGTAGCTTCCAAAGGGAACTATCGATTCATCCGTTCACACGATTCGCGCACCGGGCCAACATCCATTGGCCCGCCACCGGGCCAAGCTGCCGGGGCCAGGATTCGAACCTGGGAACTCCTGCGAGAGCAGATCTTGAGTCTGCCGCCTTTGGCCGCTCGGCCACCCCGGCGTCGGCATCGGGGTAGCGCGCGAGGTTATTCTTCTTCCTCCCCCTCGTCGACCCCGGCGCCTCCCGTGCCCGAGTCGGCGGGGATCGCCTCTGCAGTCAGCCCCAGCTCGGCCTGGTCGGCGGGACGCCGCCCGGCCGAAGGGGCGGAGGGCGAGGAGCCGCGCCCGGTCACCCAGGCCCGCCGGACCCACCCGCATTGCAGGCAGGTTCGCACCCTTCTCCGGCTTCGCAGCCGAGTGCGGACGGTTCGACCCTCGACCCAATGCACGGAGCATCGTCGGCAGTAGAGCTCCCGATACTCCATCGGAAGGCGCACATTGTAACGCATCCCGATCCGCCGGGCCAGGCCGACGTACCGGTCTGCGAGCCCGTGGTGGCCGCGCACCGCCTCCTGCTCGGCGAGCGCGAACAGGTCCGAGATCCGCTCCTGCGCGGTGCGGACCATCGACGCGGTCCGACGGCCCCGGCGCCCTCGACGGGCTACGGCTGGTCGGCTTGGCATACGGGGCAGACGACCGCCACGCTCGATATCAGCGTGTTGCACCGGGCACAGTGCTTCGCTCGCCCGACGAGCCCCGGCGGCACGAACTCCGGCGGCGGGGGGACGAGGAATGGGGGCGGCGGTGGAGGGGGAAGCGGGGCCGAGTAGCCGACTACGGCCGCGGGGGTCGGCCCGGCCGAACGCTCGGGCATCGGGGTCGAGGAGGCCCCTTGCGGGAGCGTTCGACCACACCGATCGCAGAACAGGGCACCCTCGGGCGCCTGGGTGCCGCAGTGGATGCAGGATACCACGGTCCGGTAAAGTATATGCTGTATTTGACCCTCCAGCCGACCGTTGAGAACACGGTGTGTTGCCCTGGTCACCCGGGATCCGGCGCTCTACGCCGACCTCGCCGGACTCCTGAGGGAGCGGCACATTCCGTCCGTCAGCCTTCTTCCGGGTCAACGGATCCCCGGGCGCGCGGCCGTGGTCCTGACCAGCCCGTCGGAGGTCTCCGAGATCCACCACCCCCGGGTGGTTCCGGTGGCCGACGGGGGGGACCGCGAATCGCTCTGGGTGGCCGTGGAGAGTGCCCTGACCCACACCGACGACCGGGACGAGATGGTCGTCGGAATCGATCCGGGGCCAAGACCGGGATACGCCATCGTCTCCGCCGGGCACGTGCTCAGCAGCGGGTCCCTCGCGAATCCGGAGGAGGCCGGCGAGCTGGCGGCCCACCTCCATCGCCGGTTCCCCCATCGGCCGATCCGCTTCCGGGTCGGCGACGGCGACCGGATCGCGCGGAACCGGATCCTCAACGCGCTCGCGCTGCTACGCCGACCGATCGAGCTCGTGGATGAGCAGGGGACCACACCGAGGGGACACCGGCGTCCCCGGGACCTCGCGGCCGCGCGCGAGATCGCGCGGTCCCCGGGTCGACCCGTCCGGGGCCGGCAGCCGCTCACCATGACGCGGGGCGACATCCAGAACCTCCAACGGTTGAGCCGCGAAGGTAGCGGGGGCAAGTTCACGATCTCCGCGTTCGTGGCCGCCGCGGTACTCCGCGGGGAGATCACCCTCGGCGACGCGCTCGCCGACGGACAGCGCCGGCTGTCGACCGCCGCGGGGGAGCTCCCGCGCTCCCGCCAACCGTCATAAAGGCCCCTCCGCTGGACGGGAGATGGCCCTCGCCGCCGAGGTGGAACTCCGGGTCCGCCGGCTCGCGCTGCAGAACGCGCTCGAGCACGAGGGGACTCCGCGCGCCGGCCCGATCCTCGCCCGGCTCCTGTCGACCGACGCGTCGCTGCGGTCGTCCAGCCACGAGCTAGAGGCGCTGGTCCGAGCGGTCGCCGGGTCGGTCGCGGGCCTTTCGAAGGAGGAGAAGTCGACCGCCCTGGCGGCCCTCGGGGGACCCGAACAGGCGGCGGCCCGTGCCCCGGCCCGCGTCGGGGGCGAGCTTCCTCCGCTCCCCGGTGCCGTCGACGGTCAGGTGGTCCTGAGGATGGCCCCGTTCCCCTCGGGTGGGCTGCACATCGGCAGCGCCCGGATGATTTTCGTCAACGACTACTATCGCACGCGATACCGGGGCAAGCTCCTACTGGTCTTCGACGACACCATCGGTTCCGAGGAGAAGCGCATCGACCTCGCCCTGTTCGACGTCATCCTGCGCGACCTCGAGATCGCGGGGGCGACCCCGGACGCGGTCTACTACAAGTCCGACCGCATCCCGCTGTTCTATCCTTGGGCCCGCCGGGTCATTGACCGGGGCGGCGCCTACGTCTGCCGATGTCCGGCCGAACTGCTGCGCGAGAACCGGGCGAAGGGGCAGGCCTGCGGGGAGCGTGCGCAGACCCCGGGCCAGACCGTCGATGAGTGGGAGAAGATGCTCGCGGGCGGATACGCCCAGGGGGAGGCCGTCCTCCGGCTTCGCACCGATCTCCACGACCCCGACCCCGCATTCCGCGACCGGGTACTGTTCCGCATCAGCGATCTCGACCACCCGAGGGTCGGGCACCGGTATCGCGTCTGGCCGCTCCTCGAGTTCTCGTGGGCGGTCGACGACATCGAGCTCGGGATCACCCACGTGATCCGGGGCAAGGACCTCGTGATGGAGGACCGGATGCAGGAGCACCTGTGGGGTCTCCTCGGGCTGCACGGCCCGCCGTTCCTGCACTGGGGGTTGCTCCGCCTTCGGGAGGCGAAGATCTCCAAGAGCAAATCCTACCTCGAGGTGAAGAGCGGCCAGTACGACGGGTGGGCCGATCCGAGGACCTGGTCGATCGCCTCGCTCGATCGCCGGGGGATCTCCCCGGAGGCGATGCGGAAGTTCACGCTCTCCTTCGGGCTCTCCCTCGCGGACATCGAGGTCCCCGCCGAGACCCTCTACGCGGAGAACCGCGCGATCATCGACGCGACCACGCCCCGGCGAGCGTTCGTCGAGGATCCCGTACGGGTCGACGTCGACGAGTATCCCCCCGGCCTCGAGCACGTCCCGCTCGCCAACCACCCGGAGCAGGAGCATCTCGGCCGGCGCGAGGTCGCTGCCGGCCCCGGATTCTGGCTGCCTCGGGCCGACCTCGCCCGATCCGCGGGCGCAGAGGTCCGGTTGAAGGACCTGATGAACATCCGGCTCCCACCCGATATCCCCGCCGGGGCCGCCGGGGTCCGGGCGACGTTCACGACCCGCGAGAACCGCAAGCTCCCACGCCTGCAGTGGGTGGGGGTCGAGGGGGCCGTGCCCGTCGACCTCCTCGGTCTCGAAGGGGAGCACCGGAGCGGGATCGGCGAGGGGGCGCTCGCCCAGGCCGGTCCCCGCGACATCTACCAGTTCGAACGCGTGGGGTTCGTCCGCGTCGAGGCGGACTGGCGTCCCGGGACCGGCCCGGTGCGGGTGGTCTTCGGTCACCCGTAGCCCCCCTCCGACCGGCGCTTCGGAAAGACTTTGAACCCCCATCGCCCCTCTTCGCCTCGGGATGAAGTTCCTCCACACCTCGATCACGGTCCAGAACATCGACGCGAGCCTCCAGTTCTACACGGGGGTCCTCGGGCTCGAGTTCGAGCGGCGACGCGCGATCCCCGAGAACCGCGCGGAGATCGCCTTCGTCCGGGACCCGGAGAGCGGGGCCCGCGTCGAGCTCACGCACTGGGAGGGAAAGGAAAAGATCGAGGCAGGCGAGCAGCTCGACCATCTCGCGTTCGAGGTCCCCGACCTCGACGCCTTCCTGGTCCGGGCGCGCGCCTCGGGGGTCCGCGTCGCGAAGGAACCGTACCAACTGCGCGGCGGCACGAGCCGGCTCGCCTTCGTCCTCGATCCGGACGACGTGTGGATCGAGCTCATCGAGCACCCGGCGCCGCCCCGATGAGCCCCTCTCCGTGACCGGGGCGCCGGACCAGGCCCCCCCTTCGGGCCGGCTCCTGTCGGCCGTGTTCGGGGCCACCTTCCTCGTTCGGTTCGGCTTCGGTCTCACGGTCTCCATTTTCGCGACCTACCTGGCCGGGCGCTCTCAGGGTCTCGAAACCCCGACCTTCGGACTCATCGGGCTGGTGAGCGCGATGGCGCCGATCGGGGAGTTCTCCACCGTGCTCATCTCCGGCGCCGCCGCCGACCGGTACGGCCGGGTGCAAATCCTGGTCGGCGCGTCCGCGCTCGCCGCGCTCCTCATGGCGCTCGTCGCCACGACCCGGCTTCCGATCGTGCTCGGGGCGCTGAACCTGTTGTTCGGCGTCGCCAGCGGCGCGATCCTCGCCTCGAGCCTCGCCGTCGTCACCGAGGAGTCCACGACCGGGGGCCGCGGATTGGAGATGGGCCGGTTCGACGCGGTCAACCTCCTCGGGTGGATCCTCGGATTCGCGATCGGATACGGCAGCCTCGACCTTCTGCCGAATGCCGAGTTGGGGGTCGTCTTCGCCGTGGGGGCCGCCCTCCTCGGGGCCGGTGCCCTCTTCGCCCGCATATCGGCCCGGGGCGTCTTCGAGCGCCGGACGTTCGATGCGCTGCGGTTCCGCAGGGTCGTCGACGCCGTGGCCCGGCGGGACGTCCTGCTCGTCACCCTCCCGTGGCTGGTGATCTACATGCTGCTCGGCACCGTGTTCGTGTTCCTCGGCACCGCATCGTCTTCGGCCGGTCTCCCGAGCTCGGAGATCGCGCTGCTGATCGGGGGGGGTGGGCTCCTCCTGCTCCTGACCCAGCCCACGTACGGCCGGATGGCCGACCGGTTCGGCCGGATCCGCCTGATGTGGGTCGGGACCTTCGGGTTCCTGGGGGTGCTCCTGGGGGCCGCGCTGCTCACCGAGTACGGGGTCAGCACTCCCGCGTTGGCGTTGGTCGGCGTCAGCGCCCTCGCCGCCCTGGCCTACGGACCTGCGGCGCTCGCCGCGCTGGGCGACATTTCGGCCGATGTCGCCCGGGGGACCACGATGGCGATCTACTCGTTGGTCATCAGTCTCGGGATGCTGGTCGGTTTGATCGCGTCGACCCAGCTGTACGCGGCGTGGGGGAACACCGGGCTGGTCGTGTTCTTTGGGGGCGTGGCCGTCGGCCTGTTCGTCCTGACCGCAGTGCGGTATTGGGATCTCCGCCGGTCGACCGCGCGCCCGGCCGCGTGATCCGACGACTACGACTCCGGCTCGATGATCAGGTGGCGGACGCTCGGAAACTCCTCGCGGACCGTGGAGGAGACCTGGTCGATGACCGTCTCGATCTGGTCCGTCGTCAGGCCGTCCTGGAAGTTGACGCGGAGCGCGAGCAGCGCGTCGTCCGGTCCGAGCATCATCGATTGAAGCCCCCGGACCCTGCGGACCCGGGGGTGCCGCTCGATGAGCGCGAGGACCGCCCGGGCCTGCTCGGGCGAGACCGCCTTCCCGACGAGGAGCTCACGGCTCTCGGCCGCGAGGACGAACCCGGTGGCGATCAGGAGGATCGCCACTCCGCACGCCGTGATCCCGTCCGCGGCAAAGTCCTGGGTCCGGTACACCACGACGATCCCGAAGAAGGCGACGACGCTGCCGAGGACCGAGACGATGTCCTGGTAGAAGATCGCCTTGAGGCCTTGCTGGGAGGACTCGAGCAGGTCGGTCAGGGTCTCCCGCGACTGACGGAGCTCCCGGAGGGTGACGTAGATGCCGGCGAAGCTGACCGCGAGGGTCGCGCCCACCACCGCGAGAGCGGCTCCCAGGTGCCCGACGGGCTGGGGGGAGACGATCTGGAGGAAGCCGTCGGCGAACACGGCCAACCCGGACGCGGTGAACGTCGTCAACGTGGCGGCGAACGACCAGAAGAACCGCTCCTTCCCATACCCGAAGGGGTGGTCGTACGTCGGGGCCTTTTGGGAGACCGTGTACCCCCAGACCAGCATGACCCCCCCGACCAGGTCGGCGGCATTGTAGACCGCCTGGGATAGCACCGCGTGGCTGCCACTGATCAGGGCGACGAACAGGTTGACTACGAAGAGACCGGCGTCCAGTATGACCGTCGCCCAGACGATAACGAGGGGACGCATCTCGGAAGCTGGTCCTCAGCCTAGACTACGAGTGGGGGGGTTAAGACTACCGACGAGG
>JAKIWG010000002.1:0-3845 GCA_022750155.1 Thermoplasmata archaeon | reverse complement strand
CTCTGTGTAGCGACAGTTGTCGCAATATCGCTCGACAGGAAATGGGGGGGTCTTACGATAGAGACTCTGACACTGTGCGACAAATCTCCCGAAAAGTCGCCACTATAGAGTATCAGAGGAACCCTGCGATGACCGCGCTTCGAAACCAGGACCAGCCGCCCCAGGATGAATGGCTCCCCGAGTCCCCTATCGAGGAGGTCAGCGCATGATGGGGCAGATCGGCGCGGCGAGCCTGGGGGGGTCAGTCCGTGTGGTGGACCTGAACGCCGTGCGGTCCGACATGGCCGATTGCGACGGAACGACCCTCTCCTACACCGGCCGGTCCTTCGGCCAGGTGTTCGCCGAGGTCCGCCGATCCAGCGTCACGCACCCGGACGGCGGGGGCCCGACCCGACCGTTCCGCGGACCTCGCCGGTCGATCTCGAGCGGATGGGCGGCATGATCCAAGATCGCAGGGTGTTTGCCGCGCTGGGCGTCGCCTCGGCGGTCGCGTTGGTGAGCCTCTTCGCCCTCGGAGGGGGCCTGAGCGCGTCCTCCCATCCGGCGGCGGGCTCCCCCCCGGGGCACCCTCGTCGTGCTCGCGACGGCCTCCTGCCTCATGTCGGTCTCCCTGTCGGCCGGTTCCGCGGGCGTGTCCGCAGGGACCCCGGTGACCCTCCACACCACGGTTCACGTCGTGCGCGGCTCGCCCGCCCATTGCGCCGACGTCCCGTCGTTCTACTACACGGGATTGCCCACCGGCCTGGTCCCGTCGGATTCCCCGGTGATCAGCGGCTACGTCTACGTCCCGGGAGTGTTCCA
Source organism: Thermoplasmata archaeon (assembly GCA_022750155.1). Taxonomy (GTDB): domain Archaea; phylum Thermoplasmatota; class Thermoplasmata; order Lutacidiplasmatales; family UBA184; genus Lutacidiplasma. The sequence continues at coordinate 3,044 of JAKIWG010000002.1, read as the reverse complement.
TGTCGCGGTCGTCGTGGTGGCCTCCAACGGCCACGCGATCGGTCACCTCACCCTGGCCGTGGCAGGAGGGCCCTGACGAAAGGACGGGCGAGCCCCCACCCAACCCCTTGACCCGGTCCCACCCCACCCAACCCCATCGGTCGCTTTCGGCCGACCGGGGGAGCCCCGTCTCGTGCGGGGCTCCCCTCCGTTTTTTCTTGGAACCTCATGCAGCGCGGCGCTGACCAAGAGTTATAGTCGCTCGGCTCGTCCTCCCGCCCGAGCTCCCCATGACCGATGCAGCCAACCGGAACCCCTCGACGATCCCTGCCGGTTCCACGAAGGGATCGACGCCCTTCGCGGCTCGCCCGCCGCTCCGGCTTCTCGGCCTCTCCCCGGGCAAGCGGACCCGGATGAAGCGCCTCCTCTACGATTATGGCCCCGGGGGCGGGACCCTCCTCGTGCTTCCGATCGACCAGGGGCTGGAGCACGGCCCGGTCGATTTCTTCCAGAACCCGGAGGCGCTGGACCCCGAGTACCAGTACCGTCTCGCTCACGAGGGAAATTTCTCGGCCATCGCCCTTCACATCGGACTCGCCGAGAAGTACTTCCACCAGTACGCGGGCGAGGTCCCGCTCATCCTCAAGCTGAACGGCAAGACGACGATCCCGAGCGACGCCCAGTCGTTCTCCGCCCTGACGGGGACCGTCGAGGACGCGGTCCGGCTGGGTGCGGATGCCGTCGGCTACACCGTCTACGTTGGGTCGCCGGCGCAGGACCGGGACTTTGCGCAGTTCCAGCACGTGCGTGCCGAGGCCGACCGACTGGGAATGCCGGTGATCGTCTGGGCATACCCCCGCGGGGAGGCGGTCGCCAAGAAGGGGGGAAAGGAGAGCCTGTATGCGATCGACTACTCGGCGCGCGTCGCCCTCGAGCTAGGGGCGGATGTGGTGAAGCTCAACTATCCGGTCGCGTCGGAGAAGGACGCCGACAGCCCCCCGCCGTACAACACGCTCAAGCTCACTCCCGAAGCCGCGTTCCGCAAGGTCGTGCAGAGCGCGGGGCGGGCGCTCGTACTGGTCTCGGGGGGGGAGAAGGTCGGCGACGCCGAGCTCCTCGAAAAGGTGCGCATGTCGATGGACGCCGGCGCGACGGGGATCATCTTCGGAAGGAACCTATGGCAGCGACCCTGGGCGGACGCTCTCAAGATCACCCGCGAGCTGCATGCGATATTCGGGGAGTACGCCCAACCCCTCCGCTGACGGTCGGGTCCGGCTGCTCCTGCTCTTCGCCGGCGAAGACCACCCGCGGGCCTGCACCGGCCGACGGTTGGTGACCCGCCACCTCGTGGAGACCGTGACCCCGGGCCGCCCTCCCCGCCCCCCTCCGGTCCTTCTTGACCCGCGCTCGCCGGTCCCACTATCGGCCGAGGACTCGTCGCGTGCCGTCCGGGGAGGGCTCCTCGGTGTGGATTGCTCGTGGAACCGGCTCGACGATCGGGGCGGGTACCCGGATGCGGCCCCCTGGCTCGCGCAGCTTCGGACGCGGCGTCGGTTGCCCCTTCTCCTCGCGGGGAATCCCCAGCACTACGGCCGGCTCGGGGAGCTCAACACGGTGGAAGCCCTCTCGGCCGGGCTGTTCCTCCTCGGGGAGACCGAGCGCGCCCGGAGTATCCTCTCCGGGTTCGGCGGAGGGGAGGCGTTCTTCGAGCTGAACCGAAACCCCCTCGCCAGCTACGCCTCGGCGAAGACCCCGGCGGAAATGCTCCACGAGGAGAAAGCCTACTTCTGAGTCGCGGGGCGACGCCCGCAGCGGGTGAGAGGTCGCCGACCACGAGCGCGGGTCCCGGACTACGGGGGGACCGGAAACTCCTTCCCTTCCGTCTCGAGGTGTTCGAGTCGAAGGTCGAGCGTCGTCCGAACCGGACGGTCCAATGGGACCATGGCGCAGAGGACTCCCCCGAACCGCTCGTAGGTCCGGCTCGTATGCAGGGTCAGGCATCGGTCGTGGAAGACCGGGCGACCGACGAGGTCCGGGTCGTGGCCACGCAGGAACACGTGGAGCCCGGAGCGTGTGAGGAACTCTTCGAGCTCGCGCTCGGTGAACTCCGTGCCCATCCCCCGCTTCGACCTCGAGGCGCCGCACTCTCCCCAGACGATGTCGAGCAGGAGGTCCTCGGAGACCGACTCGAAGTTCTTCCGCCAATCCCCCGGCGTGGCGGCCTTTGGGAACCCTCCATGCGCGAGATACACTCCCGAGCGGGTCGTCGCGGCGACGCGGCCGCGCTCGAGCAGGCCGACCAGACGGGCGTACCGTTCGACGTCCGGTCCCCAGAGCTGGTCGACCTCCTCCGGGAGGTCGTCCGGAACCACGGGGATCTGCCGGTGGGTCTCGTGGTTCCCCTGGAGGAGCACCACCCGGTCGGGGTACCGGGACGCAAGATCGAGGAGGAAAAGCGAGTTGACGACGGACCCCTCGGCGCAGTCGTCGGGGGCTCGGGAAACGTAGTCGCCGAGGCCGATGAGCATCCGCTCGTCCGGCCGCTCCAGGAAGCGGCGGGCGACGACCTCCGTCGACCTCCAGTCGCCGTGCGTGTCCCCGAAGATCACCGCCTCGTGCCCGACCCCCTCGGGGATCTCCCGCAATGCCGGCGAGACGGGGACGCTCTCCTCGAGTCGCTCCAGCAACTGATCCACCTCACGGGCCGTCAGCCGGAGATAGCTCGAGGGTTCGACGGGGGCCGTCGGGCCGGCCACCGCGTGCAATGGGTGGGTCATCGCCCGGACACCGGGAATGCGGGGGGCCGGAGTTTCCGGGAGTCGGGGTGGGTCCGACTCCCGTTTGAACCGGCGTATGCCCTAGGCAACAGGGTCCTAAGCCCTGCCTCGATGGCCCCGTCCGGGCGACCGAACGGATTGGCCGAGCTGGAGCACCCCCGCATGGGGTGTTGGGGCGAAGGTAAAGAGTAGCCCCGGCAGGAATTCCGGCCGGGGAGGTCTCCGACCCCCGCGGCGTTCGAACCTGCGTCGCGAGATCCAGAGTCTCGCATGATTGGCCACTACACT
>JAKIWG010000024.1 GCA_022750155.1 Thermoplasmata archaeon | reverse complement strand
CTGGGACAAGAATCAGCATCCCAACCACGAGGCCAGCGCCTAACCGGACGGCGAGATTCAAGGATCCGCAACGAACCATCGATCACACCCCGGGGCTCGCCCGACCACCTTGGTCCCGTCCAGCCATCGAATATCCCCCACTCATTTGACCTCGTCCCAAGGGGGGTCAGGTCTCGCCGGTCACGCGTTAGCGGTCGACGGGAGGTTTGCTCACCGCCTCAGACGGGTGCGGGAAGGCCTTGGGTTCCGCTCACTCCGTCGGCCGGACCGCTTCGGCGGGGGGCAGGCGCGCGGCGCGCAGGCTCGGACCGAGGACCGCGAGGATCGTGAGGCCATAGGCAAGGCCGGCGATCAGGGCGACGCTTCCCCAGGGGATCGAGACCGTGGTGATCCCGGCGGCGGCCGAGCCCGGGGCGGCCGCGAGGCTGTAGATGAGGAGGATCCCGAGCACCGTGCCGATCGAGATCCCGAGGATCGTCACGAAGGAGAACTCGAGGAGGAAGGAACGGAAGATCATCGACTGGGTGAACCCCGTGGCCCTCAGCATCCCGATCTCCGCCCTTCGCTCCTGGACGGCGCGCAGCGCGAGGATCCCTAGCGAGGCGATGCCGACGGCGAGACCCAGGCCCACGAACAGCTGGAGGAGCCCAACGAACGCCTGGGTGAACCCCAGGTTCGTGCTGACCACCGCCGCGAGGTTGATGAGCACGAGGCCGAACGGCAGCATCGCCGCCTTCGTGACCTGGGCCGCGTGGTCCTGGTCGACCCCGGGCGCAACGGTCAGCAGGAATGCGCTCTCGTTCGTGTATCCCAGGCTCCGGGCCACGGAGGGGCTGACGAAGATCCCGGCGACGAGGCTCTCGCTCATCACTCCGAGGACCTGCACGGTCGACCGGTTGGCGTTGACCGGGTTCGTGAGCACGATCGATTCGCCCGCGGAGACCGTAGGGTGCGCGAAGCCGCTGCCGAAGCCGCCCCCTCCGCTCGAGGGTCCGTAGCTGGCATCGACCACCGCGTAGGCCGCTCCCGACCCGAGGGCGCTCCACACTGCCGCCGTCGTCATGCCGTGCCACGTGGTCGAAAAGGCGAAGGAGTTCGACGTGTAGAAGTCCTGGGAGGGGGGACGGCCCGCCGGGGCGGAGTAGACCGCGTCCCCGTACGGGTTCTGGGCGAAACCGGGGACGGTTTCGAGGACGCCGCCGGAGACGAAGGGCACGACGTGACTGTAGAGCCCGGAGAGCGTAGAGTTGTTGGCGATCGCCCCCGGGAGGTCCCGGATCGGGGTCGCGGAAAACCCGGCGAACGTGTATCCGCCGGTCTGGACGGTGATCTGGTTCGAGACGTTCGCCTCGAGGGTCGAACCGAACGACGCAATGGTGACCAGGGTGAAGACGACGAGCGCGAAGATCGCGAGACTGATCGCCGTCCGGCCCGGGCGACGACTGGGATTGGAAAGGCCGATGCGCGCGATCGATACCGAGGAGGGGCGGGAGCCCACCATCCGCGAGACCAGGGCGACCACCGTGTCGGAGTTGAAGATGTACAGCATGATCGCGCCGAACACGAGGAGGATCCCCTCGGTGAAGAGGATGAAGAACCCCCCGGAGTGTTGGGTTCCCAACACGCTGCTGATCGGTGCGAATCCCGACCAGAGCAATAGGGCGATCGAGGCGAGCGTGAACACCGGGCGATTCCGCACGAACCGGGAGGCAAGAAGCGCCACGCCCATGATCACCAACGCTCCGCCGATCACAGGGAGCGAGATGTCTGCGCTGCCCCGGTACGTCGCGAGGAGCAGCAGGGCCCCGACGACGGCCAGTCCGGCTCCGCCGTACGCGAGGCGGGTGTAGACCCCCATCGTCGGCGGGGGCTCGGGGATCGACCGGATTGCCCGGACGATGTTGAGTCGGCTCGTGCGGGCACTTGTGGCCACGACCGTGGCGAGCGTCAGGAGGAACCCCAGGACGTAGGCGGTGAGCATGCTCTCGGGGCGGACGGTGAAGGAGGCGAGGATCTGCGCCGATGAGAGTCCGCCGGACCCGAACAGCTGGCTGAACGCGTAGGTGAGGCCGAAGCCGACCCCGATCCCCAGCAGGGTACCCAACAGGGCGCTGCCCGCCGAGTACGCGAGTCCCTCGAAGTAGTACGACGCGACGAGCTGACCCCGTCGGAGCCCGATCGCCCGTACCATTCCCATCTCGCCTTTCCGCTCCTCGGCGAGCATCACGAAGATCCCCACGATCAGCATCGCGCCCGCGATGATCGAGAAGAGCCCGAATACGAGGAAGAACGTCGCGAGCGACGAACCGGCCGTCGCGGCGAAGCTCACGGTGTCGGAAAGGAGCTCGTGGACCGCGAGGCCGGACGCGGACGGGATGGAAGCGAGCGACTTGTTGAGCGCCCCGCTCACGGAATCGGAGATTCCCACCCCCGCCGTCAGCGTCCCGGCGTTGGTGACCGCGATGAAGTTGACCTGACCCGGTTTCGATTCGAGCTGCTGGGCGGTCCCGAGGTCGACGAACACGCTCCCCGACCCGCCGAACCCCCCGCCGAGGAACCCCCCCCGGTTGTCGTCGAGCACGATCGCTTGGACGGAGGTGTTGAAGGCGGTGGGGCCCACGTAGAGGGTCAGGCGGTGACCGGCGACGGCTCCCAGGTTGTTCGCGGCCCCCTGGTCGAGCAGGACTTCTCCCGGGGCCGGTCCGGCGAGGCTCGCCCCGGAGGTGGTCGTGAACGATCCGAGCGCCCCCGACTGGTTTCCGTTGACCCCGATCAGGTTGAGGGCGGTCTGGGGAACGCCGTTGTTCCGGTCGAGCGCTTGGGCCGAACCGATGATCTCCGGGGTGACCCCGACGATCTGCGGGTTCCCTGCCACCGATTGGTTGAGCGCGGTGAACGTCGAGTACGGGAAGAATGTGTACGCCCCGGTCGGGGACTGGTTGTAGACCCCCTCATCGGTGAACCCGAGGGTCTCGTACGCCGCATGCACGATCAACTGGTCGATCGTGTCGCCTACGACGAGGCTGCTCGAGATGATGGTGGTCCCCACGAGCAGGCCGAGGACCAGAAGGACGGTCCTCCACTTCCCGCGCCGGACGTTCCGCATCGCGATCCGGAACGAGAGGCGGTTCCGGAGGGCCAGCACCAGCGAGACGCCGGCGACGATGAACAGGATGACGAGCAGGAACGCGGTGAGCGGGTCGATCAGTGCCGACACGGGGCCTCACTCCACGATCCGACCGTCCTGCATCTGCAGGGTCCGGTCGCACAGGCTCGCCATCTCCGGGCTGTGGGTGACGATGACGATCGTCTGGAGCTGGTCGCGGTTGAGCCGTCGGAGGAGGCCCGTGACCTGCCCGGCGCTCTCCTCGTCGAGGTTTCCGGTGGGCTCGTCGGCCCAGACGATCGCCGGTCGGGCGACGAGCGCCCGGGCGATCGAGACCCGCTGCTGCTGGCCACCGGAGAGCTCCGAGGGACGGTGGGTGGCGCGGTCGGAAAGGCCGAGGTCGGCCAGCATGGCGAGGGCCCGAGCGCGCGATTCCTTCAGGGGCACGCCGGAGACCAGGAGAGGCATCTCCACGTTCTCGACGGCGGAGAGCACCGGGAGCAGGTTGTAGGATTGGAACACGAACCCCGTGCGTTTCGCCCGGAACTCGCTCTTGGCGCGGTCGTCGAGGTCGTGGATATTGCGCCCTTCCAGTTCCACGCGCCCCTTGGAGATCGAGTCGAGCCCGGATAGGCAGTTCAGAAACGTGGTCTTCCCGGACCCGGAGGGGCCCATCACCGCGACCATCTCTCCGCGTTGGATCTTCACGGAAACGGCGTCGAGCGCGGTGACCCGGGTCTCGCCCGACCCGTAGATCTTCGACACGTTCTCGCCGAGGACGACGACCTCCTCCGACATGGCCTGAATTGTGAGCTACCCTCCCGTCCTCGCGCGGTCGCGTGCCGCTCGGGAATATGAGCGGGAGGGTGGGGGAGGTGGCCCCGACGGCCATCGCGGATCGCGGGTCGATTCGGCGCGGGGTTACGGGGTGGCCCTCGTATCGACGATCGACCGGACCAGGTCGAGCCCTTCCTGGGCCAGCTGGCGGGCGGAGAGCTCGTCCTTCGCCTCGGCGAACACCCGGATCAGCGGCTCGGTGCCGGAGGGCCGGAGCAGGATCCACCCCTGCGGACGGAACACCTTCACCCCATCGAGGGTGACCACGCGATCGCCGGCCTGGGTCATCCGCGCGATGACCCGCTGAAGGACCTCCTCCCGCCGGTCGACCGGGCAACCAATCTTTTCCTTGATCAGGATGTACGAGGGGAGGTCACGCACGGCATCGGCCAACGATTGGCCGGTACGGGCGAGCAGGTCGAGGACCCCCGCGGCCGTCATAGCGCCGTCCCGGGCGAGTTGGAAGCCGGGGAAGATCAGCCCGCCGTTCTCCTCCCCCCCGAAGATCGCATGGCGCGCGAGCATCTCTCGGGTGACGACCGGAGACCCGACGCGCGTATAGACGACCTCTCCGCCGAGGGGTTTCACCGCGTCCTCCACGCTCTGGGAGGCGGAGACGGGGGTCACGACGATACCGCCCCCCGACCGTTGGACGAAGTCTCGCGCCAGGAGCGTGAGGATCCTCTCCCCGGGTAGATATCGACCGGTGTGGTCGACAAAGACGGCCCGGTCTGCGTCCCCATCGTGGGCGATCCCCAGGTGAGCGCCCACGGCGGGAACGGTCGCGCAGAGGTCGGAAAGGTTCGCCTCCGTCGGCTCAGACAGGTGACCCGGGAACGTACCATCGAGCTGGCCGTTCAGTGTGATGACGCGGCAGCCGAGCCGTCGGAAGAGCGTCGGGCTCGTCGGGACGCTGGCTCCGTTTCCGCAATCGAGCACGACCGTGAACTTTCGGCGGACGATCGCCGCGACGTCGACCTGTTGGAGGATCCCCTCGATGTACCGGCGTGCCCCATCGGAGTCCACCCGGACCTCTCCGACCCGGTCGAAGGAGACCGAACCCGCGATCCCGGCAGCCACCGCCTTCTCGATCTCCTCCTCCATCGACCGATTCGCCTCGAGTCCGTCGGCCGAGATGCATTTGATCCCATCGAACTCCGGTGGATTGTGGGAGGCGGTGAGGATCACGCCGAACTGCGCTTGGAGCTTCACCACATTGTACTGGATGGCGGGCGTCGGAAGGACCCCGACCTCGATCACCTGGTGGCCCCCCAAGGCGAGGGTGCCGGACGTGAGCTTCGCCATCGCAGGACTGGCGGTCCGGCCGTCCCAACCGACGACGATCGGCGCTCCCACGGGAAGGGCGTGCGCGATCGCTCCCGCCACCGAGGTGACGAATCGGGCCGTCAGGGGGCCCCCGACCACCTCTCGGATTCCGTTGGTGCCGAATAGCCGCACGGGAGGCGGGTGGACCGAACGCGCCCATAAAGGATTGCGGCTGCCGTCCGAACCTGTTTAACATCGAGACTTGCTCCTCCGAGGGTGGCCGACCCCCCGCGCTGGCTCGCGGACGAGATGCTCGGGCGCCTCGCCCGGTACCTAAGGTTCATGGGGTTCGACACCGCCTACGCGCGAGGTCTACCCGACGAGGAGGTCGCCGCCTGGGCGAAGCGGGAGGGGCGGACCGTCCTGACCCGGGACGTCGAGCTGGCGCGTCGTTTCAGCCCGTCGCTCCTGATCGTCGAGACCGAGCTCCCGCGCCAGCTCGCCGCAGTGCGCGACGAGTTCCCCGCGATTCCGTGGGAGGTGACGTTCGACCGATGCACGGAGTGCAACGGCAAGCTGGGGCGCTGGAAACCACCGGGGGGGAGGTGGCCCCCACACGTTCCCCGCGAACGCGTGGACGCGGGATTGCCGGTCTACGCCTGCGAGACCTGCGGCCACCTCTACTGGGAGGGAAGCCACACCGACGCGGTTCGGCGAACGATCGGTCAGCTCGCCGAAAGAGAGTCTCGAACGTGAAGGCCTGGATTGAGCCCTCGGGGGAGAACCTGGCCCTTGCCTTCGCCGAAGCGCAGGCGGTCGTCGAGTCCCTGGAGGGGCGGCTGAACGGGTGGATGACGGTGGGGGTGAACCGGCTCATCGAGGCGGAATTGGAGGACTCCGAGGGGCCGCGGAGACTCGCCGCACGCCTCGCCCTCGCCCGCCGGGTCCTCGTCCCGTGGCCTGCCGCGACGTTTCCCTCCCTCCTCCGGCGGATCCGCGCCGAGGGGGTCGCGGGCCGCTCCGCCTGCTTCCGACCGCTGGGCCGTCCCACGGGCTCGCGGGCGACCGCCCCGATCGCGGCCGTCGCCCGGGCCTACGTCGAGGGCGGCGGCTCCATCGATCTGGAGCGCGGCGCGCGCAGGGTGTGGTTGGCCGAGCTCTCCGGAGAACGGTGGGTGGTCGCCGAGGAGAGCGGGTCTCCAGCGGGGGTGACGGTCCAGGAACGACGGATGCCTCGGCTGCCGTTCCAACGACCGGTGAGCCTCCCGCCGAAACTGGGTCGCGTCGCGGTCAATCTGGCCCGAGTCCGTCCGGGGGACCGCATCGTCGACCCGTTCCTGGGGACGGGGGCCCTGATGCTCGAGGCCGCCCTGATGGGAATGCGGGTCTCTGGGGGCGACCGGGACCCCACGATGGTCCGAGGGGCGATCGAGAACCTGACCGCCATGGGATGTGAGTTCGAGCGGCTGCGGGCCGCGGATGCGGGCGAGGCATGGAACCCCCTGGGCGGAGGGCCTTGGGATGCGCTCGTGACCGACCCCCCGTACGGCCGGGCATCGGGGTCGGCCGGCGAGCCGCACGATGGGTTGGTGGCCCGGACCCTTCCCGCATGGGCGGAACGGGTCCGGCCGGGCGGCCGGATCGTGGTGGTGCAGCCCGGCGGTCCGGACCCACTTCCACCGCCGTGGATCCGCGTCGGGTCGATCCCCGACCGGGTGCACCGCAGCCTGACGAGGGAGTTCCGGGTCTACGAACGGGGCGGTTAGGTCACATCGAAGTGGAACGCCTGCGCCGAGCCGCCGAACCCGCAGAGCTCGGTGACGCCCACCGTGAACGAGACACTAGCCTGTTTCGGGTTCGAGTAGATCACGACGACCGTCGACTGTTGCCCGGCATCGATCTTCACGTAGGAGGCTTCGGGTAGAGTGAAGTTGCCGGTGCCCCGGATCGTGGTCTGGTTCCCGTTCGGGAACAGGATCGTCCAGGTCGAATTGAGCTCGAACGACGCCAACTCTGCCGGAGGCAATGGTCGGATGGCGCCGGAGACATTGCCCTCGACCACGTTGATCTCCGCGCTGAAGAGGTATCCGTGGGAGATCTCGTCGGAGTTGACGATGGTGAGCGAGGCGTTCCCCTGCATCCCCTGGGTCGCATTCACCTGGGCGGAGACCGCCGAGGTGGTGACGTTGTAATTGCCGGTGGGGGTCGACAGCGGGATGATGACGAACGCGCTGACGAGGATCAGCACGGCGACCCCGCCGACCGCCCACCGTTTTCGGTCGAGGGGCGTGATGTCGTTCAGCGGCGGCGGATGCCGGGCCCCCATGAAGAGGAGCAGGAGTGCGAAAATGAACCAGCCCGAGTAGAGGATACCCATCCCGAACAGCGCGATGATCCCCGCCCAACTGACCCATCGGTACCGGTCGCCCAGGAGGGCTCGGAACACGTGCCCTCCGTCGAGCTGGCTCGTCGGAAGTAGGTTCATGGCCGTGACCAGGAGACCGACCCAGCCGGCCAGCGCGACCGGGTGGAGATTCAGGAACGCCACGGGGACGAACTTGCTGAGCGCGAACCAGAACAACGAGGTCCCGAACGTCAGGTTCCCGTAGCTGACGCCCAGTACCGAGGGCCCGCAGTTCGCGACCGACAGGACCGGGGCATGCGCCGACAGGAACATCCCCAGGGCGGTCACCGGGATCGCGACGGCGAATCCGGCCAAGGGGCCCGAGGCGCCGATGTCGAGCAGCGCCTTCTTGCTAGGGATCGGCTCGCGCAGGGAGATGAACGCCCCGAACGTCCCGAACAGGACGAACGGCGGGGGGAGCGGGATGAAGTAGGGGACCGACGCCTCGACGTGGTGGTGGCGGGCCACGACGTAGTGGGCGAGCTCGTGGATCCCGAGGATCCCCATCAGGGGCAGCGCGAACGTGAGTCCCCCCCAGAAGAAATCCGACGCCACGAGGTGGTTTCCCCCGACGTAGGCGAGCCACAGGAAGCCGCCCGCGGCGACGGTGGTGGCCACCGTAAGCACGAGGAGCACCAGGTTGGTCCAGCTGCTCCAGGTCTTGGTGCGGGGCCGACGGATCACCTCGACGATGAACTCGCCCCGGTCGCGTCGGATCGTCGGGATGTAGTACTGGGTCCAGAGCTCCTGGCGGAGACGGTCGAACCGTTCCTCCAGCGTCGCAGGGTCCGCATGGACCAGGAGCAGCAGCGACTGGGGGGTCAGGCGGGTCTCGTAGACGGGGAAGTACACGCCGACGGCGTTGCGCAGTCGCTCGAGTTCCGAGGACGGATTCGGGGGGGTCGTTCCGCGGATCGGGGCGCCCACGGGGCTACGCTCCGCGGGCCTCGGCCTTCGCGGCCTTCTGAAGGCGCTTGCTCCGTTCCTTGGAGGTGTAGCCGGTGGCTTCCTCGAGGAACTGGTTGTACCGGCGGATCGTCTCCCGGGCGACGTCCTCCGGAACCTTGGGGTTCATCGTCGGCTCCACGCTGAGCTCCCGGCCCACGGGTCGGACCTCGAGACGGGCGAGGGCTCCGTACGACGCCGTGAGGCCGCCCTCGGACCGGACCACGGTATCGAACGCCGCGCGGCACATCGGCTCGAGCCGGTCGATGGAGAGGTTGGCCCGATGGCTCGGACGAACCGGATAGTTCGACACGTTCGGCGTCCAACCTAAGGTCGAGATAAAAGCTTGACCGTTTTTCGGAACGGGACCGAGGGGTTCAGACCGTCTCGAGCTCGAAAAGCACCCGATAGCCCTTGAGGAGCCGCCCGACCTCGTCGCATAGGTCGAGGATCTGCTCTCGCCCGGGGTCGCCCCGCCAGTCGTAGACGAAGTCGTAGTTCCCTTGGGTGGGGATGAAGCCGAAGAGCCTCAGGCGGTCGGCGACCTCCGATGGCCTCGCCCCCTCGCTGTCGAACGTGACGCGGAGGTACGTCTCCATCGTCCCGACGAGCCGCGTCGCACGGAAAAAGTCTTCCGACGCGCGGAGAGGGCCCGGTGAACCCCCCGGGCGGCGTCCGTCCCGACCCGATCGCCGACGTCCCACTCGAATACCCACCCCGACCGGTCGGTCAACCGGAGGCGGTGAGCCGGGGATGGGGAGCGGGTCCACTCGATGCTGTAGTCCCAAGCGGGCAATCGTCGTGGGCTCGGAACGACTGTCGCGGAGTTCGAGCTCACCGCCCGGATGGGGAGCGGGGCGAACTCCTCCCGGAACGCGTCGCGAATGGCCGAAGGAACTCCGGGCGGCCCGGAGGGCACGACGACGCGCAACGCCGTCAGACGCTTTCCGGACCGGTCCACGAGCCCGGCCCGTACCGCCCTCGAGCTCAACGGGATGAGGTCCTCGGCGAGTTGAAGCGGGACCGTGATGATCTTCAGCGGCGGGGAGCCTCGCCTCCTCCGCTCCTCGTTGACCGCCCTCCCGGCGGCGGCCGTCTCCGCGGAGACGACGAGGACGTCGACCCCCGGCTCGACCGACCGACCCCATCCATCCTTCAGGGCGACGACCCACCAGCGGCGTCTCGGATAGTGCGCTTCGAGGAAGCTCACGGTGGCCGAGCGACGGCGGCGATACGACTCCAGCCGGGCCGTGAGGGGCTTGGGGTGAGCCCGCAGATAGGCGTCGGTGGTGACCCCGATCCCGACCCGGTCGGCGGCTTGGAACGCCGCGTCGAGCAGGTCCCTATGCCCGGCGTGAAAGTGGTCGAAGGTCCCGCCGAGGACCGCCACCCGGGCCGCTCGCGCCACCGGACCGCCTAGACCCGGACGACGGTCAGGGCGAGCACCAGGATGAGGAACCCGACGCTCCCGTAGAGCAGGTAGGTGTAGGTTCGTTTGGCCGACAGCAGTTGTTCCCGCTTGGTCCGGCACGTCGGGCTGCACACCTCGGCGTTCGTGGAGCAGACCTTCCCGCAGACCTTGCAGTGGCGGTGGTTGGAGTCTTCGGGCACGCCCGTTGGCAGCCGTCGAGGCAAGATAGGGGTTGTGCGGGGCGGGTCGGAGGGAGAAGCGGTCGACCGCCCCCTTCGAGATCTCGGCCGAGGGCGTTTTTCCGCCCGGGGGTCCCGGTAACTCGCCCCCGGGCGAGATCATCGTGTCGGCGCTAGCTTCGGAACGTCCGGTGGGGCTGGAAGCCGAGGGCGTCCATCGGATATCCGCGGGGTTCCGAGCGCGCGGTGCGCTCGACCCAGTGACGCAGCTCCTGGGAGGAGCTGGGAGGCGCCAGGACCGAGCCCTGGGGGGAGCGGAGGGCGGTTTCCATCGGTACTCCCTCGCGCCACGTGGTCTGGAAGCGGGCGGTCTGGACGCGCACGAACTCGAGGTCCTCCGACGCGATCCCCAGGTCCGGTCCGTGGAACGGGCACGCCGGCGTCCCCAGGCTCCGCAGGGCGAGCCTCCGGTCGATGAGGAACAGGCGGGCCAGCTGGGGGGCGAAGAAGCGGATCTCGAGGGTGGGGGTGGGCTCCGGCAGGGCTCGCAGGATCGTCGTCAGGAACTCGAGGTCGATCGGGTGGTAATCGAGCACGAGGCGGACGCGTACCCCCCGCTTGAGCGCATCCAGCAACGCCTGGGCGAGGTCCGTACGGATCGACTCGGGGATGGTACCGGGGCGGGAAAGCCCCGAGACCTCCTCCTTCGCGTTGCCGATGCACGAGATGAGATACCGGCCGATGGTTTCGTGGCCGGGGTAAAGTCGGTACCGGGACGCGAGGGACAACCCCGGGCCGTTGGTCGGCTCCGGAGTCGGTGGCGGAGGGCTCGTGAGCCCGATCGGCATGCTCGTGTCGCGTGCCGGAGGCGGTAGGCCCGCCACATAGATCTCGCGCACGATGCGCTGGAGGTCGAGCTCGTCACGGAGGAGGGAGGAGATCCGGTCGAGCAGGCGCGCCGCCTCCAGGGCGACGAACCTCTGGGGCCGGTAGCCGGTCGCGGTGACCAGCCCGCGGGCCCGGAGCCGGGAGAGGATCCGGTATCCCGTGGCGCGGTCGAGCCGGGAGTGGAGGATCGCATAGCGGGCGGTGGAGGGGCCGTGGCGGAGCAGGGTATGGTACATCTGGGCCTCGTGCGGCGTGAGGCCGAGGTGGACCATGCTCGCGGTCAGGGGGTCATGGGGGAACGAATCATCGGCCGGCGGAGGGGGGGTACCCGAGCCGTTAGGTGGCGGGACCGACGCCTTGCTCCCGTTCGAGGGCTCGTTGACGGGGTGGTTACCCTGGTGGGCGCCGTGGTGGCGTTGGCGGGCGAGCATCCCGATCAGGCCTCCCAGGGCCGCAGGGTCGTGGCGTTCAGAGCGCGCGGGCGAGACGGAATCGTCTCGGGGAGCCTTGGCGTCGGAGAACTCCGGACGGCGACTGTCGAACGGGGTGTTTCGGAGGCGACCTCGGTCTTCTCGGTCGCGTAGCAGGGTCGGCACATCGGGGTCGTTCGCATCTCATCCAGCATGGTGATCCGAGGTACCTCGCCTGTTCCGTCCCGATGCTACCAACTTGGTAGCTATGCGTATTTATACTTACTTATGGGGGTAGCCACCCCTCTCAGTTCGGTCCACCGGTCGACCCCGTTTCCTCGGCGTCCGGGGTTCCCTCACCGAGCCGGTCCGGTTGAGGCGGATCGGCGCTCCGGGGGCGACGCGACCCGCGATCCGTCCGCCCATAGAGGACCTCGGGAAGGAGCATCGCGACACGGTCTGACGAGGCCAGTCCGGATTCGGGCTCCCCGAAAGCCGGTGGGTCCCCTCAGGGGGGGGCCACGGCCCCGGTCAGCCCCCGGAACAGGGTCAGGTACTCGGCCGCCGTATCGTCCCAAGTTCGGTATCTCAGCGGGTCGGTCGGGCGAGGAGCGCCCAACAGCGCCCCGGCCGCCTCGGCGAGCTTTGTGGCATCGCCCGGAGGGACCAGGATGCCGTGGACCCCGTCGTGAGGGATCGATTCGTCCGCTCCGGGTAAGGCCGACCCGAGCACGGGAGTCCCGCACGCCGCCGCCTCTTCGAGCGTCGTCGCCGTCGACTCCATCAGATTGAGCGAAGGGCACGCCACCACGTCGGCCGATCGGTAGAGGTCGCCGAGCCGTTCGTCCGGAACGAACCCCAGAAACCGGACCGACGAACTCAGACCGAGCTGGGAGCTTCTCCGCTCCAGGGCCTCCCTCATGGGGCCCTTGCCGGCGACATAGAGGACCACTTCGGGCTCGCCGGAACGGATCGCCGGCATTGCATCGAGCAGCACATCGAGCCCCTTGTACGGGACCAGGCGACCCACGAACACGATGCGCCGTTCCTGATTCGTGGAGCCCGGTAGGAGAGCCGTGCCCGGGTCCAACCGAGGGGGCCTTGGGCTCCCCTCCGGAGCGATGCCGAGCCGCTCTGGGGCCACGCCTTTCGCGATCACCTTCACCTTCGACAGGTGGCGGGAGAGTACGGGCGATGCTCGGGCGTAGCCCGCGCTGTTGGAGACGACCGCTCCGCATGCCGCGAGGGCGGGCTCGGCGGAGAACGAACGATAGGCACGCGTGACCCACTCGGCCAGTCGGGGGTGCCCTCCGCCGCCCGCATCCGCATCCATGTGGTAGGTCAGGACCACGGGAATCCCTGCCGAGCGGGCCCACGAGGTCACGCGACGCTCGATGAACGGGAAGGGCATGTGAAGTTGGACGAGTGCGGACGTCTCGACGAGCCGGCGGAGCGTTCGGCGCGCGTGAAGGCCCCAGACGACCGGGCGCTCGAACAGCTCCCTCCCCGGTAGGGCCGTGACCGGAATCGTCCCGATCTCGACCGAGGGGGTGCCGGTCGTAGCGCGCACCGTCGTGGTCACGATCCGGACCGGTACCGCGCGGGCGAAGCGCGCCGCCAGCCGGTAGGCGTACTCCTCCGTCCCCCCGCGGTAGCTGGGGGGCAGGGGGACCACGATGGTGACCGGGGGAGGTGCCGCCGATAGGCCCGACGTCATGGAGCTCCGCCGTCCCCCGAGGGAGGCCGACCCGCCCTCGGGAACTGGGCCGGGCTCGGTGTCGCCTCGGAGGTCGGGCAGGATGGCCGCGATCGGTGGATGCCGTCGCGCCGGGATTCTCGTAGCGGGCTCATCTCGCTCCCACGAACGACCGCGGGGCCAAAAGATGGACTCCTGCGTATGCGAGCCGGGTCAACGGCTCGTGGAACGGCGGGGCCGGCGCCGGGCGCTCTGGGTGTCGTCGAGCTCCTCGTCCAGGTTCGTCCGACTGCTCGGCTCCTCGTGGCGGCCCGAAGAGCGTTCGCGCGGCAAAAGGTCCGGAAGGTCATCGAGTCCGGAGAGCCCGCTCGAGCTCTCGGGGGCCATGGGGTTGATGTCGGGAGCGTCCTGGCTGGTGCGGGCCTGCTCGAGCGCCCTCCGGTCCTCCGTCAGCTGGGAAAGCTGCCGGATGAGCGTGAGCCACACCTTGCCCTGGTTGGCGATCGCGGTCTCGGTTCGTTCCCTCAGCTCCGCGGTGCGCTCGGTGATCTCGCCCTCGAGGCGGCGGACCTCGCGCGCCAGGTCGCGCTTGACCTGGGTCAGTCGGAGCTCGTGGTCGGACGTGTTCGGATTCGTCTTCTCGAGCTCGGCAATCCTCAACCAGGTCTTCTTGACGACCGGCACGAGCCGGTCGGAGAGGATCGCGGTGCGTCGGTCGAGCTCGTCGAGGTCCGAGCGGATCGATTCTTCGAGCCGCAACAGCTCCTTGCCCCGCTCGCCGAGCTCCTGTTCGAGCAACTCGAGGCGGTGCACGGCCTCCCCCTGTTCAGCCCGGAGGCGCTCCTCGACCTGCACGACGCGCTGCTCGACGAGTTTCTGGGCTTCGCCGCGGAGGGCCTCGAGGCTGCGCCCCAACCGCTCCCGCAACGCCGCGTCGAACCGGGGGGACTCGATCATGCGGGGGACCGAGGTGTCGATCTCGCCCTTCAGGCGGGCCATGAGCTCGATGTACTTCTCGCGCTCGCGCTCCTGCGCCTCGCGTAGGCGGGTGTCGAAGTAGGATTGCATGCGGACCTGCAGGTCCGCCGTGGAGTGTACCTGGGCCTCCTGGATCTCGCTGAGGCGGGCCTCGGCGCGGTTCGACAGGCGGCTCTCGGTGCCCTGGACCCGTTCCTCGACCACCGACCCCAGACGGGTCTGCTGGTCCTTGACCAGGGCCATCAGGCGATCGGAGGCCTCCCGCTGTCGGCCGTCGAGGAGCTGGGAGAGCCGCACTTCGAGCTCCTTGACCTCCTTGGCGCGTCGCGTCTCGAGCTCGAGGACCTTGCCGGTCATCGATTCCTGCAGGCGACCTTCGAGGGTCTCGCGCACGCCGATCTCCCGGTCGGCCGCCTCGCGCAAATGGAGGTCGAGCTGGGCGGAGAGCGCCGAGCGGAGCTCTTCCTCGGTGTTCAGCATGTCGGCCTTGAGCCCATCGAGGGCTTTGGTCACCTCACCGCGTGCGTTCGCGACGATCCCGGCGACGGCCTGCTGGGCCGCGACGTCCGCTCGGGCGGCCGCCTCCTTGAACTTCGGGTCGAGGGCTGCCTGCAGACGCTTTTCAACCTCCTGACCGAGGGCGCTCTGAAGGGCGTCGCGGACCTTCTGGTCGATCACCGGTCCCTGGGACTGGGAGAACTGAACCTGTTTCGCCTCGCTCTCCTGGAATCGCTGCTGAAGTTGTGAGCTGACGGCGGTGATCGCACGGTTCTGGCCCTCGATCGTCTCGCTCAGGCGGCGCTCGAGTCCCGTGCGGAGCGATTCGGCCCCCTCCGATTGCAGTGCGTCGGTCTGGGAGGTGGCCTGGGCGATCTTGGCGATCAGGCGGGTCTCGAGATCGGCGAGCGCCTTGGTCACGTCCTGGGAGAGGAGCTGGCGGGCGGCGTTGACCTTCTGGTCGGTCCGCGCATCGACCGGGGCGCCGGTCGCATAGACCATGCGCTGCTGGATCCGGCCCTCGGATTCGAGCACGGCCTTGGCGAGATCGGTGGAGAGCTGCTTCTGGAGGATCGCGAGGCGTTGGTCGACCCCACTGCCCACGACGTCGCCGATCTCCGGCCGCAACCGCTCCTCGAGGTCCGCGACCGCGTTGCGGATCTCCTGGTCGACCTCCTGCCGGGCCCGGGAGATTCGCTCGGCCACCCTCGTGTCCATGGTCGCGAGCGCGTCGGGGGAGACCGTCCGTGCGACCTCTCCCTGGATCTGCTTGATCGTCCGCTCGAGCTCGGCCGCCGCCTGCTGGCGGGCCACACTGAGCTTGGTGTCGGTCTGGGCGGCCAGGTTCGAACCGATCCGGGCCTCGACGCTCGCCGAGATCTTCTGGGCGGCCGTCTCGGCCAGGGTGGAGAGCCTCTCGTCGATGAAGCGCAGGAGGTCACGCTGAATGTCGGAGCGGAGCTGAGTGGCGCTGCCCGGGCTCATGGACTCGACGCCGCGGGCGGGCGCGGCGACGGTCGCCGGCCCTGGAGGTCCGGCGGGGGGGGTGGAGGTGTCCAACGGAGCCGGGGCGGCGGATTTCAGGAGGGAGGGGTCGTCGCTCACCGACACCGGTACGACCTCGACCCGGTCGGGTCGGGCCATCGAAGGGGACTCCTCGGGGCGCTGCAGCCACGGCGGGTGGTGCGCGGCGCCCGCGTCAGGGATCGGCGCGGTAGAGGAGGAGATGACCACCGCTTCCTCCGGCTCCTCGGCCGAGGGGCGCGGCACGCGGGCCTGGACGTACTCCTGCGCCCGCTTGGCGGTCTCCACGTTGACCGGGATGTGGCGGCCCCGGGCTCGCTGGAGCAGGAGTGCCGCGCTCTCCATCGCGGTGCCGATCCGCCACATTTCCTTGCGGCGGTCCTTGCCGCCCTGCTTGTCGGGGTCGGCGAGATGCGCTTTGATGCGGGTGAGCTCGACGAGGTCGACCCGCTGCGCGATCGGGCCTAGCTTCGATTCGTTGTGGTCGCGGAGAAGCTGGAGGACGAGAGGGACGACGTCCTTGCCTTTCCCGCTGGGAGCGGGGACCCCGTCGGTGACGTCGCGGACCGTCACCTTCGCCGACGACCACGCGCTCAGCCGCTTGACGTGCCGCTCCCCGGCGGCCTCCCCGCGGGGGACCCGCATGACCGCGAGCGCGAGCGGGACCTGCTCGGTGAACTCCTCCATGTTGGTCTTGGCGGCCGGGAGGAAGTACGGGAACGCGAGGATCGCACCCAGGGCGACGAGGGACGCGGGCAGGACGCGGACCATCTCCAGGACCGCCTGCATCGCCGGCTCCCACTGTTCGCTGGCGACGAGCACGACCGGGTCGGTCGATCCCCGGTGGAACAGGAACCCCTCGCCCACCGTGGCGTAGAGCCCGGGGTCGGGGATCGGGGGCGGCCGGGTCCCATCGCGGCGGGGTCCCCCCATCGAGGAGTGCCATCGGAGGATCGTGGGGCCGAACTCGCCGGAGGCGAGGAGCTGAGCGGTATCGAGGACCAGGGTTTTCATCCCCAGTCGGGGGCGGTCCTCGGTGGAGAGGAACATCCGGCCGACACAGGTGTAGCGTCCGCCGTAGGCCGGGTATAGGAAGAGGTTCGGATAGTAGGAGAGGGGCTGGGAGGGGTCGGGGTCCCAGTAGTCGTGGGTGTCGGCCACGTTGACGGTGAGGTTGCCGACGACCCGGATGATGTCGAGGGTCTCCCGGTGTCCGGGAAATTCCTCGGGGATGGTGGTGTACCCTGGGCTCTCCGCCTCGTTGTCGACCTGCCGGCACCAGACGACGGCGACGGGGGATGTGTTCGCCCCCCCGCGCGGGACCGTCGAGCCGGTCCCGACCACCGTCGGGGGAACCGGCTCGACGGGCATGCTCATCAGGCCCCCTTCGTGGCCCGACGCTCGAGCACGCGCTCGCAGATGCGGGCGAGCGGGAGCGTGGTGTTGACCATGACCGGGATCCCCAGGGTGTCGGAGCCGCCGGCGGGGGCTTCCATACCGGTCTCCGAGAGCAACAAGGGGTGCCCCTCGCCCGTGGACACGGCGGAGGAGATCAGGAAGACGTCCTCCTTGGCGCTGAGGCCCCGGCCGTCCTGCGCGACGAGGATCGTTCCCATCCCCGCCCCGTCGCGTCGCAATAGGAAGTCGGACGTGTCAAAGGCGGAGTGGAACGTGCGGTCCCGCACGAGCTGCTCGACCTCCCCGTAGAAGTCCCTCAGTTTGTCGGCCTTGCTGACGGCAATGACGAGGGGGATGTTGTGCTTCTTGACGTATCGGAACACCCCACGGGCGAGGTTCACCTGCTGGGCCTGGTCGCGCAACGACGGGAGGTTCGGTGAGAGAAGTAGGATGAGGCCCTCGGCCTCGTGGACGAACCGCCCGAGGAGTGTGAGCCCCCGTCGCCACAGGTCCCGGCGGTCGGGGCGCCACGTGTCGAAGTGCGGGATGACGCGGCAGCTCTTCTCGTCGACCTCAGCGTCGGCGGCGGTGACCCAGAGCCGGTCGTAGGTGAAGTAGTCGGAGATGATCCCCCCGGCCTCGTCGATAGTGTGGAGGATCATGGGGCGCGAGGCGCCCGGTCCCCCGTCGCGACTTCCGTAGCGGAAGTGCATGCGCATCTCCACGAACTGATTGTACTTGGTCGGCAGCGGGTACTTCGTCAGGACCCCCTGCTCCTCTCGCCCGGCCGCCAGCTCGACCCACAGTCGCTTTCGGTCCTCCATCGGGCGGTTCACGTAGAACCGCGTGGTCGTCTCGAGGCTCCCCTCCGGGTCAGTCGGGTCGGTGGTCTCGTAGGTGGTCTCCTCGAGGATCACGTCATTCTCGAGGTCTCCGTAGAGTGGCAGGGGGCCGGAGTCGGTACGGGCGGGGACGAACAGGATCGGCAGGTTGAGCCCGAAGTGCCCGGACAGGAACCGGAAGTACGTCGTTTTTCCTGATGCGGGGATGCCGACGACGGCGATCTTCGCCGCGTCGATCGGGGCGACCTTCGGGGCCCGCTTCGACGCCGTTCGGGTTCGACGAGCTTTGCCGCTCTTGGTCTCCGCCAACGACTGTAGCCTCCTAACGCATCTCCGCGAGACAGATTTCGATGAAGTCGAGGGCGCCGTCGATCGTGGCGTCGCCCGAGGTGTTCTCCAACCGGGCGTCCTGCAACAGGCCGAAGATGTGCTCGACCGCCTCTTCGTGCCGGTGCGCCGCGTCGGTCGTCTCCGTGCCCGGCTGCAGCTGGGTGAGCTGGTAGGTCCCGCGCAGCTCCATCAGCTTGGAGAACAGGTCCAGAAGCCGCGCCTTGAGTTTGGGGTCGGCCCTCTCGAGACGTGTCTCCGTTTCGTCGATGAACTGGACGAGCGTCTCCGTCTCCTTGTCGTTCTGCATCCGCGCCTGCAACAGCGCAAGGCGTCGGACGATGCGTCCCCGGGAGGAGACGGGAAGCTGGTCGGCCTCCCCCCACGCCTCGAGGAGAGAGCGCGCGGCTTCGACGACCTCCGCCCGTGCGAAATGGATCCGGGCGGCCCAGTACAACCGGGTGACCGGGGGGAGGAACGGTCCGGCCCGGCGCAGCCGGTCGAGCGCCTCGGTGTACTCCTGGGAAAGGTAGCTCTCGATGACCGACCCAAGGGGGCCGTACCGTTCCCGCAGGTAGGGGGGGATCACCCCGTTCTGGGAGGTCAGGACGTCGACCTCGAGTGCGGGAGCCTCCGAGTACATCTCGGCCTTCGACTCCGGGCTCGCGAGCTGACCGGTGAGGCGGGAGACCGTGGCGTGCTGTTGGGGCTCTTTGAGGGCTTTGGCCGCGCTCGCGGCGTTGCGGGCCAGCTCCTCGGGATGGAGTTGATCCAGGCCCCGGACTCCCTCGTAGTCGACGTCGAGGAATGCGTTGACCATCTGGGCGAACAGCTGGGAGCCCGTCACCACTTCCTGGTATGCGAACTCGGGAGCGAGCCCGAGCTCCTGCGAGCGCCGGGTCAGCTCGCCGAGGAACTGGTTCATCCTCCCGGAGTCGACCCCCTTGTCCCGCTCGGCACCGCTGCCGATGCCGATCACTCGTAGCGTGAGCGCGGACTCCAAGGGAAGCATGTAGGGGACGAGGTCCATCTTCTTTCCCGCGGGGGCCGGTGCGGCCGGGTCACGCACCTCGAACCGGGAGGAGGCATTGTCCCACCCGTCGGTGACCAGCACCAGGTTTCCCCGTACCGCGCCATGCGTGGAGCGGAGCAGGTCGGCGCCGACGGCGAGCGCATCCCAGATCGCCGAGCGCCCGCTCGGAGTGAGCATCGAGATCAGGCTCTCGACATACGGGAGGTTCTCGCGCCGGATCTCGGTGAGGGGCACGGCGACGCGCACCTGCTCCGTGAAGGTGACCAGGCCGAACATCGAGCCGGTCGCCTCCGCGTTCTCCAGGATCCGGTAGACCGCGGTACGGGCGACCTCGATCTTCTGCTTCTCCGGACCCGGACCGCCCGGGTCGGGAAGCGGCGCGAGCATGCTCTTGGAAAGGTCGAGGATGAGGACGTGGCGTTCCCGCTGCGGGGGGGCGGCCGGAGCGGTCCCGTAATCCACCTCGGTCATTTCAACGCCCGGTCTCAACGAGGGAGGTTACGCGGGACAACCCTCGAGAAGGGAGGGGGGCCGGTACTCCACCGCTGCACGCACGCGTGATATTCAGGTGGGCGGGGGTATTTGGGCCTTCGCACGGTTGCGCGGTGGAGAAGGAGGCGTCTCCCCCTCGAAAATCCGCGCCGTCCGGCGCGCGCTGGCCGCCCTCCCAATGGTTATAAACGGAACCGGGGTCGGGCCCGCCCGCATGGGCAACATCCGCCAGACATACATCAAGCGCGTCGCCATCGAACTCATCCGCAATCACCCGGACGATTTCAACGGGGATTTTGCGAACAACAAGAAGAAGGTGCTGGAGTTGACCGACCTCGCCGTGGTGGTCGACGGCCAGCAGCATGTGACGTACAAGAAGCTCGCCAATCGGATCGCCGGGTACGCGACGCGCTACGTCAAGCGAAAGCGCGGGACGTAGATCGACGGCTTCCGCTCCGGTCGTAGCCCCATCACGGGGTCCACGCCCGGACGGCGAGGGTCCGCGATCGCGGATCAATCGAAGATCTGGAGGCCCTCTTGGAGGTGGACGATCTCCACCGGGGTCGTCGCGCGCCCCACGAGGAGCGCCCTCGAATTGGCCACGAGGCACGCGCCGACCACGGGGATCCCGAAGTTCGCCGTCGAGCGCGCCACCGGAACCTTCAGTGCCTCCCCGACCGCGGCGGCTTCGGACTCCGTCGCCTTGGGGTGGACGACGACCCCCCGGTTCGTCGCGATCGCGGCCATTCCGACGGTCCCGAGGCCCGCGACGGTCCCGCGCTGGGCGGTGACGCCGAACGCCCGGCCGATCCGCTGGACCGCCTCGTCCCCGAACTCCGGGTGGACCAACGCCCCCAGGTCGTTCACGAGAATGTTGTTGCCTAGGGCGTTGTGCCGAGACCGTATTCGGACGACAGGGGCGATCGTCTCGAGCGCCTCCTGCTCCTCCGGGGTCAGCTCGGCCCCCGCGACGATCCCGTGGGAGTTGATCGCGGTCAGCGCGCCGACGATCTCGCTATCGCCGACCGTCGAGCGAACGACGCGGACGCGGAACGCCTTGGCGAACTCCCGTTCGAAGGCGACCGGGGCGGACGGGGGAAGGACGGCCGCGCGCTCGGAGACCCTGAGATAGACCCCGACGTACGGGCTCCCGGAGATGAGTGTCCGGCTGACGGGCAGAGGGACACTCCTGGAGCGGGGGCCTACTGCCCCTCCAACAGGTCGACCTCAATGAGGCCGTCCTCGAAGCGGATGGCCTTCACGCGCACATTGCGGGGCAGGTACTGAATGCCTCGCGCCCAGATGTACTCGTTCAGGTGGGGGTCGATCCACACGTCCTCGGGTTGGCCCTTCATGTGACGCGTGACGAACCGTCGTACCGTCAGGAGGGCGTGCCCGGCGCGCCGCCGGCGCGAGGGCTGATGCTTGCTCGCGCGGAGCGGGATCACGAACTCGCGCTCGAGCTCCTCGATGCGCCGCTTCTCATCCTTCGCCATGTGTGTGCCTCACCCTACAGATGGAGATGCCCTCGGCGCCAGCTGCGTCGCTTGGGGTGGCGGGTGACGGACCGGTTGGTCCGCTGCATCACCCACGCGGGGACTCGGCGATTGCGCTTGACGGCCTTGAACAGTCGGATCTTGCGAGCGAGACTCTTTCGACGGTTTGCCATGATCGTTCCTCCGAGTTCCTGACCTAGCGACGTGTGATGTGGATTTCCCGGCGCTCCGGGTTGATCCGCTCCAGCAGGGCCCGCAACGTAACGTCATCGACCTGCCGCTGGAGCCGCCCGGAGGCGGCCAGCGAGATCACCTGCTGCTCGACCGCGGAGGCGACCTCGGGTTTGGTCAGGCGGATCCGCCCCAGCCGCTCGCGAGCTTCCGGGGTGAGCAGCCGTCGTAGGACCTCGGCCCGCTCGGCCTCGCGTCGATCGGCCTCGGCCCGCTGGGCCTGGGCGTACGGATCGGCGCCGCCGCCGCCGGCCTGCATCTCCTGAATCTGCTGCATGCGACGTTTGCGGAGCTCCGCCAGTTCATTGTCGCTGTCGTACGCCATCGGGGACCCCCTGCGATCAGAGGTACTTCGCGAGCTCCGGTCGGGTCTCGGCGAGCCCCTTGAGGACCTCACGGGCCATGGTGTCGAGGAGACGCTGCCCCTCCGGGCTGACCCGTCGCCCCCGATTCTTGTACGGTTGCACGAGGCCGGATTTTTCCAGCTGGTGCACGATCTCCCGCAGGACGGCCCGAGAGCCGCTGCGGGCGTGGTACGGCGCGCTGCCGCGGTCGCGCTTGCCGCCGTACTCGTGGGCGAGGCGCGTGACCCCGGTGTTTCCGAGCAGGTAGATCTTCCGAAGGACGGAGGCGCTACGCATGTACCACCAGTCGGGCTGGGTAGGGGCCTGCTGCTTGTGTACGCCGGTCTTCGCATACAGCGCCCACGGGGGGGGAGCGACCGCCTGCCGGGTCTTCAATTCGGTGGCCAGCCGGGGAAGCAACGCCGAGGGTGGAACGTCCGTCGGGTGGGTCATAAGTGCGGCGGCCACCCGGCGTCTCTATTTAAACGCGAGGGGTCTGTGCCCTCGAGAACCGGCGATAAACCGGCGACGAAGGAACGGCGGGCCGTGGATGGCGAACGCGATGGGAGGAGGGGCGCGCTGCTGCTTGCCGCCGGCGAGTCTGCGCGCTTTGGCCGAACGCCCAAGGCCCTCGCCCGTATCGACGGCGAACCCGCGATCGTTCGCATGGCACGCGTCTCGAACGAGGCGGGATTCTCCCCCATCGCCGCGGTCGTGGGAGCGCACGAGCTCCTGGTCCGACCCCTCCTCGAGGAGAACGGCGTCGAGGTCGTCAGCCACCCCGGATGGGCCGATGGTCGCACCGGCTCCGTTCAGGCCGGACTGGGGCGAATGGGAACAGGGGCGGACCTCCTCATCTGGCCGGTCGACCACCCGTTCGTCCGGGAGTCCACGCTGAAGACGCTCACCGAAAGGGCCCGGTCGGACGCCATGGCCCTCTGGGTCCTGCCGACGTTTCAGGAACGGGGCGGGCACCCCGTACTCGTCCGACCCGGTGCGTTGCGAATGATCGCCTCCCTCGGTCCGGATGAGCCTCTCCGGGTGCTGCTACCCCGGCTCGGACCCCAGGTGCTCAGGGTCCCGGTACCGGACCCGGGCGTAGTCGCAAACGTCGATACGCAACAGGCTTTTGCCCTCCGGCTCTCCGAGTGGCGTTCCAGGGAGGGATGAACACGGATCGAAAGCTGGCGCGCGAGGCGGTCCGTCTGATGGAGATGCGGCAGCCGTTCGCCCGGGCGACGGTCGTCCGGGCCGTAGGTTCCGTACCCGGGAAGGTCGGCGCGTCGATGATCGTGCGCGCGGACGGGAGCGCGATCGGGACCGTGGGGGGCGCGGCCCTCGAAGAAAGGGTTAAGGAGCTCGCGGCCCAGGCGATGCGCGAACATCGGGGTGACCTCTACCATTTCGACCTCGCGAAATGGCGCACGGGAGGGTTACCGAGCCTGTGCGGTGGGAGCGTCGACATCGCGGTGGAGTTCGTCCCGGCGAGCCCGAATCTGCTGCTCTGGGGGGGCGGCCACGTCGCCCATGCGCTCTCGCAGCTCCTGCCGGGTCTCGAGTTCGACCACTCGGTCGCGGACGACCGACCCGACTGGGTGGGAGGGGACCGGTTCCCCCACGCCGATCGGCGAGAGGTCGCTTCACCCGGGGAGCTGTGGGACCGGTTCGATCCCGCGTCGTTCACCCACCTCTACCTGCTGGGGTACGACGCGATGAAGGACCTCGAGGTGCTCTCCGTCTCCCTCGACCGGTTCCCGAACTACATCGGGCTCATCTCGAGCGCTTCGAAACGGGCCCACATGTTCGCGACCCTTCGGGAGCGGGGGTACAACGCATCCACGATCGCTCGCATCCATGCACCCGTCGGGGTGCCGATCGGTGCGCAGTCCCCGGCCGAGATCGCCGTATCGATCGTCGCCGAGGTGATCCAATCCACCCATCCCCCGGCCCGCCGAACGCCGGAACGCCACCGAGCCACCGTGAAGGAGCATGTCGGACCCCACACGGCTTAGGCTGACGCTCAACGGCCACCCGCTCGACGTCGTCTGTCCGCCCGAGCGGATCCTCCTCGACCTCCTGCGCGAGGACCTCAACCTGACGGGGACCAAGCGAGGGTGCGACCTCGGCACGTGCGGGTGCTGCACGGTCCTGGTGGATCGGCGACCCGTCCTTTCCTGCCTGACCCTCGCGCTTCTGGCCGGGGGACGAGAAGTGACCACGATCGAGGGAGTCACGCCCGCCTCCGGGCTGAGTCCTCTGCAGAAGGCGTTCGTCGATCTCGGGGCGACCCAGTGCGGGTTCTGCACGCCCGGATTCATCATGACCGCCGGCGCACTGCTGCGGGAGAATCCGCACCCCTCCCGCGGGGAGATCGCCTCGGCCGTGGCGGGCAACCTATGCCGATGCACGGGCTACTCGAAGATCCTCGACGCCATCGAGGCGGCGAGCCGGGTGGCGTGATGGACGCCGCCTCCCCCGACCAGAAGTTCCGGTTGCTGGGGGGCCGGATCCCCTACGTTGAGGGCCCCCTCAAGGTCAGCGGGCGGGCGGAGTACACGGACGACATCAAGCGTTCCGGAATGCTCGTCGGACGCCTGCTAAGAAGTCCGCACGCGCACGCCCGGATCCGATCCGTCGACGTCGAAGCGGCCCGCCGACTGCCGGGAGTCTTCGCCGTCCTGACGGGCGAAAAGTATCCGACGCAGTTCGGGGTACTCCCGATCACCCACGACGAGACCGCGATCGCCGTCGACCGGGTCCGCTACATCGGCGACATCGTGGCCGCCGTCGCCGCGCGCGACGAGCTCACCGCCGAGAGGGCCCTCGCGGCGATCCGCATCGAATACGAGGTGCTGCCGGAGTACAACGACCCCCGGATGGGGGTCCAGAAGGTCGAGTTCCCGATCCACTCGCGGGGACTCAACGGCACCAACATTCAGAAGGAGGTGGTCCAGCATTTTGGCGATGTCGACGCAGCGCTGGGGACGGCGAGTCACTTCGTCCGGGTCCGCGGCCGATTCTCCGGGGTGACGCACGCCTTCACCGAACCGCTCGTCACCATCGCGGAATCGACCCCGGACGGACGCCTGACCGTCTGGAGCGCGACGCAGGTCCCGCACTACCTGCACCGCTCCCTGAGCGAAGTGCTCGGACTCCCGATGCACCGGATCCGGGTGATCAAGCCCGAGGTCGGGGGCGGCTTCGGGGGCAAGTCGGACCCGTTGCCCCACGAGATCGCGTGCGCCGCGCTCGCCCTCGAGACGGGTCGGCCGGTCAAGATGCTGTTCGACCGGGAGGACGTCTTCCTGACCAACCACGGCCGTCATCCCACGGAGAACGACGTGCGGATCGCGACCGACGCCGAGGGTCGGATCCTTGCCTACGACATCGAGGCCCTGATCGACGGCGGCGCGTGGAGCTCCTTCGGCACCGTCACCACCTACTACAACGGGGTCCTCTCGATGGGGCCGTACCGCGTCCCGAACTTCCGATACCGGGGCCGCCGGGTCTACACGAACAAACCCCCCTCCGGCGCGATGCGCGCCCACGGGGGGACGAACATCCGCTATTCGGTCGAGACGGCCCTCGACGAGCTCTCGGAACAGCTCAACGTCGACCCGTTCGCCCTCCGCGAGCTCAACGCCCTGCCCCCGAACTCCACGACCATCAACCAATTCCGGATCACCTCGACCTCCTTCGTCAAGTGCCTACACGCCGCGCGCCAACGCAGCGGATGGGACGCCAAGCACCGCAAGCTCCCCTACGGCCACGGGATCGGCCTCGGATGCAGCTTCTACATCTCCGGCTCGAACAGTCCGATCCATTTTACCCCGAAGATGCCGCAGTGCACCGTCCACCTGAAGGTCGACATGGACGGGGGGATCGCCGTCCACTGCATGCAGGCGGACATCGGCCAGGGCTCGAACACGCTGATGGCGGCGATCGTCGCCGAAGTCCTCGGGGTCGACCTGGAGCGCATGCACGTCGTCCGCGTCGACTCCGACATCTCCCCGATCGACCTCGGAAGCTACTCGAGCCGGGTCACGTTCATGATGGGCAACGCGACCCGCAAGGCCGCCGAGAGCCTTCGCGACCAGCTCGTCCACGCCGCCGCCCTCCTCACCGGATACCCCCCCGAGCGCCTCGAGGTCGGCCACGAGCGGATCTCCGTGCGGCACCGGCCGGACGTCGGCGTGTCGTACCTGGAGGCACTCCACAAGGCGATGGAACGCTCGGGCGCACTGCTCGCGACCGGCTCGTACACCTCCCCCCCGATGGGCGGGGAGTTCAAAGGAGCCAGGGCCGGCACGGCTCCGGCGTACTCCTTCGGCGCCTACGTCGCCGAGGTGATCGTCGACGTCGAGACCGGGGAGTACCGGGTGCCCAAGGTCTGGGCGGCGTTCGACTGCGGCCGGGCGCTCAACCGCCTCGCCGTCGAGGGCCAGATCGAAGGGTCGATCCACATGGGCCTCGGCCAGGTGATGGGGGAGTCGATGAACTACCGGGGAAGCCGACTGCTCAATCCCTCCCTGCTGGAGTACAAGATCCCCATGCCTCAGCAGATGCCCGAGGTCGAGTGCCTGCTCGTCGGGGACCCGGACCCGGAGGGACCGTTCGGGGCGAAGGAGGCCGGCGAGGGACCGTTGATCGCGATCCTACCGGCCGTGGGGAACGCCCTCTACGACGCCATCGGCGTCCGCTTCACCGAGCTGCCGATCACCCCGGACCGGGTGGTCCGCGGGATGGAGCAGCGGGCCGCCGCCGGTCGGACCTGGAAGGGGGCCTGACCATGCACCTCGACCCGTTCGAACTGCACCGACCCGAGTCGGTGGACGAGACCTTGGAACTCGCGCGCCGGTACGCCGGTTCTTTCGACTATCTAGCCGGAGGCACCGACCTCTTGCCCAACTACAAGATGCATCTCAACCTGCGTCCGCACCTCATCGCCCTCGAGGATGTGGGCGAGCTGCGGGGCCACTCGCTCGACCGGATCGGGGCGATGACCCGGCTTGCCGACCTCGAGCGCGACCCGGAGTTCCTGCGAAGCTACCCGGCGATCGCCGAGGCGGTCCGGGAGGTCGCCACCCCGCTGGTCCGAGCCAGCGGGACCCTCGGGGGTAACCTCTTCCTCGAGACCCGATGTTTCTTCTTCAACCAGTCGTACTTCTGGCGACAGAGCCTGGGCTTCTGCATGAAGGCCGACGGCGACCAGTGCCACGTCGTTCCCCAGAAGGAGAAGTGCTACGCGACGTTCTCCGGTGACCTGGCCCCCGCGCTGATGGTCCTCGATGCCGAGGCGGAGATCCGTGGGCCCGGGGGAGCTCGGCGAGTCCCCATCGGCGAGCTCTACGACGGGGCGGGCGATGGGATCCGGCGCACCCGGCTCGCCCCCGGTGAGCTGTTGGTCGCCGTGCACCTGCCGGCGTCGGCGCGACGACGCCGGTCCACGTACCGGAAGCTTCGGGTCCGGCCCTCGTTCGATTTCCCCGAGCTCGGCGTGGCCGCCGCGGGCCGGTGGGAGGGGGACCGCCTCGAGGAGCTCTCGCTGGCCGCCGGGGGCCTCGAGACCTACCCGCGCCGGTTCGATGCGCTCACGTCCCCCCTGCTCGGCGCCCCGCTCACCGACACGAAGATCGAGGAGGTCGCCTCGAAGCTCCGCGGACTCGTCCGTCCGGTCCACAACACCTTCCTTGCCCCCGACTACCGCAAGAAGATGGCCGGGGTGTTCACGCGCCGCGCGCTGGCCGGCATACGACCGGGGGCGACGGCATGACCAAGCCCCCGGAATTCCGCCTCCTGGAGATCGCCTCGCTTTCGGTCCACGAGGAGATCGACCCGGTCCAGGTCGAACGGTTGGCGAGGGAGATCGAGCGCCAGGGGGTGGTCCGGGAGCCGATCTGGGTGGCCGAGGGCAGCCACGTCATCCTCAACGGTCACCACCGGTTCACGGCGTTGAAAAAGATCGGGGCGGTCCGGGTGCCCGCGTGGGTCGTCTCCTACGACGACCCGCGCGTCGAGCTCGACCGATGGTCTCCCGGCCCGGTCCTGACCAAGGCGGAGGTCATCGAACGCGCCCGATCCGCACGGCCGTTCCCCCCGAAGACGACCAAGCATTCGTTGCCCTCCGAAGTTCCCCCCCACCCCACTCCGCTCTCCGAGCTCCTCCCCGAGGGCCGGCGCCGGGCCCCTCGGGGCGCTCAGTAACCGGATCCGCCGGTCCCGGGACGGTCGGGGTCGTAGGGAAGCGGCCAGCTCCGGTCCGCGAAGTGACCGAGCACTTCGACGAGGACCGACACCTCGACGGGCCGCAGGCGTTGCCGCAGCGAAGCCGCCGTGTCTCCCGGTTCGACGGGGATCCGCCGCTGGAGGAGCACCGGACCCCCATCGACCCGCTCCGTGACGAGATGCACCGTGGCCCCGGTCTCCCGGGCGCCGTCACGGAGCACGGCCTCGAGCACGTGCACGCCGAACATTCCCTTGCCGCCATAGAGCGGCAGGAGCGATGGATGGAGGTTGATCACTCGTCCCCGCCATTCGCGGACGAAACGGGCGGGCAGGATCGCGAGGAAGCCGGCCAGTACGACCACGTCGACGTCCTTCGACCGCAGGTATTCGGTGACGTCGTCGGCCCACCCCCCCGGGTCGCGGCCGCGGGTCGTGAACGTTTCGACGGCGAGGCCGAGCCGCATCGCCCGCGCGACGGCGAGGGCGTTCGAGCGGTTGGAGACGACGGCGACGACCCGGGCCGCGACGCCCTCCCGGGCCAGCGCCTCCGTGACGGCCTCAAGGGTCGTTCCTTCTCCCGAGACCATGACCGCGACGGCGAGGTCGCGGGCGACCGGACCCGTCACCCCTCTCCGTCAGAACAGGGTGGACGAGGTGAACCGGAACGCACCGGTGAGCAGGGACGGGGAGGTGACGGTGGCTCCGCCACGCTCGTCGCTGTATCGGCGGCCGGCGCGGCCCCACATCTCGGCCTTGCCGAGCGAGGCGAGGATGCTTTCGGTGAACCGCAGGTTCCGAAGGGGACGCGTCACCTCCCCCTTCTCGATCTGGTAGGTCCCGTCCCGCGTCATGCCCGTGAGGATCGACTGGCCCGGGTGCACGACCCGCACGTAATGGAACCGTGTGACGAGGATGCCCCGGCGCGTCTCGCGGATCATCTCCTCCTCCCGGGCGTCGCCGCCGAGGAGGCGCACCTGCGTCGGGATCGGCCCCCATTCCCCGAACGGGGACTCCGGCGGCAGCCCATGGCCGCTCGTGGAGACCCCGAGGCGTCCGGCGGTGACCAGGTCCGTGACGGCGGCACGGGCGACGCCGGATTCGATGAGCGGCGTCCGACGTTTCTCCACCCCTTCGTAGTCGATCGCCTGGGGGATCGAATACGGTGAGCGTCCCTCGTCGATGATGGTCATGGATTCCGGTAGCGTCCGGCGCCCGCGCTTCTTGGCGAGGCAGCTCCATCCCTCTTCCTCCCCGTGCCCGTTGAACCCGAGGTAGCCGAGGTATCCGATGAGTTCGGAGGCCGCCGAGCCCCCGAGGAGGACGCGGTACTTGCCCGGCTTGACCGAGGCCGGGGCGGTGGTCGCGACGCGCGACGCGGCCTCCCGACCCAATGCCGCGGCATCGAGTTCCCGTGCATCCCAATGAGCCCCCTCCGACCACCCGGATACCGGAGGGTCGGCGGTGGGACGCTCCACGAGCACACTCGACTGGATCACGCTGCGGCGGGAGAATCTCGACAGGCCTGAGGTGTTTGCGACGGCGATGAACTCCTGGCCCGCGTTCACGACACCGGAGACGCGGCTATCCGGGATCGCCGCGTGGGCCGCGTTCAGCGCCGCCGCGGCGATCCGGCCCTGGGCCTCCGGCGTGAGGCGGGCCGTGGCCTCCGAGAAGGCGACGGGCTTCGGGTTCTTCGAGCCCGCCGGGAATCCGGGGAACTTACGCTCCACCGGGGAGATCGCGGCGATCGCGAGGGCCTGGCGGACGACCTCCTTGACGCCCTCCGGCGTCAGGTCGGTGGTGGTCGCCGTCCCTAGGCGCAGGTCGGAGGCGACGCGCAGCGAGAGCAGTCGGGAATGCTCGAGGTGCGGCTGGTGGATGCGGCCGTTCGCGAACCGCATCGTGCCCCACTCGCCGCCCGTGAGTCGGGCGTCGGCGTCGGCGCCGGGAGGCAACGCCGCCAATGTATCGGCGAGCAGGCGGAGCGAGCGAGCCTCGTCCCCCGACATCGCTAGCGGCCCCTCAGGCTGACGCCGCGGAACCGGGCGGCGGGGGCGCCGTGGCCCACGCGGGCGACCTGGCTCGGCTGCCCCTTGCCGCAGTTCGGGACCCCCCACAGATGCCAGGTCGAGGCATCCCCGACCTCGTCCATCGAGGCCCAGAATTTCGGCGTCATGCCCGCGTAGATCGGGTTGCGCACCAGGCCGGCCAGCTCCCCGTTATGGATCCGCCAGCCCGCCTCGGTGCCGAATTGGAAGTTGAGCCGTTTGTCGTCGATCGACCACGACCGGTTCGTGGCGAGGTAGACCCCGTCCTTGACGCCCTCCAGGAGCTCGGCGAAGGAATGGTCCCCCGGGAGGAGGTCGATGTTCGTCATCCGGATGAGGGGTCCCCGGTGGAAGCTGTCGGCCCGGACGGTGGCACCGGAATGCCGCTGGCCGATCGCGGCCGCCGTCTCGCGGGAGGTCAGGAACCCGACGAGCCGTCCGTGGTCCACGAGGGTGGTGCGCTGCGCGGGCACGCCCTCGTCGTCCCAGGCGAAGGTGCCCAAGCCACCGGGTTCGGTGGCATCGGCGACGATGTTCATCGCCTCGCTCCCGTAGCGGAGCTTCGTGCGGTCGGTGACCGAGAGGAACGACGTGCCGGCGTAGCCGGCCTCCATCCCGAGGATGCGGTCGAGCTCGGTGGCGTGCCCGACCGACTCGTGGACCTGCAGGGCCAGCTGGTCGGAGGCGAGGACCAGGGTCGTCGTCGAGGTAGGGCACACGGGCGCGGTGAGCAGGGCCACGGCCTCCCTCCCTACCGTCGGCGCGAGGGACGGAAGGTCGAGGTCCCGGACGAACTCCCAGCCGGCCTGGCGGTAATCCCCGCCAAAGGAGGTCGGAGCGCTTCGGCGCTGGACCTCGCCCCCGGAGACCGCGGTGGCGTCGATGCCGGCGCCGACGTGCGTGATCGAGGAGCGATATCGCACCCCTTCGGAGGAGGCGAACCACTTGACCTCCCGCCACGCCTGGAACTGGGCGTGGCCGCTCTTCACCGACGGGTGAACGTGGAGCGCCCGCTCCGTGTCGGTGAGCAGTTGCAGTTTTTCCGCCCGGTCGACCTCGAACGGGTCGAGGCCGACGGGGGACTCATACCGACCGTTCTCCGGTCCTTGCTCCTCGGTGACGACCAGGGGGGTCCGGCTCGTGCGCCCCGCCGCCTGGGCCGCCCGTACCGCCTTCCGGGCGACGGCGCGCGCGGTCGCCTCGTCGAGCTCGTTCGCGGTGGCGAACCCCCAAGCGAGCTTGGTGCGGACGCGGACCCCGATCCCCGCCCGGTTGGAGGAGGTCAGCGCGCTCGCTTCTCCGTTGCGCACCGCGAGGTGCTCGTAGCGATGCGGGGAGACGACGCGGACGTCTGCGTAGACGACGTCCCCGGTCAGCGCGGCGCGCAGCCCGGCGTTGAGGAGCGGCTCCACGGCATCCCCTCAGAGCATGACGCGGAGGTTGAGCTTCTCGGTGAGCTCCTTGTACCGGTTGCGGATGGTGACCTCGGTGACGCCCGCGACCTCGGCGACCTCCCGCTGGGTCCGCCGTTCGCCACACTGGACGGACGCGATGTAGATCGCCGCGGCGGCGACGCCGGTGGGGCCTCGCCCGCTCGTGAGCTCGCGCTCCGTCGCCTCCTTGAGGATCTCGTTCGCCCGGGTCTGGATCTCGCCCTTGAGCTTGAGCTCCGAGCAGAAGCGCTGGATGTAATCCTGCGGCTTGGTGGGCATCAGCTTGAGCTTGAGCTCGCGGGTCATGAACCGGTACGTCCGTCCGATCTCCTTGCGGCCGATGCGCGACTTGCTCGCGATCTCGTCGAGGGTCCGGGGTACGTTGCACTGCCGGCAGCTTCCGTAGAGCGAGGCGGCGACGACCCCCTCGATCGAGCGGCCCCGGATGAGGTTGCGGTTGACCGCCTTTCGATAGATCATGGCCGCGGTCTCGCGTACGTTACGGGGGAGCGCCATCGACGAGGCGATGCGGTCGAGTTCGGCGAGGGCGAAGGCGAGGTTGCGTTCCGTCGCGTTAGAGACGCGGATCCGGCGCTGCCATTTGCGGAGTCGGTAGAGTTGGGCCCGGTTGCGGGTGGGGATCGACTTACCGTACGGGTCCCGGTTCTTCCACCCGATCTCCGTCGACAGGCCCTTGTCGTGGATCGTGAGCGTCGTGGGGGCCCCGGTCCTGGTGCGCTTCTCGCCCTGCTCGGCGTCGAAGGCCCGCCACTCCGGCCCCTGGTCGATCATCCCCTCCTCGAGGACGAGCCCGCACTCGTCACAGACGAGTTCGCCCTTCTCGTAATCCCGGGTCAGGTGGGTGGACCCGCAGTTCGAACAACGCGTGGGGACCGCGACGTCGGTCGACCGTTGGGCGTTCTCCTTGCCGTTGCTGGCCGCCTCATCCTGTTGCATCGGTCCTC
The DNA here is from genome assembly GCA_022750155.1 of Thermoplasmata archaeon. Classification (GTDB taxonomy): domain Archaea; phylum Thermoplasmatota; class Thermoplasmata; order Lutacidiplasmatales; family UBA184; genus Lutacidiplasma. The sequence continues at coordinate 2,989 of JAKIWG010000024.1, read as the reverse complement.
CTGGCCTCCCGGTACACGGATGACCCGATCAACGCCGCCGCCTCGCTCGCCTTCGGTGCCCGGCGAGGGCGGACGGAAAGGTACGGTCGGGAGACCGGTCCGAAGACGCGCACCACCCGGCCGCCCAGCCGTCCCGAGACGTCGGCGACCGGGGTTCCTTCCGGAGCGAACGACGGACCCGGGGCGCGCACGGTCCATTGCCCCGCCGGCGTAATCGCCGTGACCACGCCCACCACTCGGTCGCGCGGTTCCGCGCGAACTCCCGGCCGAGCCAAGTGGTATAAACGATTTGCGATAGGTATTAAAAGATTACGGTCGGGCGGTTCGCGCCGCACGGGCCCGGCTGGAGCGTGCCGGTTCGGGAGGGGGAGGCGCTTCCGGTTCGGCCTCGACGGGGACCGCCACGGGAACCTCCACCACCGGAGCGCTGACGGCGGCCTCGGCGCGTTCCCGGGTGATCCGGTCCACCTCGGTCCACAGTTCCTCGATCTCTTCCTCGGGAGTGCCGAACCGCCGGTCCTCGCTCAGCGCCGCACGGACCTGGGTCATGAGTCGGGCGGCGCTCTGGGCGTCGTGCGCCTTGCCCTTGATCCGATGCAGGCGGCGGGCGAGGTTCCGGGCCTCCATCAGGATCTCTTCCTCCTCCTCGTCCGGGATCGTCGCGACGGCCGGCGCGCGCGGGATCCGGCCCACCGCCTGGCGGGCCTGGATCAGCCGAGCCGCGGTGACGGGCAGGTGCTCCTCCTGGATCGCCTGCATGAGGCTCGAGAGCGCCCGGGTCGATTCCGTCACGTCCTCGCCTCGGTCCCGGGCCGAACGGATCGTCCCCCCGAGGCGCTGCGCCTCTTGGACGCAGAATTTCGGGATCGCGTCGCTCAGGACGGCGAGGGCGAGCGAGGCGCTCGCGGCGGCTTTCTCGAGCGACCCGGCGGAGAGCGGGGCACTGCGGAGCTGCTCTCGGGCGTTCCCGACCCGGCTGTCCAGATGAGCGACATCCACTCCGAGCGAAGTCGCGAGGCTCCTCAGTTCGTCCGCCCGACGCAGGAGCTCGCTCACCCAGGTCCAGTCCTGGGTGGCCTTCGAGAGGATCGCTTCTCCCCGCTTCAGCACCGTCGTCGCCCGGTCGAGGTCCCGTTGGACGAGGGCTTCCCGGAAGGCCCCCTGGATCTGGGCGGTCGGGAAGCTGAGCCCCTCCGTCTCGAGACCCTGGGCCCGGGAGACCAGCGTATTCAACCGGGCCTCGAGCTCCGCGGGCCCCGCCGGAGCGGCCAACGCTTCAGGCCTCCGCGGGGTGTTCGGTATCGAGGGTGTGCATGAGCCGGGTCAAGGTCAGGTCGGCTTCCTCCAGTTTGCGTGCGCGCAAAAGCTCTGTGGCCCTTCGGATCTCCGAAGCGGCTTCGAACGCCACCTCCGAGTCCGGTGGAAGGGTCCGCACCCGGGCGGCGAGTCCACGGGCCTTCTGCAGCAGGCGGCCCAGCGGGTCTTCCGCGGCCACCGGAACGTCCGTCCCGCCGGGCCGCGACGGCGCGTTACGGGGCGAGGTCGCCTCCGATTCCGGTCCCGAAGGCGCCTCGTCGGCGGGGTGGGGCGAGGCGAGGGGAACCGGGCCGAGCGATCGGATGACGCGGCGAAGTTCTCGAAGCCGCTGGCTCGCGTCGGCCAGGCGCCCGCGTCGCAGGTGGCGCGACGCCTCGGCATGGAGCGCGCGGCCCTGCCGCGACGCCTCGGTCTCCTGAGGGAAGTTGGCGAGGGTCGCCCGGTGGCGCTCGAGCTCCTCTTCCAGGGTCACGGGAAGCGCTTCGTGGAGCAACATCAGGGCGCGGGCCGCCACCTGGGCCGCGGTATCGAGCGACTCCGGGCTCACGTTCGGCTGTTGGAGCAGACGCCGCACCTCGGCGAGGTCGGACTCGACCTCCGAGTTGGGGCTCCCCGCGCTTTCCGAGGCCTCTCGAAGGGCTTCGATCTGCTGGAGCAGGCTGCGCAGCCCCCGCCAATCGGCCTCGACCCGCGAGAGCTGCTGGTCGATCTGGATCATCCGCTCGAGCGATTCGCGCCGTTTTCCGGCGTCGAACTCCTCGTGGATGGTCTTGGTCTCGGCCGAGAAATCGGCGCCCACGCCCTCTTTCGTGAGGGTCTGTTGACGCGCCCCCAGCTCCTTCAGGCGCCGTTCGAACAGTTCGGCCGTGCGGAGGACGACCCGGGACTGGGCGTCCCTTAGGAGCCCGAGGGCCTCTCCCACCCGACCGTCCGCCTGGATCAGCGCCGCCTGGCTCATCTCGCTGGTGATGTCGCGCTGGTCGCCGCCCAGCTGGCGAAGGAGGGCGAGGTTCTCCTTCAATTCCATCGCGACGCGGTGACTGAGCTCGGCCTGGGCGTCCCGCGCGCTCGAGGGCCCCCGTGCGAGGGGACGGGCGGGGTCCGTCGAGTCGGCCCGTTCGGTCTTGGGGGGGGCCTCCGGTTCCCCCCGGACCTTGAGGGCGTCCGACGACAGGGCCGTCGGGAAGCCGCAGGCACCGCAGTGGGAGGCCGGCTCCTGGATCGGCTCATCGCAGATGGGACAAGCAGCAGTCAAATGAGCTCCCGCGAGATTCGCGCGCCCGTCTCATAGACGACCTGACTATGGCATAACTCCTTCGAGTTGGCCGGGCCGCGTATATCCGGCTCAGCCGCCGGAGAACGTCGGGAGGACGGTGAGGCGGGTCGAGCGTTCGAGCGGGGTGTCGAGGGGCAACGATCGCCCACCCTCCAGCACGGCGCAGCCCTCGGCGGCCTGGCCCAACTGGCGTAGCGCCACCCGCAACGGGATGCCGCACGCCAACTCCACGGTCCGGCGGTTCGTCGAACCGGCCCGCTCGAAGTCGAACACGACCGAGATCGTCCCGGGAGGGGAGGCGCTGAGGGGGAGAATCTCCGACGCCGGCTCGTGTGGCCGAGCGTCCTTTGAACTCCCGCGATGCATACGCACCACCAGATCTCGAATCTGGCGCCT
>JAKIWG010000023.1 GCA_022750155.1 Thermoplasmata archaeon | reverse complement strand
ATCCCGGCGAACAGTCCCATGAGCGTCCCGCCGAGCAGGATGTAGTGGAAGTGGGCGACCACGAAGTAGGTCGCGTGGTAGAGGTAGTCGACGGGGACCGAGGCGAGCATGAGGCCGGAGAGACCGCCGATGACGAACCCGGTGATGAACGCGACGCTGAACCACATCGGGACGGCCATCCAGATCCTCCCGCCCCAGAGCGTCGCCACCCAGTTGAACGTCTTGACCGCCGAAGGGACGGCGATCGCCATCGTCGAGAGCATGAAGACGAACTGGATGTCGACCGACTCCCCCGTGACGAACATGTGGTGCTGCCAGACGGCAAAGCTCAGGACGGCGAAGACCCCGAGCGAGATCGCCATCGCGCCGTAGCCGAAGATGTCCTTGCGGGCGAGCTTCGGGATGACGGTGGAGATGATGCCGAAGGCCGGCAGCACCATGATGTAGACCTCGGGGTGCGCGAAGAACCAGAACAGGTTCTGGTACAGGAGCGCCCCCCCGAGCGGGGTCCCGTTGGAGGCCGCGAGGATGTGAGTGCCGAAGTTGCGGTCCGAGAGGACGAAGGTGAGGGCGATCGAGAGCGAGGGGATCGCGAACAGCAACAGGATCGAATTGATCAACGTCGCCCAGACGAACAGGGGCATGTTCCAGTAGTGGACGCCCGGTGCCCGGTGCTTGAGGATCGTGACGAGGAAGTTGACGGCGCCCAGGATCGAGGAGATCGAGAGGATGTGGAGCCCGAGGATCCACAGGTCGACGCCGTGGGGGTTCGGCACGAAATTCTCGGTCGAGAGCGGGACGTAGCCGGTCCAGCCCGCGTAGGCGTTCGAGAGCAGTAGGATGACGCCGGCCGGAGGGATCATCCAGAACGCGATGGCGTTGATCTTCGGGAGCGCCATCTCCTTCGCCCCGATCATCGACGGGACGAGGTAGTTGCCGAAGCCGGCGAGTGCCGGCATGATGAACAGGAAGATCATCAGGACCCCGTGCATCGTGAACAGGGTCGAGTAGACGTCCGGCGTGATCCCGAGCGTCGTCTGGGGGTCGAGCCCGAGGCCCTGTACGAACCCCAGGTCGGTGCGGATCAGGACGGCGTAGATCCCGCCGATGAAGAAGAAAATGAACGCCGTGGTCAGGTACATCAGACCGATCCGCTTGTGGTCGGTCGTGAACATCCAGGTCTTCGCGGCACGCACAAACCAGGTGCCCCGGTAGGCGAGCACCCCGATGCAGAACGCCGCGAAGGATACGATGAGGGCGATCTCGACGATCGGCGGGGTGAGGTCCGTCACCGGCGCAGCCTCCCCGTCACGCGATAAGGCTCCCTAGTATGTACGCGACGGCCGCCCCGCCCAGGACCAGGACGAGGACGATGACGAAGTTCGCGATCGACTGGTCGGTCACCGGGCCGGGCGGATGGGTGGAGACCTTGCGGCCGAGCGGATAGAGCCGGTAGGCGCGGTCGATGATGTGGGCCAGGAGCGCCCCGATCAGGAACAGGAGCCCCACGGCGTAGCCGAAGGAGCTCTCCACCCCGGGACCTATGATCGGCCCGAGCTGGATCGTGTAGGCGGTGAGGATCCCGACCCCGAGGAGCAGCAAGAGGACGACCGCGAAGTACAACGTGAGCGTCTGCTCGCGCGCCCTCGCCCACTCGACCTCCACGGCGTCAGTCAAACATCCTCACCGTCCGGTGGGGGACCCCGCGAAGCCGGTCCACCCGGTAGAGGATTCCCGTGATCATCAGCATGAAGAACGTCGCGAGCACCGCCCCGGCGACGGCGATCGGCACGTCCGGATAGACCCGCCCGGTCGAGAGCAGGTCGGTCACCCCGTAGACGAAGAACGCCGCCGCGATGGTGCCGATCGTCAGGAACAGCCCGAGGACCCCCCACAGGGTCCCGGTCCGGTATCGGGGCGGCTTCGGTTCAGTCACGGGAAGCGACCTCCGTCCGGCCCGCCACGGCCACGGCGGGCGCAGCCTTCGAATAGACCCCCTCCAGGCGCGCGCTCCGACCGGACGCGGCCAGGCGTCGCGCGTAGTGGGCGCTGTATCGCCGGTGGAACAGCCACACCACGACGGCGTTCACGAGGAAGATCGGGGCGAGCCGTTCGGCAACGACCATCGGGGGGATGGCGATCCCTGGGGTCAGGCCGCCCCAGACGGTCATCAGTAGGAAGAAGCCGACCATCGAGTTGCCGATGAACAGGAACAGGGGCCGGTCGCGGGGGTGGGTGGCCTTCGACCGGTCGAGGAACGGAAGCAGCAGCATGTAGACGATGATCACGTTGGACAGGCCGATCGCGATGACCGGCGTCACCCCCACGAAATCGACCAGCTTGAACGTCCACAGGAAGTACCAGTCCGGCTCGGTGACGACCCCGGCCGCCGCCAGATTACCGACGTAGGTCGGGAGGTCCCAGGGCCAGAGGGCGGCGATCCCCAGGAGCAGCCCGATGTACAGTAACGCCCATTTCGTGATGTAGAAGAAGATGTGCGGCATGAACGGGACCGCTTTCTTGTCCTCCTGCTCGGTGAATCGCCGCCGCTGCAGCGGGTCGGACGTGGCCGGCGGCGCGATGCCGTGCGACTCGAACAGGGCGATGTGGGCGTAGAGCAATGCACCCAGCGCGATCGGAATCAGCAGCACGTGGGCGGCGAACATCCGCGAGAGCAGCCCTTGCCCCGTGGCGTCCCCCAGCAGGAACGGCCCCAGGATCGTCCCGGCCCCGGGGAGCCGTAACGCGAGGACCAACCCCACGCTCGTCGCGTTGAAGGAGAGCTGGGTGTACGGCAGCAGGTAGCCGGTGAACCCCATCCCCAGGGTCGCGAGAAGGAGGAGGGTGCCGACCATCCAGCTGAACTCGCGGGGCGCCTTGTAGACCCCGAGATAGTAGCCGCGGTAGAAGTGGACGAGCGCGAGGAAGATCATCGCGTACGCGCCGTACAGGTGCGTCGACAGGAGCAGCGAGCCCATCGGCACCGAGTGGATGATGTAGTAGGTCGAGCACCACGCCGCCGGGGCGACCGAGAGGCTGCCCGTGGGTTGTCCGCAGGGGGTGTACGTCGGATTGACGCTCGGCTGGTAGTAGAGGAGCAGGAGGATCCCGGAGATCACTTGGTAGAGGAACGCGTTGACGACGAACGCGCCGGTCCAGTAGGACGGCTTGAACGTGAACTCCGGTTGGGGGCGAAGCGCCCACTTGGGCATCCCCGTCCGGTCCTCGATGAACCCCCAGACCCGGTTGAGGGTCCGATTGAACCAACGCTCGAACGCCATCGATGACCTACCGCTAGAAGGTGTCGCATTGGTGGATCGGCTGCTGCTTGGTCAGCTGGCTCTGGCTCCCGACCGCGTAGTCCCCCGTGAGCGTGCTGAAGTGACCGTTCACCGGAGGGCTGTTCGGGGTCATCCCGGTGGCCCAGATCGTGTCGTCGGACTGGTTCCACTCGAGCACTACCTGCGGGAGAGGGAGGACGGCCGGCCCCGTCAGGTTCGAGGCCCCGTTCGTCACGTCGTAGGTGGAGCCGTGGCACGTGCAGTGGATGTAGAACGACTGGCCCCCGGGGGTCGCCGGGCACGTGCCCGGTGGGTAGTAGGAGATGTTCGGCGCGGGGCACCCCAGGTGCTGGCAGATCGCGCTGTACGCCACGATCGACTTGTTCGGACCCACCCCGCCCTGCACGTTTGACGCGCCGCCGGTCCCACCTTTCGGAGGGGAGAGGTTGAGCAGGAAGTTCGGCTCGTTCCGCAGCGGGTAGTTGAACAGGATCACGTCGTTCGTCTCGACGGTGTATTCCCCCGCGATCTTGGCGCTCGTCAGCGCGGAGCCGTCGAGGTCGAGCAGTTGGACCCGCGGGAAGTTCGCGATGCCCACAATCGGCGGCTGCGCGTACTGGAGCGAGCCCCCGGTAAGGCCTCCACCGGCCGCTCCCGCGATTCCGGCGAGGACGAGGAGTTTCAGCATGTTTCGTTTCGTCTCGTCGTAGTCCTGGCCGCCCGCCGGTCCTGCGGCGAGCCGGCGAACGAGCCCCGGGGTTCCGCTGAGCTCGGGGCGGGGCAACACGAACGGGCACGAGGACGGGCAGGCCGCGTTCAACCCAGCGTCCTCCCGCGGGTGTCGGAGGCCATGTCGTCGGCGATCGACGGGTCGGGGATCGTCGCCTCACCGGGCAATTCCGCGCGCTCGCTCCCGTAGTACACGGCCCACGTGATCGCGATCCCAATGACGATCGAGAGGAACTCGGTGATCGTCACCAATTGGTCGGTGGTGAGCTGGCTCATCGGCTACCCAACCCCTCTACAGGGATCGTCGGAACGGCGATCGACCAGGTCTCGGGACCGACCTGGCCCGAGAGCACGCGCGGGACTCCCGCCTGCGAGAGGACGGGGGCGGCGGTGACCGCCGCGGGGAACGTCGGGGTCGGTTGACCGAACTCGTCGAACCCGAGCAGGGCTTGGCGGATCGTGAGCGGCTTTCCACCGGGGGCGGTGGGAATCTCTGCGGCCTGGGTGAACTCGGCGAGAAGGTCCGCCTTGAGGCGCATTGCGCGACCGTAGTATCGACCGATGGTCCGGAGCATCGCCCCGTTCCCCTGGCCCAGCAGGAAGAATCCGACCACGCCGAGGAGGATGACCCAGTCGATGTCGGAGAACAGCGCCACCCTACCTTACCCTCCCGCGGCAAGCATCGGTCGGTGGCCGACGCTCCGCTCCCAGCGCCCGGCGAAGTACGCGCCGCCCAGGTAGAGCCCGATCATCGGCCCGGCGATCATGAGCATCGTGATGCCCGAATTGTCCGGGGTGATGATCATCCCGAAGAACAGGGCGCCGATCACCGCGATCCGCCAGTGCTTGCGCCACGCGGACGCCTTGACCACGCCGAGACGGGTGAGGGTGTAGACGAACACCGGTAGCTCGAACACCACCCCGAACGCGAGCGAGTAGAGCAGCGCGAACGTGACGAATTGCTGGACCCCGATCACCGGTTCGAGGCCCATCGCGGCGACGTACCGGAAGAGGAGGCGGAAAGTGAGCGGGGTGAGCACGAACAGCCCGAGCGAGGTTCCGATCGCGAAGAGGAGCGTGGCGGGGATCCCGATGCGCCGGATGAGCTCGCGCTCGTTCTTCCGGAGCGCCGGCACCAGGAACGCCCCCACCTCGTGGATGATCCACGGCATCCCGAACATCAGCGTCAGGAGGAAGCCGATCTCGAGCTGTACGACGATCGAGTCGCCCACCCCTACGTTGAGGATCTGCACGTTCGAGGGGAGCATCCATGCGACCATCGCGCGGAACACCTGCGCGGTGACGTTGCCGAACAGGTCCGGGTACGGGTAGGCGAGGGGCACCGCGCGTCCGAACAGCCGGACGGTGACCGGGACCATCCGGAACGTGACCAGGAATCCGAACAACGGTCCGAGGACCAGGGCGATGCGGACCAGCCGGTGGCGGGCCTCCCCCAGGACGGAGAGGATCTTCTGAAGGTCCCCCATCGGTCACCCCGAACCGGCCTCCGCCCGCCGCACCACGGGCGCGTTCTCTCGAAGGACCCGGCAGGGAGGCGAAGCCGGCTCCTTCGACATCGTGCAGCGCACGCTCCGGCTCACGGGGGGGCGGAGGAACTCGCCTGGGCCGCCTTCGCCTGCTCGGCCTTGAGCTCGCGCTCGACCTCCAAGCGGCCGCGCTTGAACTCGCCGAGCGAGCGGCCGAGGCTATGCGCCAGCTGCGGGATCTTGCTCGACCCGTAGAACAGTATCGCGATCACGACGGCGATGATCAACCAGTCGTCCAGAGAATCGAACATTGGCCCCCGAGGCGACGACCGATGGCGGGGCGATATGGGGTTCGTATGGGATGGTACGACCCGTACGAACTACCCATACTCTCAGTATATCAACTCCGGTCTGGGGAACTCGAGCCAGTGGGGAGTGTCCACCCCCGACCGGACCCCCGGTTGGGGGAGCACCCTCCGGAGCTGGGCTCCCCCGCATCCCGCCGTTCGGTCGACCCCGTCGGCCCGACTAGGGGGCGGTCACCAGGATCGTCTCGTTCCCACCGGCGACCGCCCGGTCGATCGCGACCTCGGAGAGTGCGGCGAGGCAGCTCGACGCCCTCTGGAGGGAGACCGCGCTCGCGTAGCGCCCGTTCTTGCGGGCGGCGCCCTTAGCACGATGGCTCGTGGCACGCGCCACGGCGGTCAGGCGGGTGCTCTCGGCGTAGGCGTCGCAGGCGCGGCCCAAGGAAGGATGCATGAGCGCCTCGACGACCTCCTTCAGACCTCCTTTGAGGGCGGCCAACAATTGCTGGATCTCCGGATCGGTCGGAGAGCGCTCGGAGGGCTTGTGGTTGAGCTCGTCGGTGATCTCGCTCAGGTGGTCGCCGATCTCCTCGAGCGAGTGGACGACCACCCGCCACTCGAGGAGCTGGCGGGGGTCGGGGCTCCCGATCCGGCGGGCGAGCGACCAGTCCCGGCTCGCGAGGAACTGCTGGCGGACCAGGAGGGCGAGGACCTTGTGCGTCTCCTCCGAAAGGGACGCCAGGCGGCGGGAGCGGGTGTGGTGCTCGAGGATGGACTCGGCCTCCTCGATGAACGCGACCAGGATCATCTTCATGCGCTGGACGAGCTGCGGCAGCCCGTACTTCGACGGGTCGACGAAGTTCTGGAGCACGATCCGGTTCGCCTCGTGCGCCACCACGGAGACTCCGAGCAGGCCGCGGGCGGCCTGGAGGAGCTCCTCGACCCGCTCGGAGGGAAGGGGCAACTCGCTTCGGATCTCGATCGAGTCATGACCGACCCGGTAGGCGCCGACCACGAGGCGTTCCAGGACCCCGGGGGTGTCGAACACCCGTGCCTGCACGAGGTAGGGGGAGACGGCGGTGACGGCCCCGGCGACCGGGGCCGGCTTCAGGTACAGGGTCCCGTCATCGTTCTGGTCGAAGACGATGAGGTCGCCCGGCCGCAGGTTCATCGCCTCGGCCCACGGCTTCGGAAGCGTGACGGCGATCGACGAATGGCCCGCCTTCAGGATTCGCCGCTCGCGGCTCGGGGTTCCCCACGCCATTCCGTTCCACCGAACCTCTTACGAGGTTCGTAGGTTGGAGCGGCTCCTCCTTCTTAGGCTTTCCGGCGCCGGTCGCCGGTGCTATGGGAGCTTTTTCGGCTCCGTGGCGCCGCCCTTCGGCTCCGCATAGCCGAGCCGCTCGGGGGGCATCTCGTGCTTGGCGCCTTCGCGCCGGCCCACGACGAAGGCGAGGACGATGGTGATGACCACCAGACCGACGATCGTCCCCCCGATGATGAACACCGGGGCTCCGGGGCTGGTGTTGACGGTCCCGCCGCTCCCTTCCTCGCCGGAGCCGAGCAGCCCCCACATCCCACCGGCGAAGTGGTCGTCGGAGAGGCAGACGTACTCGTACAGTCCGAACTTGGGGGCGGTGAAGGTCGCCGTCGACTCGTGCTGGCCGGAGGCGATGGTGACGTTCACGAGCGGAGGGTGCGTGACGAGGTAGGCCATGATCTGGGCCGTCGAGTTCACGTTCGGGTCGAAGACCATCCCCGTCGTGTTGAGCAACGTGAACGTGTGCGCCACGTCGTCGGTCTGCACGACCGTCAGGTCCACCGTGTCGCCCGGAGTCACCTGGGCGGTGGAGAGCGTGAACGCGAGCGGGCTGCCCACCGTGACGGTCAGCTGGTCGGTGGCCGCCCGGTGCACCGTCGCGATCGGCCCGGGGGCCGCGGCCGCGAGGCCCACGAGCGCGGTCAGGAGCAGGAGCCCTCCCAAGAATGTCGAGAGGACCTTCGAGCCGACAGAACCAGGCATCGAGCGTTCACCCGCACGGCGTGCGGTTGGTCGCGCAGACTGAGGAGGGCTTCAAAGGGGTTGTGTACGTACCGGGGAGGACCGAGGGGGGGGTCGCACTTCCCGGCCAGGCGGCGGCGCGGGCCGGGAGCCGGGGGGCCGATACGAACCTCGGGAATATGTACGGCCGCCCCTCCATCCGGGCCCGTGGTAGGACGCCGGGTCGGACGTGGGCTCGTCGCGTCGGCGGCGTCGCTCGGCATCCTCGGGGTGGCGGGGGCCGCCTCGGCGGGCCAGACGAACCTGCAGCAGACCGACCCGATCCTCTGGACCCTCATCGCCATCTCCTTCGGAGGGGCGATCCTGACGTACGGCTTCCTCGCCTACGCCCTCTGGCGGTTCCGGGACCCGGCCACGAAGGGGAGGCGCTATGGTTAACCGGATCGAGGTCGCCTGGACCCTCGTCACCGTCGCGCTGATCGCCGGGGTGGCCGCCTACTCGACGGTGCTCCTCTACCACATCGACACGCTCCCGGCCCACCCGGACGAGTACGTGAACGTGGTCGGGCAGCAGTGGTCCTGGCAGTTCTGCTACCCCAAGAACCACACGTGCATGACCGCCAACTACGACCCGACGACGGGCGCCTCCACGGGCGGAGCGCTGTGGGCGGCGCCCGGAAGCACGGTGCAGATCAACCTCACGTCCACGGACGTGATCCACTCCTTCAACATCCCGGCGCTCGGGATCCGTCTCGATGCCATCCCGGGACGGACCAACTCGATCGCGTTCACCGTCCCCCATGTCGCGCCCGGAACGACCTTCCTGATCCAGTGCACGGAGTTCTGCGGGACGTTCCACGGGACGATGCGGGCGTACCTCGTGGTGACCTGAGCGCCGGCCCCTACCGGTCGGGCGATTCGCCGGGCTCATCGACCGGTTCGAGTCCCGCCCATCGCCCCTCGAGGAGCTCCGGTTCGGGCGGGCGCCGTCGGCTGAGGGCGTAGCCCGCGCCGAGCACCACCGCGACACCGGCCCCTGCGAGGACCCCCCACCACACGAGCGACGAACCAGGAAGGAGCGAGGGGGACGTGCCGCTCAGCGTGGTCGAAAGCTCGAGGTGGACCCCGATGGACTCGCCCTGCAGCGCGACCGTTTGCTCGGCCGGTTCATATCCGGCGGCCGTGACGGTCACGAGCACCGCGGTGGCGGGGAGGTAGACCGAGAAGTTTCCGCCCGGGTCGGTCTGGCCCTGGGCGAGGGTCTGGCCCCCGTCGGGCGTCGTGACGACCACGTACGCGCCGGCGAGGGGGAATCCGGTCGATTGGCTCACGACCTCGACCCCGAGCCGCACCCCGAGGCGCGACAGCGTAAGGTCATGGGGGACGGGACCGCCGTTCACTGACACCGCGAAGGAGACCCCCTCGTAACCCACCGCCGAGGCGGTGAGCACATACGCGCCATTCGGCAGGTCGAACGCATAGTGACCGGTCGGTCCCGTCACGTTGAGCGATCGTCCGCCGAGGGAGATCGCCGCGCCTCCGATCGGTTGGTGGTCGGAGGCGTCCGTGACCGAACCGGAGACCTGGTAGGTCATCACCGCGAGCGGGATGACGAGCCCCGAGATCGGTCCGGAGACCGGGAAGGGGGCGTCGTAGCTCCGACGACCGGCCGAAGTGACGAGCAGGGAGTAGGAGCCTTCGTCGATGGTGAGCATGAACGTCCCGTCGGAGGACGTGGAGGTCGATCCGGCGGAGGCGGCTCCCTGCAGGACCCCGACGAACGCCGACCCGATGCCGACCCCCTGCGCCTCGGCTTCGACGACCCGTCCGCTCACCACCACCTGTACTTGGGCGGCGATCGGGGTCATCCCGACCGCCCCGAGCGACAGGACCTCTCCCACGGGGACGCGGACGACGGAGAAGTTGTCGAGATAGCCGCTCGCCACGACGTCGAGGTTCACCGAACCGGGGGGGGCGAGGAATCGGAACGCCCCGTGGGAGTCGGCCTGCGAGGGGGCCGAACAGCCCCCGCCGAAGTAGGAGGCGCAGGCGGTGAGGATCGCACCGCCGATCGCCACGCCGTCGCTCGCATTGACGACGGTCCCCTCGAGGATCCCGTAGGAGTCGAGGAAGACGATGCCGACATCGACCAGGGCCCCGGCCGTGACCCCGACGGCGAGCGTGGTCGAGTTGTACTCGGGCGCCTGCGCGAGGAGGATGTAGCTCCCCTGGGGGGCGGAGAGGGTGAAGCTCCCGTTCGCGGTGGTCGGCACGGATTCGAAGCAGCCACCCGTCCGGATCCCGAACGGGGAGCACAGGCTCACGTTCGCCCCGACGATCGGGTCTCCGCTCGGGAGCGCCCAGGTGAGGCCGTGGATGGAGGCGAGGGCGTAGACCGGTATCGACTGGACCAGCACGAATCCGTCGGTGCGGACCGTGACGGTCGTCGTCTGGTTGGCGAGATAGAGGTCGGTCGTCACGGTCACCGTGTCCGTGCCGGCCGGGACATCGATCCAGAACCACCCGTTCCCGTTCGTTTGGGTCTGGTCGAGGCAGATCGGCGGCCCGTTGGTCGGGCACGCCGACACGATCACGTTCACCGCGGGGGTGCCGTACGGCTGCACGACCACCCGCCCCGCGATCACGCCGTCCCCGGTGAGGTTGATCTGGGGGATGACGAGCCGCTCGCCGCTCGTGAGCTTGTACGATGCCTGGGCCTCGGCGTACGCCGGTGCCTGGAAGGAGAGGGTATCGTACGGGTCCGGTGGCGCGAGGAGCATGAACTGGCCGAGCGCGTTCGTCCGGAGGTTCGGAGTGGTCGTCGCGCCGGTGCTCGTGGTGACGCTGACCTGGGCCCCCTGGACGGGGGAGTACGTCCTCGAGTCCACCACGGTGGTCGTCGGGGGGACGCCGACGGTGTTGACCGACTCGCTCTGCACCCACGCCCCGGCGCCGCCCCCGCTCAGATTCGTCAGGTTCACGGTCAGCAACGGAGAGGTGTGGCTCTGCGAAACGGCCGTTTTCTGGGAATGGTTGGCGAACCCGGATAGCACGAACCCTACGCTCGCCGAAGCGGTAGGGGGAGCCGTGACGTTCACGAACCCCGCTCCGTTCGAGATCCCGTACGAGTAGAGGGTCGTGGCGTTGGTCGGGTCGGGTACGGAGACCGTCACCGCCACGTACGGAAGCCGAGCCAGGGGGATCCCTCCGGTGAGGTTGGCCGTGATCCACCCATAGTGCGGGAGCGTCAGGTTCCACCCCCCGGTCCCGTTCCCGGAGACGACGGACCCCGCGATGTTGCGCGAGTTGTCCCGGAAGGCGGCGCCCAGCCCCGCGAGGAACGTCGAGGTCCCGTCGGACGGCATGAACACGGTGAAGTTTCCTCCACCCCCGGTCTCGGCGAGCGCCGCGCCGTTCGTGGCGCCGTTGGTCATCGCGTAGAGGCTGGCGAACATCACGGGCAGGTCCGGGCGCGCGGGCGTCCCCTTCCAGCTACTCCCGTCGCGCAGGTCGCCGCTCAGGGAGCCGAACAGGGGGAGGACGATGGCGGGGGCGAGGCCCCCGATCAGCTCCACGAACGGGACCGACGCGTTCACGGTGAGCGGGAGGGGCTCGTACCCGCCGTCCGCCGTGCCGTAGTAGGCCTGCTGGGTCCCGATCACGAGCCCGGCGTCGCTTCGACCGAGCGGGGCGCTGACGTTGAAGAACCCGCCGGTGTCGGCGAGGACCGAGCTATCGCACGGGCTCCCGGACGCGGTGCAGATCCGGACCTGCGCACCCAGCGGACCGAGGCCGAGCTTCCGTGTGATTCCGGGCCACGGCCCGAGGAGCACCCGACCGTGGACGAACGGGTCCGCGGCCGCCGCCACCGTCCCCAGGTGAAGGTACGACGCGGCGGAGACGTTGGCGAACGCCGTCGCGTTCCCGTGGTTGCTCGAGTTGAGGTACACGTGGTAGGCGCCAAACGGAAGCGACGTGTTGAACTCGCCCCCGAATCCCGTCGTGTCCGGGCTCAGGAGGCATGCTCCGCCGGTGACGGGGCATGCGGTAAGGACGGCGCCCCCGAGGCCGAGGCCGGTCCTCCGGTCGACCAGCCGGCCGTCGATCCACGCCCCTCCGCCCGGGGCCGCGGCCGGCCGGGACGCCCCGGCACGGGGGGTGAGCCGGGCGCTCTGGTTGATCCCCAGCGGCGAGAGCACGATGGTGGGAGCTACGGTGAGCGCTCCGGAGGAGGCGTTGACCCAAGTCCAGTTGGATGCGTAGCCGGAGGCCGACGCCTCCACCTGGTAGACCCCCGCGGGGTACGGCGAACCCTGGAGCGTCCCGTTGTACTGGCCATCCGAGGAGGTCAGCCCCCCTCCGAGGGGGTGGCAGAGCGCCAGCGTCGCGAGCGCGCAGGTGACGACATCGGCGGCGTAGACCCCCGCCCCGTCCGGCCGGACGACCCGTCCGGCGACCTGCGCGTCGGGGGCGAGGTAGATCCTACCCGTGGTGTTCGACGCCTGCACGTCGATCCAGGTCCAGTTCGTCGCGAACCCCCCCGAGTACGCCGTCACCTGGTTCCAGCCGACCAGCGCCGTCAGCGAGAACGTCCCGTCGGTCAGGTTCGTCGCCCCCGAGTTGCACACCGACCCGTAGTCTCCGGCCGGGACCGGACCGATCAGGCAGGTCTCGACCGAGACGAACCGGTCGGAGAGGGGGGTCGCCGGGCTCCCGTCGGGCCGGGGTCCGGCCCAGACGGAGCCATTCACCGAACCTACGGGGAGCGCCGAGGGAACCCCGATCGTCCCCACGGCGGTCGGATGCCCGTCCTGCGCACAGCAACCGCGGGGCGCTTCGATCCACGTCCGATTCGCGCCGACTCCGAACGTGGTCACCACGAGCTCGTCCGGCCCGGGGGGCGCCGGGGCGCAGAAGCTCAAGCCCCCGGTGGGGCAACCGGTCGGGGCCGACGCTCCCCCCACGCCCGCGGGGGCCGCGCACACTCCCGGTTCGTCGGTGGAACAGACCTGCACGGCCGAGGCCCCCAGGAACGAGGCGTTCCCTCCCAGCAAGGAGAGGTTGCCGTCGACGTACGTTCCCGCCGTGAGGTCGAACCCGCCGTAGTCGGTCAGCCGGTCCGGGGTCAGGTTGACCCACGTGACATTGGCCGCGGACTCCGGATAGGGATAGCCGATCCCCATGATCGGCCGGGTGGCCACCGGGAACACGAAGGGGCGGCCCCCTCCGGTATCCGGTTCCAGGAAGGCGACGTCGCGCAGCGGCGGTCCCACGACCGTGGCGGTGGCCCCGACCGGGTAACTGTTCGTCATGGGCGCCACGGCCGAGTACTTCGGACCCCAGCATGGACTGGCCAGCAGCCCGTCGGAGTTCGGGTTCGGGACCCCGATCATCACGTTGTCGAGGGTACAGACGACGACGGTGACGTTCCCCGACGGCCAGGCCGTGGGGAGCGTGGAAGAGCCGGTGAGGTTGGTGGAGACCTCGAGCGCCCCCATCGGCATCAGGTTGATCCGGCCGAGGTTGTCGGTCTGGGAGGTCGGGAGCAGTGGCACGTCGGGGATCGCGGTCTGGTTCACCACGTACCCGTACGCCATCGCCTCGACATAGGACGGCCCCGCGAGGGCGTACGCCGATACGTTCGGCCCGTTCGGCACGCTCTGCGTGCCGACCACGAACGGGCAGCTGCTGACGTCTCGGCGGGTGCAGACCTGAAGTTGGGAGAGCAGGCTCGACGCGATCGGAACCCCGGTGATCGCGTCGAAAAGCTTCGCCCGGACCAGTACCCCGCCTTCCAGGTAGACCGTGCCGACCGAGACCACCGAGTAGGGAGTGGCGTTGACATAGGTCTGATTCGCGAGGAACTTCCCGGAGGGGGCGAAGTCCACGATCGACGGCAGCGGAGGGACGGGAACGGTGAACGATCCGTTGACGGCGGTGACCGCGCCCGGCTCGGCGACGATCAATTGGTCCCTCGACGAAGCGTTTACCGGGACCCCGGGGATCGGCGGTGTCCCAGGGAGGTTCGCCTCCAGTCTCCCCGTCGCGTAGCCGTCGTGGACCAGGTCGATCGTACCGACCGAGACGCTCGACCCGTTGGCGACCGTCGTCCAGGTTCGGTTGTCGAGATAGAACGGCTTGCTGAGGGAAACGACGTCTCCTCCGACCGGCGCGTTGACGGTGAACGCGCCGAATCGGTCCGTGGTTCCGCCGCACGGGGTCGGGAGGCAGCCGAACCCCGAGAGGGGGACGATGGTGATGCTGACGTTCGCCACCGGAGTGCCGAAGTAGCTGTCGAGGACCGTACCGTGGATCGTTCCTGAGCCCGTGTACCCCGGGGCCGGCGCGTGCTTTGGGGCGGCGGTCGGGGTGAGAAGGTGCGGGTGGACCGGGGCGGTCCCCGATCCGGTCGGAAGCAAGCCACCGACGTTTTCGAAGCGTTCGTGGAGGGTCCGCGTGCCCGCGAGTAGCTCCGGGCCGGAACTCGAACCGACCGAATCGACGGGGAGGGGGCGCGTAGCGGGTAGGCGGTCCGCGGAAAGCTCGGGGTGATGCGGCGGCACGAGCAACGCATCGCGGTGGGGGCTCCCCAGCCCGGTCGGAGTGCTGACGAGAAGCGCCAGCAGGGCGAGCCCTGCCGACATGACCAGTCGGCGGGCCGGAGGGGAGCGGTTCTGGAACACGGGTTCTCGCACGGACCTTCACGGGCGTTCGGGGAACCCGTGGGGACCTCGCCCGGTACCCGGCCCTGCTACATGAACCTCGGCCGTCGACACCCACTCCATCTCGGGGCCCTCGAGTGCCGGGCCCCGGGGCTCCCCTATCGGCGCGAGGGTCAGTGGTGGCTCTCGTCCGATCCCGGCTGCCTCGGAAACCGGCCGGTGAAGGAGGCGACCAGGGTCAGGGCTCCGCCGACTCCGAGGAGGGTCCCGCCCAAGACCAGGACCCCTTCCTGGACGATCGCGGTCCCCGGAGCGGCCGCGGGGGCGGGCGGGGGCACCCCGATGTACAGGAATCCGAACATTCCGTTCGCAAAGTGCCCGGGGACGGTGCAGATGTACTCGTAGACCCCCGCTTTGGCCACGGTGAAATTCGCCTGGACCGTGCCGCCCGGCGAACTGGCCAGGTTCACCGATGCGAGCGGGGGGTGCGCCTGGAAGAACGTGGTGAAGTTGGCGAAGGAGAGGTTGTAGTTGGGGAAAGGGCTCAGCCACCACGTGTGGGTCGAGCTCCCGAGGTTCGTCACCGCGACGTCCACCGCGACCGGGTAGCTCGACGCGTTCACCGCGAGCACCGAGGGGTCCCAGAGGGTCTGGCCGGCGAGCGCGTTCACGTTGAGGGAGACCGGCGGCCCGGAGACCCCGGCGCTGACGTTGAGGAACCCGGCCATTCCGGCCTGGAACTGGTACGGGAGGACCGAGACGAATTCGTAGCTGTTTCCGCCGGAGCCGTCGGGGACCGAGAGGTTGGCGAAGGTGAGCGAGTGGGGGGCCAGGGTGACGTTCACGAACGAGCCGTTCGCATTGAAGAACGCGTTGAGTTCGGCGGGCGTCACGTTCGGCAGAAGTCGGTGGTTCGCCGCCTTGGAGAGCGTGAAGGTGTGGGCGAGGGAACCGTTGTTCATGATCCTCAGCTCGACGACGCTCCCCGCCACGGCGGTGAAGGAATTCGGGGTGAACGCCGGGGCATCCGTCGCGGTCAGGTTGACCCCCACGTTCTGGCCGTTCCCGCCCCCCGGTCCTCCCCCGCTGGAGCTCTGCCGCACCATTCCGACCGGGTGGGCGGCCGTGAACGGCAGCGCCCCCAAGAGCAGCACCAGCCCGACGGCCGCACAGGCTTTCGCCCCCCGCCGAAGCGAACGAGGCGAAGCGGGGAGGTGCCGGAGCGAAAACATCCCTGACGGCCTCCGACCTGAGGGCGCTTGATATGCCTAGTGTACGAATCGGCCCACGGGCCGACGGACCCGGCCCGTCCGGTGCTACCCGGAGGGAGTCGGCGGAGTTCCCGAGCCCGTCGAGACCGGGCGGAGGACCGTGAATCGCCACTCCAGGTCGCGGATGCCCCGGTCGGCGGCCGAAATGCCACTCGACACCACACCGATCCAGACCGGGAGGGCCAGTTGGGCCGATAACCAGTCGAGCGCGGGAGCGGGGAGGGTCCCCACCTCGAGCGTCTGGACCGCCACGGACGCGGAGAGGGCGAGGAGGAGGGTCGACGCGAAGACGAAGCGGATCGGTACGGGCGGACGCCGGACCGCGGGCAACCTGCGGGGGACGGAGAGGGGGGGAGGGTCCGAGTCCATCGGCCCCGTTCCATACGCGTCGGTGCCGGCGACGGCATCGATCCGCCGTCCCATCCCGATGACCCGCCGGACCACGAGGATCGTGTAGAGCGTGAGGACCCAGAGCAACCCGGAGGCCGCGGCGACGAGCCCGTCCGCCGCCGCCCGGTTCGGGGCCGCACTGAGGTCCCCCCCGTTGTGCGCGGAAGTGAACGTCTCGAACGTTCCCTGGAAGACCGCCACGGCCGTGAGGACGATGACGAAGTACACGCCGAGCTGAACCCAAAGGGGCGCGAGGGGGAAAAGACGGGGCGCATGGGCGCCCGTGGCCTGGCCGACCCGATGTCCCAAACGGAACAGGGCGAACCCGAGGGCCGCGACTCCCGCGCTCGCGAGGAGTATCGGGATGGACGGGGAGCCCGACCCCGCCGGGAGCAGGGCGCCAGTGCCCGCCAGGCCCATCGCGAGCCCATCGGCGAGCAGCCCCGCGCCGGCGATCGCGACGAGCAAGGTCGGCCCGTCGGAACGGTTCGGGTCGGGCAGGGGCGGATCGGTCATCGGGTCAGGGGGGGCCGGCTCGCCGGGTGACTAGGCTTCCTGGTTGGAACGGGGTTCCGCCGGGGAGCGGGGCTCCTCGGTCTCGAACCGCCGGATGAGCTGGGTCGTGACCTCGATGAGGGGGTGGTGGGCCGACCGGTCGATCTCGATGTCGGCGAGGCTGTTGAGGTGGTGGTCGCGCGCGATCCGCTCGAACCCCGTCTCGAGCTGCGAGAATTCGTGGGGTTTGTCGCAAGTGAGGATGAACGCCTGGAGCTGCGCGAGCCCCATCTCCCGGGCCGCGAGCGCCCGGTGGTGGCCGTCGACCAGGATCCACCGGTCCCCCTTCTGCACGACCAGGACGGGTTCGGCGAACCCGCGTTCGAGCTCGTAGCGACGCCCCTCGAGCTCGTCCTCGTAGACCTTCCACTGCGTGGGGGTCAGGCTCGAGATGGGGACGAGGCCCCGGCGCGACGAGAAGGAGAACTGGTAGCGCTCCGAGAGGAGGTGCTTGAGCGTCTCCGCCTTCGCCGGCGAGGCCCGCTCGAAATGGGAGCGGACGATGTCGAGGTTGGAGATCACGCCGCAGAGCTTGCCGGCATCGTCGACGATCGGGAGGTCGCGCAGTCCGAACCGGAACATGATCCGCGCGACGTCGTCGAGCGCCATCTCCGGGCTCGCGGTGTACGTGCCCGGTCGGATGATCGACGCGAGGCGCGTGTCGCGGTGGTTCGCGTTGCGAAGCAGCTCTTTCGAGCTGACGAACCCGACCAGCTTCCCGTCGCGGTCGATCACGGGGAGCCCGTGGTGGCGGCTCCGGGTCAGGCGGTCGATCGCCTCGCCGACCGTCGTGTTCTCTTCCAGGTGCTCGACCTCGAGCACCATGTAATCGCGGACCTTGACGCTCATCCCGCTCCCGGAGGAGCCGGGACCTCGTCGCGGAGGTAGGCGGTGAGCAGGTGGCAGATGAGCAGATGGACGTCCTCGATGTGCTGCATGGAGTTCGACGGGACGACCACGGGGATCTCCGACAGGCCCTTGAGCTTCCCGCCGCCCATCCCCGTGAGCCCGATCGTCGCGAGGCCCTTCTGATGGGCGACCTCCATCGCCTTCAGCACGTTCGGCGAGTTGCCACTCCCGCTGATGCCGAACGCCACGTCGCCCTTCACCGCGAGCGTCGCCAGCTGCTCGGAGAAGACGCGCGAATAGTCGGTGTCGTTCGCCCAGGCGGTCACGGTCTCCACGCTGTCGACGAGCGCGACGCATCGGAACCTCCTTCGGTCCCCCTGGATCGTCGCCTTGCCGATGTCGCAGACGAAGTGCGATGCCGTCGAGGCGCTCCCCCCATTGCCGAAGAAGTAGATCGTCCGCCCCTCCTCGCGTGCCTTGAGCAGGACCGGCACGATCCGGGCGACGCTCGCGGCGAGGTACGGGTCGCGTAGCGCCGCGTGGGTCTCCTCCACGTAGCGCTTGACGTACGGTTCGATCCCCTCTCCCATCCAGGTCACCGCCCGACGAACAGGATCCGCGTCCCCTCGGGATGGATCCGCACGGGGAAGCGCGTCATCGGCGAGAGGGCGCTCGCTATTTGAGCGCTTCTTTCCGGCGGGTGAAGCACGAGGAGGAAACCCCCTCCTCCGGCGCCGGTGATCTTTCCCCCGAACGCGCCGGCCGCCCGGGCCTGGTCGTACGCGTGGTCGATCTGGGGGTTCGAGATCGAGCCGGACAGGGTGCGTTTGAGCTGCCAGCCGTCGTCGAGCAGCCGTCCCAAGAGCGCCCAGTCCCGGCGGAGGAGCGCCTCCCGGGTCTCGCTCGCCAGTTCACGCATCCGGTCGAGCGCGGCGCGGTTCGTGCCGGTCCGGGCGTCCTGGGCCTTGAGGATCCCATCGGCCTTGCGGGTGATCCCGGTGTAGAACAGGGAGATGTGCGAGGAGAGCGCGTCGAGGTCGCCGACGCTGAGCGGGATCGGCGTCGACCGGACCGTGTCGTCCTCGCGGAACTCGAAGTACTGGACCCCCCCGAACGCCGCGATGTACTGGTCCTGCTTTCCGAGGGTGCCGGAGAGGACGTCGATCTCGATCTTGCACGCCTCCTCCGCCAGCTGGGCGGGGTCCTTCAGGGTCCCCCGGTGGGCGTAGAGGGCGTTGAGGAGCCCCACGGTGAGCGTCGAGGAGGAGCCGAGCCCCGTCCCCTCCGACGGGATGTCGGCGATGGTGTGGACCTCGATCCGCTCGGTCACCCCGGTGAGCCGCATCGCCTCCCGGACGAGGCCGTGCTGCAGCTCCTCGAGGAGCTCGACGTTCTCGGTCCGGGAGCCGGCGACGCGGATCGACCGGTCGAACTTGTCGTTCACCAGCACGTGGATGAACTTGTCGATGGCCGCGCTGGTGACCGCGCCGCCCCCGTACTTCCGGTAGTACGCCGGCAGGTCCGTGCCGCCCCCCGCAAAGGAGATGCGTAGCGGGGTCCGGGTGATGATCACGGCCGGGCCACGGCGCCGTCGCCCTCTTATGGGTATTGGCCCGTGTATCAGACGGGGAGCCCGGGGTCGGCCACCGGCGCCTTCCCCGAGGCCGCCGGGGGGGTCGACCATCGTGCCCGCTTTCCGTAGAACGCCTTCGCCTTCGCCCCCAGCGCATCGGTCGTTTCGAGACCGGGGAGCACCCGCGAGAACTGGGGGGCGCGCCGGTCGAGGATGATGGCGATGCCCCGGTCGTTCTCCGACCGGATCATCCGCCCGATCGACTGGAGGATCGCACGCTGCGCGGGCGCCTCGATGCAGTACTCCCAGCCGTGGCCGGTCGACGCGTCGAGGAACGCACGGAGCGCTTCGCGCTTGGCCGTCGGTTTCGGGTACGGGATGCCGACGACGACGACCGCCTCCAGCTCCTCGTCCGGAAAGTCGATCCCCTCGGCGATCCGACCCCCGGTGACGCCCAGCAGGACCCCGTTCCCGGGGTCCTTCTTGAACCCCTCGACGGACCGCCACAGGTCGCCCATGGAGAGCCGGCGGGACTCGACGACCGCCCCCGCCGGCAGGGCCGAGTGGAGGCCGGCGGCGAGGACCTTCTCCATCAGGTCGAAGCTCGGGAAGAAGACGGCCGTCTTCACCGGAAGGGCGGAGAGGACCTCGGCGAGGCGGTCGGCGATCCGACCGACCGCCTTCGGGTCCGACTGCAACTCTTCGTAGCGCGTCGAGACGCTCGGGTCGTAGAGGATCTTGCGGTGCTCCGGAGGGAACGAAGAGGGGATCGAGAGCAGGCGCGCGGATTCCCCGAGTCCGAGCGCGTCGCGGTACTCCTCGAGCGGGGCGAGCGTGCCCGAGAGGTGGACCGAGAGGTGGCAGTCGAGGACCGGTGCCGCCGACCCCCGCGGGTCGAGGGCGTACGCCTCGAGCGCCTTGCGGGGATTCCTCGTGACGACCTTGACGTAGCCCGGCGCCTCGAGCTGGGGCCAGGAAAGTAGCGTCAGGGCGGCGGTGTGGACCCACGATCGGGGCAGCTTGCGCTCCTTGCGGCGCTCTTCGCGCAGCGACTCCCCCCATGTGGCGAGGTGTCCCAGCCAGGTGTCGAGTCGGTGGGAGGTACCCCCGATCGCCGTGAGCAGCGCGTCCTCGAACGCGGAGTGCGCCAGGACCCCGTCGTCCTCGTGGCCCACGCCCTCGGCGAGCTCGTCGATCGCCGCGGCGACGATCTCGAAGAACCGGCCGGCCCCGGGACCGTCGGGCAACTGGAAATCCCCACGCTCGTGGAGCTCCGCCCGGGCCTTGCGGACCGTCTCCTGGGGGAGCGAGACCGTGGAGAGCTCCCGGAGGTGGTCGGGGAGGTTGTGCGCCTCATCGATGACGAGGTCGACGCGGTCGAGGCTGACCCCCATCCAGGCCAGCAGGGAGGCGCGGATGTGCGGGTGGAAGAAGAACGCGTACGGGGCCGTCAGCAATAGGGCGCGCCCGGAGAGCTTCTTGACGAGCTCGTACGGGCAGAGGTTCTCGGAGCGGGCGTACTCCTCGAACTCCCGGGGGGTGGGGAGCCGACTCGAGAACCGCTCGGCGAGCGACTCGATGTCCGACTGGAGCACCCGCGCATAGTACGCGCAGCCGTCGAGGTCCGTCAGGTCGAGCGAGCCGCCCTCGGGGAGCTCGGGGGGCGGGATGAACGGGTTCCCCTCGTCGAAGGAGTGCTGGGTGGCCCGCTTTCGGTCGGCGCACAGCTTGCCGTGCTCCTCGGCGGTCGCGCCCTTGATCTCGGCCATCCCCTCGAGGAGGAAGCAGCGGCGCTGCCGGCCCTGCAGGCCGAGGGCCAGGAACGGGGAGGAGAGGCGGTGGGAGATCGCCCGGGCCTCGTTGAGGACCTGGATCTCCTGGGCGTGGGTGCGGACCAGGTACAGGATGCGATGGTCGGCCGCCTGGGCGTGCTCCAGGAGCGGGGCGAGGGTCGCCACCGTCTTGCCCGAGCCGGTCGCCGCGTCGACCAGGAGGGCGCCGCCTCGTCGCGAGAGCTCGGAGATCTCGCGGAGGATCTGGTCCTGGCCGGGGCGTACCCGGTACGGGAACAGCGTAGGCGGTTCCGTGACAGATGTTGCAGGGGCCGTAACGTCGTCTCCCGGGCGGGAAGAGGCCGGGAGGGGCGCTTGAAGCTGAGCCTTGAGTGGAACGTCTGAACGCAGTCCGGGTCACCCGAAACGGTACTTCACGCCGTACGGACCCCTCGGCAGGTTCCACGTCACGGAACCCTGATCACAGGCGATATCGCACGCCCCGCACTCGACGCAGTCCTCGTATCGGAAGACGAGCTTTCCCTCGATCCGCTGGTAGCACTGGGCCGGACAGACGAAGGTGCAGAACGAGTGCGGGCACTGCGCGCAGATCGGGGGCTTGACCGTGATGTGGGCGTGTTCGGCGGAATCGGTGGTGTAGCGGAGCGTCGCGAGCCGGCGTTTGATCTCCACGAACTCCACCGGTGCCGCCGCACCGGCCCCCGCCGACGCGTTCCCGGTCCCGGCCTCGGTCACAGCGAGCCCCCCGCCTCGAACAGGTCGCGTAGGAGCCCGGTGGTCCGAACGTGATGATCGGCTCGGGTCCCGCGGACCGCGGCCATCACGGACTC
This sequence comes from Thermoplasmata archaeon, assembly GCA_022750155.1. Lineage (GTDB taxonomy): Archaea > Thermoplasmatota > Thermoplasmata > Lutacidiplasmatales > UBA184 > Lutacidiplasma. The sequence continues at coordinate 13,856 of JAKIWG010000023.1, read as the reverse complement.
TTTCGGGGCCCCGGTCTCGGTCATCAGTCGGTGGAGCAACCCCTGGACGGCGATCGGATACTGATGGTGGAGGCGGGGACGAAACGCCACCCGTCGGCTCCGCTCCGCCTGGTAGGCGAGCATCCCGGGCATCCCGGAGCTTCGCATCCGCTGGGCGAAGCGGACGGAGACGGCGTGTCGCTCAGGGTCCCCAGAGCGCCAATCCTCCTGGACGGCGTCCGCGGCGACGAGCGCGGAACGAAGCGAGCACCCCGGCCCCGAGAGGATCGGCCCCGAGGAAAGGTCGTACCCCGCTGCCCTCCCGATACGGAGTAGTCCCGGAGGGTCGGGGGACGGGCCTCGCCGGGACGGGAGCCGACGGGACGTCAGGCTCGCCTCCCTTCCGGCCCCCGAGAGGAACCCGGCAATCGACGGGTGGGCGACGAACCGCTCCAGGGCCGAGGATTGGGCGTCTCGGGAGGCCCCGCGCCCGTGGTCCAGCACGAACGCTCCGGCCGTCACCGTCTCCCCGTGCGCGTGTAGGAACCCCACCCCCCGCAGGGGGGGCGGGAGGAACGAGAGGACGGCTTCGATGCTGACCCCCTCTCCCGCTCGAACGGCGAAACGATTCCGGACCGCCTGATCTCCGAGGAGGTAGGTCGCCGAGAGCCCCTCGGAAGGGGAGGGGGCCCCCGAGGCGCCGCCCATCCCCGCCTCGGTCAGGATGGTGACGGTCGCCCGTTTCTCCTCACCCCCCAGACGGATGCCCGCCACGCGCCCGTCCGATTCGAGCAGCTGTATCTCCCCGTGGACGCGCTCCACCCCTGCGGCTTCTGCGCGGGAGAGCATCCACCGTCCGACGTCGCGATCCAGGACCATCCGGGGACCGCTGTGCGACCCGTCCGACGATGCGCCGCGGTACTCCACGGACACCGCACCCGGGTCGTTCAGGATCTGCCAGCGATGCTCGACGAGCCGCGTCTTCGCGGGGAGGTCGCGAGCGATCTCGGGGCGAAGCGCGGCGAGCTCCGCCGGCCAGAGGAGTCCGCCCGGCCCGGTCGACGCCGGGTCGGGGTCTACGGAGAGGACCCGCCCGCGGGCCCCGGCGAGCGCGACCGCCACCGTGCCGGCCGAGAGGTCGCTTCCGACCACGATGGCGTCGAACGTCTCGACCATCCGGCTCCTCCGATAGGGGATGGGGGTCGCACCTTATGTTCTAACTGGTACGCGGGAGCTTGGCAAGGATCTCCAGGTCGGCCTTCACCGCAGCGGCGCTGGCCTCGAACTGGGTGCGCTCGGAGGGGGATGTCTGAACGACCACGACCCGCTCGACCCCACCCCGGCCGAGGACCACGGGGACGCCGATGTAGATCCCGTGCTGGCCGTACTCCCCATTGAGGTGCGCCGTCACGGGCACCAAGCGGTGCTCGTTCAGGAGGACGGCGCGCACGAGTTCGGCCTGGGCGGCCGACGGGGCATAGAATGCGCTTCCCATCTTCAGGAGCTCGACGATCTCCCCGCCCCCCTTTTTCGTGCGTTCGACGATCGCCGCGAGCCGCTCCGGGGGGACCATCCCGACCAGGGGAACCCCCGCCACGCTGGTGAGGGAGAGGAGCGGGACCATGGTGTCCCCGTGGGTCCCGAGCACGAATCCCGTGACGTCCCGAGGCGCCACCCCGAGCTCCATCGCGACGAACGTGCGGAACCGCGCAGTGTCGAGCGTCCCAGACTCCCCGAAGACGCGCCCTACCGGGAGGCCGCTCACCTCCCGGAACCAGAAGGTCATCACGTCGACCGGGTTCGTGACGATGATCACGACCGCGTTCGGCGCCCGCTGTGCGACGGCGAGGGCGTGACCCCGGAGGATCGACGCGTTCTTCTCCAGAAGGTCCGAGCGGCTCATCCCGGGCTTGCGCGCCAGACCCGCCGTCTCCACCACGAGGTCTGCGCCCGCGAGGGCATCGAGGGAGGTCGAGCCCGAGACCCGCGTGGCGAACCCCAGGATCGGAGCGGACTGCTGGATGTCGAGCGCCTTCCCCTGCGGCAGGCCCTCGACGATATCGATCAGGACGAGCTCCTCGGCCAGGTCCATTTCCGCGAGACGCTGGGCGAGCGTCCCGCCGACGTTTCCGGCCCCGAGCACCACGATCTTCTTCGCTGCCGGCATCGATTGTCCCTCTTCGACCGCGCCACTTCGCCCGGGGCCTTAACGCTACGCGCAACGGGCGACCGAGCCAATCCCCGCCGGGCTCGACCGGCCGACCCCCCCGGGAGGGCGGCCCGACGTCCCGCCGAAACCTTCATGGCGCCCTCCCACCGTCTCGGTCTGCCCCATGGACCTCGACTCGGTGCTCCAAAACGTCCAGGAGAGGGACAAGTGGCGCCACCGGCTCGCCACCCTCCAGCGTTCGTTGCGCGACGTCACGGACCAACGGGTGCGGGTCCAACGCAAGCTCCGACGGCTCCGGCGCGAGCTCCGAAAGCTCCACGACTATTCGGACGCCGTCCTCAGCCATACCGTGACCCCCGCAAACCCCCAGGCGATCCATGCGAACCACCACACCCAGCTCGCTCCACGATAAGCACCAGGCGCTCCTCGCCGCCCGCCTCGAGGCGGAGGCCGAGGAGTCGAAGTTGCGCCGGGAGGAGGAGTACCTGACCCTCCAGGTCCGTCAAGCCCAGGAGCAGGTCCGCTACTACGAGGGTCTGCTGGTCCTCCTTCGGCGGGATTGGGGGCGGAGCGCCGCGCTCGCAGACCTCGTCCGGAAGCTCGGCTAGTCCGGAGGACCGACGAGCCGCGTCGTCGTCTTCGGGGGCGGGGCGACCGGATCCCTCTTCGCCGGGCGCCTGGCCGGCGCGGGCCACGGGGTCACCCTCATCGCCCGGGCGGACCAGGTGCCCGCGATCCGGGAGCACGGCGTCACGATCGAAGGGTTCCGGTCCGGAAAGTTTCCTGTGGACGCCCGCGAGCGCATCGGCGGGCTGCCCATCCCCGACGCCCTGATCCTGGCGGTCAAGACGTTCGACCTGGGGCAGGCGGCTCGGGAGATCGCCGACGCCTTCCCGTCCCTCCCTCCGACCCTGCTCCCGCAGAACGGGTTGCGGGTGGAGGACCGGGTCCTCCCCGTCTGGACCCTGGGCGGGAAGGTCCCCCACCCCCCCGTCGTCCGCGTCGTCCACTCGCTCCCTGCGACGTGGCTCGGAGCGGGACGGGTCCGCCAGGCCGGGGAGGGGGAGGTGATCATCTCCGCCGAACCCCCCGCCGAACTGCGGGCCGCGACCGCGCGGTTCCGCGACCTTCTGCTCAGTACGGGAATCCCGGTGCGAGAGGTCCAGGACCTACGGCGCGAGGTCTGGCGGAAGACGCTCGTCAACGCATCGATCAATCCGGTCACCGCCGACCATGGCGTGACGAACGGAACGCTCTCGGACGACCCGTGGCGAGGCCAGGCCCTGGCGCTGCTCCGGGAGGCCCGGACGGCGGCCGCCATCGACGGGGTGGAGTTCACCGAGGAGGAGGCCGAAGGCGACCTCTTCCGGGTGGTGCGCGCCACCTCCGAGAACCGCTCGAGCATGCTACAGGACCTCGAACGTGGTCGTCCGACGGAGATCGAGGACATCTCCGGTTCCCTCCTCGCCATTGCCGAGGCCCGCGGCGTCGAGCTCCCCGCGACGCGCCGAGCGATCGAACGCATCCTCGGGCATGTGGCGCGCCGGGACCGCATGCGCTCCCCGAAACTCTCATACTGACCCCGACCTCCGGGGCCCGAATGCCGCTCAAGCGGGGGGTCCAGGAGGCGTCGGTCAAGGGCCGACGCGTGCTGGTCCGGGTCGATTTCAACGTCCCCCAGGACGCGAAGGGCCAGGTCGCCGACGACCACCGGATCGTGGAGGCGCTACCGACGCTCCGCCACCTGCAGACCTCCGGCGCTCGGATGATCCTGATGTCCCACCTCGGGCGCCCGAACGGAGTCCGCGACATGCGCTTCTCGCTGCGTCCGGTGGTCCACCGGCTCTCCGGGTACCTGGGCGTGCCGGTCCCGTTGGCGGAGGACTGCGTGGGGATCCACGCCCTCGAGGCGTCCGCCCGCCTGAAGAACGGCGAGTTCCTGATGCTGGAGAACCTGCGCTTCCACCCCGGCGAGGAGGCGAACGACCCGGCGTTCGCCGGACAGCTCGCCCAGCTCGGGGAGGTCTTCGTCGAGGAGGCGTTCGGCTCCGTGCACCGGGCCCACGCCTCGACGGTGGGGGTGGCGCGCAAGCTGCCGGCGTATGCGGGGTTCCTGGTCGAGAAGGAGATCCGGGAACTCACCCCCCTCATCGACGGACCGATCCGTCCGTACGTGGCGATCCTCGGCGGGGCCAAGGTCGCCGATAAGCTCCCGCTGCTCCAGAGCTTCCTCGGACGGGCGGACTCGCTGTTGATCGGAGGGGCCCTCGCCTTCCCATTCCTGGCCGCGCAGGGCGCGCAGCTCGGCGATTCGAAGGTCGAGCCGGGCCTCGAGGAGGCCGTCCACGAGTTCCTGACGCTGGCCCAGGAGCGCGGGACCCGGGTCCTCCTTCCGGAGGATTGGCTCGTCGAGATCCCCGGCCAGGCCGAGGCCGAAGCGGCGCCGGCGAACGCCGTCCCGCACGGGGCGATCGCCCGGGACATCGGCCCGACGACCCGGGACCATTTCTTTGCGGCGCTCCTGGAATCGAAGACCGTCTTCTGGAACGGCCCCCTCGGCCTCGCCGAGGACCCCCGGTTCGCCGCGGGTACCCGTGAGGTGCTCGCAGGACTCGCGACGATCCCCGGCCGCCACGTCGGGGCCGGAGGGGATTCCGCTCGCGTCGCCCAGGACCTGGGCGTCGCCGACGCCTTCCAGTACCTCTCTACCGGCGGCGGCGCGGCGCTCGAGTTCGTGCAGGGCGCGGCGCTCCCCGGACTTTCGGTGATCCCCGACGCGTAGGTCGAACGCGGCCCCCTCCCCAGGGGAGAGGGGGGGCGTGGGGGTCGATCGTCGCCGCGACGTAGCGCAGGTAGGGCTCGTGCACGCGGGGCACGTCGATTTCGAGGATCTCCGGAACCTCGTAGGGGTGGAGCTCGGAGAGGTGGCGGAACAGCGCCCCCACGTGCTTCGGCGCCGTCTTGAACAGGACGAGGACCTCGGCGCTCCGCTCGACCTTCTCCTTCCACCAGAACGTCGAATCGATCGGCCATCGGCTCGCGCAGGCCGCGAGACGGGCCCCCACGGCCGAATCGGCGGCCGAGCGCGCCGAATCCTCGGTCGGGAAGGCGCACAGCACGAGCCGCAGAGGTCCGGTCGCCGCCACCGGGTCGAGCGGGTACGGGCTCACGTCGCCGCGCCCCCGACGACCGGCTCGCGTCCGTGGAAATCGAGGGCTTCGAGCGTGAGGTCGGCGAGGTTGACGACCGCCGCCCGCGCGGGCACGGGGGAGATGTTGCGCATCCGCTGGTACTCGGTCTCCGCCTGCCAGGTCGAGGCGTTCAGCAGGAGCACGCCCCGGTACTGGTCGACCCCGAAGGTGTGGGCGTGGCCCGTGACGAGGATGTCCGGGCCGGGGTCGATCACCATCCCATCGCGACCGAGCGGCGCGAGGGGGGTCCGCCCGCCGTACATGGGCGCGAGGTGCCGCATGGCGAGCATCCGCTTCATCACCTCCGTGGGGCGCGCGTAGCTCGCCCCCGGGATCGCCGGAATGAGGTCGTCAAAGCTTCGGCCGTGGTACGCCTGGATCACGACGGAGTGGAGCGCGAAGGTCGACGGGTTCCCGATCGAATGGACGTTGGCCGGCAGCGAGTCACGGATCTCGCGGGGCAGGGCCGGTTGGGGCTCGGCCGGGCAGACCGCATCGTGGTTGCCCGGGACGACGACAACGTGCAGGCGCTCCGGGATCTCCCGGAGGCGCCGTCCAAGCTCCTCGTACTGCTCGAACACGTCCCCGATGGCGAGGTCTCGCTCCTGATTGGGATAGATCCCGATCCCGTCGACGAGGTCCCCGGCGATGACGACGTGCTCGATCTCGTGCGCGAGCTCGGGGCGGGGGCCGCGCTCGTGCAGGAAATCGGTCATCTGCCCCCAGGAATCCGCCATGAACGAACGGCTGCCAATGTGCAGGTCCGATAGGAACAGGACGCGCACCGCCGACCCGGTCCGGTGCCGTTCTCGGCCGACGGGGAGGTCCGGGCGCACCACGGAGACGACGCGGGGGATCCGCCCCTTCTCCTTCGGGAGGGCGAGCCTCAGCCCGACGACCTCGTCATCGAGATAGGGGACCTGCGCGGGGGGAGAGTCCTTCAGGACGAGGAGCTCCGCCGCGCCTTGCTCGTCCTCCACCGTGAGGATCAGATGGTGCTTTTCCGGTGTCTGGCGGACGTCGCGGATCATCCCGATCACGGCGGCGGTTCCCTCCGCCGAGCGTAGTTCGGAGATCGGGCGGAGTCCGGAGAGCTCCGGCCGCCCGCGGAGCATTCTCGATAGTTGTTCGAACCGCGAAGCGAAGAGGCTTCCGTACGCCGCGAGGGGCTGCTGCGCGGGGACCACCGCAGAGAATCCCTCGCGGATCAGCTCGTAGGGCACCAGGGCAGCGGCCCTCGTCCCCCGGGCGAGCGATGCGCTGAGCTCCGCGGTTCGCATCGCCTGGGAGCGGGCGAGGTCGGAACCGAGGAGCACCGCCTCGACCATCTCGCGGGTCACGAAGGCGTGCTCCGAACGGGTCCGTTCGACGACCTGGCGCGAGACGGCGAGCGGCTGCGGGCTGCTCAGGAGCAGCTGCAGCGCTTCGGACTCGACCAGGAGGTGGTGCGACTCGAAGTAGGCCACCAGGTGATCCCTCACGCCCCTACTCCGACCGCCGACGCGAAGGGCCCTCCCCTTCCCGGGAGGACCTTGCCCCGTGCGACGGGCTCCGCGAGGAGGCGCGCGCTATTTCAACCGTTCGCCGGGTGGGCGCGGTCGGCGGGCAGAGGGCGTGCCCGGGGCGGCCCTACTCTCGGTACGATTCTTTGGCGTAGCTCGCGCCCTTCGGGTATTTCTCCTTCAGGTGCGCCGCGAACGACTCGGGGGACCGGTCGATGTGGGCCGAGTACCACTTGACGACGACGTCGCGGAGGACGGCGTGGATCTCGCGCATGCTCGCCGTGTCCTCGGCGCCATCGAACAGTACCGCCTGGCTCATCATCCGCATCCAGCCGGTGTAGCGGTGGTAGCTCTCGCCTTCGCACCACTCGAATATCGAGCGGAGGTGGCCCCGGCCTTCGGGGGTCCGGTAGTACCAGAATCGTAGGGTGAAGCCGAGCCAGCCGGGAGCGCGGTCCTTCAGCTCGATGGTCTTGACCGCGCCAAAGTCGAAGTTGTCCTTGAAGGTCCACTTCTCGGGGTACTCGACGAAGGTGGCGAACAGCGTCTGCGAGGGTTCGACGGTCAGGTGGGCGGAGATCCCCTCGAACTGGTTGTGGACCTCCCACAGGTCCTGGAGAAGCCGCTTGTTCAGCTCGGCGCGGTGGGTGAAGTCCTCCCCGGTCTTCTCGCCCGCGGCCTTCTGGGTCCTGGACAGTTCATTCCGCAGCGAGGAGACGAAGTCGTCCTCGGGAAGTGGGGCCATCGGACTCGCTTCGGGATTCGGGTCCGGGGACGGGGCCGGGGGGGCGGACCTGCGTCGCTTCGGCATCTAAAGTGTGACTCCCGAGCGGTGGTAACGGGACCCGCTAAAAAGCCCTTGGGTCAATCCGACCTGAATCGGCACGCCCACCGGGGGACATTCTGTCGGCGTAGGAGGCTGAGTATCTTGCCGGGAGCGACCGGTGCGCGCGCCCCCACTTGAGTTAAATACGCTCCTTCGCTCACATCCCCCGGAAAGAAATCCCGGAGACGGACGGAGGTTAGCGCCTCGCGTCGCCACGTCTCACGGACTCACGACTCATGCTCACCCACAGCCTCTGTCGTAACATCCGCGACCTCGTGGCCGACCGCATCGGCGCTGACTGACGGCTGTCTTCCGGGGACCGGGCCCCATAGGGGCCTAAGACCATCCACGGAGGAACCGTAACACCATGACGAACGATCCCAGCGCCGCCAAGTACCAAATCAAAGCCCGAATCATGGCCGAAGGCGTCATCGACAAGCCCGACGTCGTCGGAGCCGTATTCGGCCAGACCGAAGGTCTCCTCGGAGACGAACTCGACCTGCGCGACCTGCAGAAATCCGGCCGGATCGGCCGCATCGAGGTCGAGATCGACTCCCGCAAGGGGAAGAGCGAAGGGGAGATCATCATCCCCTCGTCGCTCGACCAGGTCGAGACGGCGATCCTTGCCTCCGGCCTCGAGACCGTCGACCGGATCGGGCCCTGCCGGGCGAAGATCGAGGTCATCAGCGTCGAGGACATCCGGATCTCCAAGCGCGCCAAGGTCGTCGACCGGGCCAAAGAGATCCTCGCCAAGCTCCAGGAGGAGTCGAAGGGCGTCGGGATGGACCTGACCGAGTCGGTCCGAAAGGCCGTCCAGGTCGAGGAGATCACGAGCTACGGCCCCGAGCACCTGCCCGCGGGACCCAACATCGACCAGGCCGATGCGCTCATCGTCGTCGAGGGGCGCTCGGACGTGCTCAACCTGCTGCGCTGCGGGATCAAGAACGTCATCGCGGTCGAGGGGACGAGCGTCCCCCAGACGGTGAAGGACCTCTCCCGCGGCAAGACCGTCACGGTATTCACCGACGGGGACCGGGCCGGGGAGCTCATCCTGCGAGAGATGCTCCAGACGATGGACATCGATTTCGTCGCGCGCGCTCCGCGGGGCAGCGAGGTCGAGGAGCTCACCCAGAAGCAGCTCGTCAAGTGCCTCAGGAACAAGATCCCCATCAACCAGTACCTGGAGATGACGGGATTCGAATCGACCGGCGCCTCCCGCTCCCCGATGGACGAGCGCGGAGAACCGATGGGCGGAGAGCGCGACCGCGCTCCGGGGGACCGGGGCTCGGGCGACCGGGGTCCGGGAGACCGCAGCTCGGGCGACCGGGGCCCTCCCCGCGATCGCTCCGACCGTAGGGACGACCGGGGGCCTCGCCGCGACGGCGGGGACCGGGGCGGACCCGGCTCTCAGGGAATGCGGCCGGTGCCCATCCCACCCCCGATGGCGGCCCCCCCAGCGCCCACCGCCCCCTTGCCCCCTGAACTCCAGCGGTACTTCGACCTGCTCGCCGGTGTGGACAACGCCTCGAAGAGCCTGTTCCTCGGCGCGGACGACTCCATCATCGCCGAAGCGCCGGTGAAGGAGATGATCGACACGCTCGCGGCCCTCGAAGCTCCGGCGAAGACGCTGGTCTTCGACGGGGTGGTGAGCCAGCGGCTGCTCGACGTCGCCCAGGAGAAGGGCGTCGAGCTCGTCATCGCGAGCCGTCTCGGCGCGATCGGGAAGATCCCGGAGAAGATACGGGTCGTCACCCGGTTCGACCTCCCGGCGCCTCCCCCGGGCCGGTAGAAACCTTTCCCGCGGTCGGCGGCAGCGGCTGCCGACCGCGTCCTTAAGCCTCCTCCGACGTACTTAGTGACCACCCGGCGTGCCCGCTCTCGGTTCCCCCCCGGCATCCGATCCCCCTCGCAAGGTCCCGGCATCGCTCGACGAGTTCGCGACGACGGCCGACATCCCGATCCCCTCCGACCCGCTCGCGCGGGTCATCGGCCAGGAGCGCGCCGTCGAGATCGCGCGGGTCGCCGCCTATCAACGCCGCCACCTGCTGCTCGTCGGCCCCCCCGGGATCGGCAAGTCGATGACCGCCCAGGCGTTGGCCCTCCACCTCGAGCGCCCGTTGAGCGAGATCCGGATCGTTCACAATCCGGAGAACCCGGAGCGCCCCTCCGTCGAGATGGTGAGCCGGGAAGAGGTCTACCACGAGCGGGAGGCGCGCCGGTCCACGGAAGGCGAGCTCATCGCGCCGACGGAAGCGCCGGCGACGGTCGCCGAGCGACTGGGATACCGGTGCCCGCGCTGCAGCTTCTATTCGCTCCCCATCGACCGGTACTGTCCGAGCTGCGGAAACGTCAAGCAGGTCCAGCCCGGGTCGGTGCCCGGCAGCGGGAATCCGTTCCGGGACCTCGTGGGGGGGATCCTAGAGCTTACGGTCAATCCTGGAGGAAACCCGCAGGAGTCGGTCCGGACGACGCGCCTGCGAAACGGCGTGGAGGAGGTCGTCGCCTACGAACGGGCCGGCGACAAGGTCAAGGTCCTCGACCAGCGCGCGCTCGAGCGACGACGGTCCCTCCAGCGGGAGAGTCCGCGCAAGGTGCTCGTCAAGCTCGACCGCATCACGTTCGTGATGGCTACCGGTGCGAGCGAGACAGAGCTTCTGGGGGATGTCCGTCACGACCCGTACGGCGGACACCCTCAGCTCGGCACCTTGCCCTACGACCGGGTCATTCCGGGGGCGGTTCACGAGGCGCACGAGGGGGTGCTGTTCGTCGATGAGCTACCCCACCTGGGGCACATCCAGCGTCACCTGCTGAGCGCGATGCAGGAGAAACGCTTCCCGATCACCGGACGCAACCCGCAGTCCGGGGGCGCGTCGGTCCGCGTCGACAACGTCCCGTGCGACTTCATCCTGGTCGCCGCGTCGAACATCCAGGACATTCACAAGATCATGTCGCCGCTCCGGTCGCGGATCGCAGGGGGCGGCTACGAGGTCCTCCTGGACACGACGATGCCGGACAACGAACGGAACCAGATGCGCCTCGCCCAGTTCTGCGCCCAGGAGATCGCCTCGGATGGTCGGATCCGACCTGCGACCCGGGACGCGGTGAAGGAGCTCATCCATGAGGCCCACCGGCGGGCCGAGCTCCTCGACGGCCGACGCAATGCCCTCACCCTCCGGCTGAGGGAGCTGGGCGGACTCATCCGCACCGCGGGCGACCTCGCGGCGATCTCCGGCAGCGAGTTCCTCGAGGTCAGCCATCTGAAGGAGGCCCTGGTTCGAGCCCGCTCGATCGAGGAGCAGATCAAGGAGACCTACGGCAGCCTCCAAGGAGGGTTGCGCCAGGACGTCTCCGAATCCCAGCGACAATCGATGGGCTACTATCATTGGACCGACCACCAGGACCCGGGCAACTTTCCCGGTGGCTACGGCTGAGCCCAGTATAGTCCTAGACCGCCGGGCGAAGGGCATAAGAACGGCGGGCTGGTGGGCGCCCGCGCGGGCGCGTAGTCTAGTGGTTATGACGTCACCCTGACACGGTGAAGGCCGCCAGTTCGAATCTGGCCGCGCCCATGAAACGGCTGGGTTAGTACCAATTGCCGTTTCGTTTCACTACCCCTTTATCTACCCCAGCCCTGAACCAGCGGGAGGCTACCTCTCCCAATCGGGGCCGTTACCCTTGACCAAGCACGCGCACGTCAGGCTCGATCCCAGCGGAAAGCCCGTCTACCTTTGCCGGCGTTGCGAGTACGAGCTCAAGATTCCGAAGTTCGCCCTCGGGTACCTGTTCAAGCGCCCAGCTTCCTTCTACCCATGCCCGAACTGCACGGCCCGTAGTCGGGTCCCGTAAGTTAACCATTCACACCCTACCCCAGAAATCCTCCCGACCCCCGGAGAGAGGCCCGCCCCTCCCCCGCGACCAGGATGCCCAGAGGGAGCGGGCGTAGACCTTGGGTCTGAGTAGGGATTGAGCTTCTCGATGACCTCCCAGGACCTCTGGACCATTTCGCGACCCTCCGGCCAGATCCTCCGCCCCATGCGGATCGCGAACCCCTCGAGGTCGCCCATGGCACGCCGGGACTCCGCACGGGGGAAGGACTCGAGGGATGCACAGAGCGTCACGGACATGCTAGGGGTAGGCGAATCCGACATTCTGCCAGATGGGGTCGGTGAATTTGTCCAAAATGATCCCAGGGGCTCGGCGCGTCTCCGAGCCCAGGAAGTCGAAGCACAGGCAGCGGACCGCGAAGAGACTCGCCGAGGGCGAGGTCCGCTTGTCCGAGGGCCCCCTTACCCATCTTGCAGAGGCAACTCCGCCATCGACAAGACCCGTCCCCCAACCTCCGTGGGAGGGGAACCTCGTCACGCAACACCTACTTCACGAGGATAGAGTCCAGCCGCGCGCCGCCGCCAGTCTTTGGCATAGAGACACTCGCGCTGGCCTTTCCACCGACTTCGTGAGCCTGGTTGACAGTGAAAGAGGACGTGGCCGCACCGTATATCGAGAGAAACAGAACGTACCGATGGTTCGGGTTCAGCTTCGTCACATTCACCCATACGGTCCAGTTTACGGGACCTGCCCCTACGCCGGGCGACGAGTACCGATGCGCGTACTGGGAACAGTTCCCGGCGTAGCAAAACACTTGGTGTAAGCTCGTGTTCTGGAGGTTAAGGACCGCGTTCCCCCAGCCCACCGCGCTCCAGGTGGTCGTGTCGATGAGGTAGGCTGATCCGGATAGGTAGGCCCCCGATTGCTCAACGCACGAGGAGCTTCCGGCCCTGCCCACGGTGCAGTTACCGGGAACGAGGGTCGCGAGAATAGACACGTTGAGGGTCCAATCCGTCTTGATCTTCAGACCCCCACTCAAGGGCATCTTGACAGGAAAGTAGAGGTCGAACTCGCTGCTAGCGGACGCTGAATCTCCGTTGGGCGCCGAACAATTTCCTGCGCTCGACCTGTCGACGAACGAACCGATACCTGAGTTCTTGTCGAAGTTCGCAAGGGCAGCGAATGATGCTCGGCCGCACCCCGCCTGGCCTCGCGAATCGAACAGATTTACGGAAGTCTTGTAGGGTGCCGTGAGCCGGAGCGCTGGACTTGCCGCGGTCGCGACTTGTGCCAGAGCCAGGAGAACGACGCAGCCGATTGCGAGGGAAGCCCCGAGTCGGACGGTTCGAGCCGGCATGACTCCCGCTTCCCTGGTTTCCGAGGATTCTCGGGCTGTAAAGCCTCCGTAACCCGCACCATACGATTTCGCCAGCACAAAAGGGGGCGATGCAGTCCATTCCGGAGCGCTGACACCGACTTGGTCACCACGGCCAGCGGTTTCTCACGCCCGAGCTTCTGCGACTCCCCCGTCTCCAGGGGCGCACCGTTCTCCCACTCACCCCGAGCCTCCTCGCCGCCCCCGTCGCGCTCCCCTTGAACGGATCCGGGGCGACGTAGGTCTTGGCCCGCCCACCGACCGTCCTGAGACCGAGCGCCTTCGCATCCTCGACCCGGTTCGCCTCCTTCCCGAGCCCGACCAGGTTCTTTCCTCGGGCGAGGACGTGCCTTCGGACCGCCCAACCGTCGAAGTCGAAGCGGTACTTCCGGTCCCGATGGCGGACGAAGTCTTCGACCACCGACCCCCAGGATCGCTGACAGGGCAGGGCCATGAGGGCGGCTTGGCCGGCCGCGTCCTACGGATCGACGAATGCAACGAGCTCGGAGCGCATCTCGTCCGGTCCCCCTGGCGCAAGCAATCGCGCGGTAAGGAACCCGAAGGGGCGAATCGGCCCGAGTGCCTTGATTCGAGGGAGCAAGTTCGGCGACGAGAGCGAAAACTCGGCAGTCGCAGGGACCCCGGTGTAGTCCTCGACCGCTTCGGCCTCCCCTTTCGATGATGCGCTCCCGCAGTTGGGTGACCCACTCGGGCCGCTCCTTCTTGGCCCGGCACGAGCCGATCCGTTGTCCGAGACAGCTCACGCCTAGCCCAGCCGAAAGACTCGCCTATCCTTTATGCCAGGAGTGACCTCCGCCGCGCGTGTCGAATGCCTTAGCACCCGAGGAGGCACGCCAACATTTCGCCCGCCTTGCCCAGGAGATGGCCGAAGGGGACGCCGCGATCTCGGCCCACCGGAAGGGATTCGGGACGAGGTCGATGTTCGTCGGTCGGAAGATGTTCGCAGTCCTGGACCGAACGGGCGAGC
>JAKIWG010000051.1 GCA_022750155.1 Thermoplasmata archaeon | reverse complement strand
CCACGGCGTCGGTCTCGAGGCGCCCCTGCTCGGCGAGGAGCTCGGCGGAACGGGGGCCCGGAAGCGCGGTCCGGATCCGCGGCGCATCCGGATAGCTGAGCCACTCCTCGGTTGCGGTCACGGCCAGCCCCTCTCGGAGGGAATCCCGAGGACCGCGCGGCGGGTTATCAACCCCTCGGGAGTCCCAAGAGCCGGACGGTTATCGGGACCCCGCGGTTCGACCCGCCGTGAGTTCGGGGCCGGGCGGCCGGGTCGATGCCCACGTCCACCTGACTCGGCACTGGCCCGACCTGGCGGGGACCGCGTACCGCCACGACCTCGATTACACGGTCACGGGCCTCCTCCGGGAGATGGACGCGGCCGGGGTGGGTTCGGCGTTGGCGATCTCGGTGGTCGAGACGCCGGACGTCGGAGCCTCCATCGAGGAAGGCCGCGCGCTGGCCAAGGCGAGCGGCGGGCGCCTCCGCCCCGTGTCGACCGTCGACCCGACGGCGGGCACCGAATCGGTGACCGCGGCCTTGGATGCCTTGCGCCAGGTGCCGGAGCTGGCAGCGTTGAAGCTGTACCCAGGGTACCGCCCGTTCTACCCCCACGATGCCCGGCTCGACCGGGTGTACGAGTTCGCCGCCGCCCGCCGGCTTCCGGTGCTGATCCACCAGGGCGACACGCTCTCCCGCCACGGGCTCCTCAAGTTCGCCCGGCCGATCGAGGTCGACGAGGTCGCCGTCCGTTGGCCCGAGGTCAACTTCGTCCTCTGCCACCTGGGCAACCCCTGGATCGAGGAGACGGCGGAGCTCGTCTACAAGAACACAAACGTCTGGACGGACTGCTCGGGTCTCCTCGCCAAGCCGTCGGTCCCCTACTTCCACGAGATGTTCGACCGTGCTCGAACCCTCCTCGCGCAGCTCGTGATGACCATCGGGTCCGCCGACCGTGTCCTGTATGGGTCGGACTGGCCGCTCGAGTCGATCGAGACCGCGGTGGCGCTCGTGGAGACGCTGCCGGTCCACGAGCCGGACCGGGAGAAGATCCTCGGCGCCAACGCCCGCCGGCTGTTCCGGCTCGAGTGAGCCGGGCGGTCGAGTTTCCCTCCGCGCCGGGGGATTGCACCGCCCGCAACCCTCGGGCTCCGCCCAACGTTGATATCGGACGGGCGCTCCGCGCCGACGCTCGAGGGAGCGCCACGATGGGTCGTCCGATTGCCGAGGCACTCGCCCACCGACCCCTGTTCTTCGAGCCCGTTCCGCCGAGCGCCCGCTCTCCGGCGGCCCGCATCGAGGCCCAGTTCGCCGCCACGTCCGCGTTGCTCGATGGTCTCCGACGGGTCGATGTGGTCGACGTGCCGGAGCTCGTGGACGAGAACCACGACGGCCGACCGTACTACCGGTCCGGTAATGTCCGGACGTTCGCGGTCCGCCTCTCCGAGGCGAGCCACACCGAACCCGTGGTGAACAAGGTCGTGGCCCACCTGCCGAGCCCGGAGGCGACCCGCGTGTGGGCCGAGGAGACGGTCGCGCGAGGGATCCGGTCGTTCGTTCTCGTCGGCGGGTCGAGCCGGTACATCCCCTATCCGGGGCCGGCGGTCGCCGAGGCGAACCGACTGTGCCGCAGCGCCGTCGAAGGGGCGGGGGGAGCGCTCGGGAACAGCGCGATTCCCCAGCGCACCGGCGAGGCGCACCGGAT
>JAKIWG010000022.1:11169-38179 GCA_022750155.1 Thermoplasmata archaeon | reverse complement strand
TCACCGTGATCCTCCGCAAGGCCTACGGCGGCGCGTACGACGTGATGTGCTCCAAGCACCTCGGGGGGGACCTGAACTTCGCCTGGCCGACCGCCGAGATCGCGGTGATGGGAGCGGAGGGGGCGGTGAACATCCTCTTCCGCCGCGAGATCGACCGGGCGCCCGCCGCCGACCGGGTGGCGATGCGCGCGAAGATGGTGCAGGAGTATCAGGCGGAGTTCCTCAACCCCTACCTGGCCTCCGAGCGGGGCTACATCGACGATGTGATCGACCCGGCCGATACCCGCTCCAAGCTCCTCGCCGGCCTCAGAATCCTCTCCTCCAAGCGGGAGGACCGCCCGCCGAAGAAGCACGGCAACATCCCGCTGTAGCGGGAGGGAGGTCGGCATTGGTCGGCATCACCGAAACGGTCCTTCGGGACGGCCACCAGTCGCTGATCGCCACCCGGATGCGCACGCGCGACATGCTGCCGGCCGCCGAGCGCCTCGACGCGATCGGGTACCGGTCCCTCGAGGTTTGGGGGGGGGCCACGTTCGACGTGTGCCTCCGGTTCCTGCGGGAGGACCCGTGGGAGCGCCTGCGGCTGCTCCGCAAGGCGATGCCCGGGACCCCGCTGCAGATGCTGCTTCGGGGCCAGAACCTGGTCGGGTACCGGCACTACGCCGACGACCTCGTCGACCGGTTCGTCGCGGAGGCGGCACGGCAGGGGATCGACATCTTCCGAATCTTCGACGCGCTCAACGACCCGGCGAACATGGCCCCCGCGATCGCCGCCGTGAAGCGGGCGGGCAAGACGGCCCAGGCCACGATCTGCTACACCCAGTCTCCCGTGCACACGATGCCGGCGTTCGTCGACCTGGGACGCCGTCTCGCCGAGCTGGGGGCCGACGAGCTGTGCGTCAAGGACATGGGCGGGTTCATGCCGCCGGGCGCCGCCTCCGAGCTCGTCGGCCGCCTCGTCAAGGAGGTGCGGCTCCCCGTCGTCGTCCACACGCATTCCTCGAGCGGCATGGCGACGCTGAGCTGCCTCGCCGCGGCCGACGCGGGGGCGACCGCCGTCGACGCCGCCCTCTCCCCGTTCGCGGGCGGCGCCTCCCAACCCCCGACCGAGACCCTCGTCGGGGCGATGCGGGGGACCTCCGTCGACCCGCGGCTCGACCTCGGAGCCCTCGCCGAGCTCGCCGGATACTTTCAGGGAGTGCTCGAGCATTACCGTCCCTTGCTCAACCTCCGCTCCCTCCAGACCGACCCCGGGATCCTGCTGCACCAGGTGCCGGGCGGGATGCTCTCGAACCTCCTCTCCCAGTTGCAGGAGCAGGACGCCCTCGGGCGGCTCCCCGACGTGCTCGCGGAGATCCCCCGGGTCCGCGCCGACCTGGGATACCCTCCCCTCGTCACGCCGACGAGCCAGATCGTCGGGATCCAGGCGGTCCTCAATATCCTCGTGGGACGACGCTACGGACAGATCACCCGCGAGGTCCGCGACTACGTGCGCGGGCTCTACGGTACCCCGCCGGCTCCGGTGGACCCGGAGCTCGCGCGTCGCGTCCTCGCGGAGGAGCCGGCGATCGTCGGCCGCCCGGCCGCGCTCCTCGCGCCGGAGTTCGACAAGGCGTGGACGGATGTCCGCACGCTGATCCCCGCCGCCGACGAGGCCGAGGCGCTCTCCTATGCCATCTTCCCCGCCGTCTACCGGGCCTACCGGAACGCCCGCGACCGGGAGCTGACGCCGGCGGTGCTGAACGCGGCCGCGCTCGGCATCGTGGCCGCGTTGCGCGCCCCCGTGCCGCAGCCGGCCCACGCGCCCGGCTCGGCCCGGGGCGGGGTCTCCCCGTGGACGCACGAAGGGCGCGCGCGTATGACGCAGAACCGGAGGTGGGTCGATGCGCATCGCACTCGTGGTTGACGGAACTCCGGAGGAGGTCCTGGTCGATCTCGCCCGCTCGACCGTCACCGTCCGGGGGGCGGTCCATCCGCTCCGGGTCGTCCGCTCGGAGGGGAAGGTCGAGCTCGAGGTCGACGGAGAGACCCTGACCGTCGAGGGATGGCCCGCCGGTCTCTCGCGCCCCCCGGGCGCGGTGAGCGTGAACGGCGAGGTGGTGGGCCTGGAGGTTCGGTCGGTGTCGGAGGCGGACGCCGGGCGGCCGGCCCCCTCGACTCCCGTGGCGGCCTCCGCGTCGACGATCGCGACCCCGACCGCCCCGGACGGGCCGGGGACGCCGGTGATGCCCCCGATGCCCGGAAAGGTCATCGAGGTTCGGGTCACCCAGGGTCAGAAGGTCGACCGGGGCCAGGTCCTGCTGGTACTCGAGGCGATGAAGATGCGCAACGAGGTGGTCAGTCCCCTCGCCGGGCGGGTCGAAGACCTGAGGGTCGCGCCCGGGACCAACGTGCGCTCCCGCGAGCCGATGCTGCGGGTCGTCCCGGAGTAGGGGGGCACTCGCCTATCCGGGCGGGTCGCTCGCAGGGGTCGAAGGTTCGGTCGGGGAACGAGGGCTCTCCTCCGGCGCGCCGGAGGCGTCGGTAGGTCCCGCGGCCGGCGCGGAGCCTCCAGGGACCTCGGGGGGCGTGCTCGCGGAGATCCGATCCGCCTCCTCGACCGGGTCGTCGAACGGTTCGTCCTCCGCCATCGCCACGTCGGGCGGGGCCGGAACGTGCGACGCGTACAGGTACGCCGCGGCGAAAGCGATCGCGGCGAGGAAGGGGATCGGCACGAGCTCCCGTTGCTGGGCGAGGAACGCGAGCGCGACCCCGCCCAGCGCAATGCCGGCGGCGGCCGCGACCGCCAACACGAACGGGAGTTCGCCGAGCTTCAATCCTCCCTCGATCCGATCAGGCGAGGGGCAGGCTCCGTCCGCAGTTCGGGCACAGCGCGGTGCCCGGATCCACCATCGAACCGCAGTACAGGCAGAAGCCGAGCGCCCCGGCACTGGTCCCCGGCGGCGGGGCGACCCCCCCGAGGGGCGAAGCGGCCGAGGGCAACGCCGCCGGCGCGGCGGCGGAGACCCGGGGTTGGCCCACCTGGCGCGACATGATCGGGAGCCGGTAGATGAAGAACCCGGCGATCACCCAGACGAGGACGATGTAGAAGATGTCCAGTTGGAGCTTCGGGTAGACCACCTGGAGGCCGATCGCGCCGAACACCGCGGCGAGGCTCACGATCGAAACCAGCGTGCCGTATCGCATGGACCCGGGGCGCCACCTCGCCGAGCGTACTTAGGTTGAGGGGCGGTAGGGACGCCGCTCGGCCGCCCTGCCATATAGGGCACCCGTCTGCGGCCCGCCGTGACCCGGGTGCCCACGCTCGTCCCCATCGACGAGTTCACGTTCGAGATCCCGATGACCGAGCAGGTCGGGATGCGGGTGCCCGGCCGCCTGTTCTCCAACCAGGCCCTCCTCGGGGCGGTGGACGGCGACCCTTCGCTCCAGCAGCTCGCCAATGTCGCCACCCTGCCCGGAATCCAGTCCCCGGCCCTCGCCATGCCGGACATCCACTTCGGCTACGGATTCCCGGTCGGAGGCGTGGCCGCGTTCGACCCGGCCGATGGGGTCGTTTCCCCGGGTGGGATCGGCTACGACATCAACTGCGGCGTCCGCCTGCTCCGGACGAACCTCACGGCCGACGAGGTCCGCCCCCGGCTCAAAGCGCTCTTGGACGCCCTCTACCGCGAGGTCCCCTCGGGGGTCGGGTCGAAGGGCGGGGTCACCCTCACGCCCGCCGAGGTCGACGAGGTGCTCGCCGGTGGGGCTTCGTGGGCGGTGGGACGGGGGTACGGCCGGGCCCACGACCTGACCGTCCAGGAAGAGGACGGGCGTCACCGGGGTGCGGCGCCCCACGCGGTGAGCGACTCGGCGCGCAAGCGGGGGCTCCGTCAGCTCGGGACGCTCGGTTCGGGGAACCATTTCCTGGAGGTCCAGCGCGTCGACGAGGTGTTCCACCCGGCGTTCGCCGAGACCCTCGGCCTGCGTCCGGGCGAGGTCGCCGTGATGCTCCACACCGGCTCGCGCGGTCTCGGCCACCAGGTCGCGACCGACTACATCCAGACGATGGACGCCCGTCTCGCCCGAGACGGGGTGACGCTCGTCGACCGGCAGCTCTCCTGCGCCCCCATCGCGTCGGAGGAAGGGCAGCGCTACCTCTCGGCGATGGCGGCCGCGGCCAACTTCGCGTGGGCGAACCGCCAGCTGATCACCGACGGCGTCCGCCGCGCGTTCCGGACCGTCTTCGAGCGGCCGGACGCCGAGATGGACCTGTCGGTCGTCTACGACATCGCGCACAACATGGCGAAGGAGGAGGAGCACCAGCTCCCCGACGGACGCCGCCGGGTGCTCGTGCACCGAAAGGGCGCGACGCGGGCGTTCCCCGCCGGTCGCGAGGAGGTCCCGGCCGCCTACCGATCGTTCGGGCAGCCCGTCCTGATCCCGGGGGACATGGGGACCGCGAGCTACGTCCTCGTGGGGCTCCCGACGTCGATGGAACGGTCGTTCGGCTCCTCCTGCCACGGGGCGGGTCGGCTCCTCTCGCGCCACGCCGCGGTCCGACGGTTCCGGTACGATGAGGTCACCCGCGCCCTCTCCCAGAAGGGGATCCTCGTGCGCTCCGCCTCGCGGGAAGGGGTCACCGAGGAGGCGCCGGGCGCCTACAAGAACGTCGAGGAGGTCGTCCGCGTCGCCGAGGGCGCGGGCCTCACGCGGCGCGTCGTGCGACTCGTCCCGCTCGGCGTCGTCAAGGGTTGATCGGACCCGGGGCGGCGACGCGCCCCCCCGGGGGGGTCCGGCGTGGTCCTCCGGTCGCCACGATCATCGCGGCCATCGCCACCGAGAAGACGCCCCCCAGGGCGAGGATGAGAGACGGATCGATCGTCAGCCCTCCCAGGGTCGTGGACGTGCCCTGGATCCCGAGGATGAGGGTGACCCCTCCGCTGAACGCCGGCCCGATGGCGTTCGCGTCGAGGTGGTACGTCCCGCCCTGGGCCGGCACCCCGATCGTCACGTTGGAAAACCCGCTCGCCGGGAAGCTCACGACCCCGGCGTCGGGGTTTCCCCTGAACGGGGAACCGGTGGGCTTGGACCAGGTCAGTTGGACCCGGACCAACGCATCCGAGCAGCCGAGGATGCTCGCCGGGCCGCAGGAGGCGACCACCCGTAGGGCGAGGTGGAGGTTTCCCGAGGAGGTGAACGCCGGGGTCGCGGTCGTCTGGACGAGCGTGGTGTTGTACACGTCGATAGTGAATCCGACGTTCCCGGTGTCCCCGATCGAGTCGGAGACGGTCACGACCGCGTGATAGACCCCCGTGGAATTGTACCAGTGGGAGACCGTCGAGCCGTTCCCCCACGGGCTCGAATCCCCGAAGCTCCAGTTGAACGCATAGGGGCCCCCGGCCCCTCCGCCTCCCACCACGGAGAATCCGATGGCCAGGGGGGCGACCCCGGCAGAAACGTTCGGACCACCCGAGACAGTGGGTCCGCTCTGCGGGGTTCCGGTGATCGTGTAGGCGTAGGTGCGCAGGAGGACGTCGCCGACCGCGTCGGTCGCACGCACGAGCACGGTGAAGTTACCCGGCAACAGGAAGGTGTGACGGGCGATCGTCCCCCACCCGACCCCTCCATCCCCGTACGTCCAGGACACATTGACCGGGGAGATCCCGGCGACGGGGGCCGTCGCACGGAACGGGAACGGGGTCATCCCACCGGCCGAGGGAACCGTCGGGAGGAGGGTCAGCGCGCTCCATCGGGCCGAGAAGAAGGGGGCGAGGGTGATCGTCGCGTTCCGAGCCGCGCCGTTCCCATCGGTCACCGAGAGGACGACCACGAGCGGGCACGTGCCGTTGGCGAGGCAGCCGTGGGGCGAGTAGGTCTGGTTCACCTCCGCCCCGAAGGCGGAATCCTGGTCGCCCAGGTCCCAGTGGAACCGATACGGGCCCGTACCCCCCGAGGCGCTCGCGCGGAACGCCATCGGCGCCCCGGAGGCGGTGTGGACGGCGGGCGTCACGTTGGCGGTCAGAACGATTCCGCCGCCGGCGGACGGCAGCACGTCGACCAGGAACGCCTCGGAGGCGTTCCCGAACCCGTAGTCCGAGAGGTTGCCGATCGCCACGTACAGTCCCGGGTTCGTGTACACATGTCCGACGTTCACCCCACGCCCCGTGGCCCCATCGCCGAACGACCAGTACGTCTGGGCGGGGTTGAGGAGGCGCCCGCCCGAGGCGCTGACGGCGAACGTCTCGCTCAGCGGAGCGACCCCGGAGGGGGCGCTCGCCGAGAACTGCGTGCTGATGGCGGGGTACGTCGTGATGTTGAGCTGTCCCTGGGCCTGGCCGATGAGGCTGTCGTTGGCGTAGACCGTCACCCCGTGGTTCCCCGCGGTGCGGAAGATCCCGCAATTGCAGGCACCGACGTATCGATCGTCGGAGGTGAGTTGGGTCGTGATGGGGTCGACCCCGCCGCCGACGGTCGCCGAGAACGGGAAGTCGCCCGGGAGGTCCGCCCGGAGGTAGGAGGAGCCCAACGTGACGGTGGGCGCCGTCGGTCGCTCGCACGGCGGGGCCGCCGCGCCGCCGACCGATAGGGCGACCCGAGGGGACGCCCCTCCGTCGGGGGCGCTCCGAAGATCCCGGACCTCCACCACCGCGCAGTCGCTTCCGGCACTCCCGAAGGTGTGGATCGTGAAGTTGGCCGACGTGTTGTCGAGGTACGTTCCGTCCCCGAATGAATAGTTGTACCGGTACGGTGCCTGTCCGCCCGTCGCCTGGACGGAGAAGTTGACCGGAGCCCCCACCGCCGGAGCGGTCGAGTTCACGCTCAGGGAGACGTTGAGCGCGGTCCCTCCACCGACCACGACGGCGACCGCCGGAGCCACGGAGGAGTTCGCCGACGAATCAATGGCCGTGGCCCGAACCGTGTAGACCCCGGCCTTGGAGTAGGTGTGTACGGCCGACCCCGTCGGGACCAGGCTCGCGTTCCCATCCCCGAAGTCGATGTCGAACCAGCGATAGCTACCGGTCCCCCCCGTGGCCGCCGCCTGGAAGGTCGTGACGAGGCCCACCGGGCCAAACCGGGGGGAGGCGTGGACGGTGGCGAAGAACCCGGGTGGGGGACTCGACGGGCCGGCGAGGAGAGGAACCAGCGCGCCCACGATCGGGCTTCCCAACCCGGTCACGGCGTCCCAACCGCTCCCGGCGGAGTAGCCGTTGTTCCCGCTCGTGATGTCGTGGAAGGCGAGGGAGTAGGACCCGCTGCGGGCGACGGCATAGAGGGAGGGATTCAGCGACCCGAGTCCCCCCCCGCCTTGGTACTGGTCCGCGATGGCGGCGATCCCGGCCCAGATCGGCGTCGATTCGCTGGTGCCCGCCACCGCGGTGACGCTTCCTCCGAGCACCACGGAGACCGCGGAACCCCCGATGATCGAAATATCGGGGACCGCGCGGACATCGGGGGTCGACGGGAGCCCGTTCGCCGCCTGCCACCACGGTCGGGGGAACGGCGAGTAGCCACCGCCCGACCCGCCCTGGTTGACGCAGCCGTTCGTCGAGTTGCCGGTGGAATTCCCCGACCAGCCGACCTCGCCGGTCCATCCGTCGGAGGCGTTGATCGAAAGGTCCGTTCCCCCCACTCCGGTCACCGACGGGTCCGAAGCGGGATACCCGGTGGAAACCCCGATCGTTCCCTCGGCGGCGCCGCAGTCGCCGCTCGCGCTGAACACGCTGATCCCTTCGACGACGGCTGCCTGCAGTACCGGATGAAGGAGGGTGTAAGACCCGTCGGAGCTCGCATTGCAACCCGAAGAGCATGGCATGGTCCGGGGGTTGTAGATCCCCACGTCCGGTTCGCCCCAACTGAGCGATAGGACGTTGACGGCCTGGTGGGCGACGAGCCAGTCCACCGACGCGTAGAGTCCGGCCGACGCGTCCGGAGCGAGGGTCATGTCGATGGAGTCGCCGGGAGCGGCGGCGCGGGCCCATTCCAAGTCGAGGCCCTCCTCCGTCCCCCACTGCGAGCTCTTCGACGAGTTCAGGTCGGTGCTCGTGGGAACCGGATACACGAACCGGATCTTGCCGGAGGGGAGCGAGTAGTCCGACGCGAAGGTGGAAAAGTCCGAGGCGAGCGTGGGCTGGGTCTCGGCCGAATCGTACGTGTCCACGACTCCGATGGTGATCCCGGTGCCGTTGATGCCCGAGCCGAGCAACCCGTTCTCGTCGTAGGCGGTATGGACCTGGCACGGGGTCAGGCCGAACGCACCGGGGCAGGAAGCGAGGGGGACCCGCTGGGGCGCCCCGGCCCAGGGATGAGCCGACGGACGGGGGGCGTACTCGTTCCCGAGGCCGACCGCCCCCGTCCAGCCCGCGATACCGGGGAGAGTCGCCGGAGTGGAGTGGGAGTAGAAACTCCCGGTGGACCGGCTGTATTGTTCAAAGTTGGTGTGGAACGCCCTCCCCATCGACATGGAAGGCCCCGACACGAGCAGCAGGAGGCGGTCGGGACTCGTCGTGACCGTCAGCCCGAACGCACGGAAGTACGCTGCGGCGGATGCGTACTCCGACGCCGATGGACCGAAGCGCGCGGTGAGATCCGTGACGCCGAGAAAGTGCCGGTACTGGGGCGTGCCCGGCGTGTATTCAAGGACCTCCTGCGCCGTCAGACCGGAAGGATCGGTCGGAGCCAGCCCTACGGCGATGCGCAGGGGCGTCGCCGTCGGCAGGGGCCCCAGGTCGACGACCCCTGGCATCAGATGGTATGCGGGGGCGATCTCCACGGATCGACCCGGCGCAAGTGAAGGGGGCTCCGGCGCGGCGGTGTGCGGGAGGAGGCGTCCGACCGGACCTGCGGGGGCCAGCAGTGGCCACGCGGCGGCGATCGTCACCAGCGCGACGAGCAGGGCGAGGGTGCGAGCCGCGGGGCGCGATCGGTCGATTCGCATCGTCCCCCTTCTAGCCGGGCGCCCCTTATAACTCGGGCCGACGAGAGGCGGGGAACGCGGTGCCAGCGGGGTTCGCCGGCTCCTCTCGTCGGCAAACGCCATAATCTCCTCCCGCTCGAAGGGACGGAGTTTCGTTGACGGCGGTCAATGGCTGGCTCATCGCCCTGCTGGCCGTCGTCGCGTACTTCGTCGTCGTCGTCGCCCTCTATCGAACGGGACGGATCGGCCCGGACCGGGCCCTGAGCCTGTTCGGTCCGGCGCTGATGCTGAAGACCCAGCGGGGCAAGGCGTTCCTCGACCGCATCGGGCGGTTCCGCGGGTTCTGGACGAAGGTCGGGGACATCGGCATCGCGCTCGCCGCCATCGCGATGGTCGTGATCGTCGCGCTCCTCGTCCTCGACGCGATCGTCGCGACCTCCATCTCGCCCAGCGCGGCCCCCCCTCCCCAGGAGGCGCTCGGCCTTCCCGGGATCAACCCGATCATCCCCCTCGGGTACGGCATCGTCGCCCTCGTCGTGGGGGTCGTGCTCCACGAGCTGATGCACGGGATCATCGCACGCTCGCAGAAGATCGGCGTGAAGAGTCTCGGGGTTCTCTGGTTCATCGTCCCGATCGGGGCGTTCGTCGAGCAGGACGACGCCGAGATGATGAAGGCCCCTCGAAGAAAGCGCGACCGGGTCGCGGCCGCCGGGGTGCTCGCGAACTTCGCCCTGACGGTGGTCTTCTTCCTGTTGCTGGCCTCCCTGGTCTCGACTTCGGTCCAGGTGAACGCGAACGGGGTCGGGGTGGCCGGGGTCGTCGACGGCTTCCCGGCCCAGAACGCCAGCCTCACCGCCGGTGACATCATCACCTCCCTCAACGGGACCCCGACCACGACGACGGGGTCGCTGCTCGACGTCCTCTCGCACGGTCGAGCTGGCCAGACGATGCCGATGACGTTCTACCGGGCGAGCGATGGGGCAACGGTCTCCACGAATGTCACGCTCGCCCCGCTCTCGAGCTACACCGGCGTCGCCTCCGATTCCCAGAAGGGATTCCTCGGCGTGGCCCCGGAGTTCCTCACCCCGACGGAGCTCCGAGGGACCCTGATCTGGCCCACCTCCAGTTCCCGGGGGCCCCTCTTCGGCCTCGTCGACTGGCTGGTGCTCCCCCTCGCGGGCCTCGAGCCGATGCAGGGGACCCCCGTACAGTTCTTCCACTTCTCCGGGCCGCTGGCGGGGACGGACCCCGGCACCGCGTGGATCCTGCTCAATCTGCTCTATTGGCTCGCGTGGATGAACCTGCTTCTGGGTCTGTCGAACGCCTTGCCGCTCTACCCGCTCGACGGGGGCCTCCTGTTCCGGGACTTCTCCGCCTCGATCGCCTCGCGGTTCCGGCGCGGTTGGGATGACGCCCGCCTCGAGCGGTTCGGCGGACGTGCGACCGCCGTCTCCTCCCTCGTCGTCCTGGGGTTGCTGATATGGCAATTCGTGGCTCCGCACCTGTAGCCGAGCGCGAGCTGTTCGCCGAGTACCCGTTCCTCCCGGGCGCGGAATCGCTCGTCTCCGACCTGCAGCTCTCCCTACGCGAGCTGCTGACGGACCCGGTGTACGCCCGGGCCCAGGAGCTCGGGCGCGCGAGGATCCGGGCCGCGGTGGAGGACCCGACCGGAGCCACCGGGGTCGCCGAGCTGGTCCACGCGACGGCCGAGGAACGTTTCCTTTCGTTCCTCTATGCAAGACTGCTCCTCTCCGCCGCCCCGACCCGAGCCCCGTTGCGGCGATGGGCGGTCGCCGAGGCAAAGCTCGGGTGGGGGCGCTTCGCATCGGCGCCCCTCGAGGAGCTCGCCCAGGTCGCCGCCCGGCTGCAGTTCCCGATCGAGCCGGACGGATCGGCGGTGACGATGGCCCTGCCGGACTATCTCCACCTGGCCACGCCCATCCGGGAGGGGCAGTTCCGGCTTGCCCACCAGGGGGTCCGGCGGGGGAGGGTCCACCTCGCGCGGGAGCGGGCGGCCCGTCTGATCCAGGAGGGCGTGCGCGTCCGACTGACGTCGCCGATCGAGCTCGCCGACGAGGTCCGCTCGCTCATCGAGGAGCGCGAGGCCCCGTTCCTGAAGGAGGTCGCCGACCGGATCCCGGCGCCGACCGCCCGTACCGGCCCCGGGGTCGCCCGTCTCGCCCCGGAGAAGTTCCCTCCGTGCGTTCGCAAGATGCGCCGGGCGCTCAACGAGGGGGAGAACCTCTCCCACGCCGGCCGCTTCGCCCTCGCGGCGTTCCTCCACCGCTGCGGCGCCGACTTCGAAACGATCGTGGACGCCTTCCGGGGCGCTCCGGATTTCGACGAGGGGATCACCCGCTACCAGGTCGAGCACATCACCCAGCACGCCCACGGCTACGGGTACGAGCCGCCGGAGTGCGCCAAGCTCCGTACCCACGGACTCTGTCTGCGGGAGGGCGACCCCAACGCGGCACTCGCCCTGGACCGGGCTCCCGACCTCCTCTGCCACGAGGATCGGCTGCGGCACCCGCTCCAGTACTACCGGATACGCGGTGGGGCGGTCGTCGAGCGGCCTACGGACCCGGAGGAGCCTGGGGCCCCTCGGGGAGCTTCCGGTAGACCGACCATGCCCGGCTGAGCGCCGTCCACTGTCCCGCGACGACGAAGTAGACGAACGCCAGGTCGAGGACGGTGAACGAGAGCCCCAGGGAGTGCAGGTGGGACCACGGCGCGCTCTGGGCCCAAGGCCAGGGTAGCGAGAGGTCGAACTCGAGGAAGGTGGCGATCGACAGGGCGAGCAGGCGGTCCGAGCGCGAGAGGAGGCCGCCGTACGAACGACCCGCGCCCACCGCCTGGGCCTGCGTGCCCATGTAGCTGGTGAGAAGCAGGCTCACGAGCGCGAACAGCGCCAGCTCCGGGTATGTGAACGAGGAGAACCCGATGCCCACGACGACGAACAGGTCGGCGTAGCGGTCGTACACGTGGTCGAGGAAATCCCCCCGCACCGAACTGCGGCCGCTCCGTCGGGCGACGGCGCCGTCGAGCACGTCGAACACGCCCCCGAAGAAGATAAGCAGCGAAACGGGGAGGAACAGGAGCGGGGTCGTGAACCGGACCAACGCGGCCAGGACCCCGGCGAGGGCGCTGAGGCCGAGCGCGACGGCGCTGAGGCGATTCGGGGACCAATCGAGGAAGGGGGTCGAAAGCCGGTCGACGTAGGGGGCGACGCGGCCTCGGTACCCCTCGGTGACCATCGGAGGCGCTATCGTGCCGGCCGCAAAAGATGCTCGGTGACGCGGGGGTCTTCGAGCCAGCGGGATAATCCGTACCGCGGTCGGGGTCGGCTCCTCAGCAGCGAGGCGACCTCCCGGGCGACCATCGGGATCGATCGGCCGGTCGTGTCGACCTCCCACACGCGCCGGCGCAGCTTCAGCGCCTCGAGAAGGATCAGGTCCGTGGCCTCGACCACCCCGTTCGCCCGCCGGTCCTCCGGCGACCCGCGATGCGCCCGTCGAAGGCGCCTCTCGAGTTCGACCGGGTGGCAGCGAAGCAGCACGACGTCCCGTACCGGCAGCAGGTGGGCGAGGTGACCGACGTACACCCGACCCGCCCCGGGTCGCCGGCCCTCGAGTTGGCGACGAAGTCGACGGAGGTCGAGTTCTACCGTTTTCCCCCGGCGCTTTCCTATGCCGAGGCCGACGGCGAGGTCGCCGACTTCGACGATGTCGTATTCATGGCCGAGACCACGGGCGACCGAGCTCTTCCCGGTCCCGGGCGACCCGCTGATCGACGCTGCTCGAAGGCCGCTTTCCGTCAACGAACGAGGCTCCCCGGGTCGGCCGACCCGCCGCAAAGGGATATACGTAGCCCGGTGACCGAGGAGGCAGGACCCCCCGGGTCCGGCGAGCAAATGATGTGGCACTGGCGAAGGTCTTTAAAGCCATCCTTTTATGGCGCGCTCGTTCCCGTTCCCCGCCGGGGACCCGACCAATGGAGTATCGAATGATAAGCGCCCCATCGCCGTCAGTACCGGTCCCCAAAATGCACCTCGCGACGCACCGGATTCGGGCCGTCGTGCCGGCGGTCATGATCGCCCTGATCATGGTCTCCGGGGGATACCTCGCCCTGACCCTCGGATTCCACTCCAACGCCTCGGCCTCGGTGGTGCCTTCGCACTTCGTGGCGTTCCATTCCCCCGCCCTCGGGGTGAAATCAGGCGCCGCGCTGGCCCACGGCCCCTACACGCAGAACCCGACGAACACCTACTCGAACCTCGGCGGGGTTTCGGGTAGCACGCCTGTCGCGTCCAACGCCCCCATCCACTTCACGGTCGGATTCCAGATGCGGAACGAACCGCAGCTGGAGCAGATCCTCACGGGCCAGTCGACCCCGGGCTCGCCCCTCTTCCACCAGTGGCTCACCAACGCCCAGGAGACGCAGATGTTCGGTCCGGACCCGACGGAGGTCCAGAACACGATCAACTACTTCACTTCCGAAGGATTCAAGGTCGGCACCCAGGGCGCGCTTTCGATCTCCTTCACCGGTACCGCCGCCCAGGCGAACACCGCGTTCCACACAAGTCTCGGCTCGGTCGCCTTCCAGAACGGCTCGACGCGCATGATGAACACGATGCCGCTCTCCCTCCCTTCCGGACTGTACGGCGGGGTCGCCTCGGTCAACGGCCTCGACTCGGGCAATCAGTTCCATGTGACCAGCTTCATCGACCCGGCCCTCGTCGGGTCGACCCCCGTCGGCGCCGCGCTCGCCCCCTCGGGCCTCGGTGGGGTCCAGAGCGCCGCCCAGGTCTACTCGAACATCTCGATCGCCTACAACGTCACCAACCACGCGTTCATCTGGTTCCACATCCTCACGCCGCACAAGCACCTCGTCAACTGGCAGGTGCTGACCCCCGCCTCCCTGAACTACCTGTACAACGCGACCTCGCTGATCAACCAGGGATACAACGGAAACTCCACGGGCAACCCGATCACGATCGCGATCGTGATGGCCGGCGGGATCAACCCCTCGGACCTCGAGGGATACTCGCAGCTGGCCTACAACAACCCGTTCAACATCCTCCATCGCCTCGTGCCGGTGCCGGTCGACGGTGCGTTCACCACGAACGGGACCGTGACCTACACCGACGGCGCCTCCGGCGAGATGGCCCTCGACATCGAGTACTCGAGCACGATGGCGCCCGGCGCGCGGATCATGCCCGTCTACGGCCCGTGCCTGTGCACGAACGTCCTGGACGACGACTACGCGACGATCTGGGCGATGGCCACCACGCCCAACATCATCTCGAACTCCTGGGGAGGGGACGAGGACACGAGCGGGAACCTGTACGGGCCCAACTTCCAGAACGACGTGACGATGCACAACTACTTCATGCTCCTCGACGCGAAGGGCGCCACGATCCTCGCCTCGAGCGCGGACGGCGGCGGGTTCGACAAGGGGACGGGGATCCTCGCGGGCAGCTTCCCGGCGACCGACCCCTACGTGCTTTCGGTGGACGGCCTTCGGACGGTCGCGACCGACAACTCGAACGTGCCGTTCCCCACGGAGACCAAGTACGGCCTCGCGAACATCTCGTTCATCTACCCCAGCAACCCGATCGGGATCTACCAGAACTACCCGACCTGGGTCCCTCAGGCGACCAAGATCCTCACCCAGTCCTACTGGTATGACCCGGTGTCCAACACCACCCTCCAGACCCTCCCTCCGGGCGGGTCGGGCGGGTTCGGCACCAGTTACTGGTTCAACCAGACCTGGTTCGAGCACGGCTACACCGTCCCGGACCTGGGCCGCTCGCTGGGCAGCGGGGTCGCGGCCGAGGCGGACTTCAACCAGTCGATCTACTTCGACGGCGGCTTCGAGTTCTTCTACGGCGGCACGAGCTTCGCCTGCCCGACGACCGCCGGCGAGCTCGCGCTCATCGAGGACTACGCCAAGGCGCACGGACACAACGCCTTCCTGGGCAACGGGAACACGATCGTCTACGACGTCGCGAACGCCTACCTGAACGGCAACCTGACCCTGAAGCCGTACTACGACATCGTCGGGAACGGCACGAGCTACTGGGGGAACCGCGGGGTCCACTTCGGCTACTCCTGGCCCTCGGGACAGAAGTACCCTGTGAACGCGCAGAACTTCGTCACCTACGGGAACACGACCAAGGGGTACGACTTCCCGACGGGCTGGGGCTCGATCATCGTCGACAACTTCGCGATCGACCTCAACGCCCTTGAGGCGCTCCCGGGAACGTTCATGACCACCAACGCCGGGGGCACCGCGTGGAACCCGGGCGCGTGGGGGAATCTCGTCACGAACCAGACGTATCCGGTGGATGTCAACGGGACAGGAGTTGCACCTGCTTCCAATCCTGCGGTAACGCTCCGCTTCGTTCCGGAGGGAGGCGTTCCCCAGACGTGGCAACCATCCATCACCTCGACTGTCACGCCCAGCGGAGGGGCCGGCTACAAGTTCACCCTGGACACCAGCACAGGACCGATCACCGGACCCGGCCTGATCATCTTCATGTTCGGGAACTCCACGACGCGGACCCTCGGGTTCGCGTACTCATGGATCGCGGCGGCATTGCCCACCGGCGGCAATCTGACGATCCAGGTAATCAGTCCGAACACCGGCACGTCAATCGTGGGCGGATATCCCTCGTTCACGACGGTCCCGGGCCTCGGCCTCTACTTCCCGCCCGTCTCGGTGGAGCCCAGCTGCTGCACGGCGTACCCGAACTCCTTCAGCGTCCTCGTTACGTACCAAGGCAAGCCGGTCTACAACGCCCGTGTGACCGCCCAGGTCCCGAGCGTCGGCGACCTGGCGTGGCAAGGTTCGCGCGCGCAGAGCGCCACCGATTCATTCGGTCGGCTCTACGAACAATCGTCGCAGACGATCTCCCAAACGTTCACCAACGTGAGCGGGGTGGCCCTGGTCTCGACCTGGAACGTCATCCAGCCGACGACGTTCTTCGTCAACGCGACCTACAGCACCGCCAAGGCCGGCACGACGTACAACGTCATCCCCGGACCCAACATCAAGTCGACCGACTCCTACGGGGGGAAGTACTCGAGCTTCAACACCGTGGCCTTCATCCTGCAGAACCTGCGCCAGATGGTCTCGCCGGCGAATGAGAACTTCTGGGTGCCGAACTCGGTGGCCCAGTCCGACCTGTACTCGCTGATCTACGCGTGGCAGGGCGAGCAGCTCAACCTGAGCGTCAACGACTACACCGGGGCGTCGATGTCGGGCATCCACGTCTGGCTCGGGCACCTCGACCAGAGTGGCGAGAACAAGTTCTTCCACTACCAGGGGAACGGCGGGATCGACGGGGTCACCAACACCTCCGGGACCTCGAACATCACCGATTTCCTCGGGAACACCTCGGTCACGATCCCGGACAACCAGACCGACGACAATTACTTCACCTACCCGAGCGGTGCGACGGCCGGGTTCGCCTTCCTGGCCGCCTCGGTCCCCGGGGAGTTCAACCGGACGTCGTCCTACACCGAGCCGTGTTCCCCGACGAACCCGACCTCCACGCTGATCAACACGATCACCTGCCAGTTCAACAACACGTTCCAGAGGAATTACACCTCGGTCCCGGTGCTGATCGGGGGCAACCCGATCGACGCGTGGACGCAGACGACCTCCAAGGCCCACCAGGACTTCTTCGGGAGCGGCGCGAACATCTCCTTCGGGTTCAACGTCTCGTTGCCCTCGAACGACCCGTTCGTCAACGGCTACGGGTTCAACTGGGGCAACGGGCTCGAGCACGTGACGAGCGCGGCGGCCTACGTCGACGGCCACCTGGCGGCCAACGTGGGGATACCGGTCCCGCCCGACGTCCAGCAGCTCCCGGCCACCTACGGCAACCTCTCCGGCGTCTACGGGCCTGGGATCCACACACTGCTGGTCAAGGTCACCGACAGCATGGGTAGGATCTTCACGAAGGCGCACACGTTCGTCGTCGGGTCGGTCGCGCTGACCAACCTCGGCGTCTCGAACACCTACACCGTGATCCCCTTCGTCCTCAACTGGACGCTCGGGGTCCCCTCGAACGTGGTCAACAACCACACGTTCTCCCAGTCCCTCGAGATCCGCTACGTGACGGCCGGGTGCGGCGGGTCCAACCCCTGCCCGGAGGTCGTGAACTACTCGAAGAAGATCCTCTGGAACCAGATCCGGTACAACCAGAGCATCAACACCACGCTGCTGAACTCGAAAGGGTTCTACGGAGGGGCCGGTGAGCTGCCGTCCGGGCAGTACCAGGTCATCGTATGGCTGAACGCCAACCATAGCGGAAGCATCACCAGTGAAGTGACCACGTACTTCGTCTACGTACCCGTCACCGGGCAGGTGACGGGGCCGTCGGCGAATGCCGTAGTGCCGATCGGGAACGTGACGATCGCGTACACCTACTCGGGTGGGTACGTCACGAACGCCTCCCTCCTGGTCTTCGCCGCCGCGTCGCTCTCCGTCCCGGTGTTCAGCGTCGGCGCCTTCGTCCCGGGGATCGGGGACGCTCCCCGCGGGGGCGCGGCCGTCTGGCCCGCGGTGTTGGGAGGCACCTACCAGATCGTGCTCGCCCTGGGAACGCCCTATGGGCAGTACAATGCCACCGAGTGGATCAACGTCACCGCCACCACGGGCGAGACCTACCTCAATCAGACCCACCAGAACGGTCCGCTGGGCAGCATGAACCCGGCGGTCATCGCGATGGTCCTCGCGCTCGTCGCGGGGGTGATCGGTGTGCTCCTCGGGATGTACCTGGCTCCCACGATCCGTAACGGCAACGGGGTCGGCTCGGCCGCTGGACCCTCGTCGGCGGCGCCGGTCAAGCCGTGGGACGAGAAGACCACCGGGGCGGCGGCTGCCAACCGTTGTCCGATCTGCCAGGACCAGTTCGAGACGGCGTTCGCGCTCCACCAGCACCAGAAGATCGCACACGGCATCGAGGAGTAGGGACGATCCGTCTAGGGAGGGGGTTCGCACCTCCTCCCACCCTGTTTTTTCGGCGGGGGGGAGCGCGAGGAACGCCGGCTCACTGAGGGCCGCAATTGCGAGACTTTTAAGTAATGCAAGTCGTCACCCGGCCCATGCGCCTCCTAAAAGGAACTACGCTCGGAGCGATTGCGACTGTCCTGGTGCTCGCGATGACCCTCCTGTCCTTCCTGGGCAGTTCGGCGCTGGCGGCCCCCGGAACGACCCATTCGGCCGTCGTGGCCCCTCGAGGCGCATCCCACCTGAGCCTGTCGTCTCACACGAGCCCGGCCGCACACCCCCTCGCAGGCACCGTCCCCAACCCGCCGACCGGCCTGACCGTCGGCGTCGTCACGTTCAATTCGGTCGCGCTCAACTGGACGAACCCGGGCGGTGGCGGCCTGCTGAACAACACGATCCACGTCGGCTATGCCTGCGGGGCCTGGATGTGGAACATCAGCACCGGTGCCCCGGCCCTGACCCACACCGTGATCAACCTCCGCAGCCTGCAGGCGTACTGCTTTGCCGTCACCGTCTGGAACGTGACCGGCGAGTCCAACGCGTCGAACACCGCGACGGCGAAGACCCACATCATCCCCGGGTCCCCGCTCGTCACCGTGGCGTTCATCACCGCCCTCCCCCTCTACTTCAACCTCCCGACCAACCTCGCCTGGAAGGTCACCGTCGTGAACCAGACCGTCCACGCGAACAACACCTGGGTCTTCCTGACGGTCGCCACGGGGGCCACCATGCTCAACAACATCTCGCTCGCCCCCGAGCTCGTCGCCGGGAACCAGAGCACCTTCAATGTCACGCTCACCACCGACACGTTCAAGGGGGCGCCGGGGAGCCAGATGCTGTTCACCGCATGGGCGTACGTGAACAACTCAGCCAACAACTCGAACGGCCAGACGTGGGGCTGGGGGAGCAACGCCCAGACCGGCTACGCGGTCGTCAACGTGCCGACGGCCACCGTCATCTCCCCCTCGCCCGGCTTCGTCGTCGGACCTGGCAACCAGACGGTCGTCGTCCAGTACAGCGGGGACTTCGTGAACGGCGCCTCGGTGAACATCACCCAGGGCTCCACCGTGGTCTATACGGAGAGCGTCTTCGCGGTCGGCGGCGGCACCCAGACGGTCGCGGCGCCCTCCCCGTGGACGGTCACCGCCTCGGGCGTCTACAAGATCACCGTGACGCTGACCCGGCCGTTCTTCGGGGCGACCAGCTGGTCGTGGAACGTCACCGCGAACGTCCCGACGGCGAGCCAGGGGTTCATCTACATCAACACGACGAAGTACGTCAACTCCACCGTCACCAACTCCGGTGGCAACGGCGGGAACATTGACGGGGTCGCCCCCGGGGTCCTTGCGGCGGCCCTGCTGGTGGCGGGCCTGCTCGTCGGGATGGTCGTAGCCCTGTTCCTGGGTCGGATGCTCTGGGGCGGGTCGAAGCCGGCGGCTCCCCAGGCGTGGAGCGCCAAGCCGACCACCGAGTGCAGCATCTGCCATCAGACGTTCGCGACCGAGGACGAGCTCAAGGAGCACTCGAAGACCGCGCACGGGATGTAACGCTCCCGGGCCGCTCCGAGCGCCAACCCCTTCTCTCTTCCCTTTTTTCATTCCCCGGTCCGGGGGCCCCGCCCCTGGGGCGTTCCGCCCGCTCAGGCGAACCGAAGGGTCGGGAACTGTCGTCGCCAGGCCAAGACCTCGGCGCCGACCTTCTGCCGGCCAGGCCCCGCGCGCACCAGCAGATCCGCGAGCCTCGGCATGTCGGAGGGGGTGAGGCCGAGACGGGTCACTTCCCCGGTTCCCAACCGACCGACGAGGTCGGTGATCAGCCGCTGTCGCTCCCACCGTCGGGCGAGCGCGCCCACGCCCACGCCGTGGCGCGCGCGGACCGCCGCCCGGTCGAGCAGGACCTGGTGGGAGGCGGTGAACCCCTGCGCCTCCGCCACGGCCGGCAGCCCCGCGTCGTGCACCGCGCGGGCGAGCGCGCGGGAGTTGTCGACGACGGTCTTCGCGTACTCCCCGCCGACGCGCTCCATCTCGAGGAGCGTCTGGGCGAGCGACGCGATGCGGTTCCAGTGGGCGTTGTCGAAGACCCTCCAGACGAGCGCGGGGTCGATCTGCTGGAACAGCTCCTCACGGTCGGTGACGAGGATCCCGCCCTGGGGGCCGGGGAACGATTTGTGGGTCGAGCCGAACATCACGTCGGCGCCCTCACGGAGCGGGTCCTGGAACTGTCCCCCGGCGATCAGGCCGAGGACGTGGGAGGCATCGTAGAGGACCAGGGCGCCGATCGCATGCGCGGCCTCGGCGATCGCCTTCAGCGGGTACGGGAACAGGAAGAAGCTCTGGCCGAGAAGGACGGCGTTCGGCCGTTCGCGTCGGATCTCCGCGACGGCGGCGTCCGCGTCGAGCTGCCCTCCCGGCCCGGTGGCGGGGAGCGGCCGGACCTCGTAACCGAGGAGCGCCGGGATGAAACCGGGGGCATAGCCGTCGTAGCCCCCGTCCGAGGGCGGGATCGCGAGGAGCTTGGAGCCCCGGGGGAGGAGGGGCGCTAGGGCCGAGAGGGCGGCGATGTGGCCTGAGAGCGGGCGGGTGGTGGCGAACCGTCCGTGGAACAGCCTTTGGGCTGCGTCGTTCCCCAGCTTCTCGATCGCGTCGGTGTATCGCGTTCCGCCGTAGCTGTTGTCGAGGTGCTCGCCGTCGAACTCCGAGTCGAGGGGCAGGGTGTAACGGCCGGCGAGGTCGCTCGAGAGGTACTTGCGCGCGGTCGGGGAGAGCGCGTTCTCGCTCGGAAGCAGATTGAGCACGCTCTTTCCGCGCCAGCGGTCGTGGGCCCGGACGAGCCGGGCGAGGCGCGCCTCCTCAGTGGGCGCCGGGCCCATCCGCGCCGCCCCGGACGCCCTTGAGGACGCCGTAGCCGTGGGCCGTCTTTCGACGCTCGCGGTTCCCGCACCGTGGGCAGACGAGCTCTTTCGGTCCGGAGGCGAGGAGGCCGTGGCAGACCTGGCAACGGGCGGAGACGACGCCGAGGTCCTGGCTCTGAGTGGTGAGCTTGATCGTGGGGTGGCTCTGGAGCACTTGGGCGAGGAGGATGTCGCCGGGAGCGAACTCGTCGCCGAGCGAGTCGGTGTAGCCGTCCTTCGCCTTGGAGATGTGGACGGTCCCCTCGGGGGCGCCCGGGACGACCCGGCGGCTGTCGAAGGAGGCCATCACCGTGCAGACCGCCATGGCGCTCTTGACCTCGTCCACGCGCGCGTAGACGAGATCCTTCTCGGCGATGCGCGGGATCGCGTTGACCGCGTCGACGCGGATCGCATGGTCGTTCGGACTGACATTCGTATGCCCCATCAGGGCGGCGTAGATCTTCCCGTGGTCCTCGTAGGTGCCCCACCCTGGGACGAACTCTTCGGCGGTGCCGAGCAGGTCTCCGGGAAGGACGAGCCGTGCCGTTCCAGTATCGCTCATGCGTGGGGCCCCGGTCTCAGGATCCATAGGTCCACGGGCAGCTCCACCACGCGCTTCCGATGGTGCGGAAACGTCGCGGGGAAAGCCCAGTCGACCGGCCGGTTCTCCTCGATTCGGGCACCGCGTGCGACCGCGCGGCGCTCTATAAAGGTTCGGGACTCTCTCGAGGCGAACGCGTGGATGGACCGCGTCGCCGAGGAGAGGGCCGATTCCCAGAACGGCCGGTCGGCGTGGCGGCGCTGGGCGCCGAACGGGGGGTTCATCAGCACCGTTTCCACCTCGCCGGACCAGTCCGCGGCATCCTGGACCAGGAAGCTCACGCCCTTCACGCGGGCTCGCAGGGCATTGGTCCGGGCGACCGCGAGCGCGGGAATGTCGAGGTCGATACCGGTCACCGGTCGCGCCCCCAGGAGGGCCGCGCCCACGGAGAGGATTCCCGGACCGCACCCCAGGTCGAGCACGCTATGGGAGTCCAGGTCGCCCCGGGCAAGGGCGCTCTCCAGCAGCTCGGCGGCCAGCTCCGGCGGGGTCGAAACCTGCTCGAGCCGAGCATCGGAGGACGGGAACCCGTCGAGCGCCGACAGCCGGCGTACGAGATCGCTGCGCTTCATGGCTCCTCTCCGCCGGACCCGGCCGGTCAGAGGAGCCCGCGTTTCCATTTAGGCTTCGTCCGGGTTCGGGCCCCGACGCCGACCGGCCGGGGTGCGGCCCGTGCGAGTCGAGGCCCAAGTTAACAAGGAGAGGTCAGCTCACCGCAACATGGCACGCCCCGGGGACCGCCCTAACGCCGTTCGGTCCCCTCGGGAGGGCCCCTCCCGACGATGGTTCGGGGGACGCTTCGCCGCGACGGCGCTTATCCTCGGGGCCCTTTCGATCGCCGGCATCGCGATCGGCGCCATCACCCTCTCGGCCGCCACCGAATCCGCGACGGGCGATTACACCGGATTCGCGGGGACCGTCACGGGGCTCACGTTCGAGTCGACGGTGGTGGGGTTCGTGCCGACGCCGCCCCCGAGCGCGTCGTCGGGGACCCCGCTCATCCCTCAACTGTTAGGTGCCGGGCCGAACGTCTTCTGCGCGACCACCTGCCTCGCGGGGAACCTCGCCCTCAACGAGACCTATTCCTTCTCATCCTCCCTCTCGGGAGCGATCCAGATCACCGTCACGATCGTCGCCGGGGCACTCAGTGGTTCAGTGACCGTCGACCTCCGGCAGCTCCTCCCGGTATCGGGCACGATCGTGGTGATGTGGGACCTTGGAAGCTCGGCGGCCGCCCTCACGGCGGTCAAAGCGACCCTGCACCAATGTGGTGCGTTGACGTGCCCATAACCCACGGCGGGTGCGGCTCCGCCCCTCCGTCCATCGCCCCAGGAATCGTTCGAAGGATCCCGCCTCCGTTCGGGCCGCCGTGCCCCCCGAGGACGGTTCCACCGGTTCCGAGCGACTAAATACCCCATCCGAGCAAAGAGAGCCTTACCCCGAGGGAAAATAGAAATGCGACGAGTGAGTGGACGCGTAATCTACAGCGTAACTGCGGCAGCCATCCTCGCATTGGTCGCGGGTTTCGCGATGGCTTCGATCACTCTCACGAACACGACCCAGACGGGTGAAGGCAACTATGTGAATTCGAGCGGCGGTGTCACGGGGGTGACCTACACCTCCACCGTGCTGGGGGCTACGACGAATCCTGCCCCGTCCGCTTCGAGCGGAAGTGCAGGGGCGCCCCAGGCCGTGGTCACCGCGGCGAACGCGTTTTGCGTGAACACGTGTACTGCCGGTGATTTCGCTCAGGTGATCACCTACACCTTCACCACGTCGATGTCCGGCTCGATCCTCATCTCGGTGCAGGTCACCGCGAGCGCGGGCGGCGGGAGCGGCACGCTCTACCTCAAGCAGGCGGGAACCGCCGTCGGGGGCACCATCGTCCTCACATGGGACCTCGGCACGGGAAGTTCGACCCTCACCGCCGTCACGCTCGGCCTCCAGCAGTGCAGCGGGGCGACCTGCCCGTAGGGCAAACCTCCGGCAGGAGCTAGGGGTCGCTCCATCCCCCCCCGGGCCGGCCCTTCACAACCCCTTCCAAACCAGGCAGCGGGCTCGGTCGACGACGAAATAGGGGTCGGTCACGGACTGCGAGTGGACCGACAGCCTCAACCTGTTGTATAACCCCCAATCCTCCCAAGGGGAGGCCGCCCATCTTGGACGCTCCAACGAATCATGCGACTGATCCGGGCCGGGATGACGCGTGAGTACCGCCTCTCGCCTTCCGGGAATCCCCCTCCGCCTGAACCTCGTGGAACTCCGAACGGGGTTCCAGAACGGTTTCCCGCTCCTCCTGCTCGGCGGGCTCGCGATGGCCATGGCGTTCGTCGTGCTCCCCGCGAGCCAGTGGGCGCACAGCACACGCCTCCCCGTAGCGCTGCTCGCGTTCACCATCGGGGTCGTGGCGCTCGCCGGAGGGCTTACGGCCCTGGTGGCCGGAGACTTCGGCCCGGCGACCCGGGACCCCGACCCCCCGACCTCCTCTCCCCCCTGGCCCCGGGAAGGCGTCCCGGAGCCCGTTTCCGACCCTGCCGACGGCGAGCTGATCGTCTCCCGCCGAGCATGGGAACGCCTCAACGCGATGGCGCGCGGAGGTGCGCCCTGGGACGAACCGACCGCCCCCAGCCCCCCCGGCCCGACCGTGGGGCAATCCGCTCCAACTCCCCGGTGGGCTGCCCCGCCCTCGAGGAACCAGTTGAGTGAGGGTTCGAGCGCGAAGCTCGACGCCGTCACCTCCGAGCTCGAGAGGGAGCTCGAGAGCCTGGACGAGAAACGGAAGATCGGCCTCGACTGGTCCCGACCGACGGCGTCCTCTTCCGGTTCGCCCGTCTCGCGCCCCACCGTCGGGAAGAAGGAAACTCGTGCGAAGGACGGAACCCCTGCCGCTCGTTCCGGAGCCGCGAGAGGCGGGGCGGGCATCGGCTCCTCCGCCGAACCCATGCCGAGAGAGGCGACCGACGAGATGAACACCTTGCTCAAACAGTTCTATCCGGACCTCCCGGCGACCGGCCGGGCGGCCGGCACCGCGGGTCCCATCTCAGCCCCACGCGCATTCTGTGAGGGGTGTGGTCGGAGGCTGGGGGTTGGCCCCGACCGCCTCCCCTGCTTCCGGTGCGGTCGACCGATGTGCGGGAGCTGCGCTTCCCGAGCGCGCGTCGCCAAGCGCACCCTCCTATGCCGGACGTGTTGTGCCGAACACGGGATCCCGTTCCCGGATTCCTGACGGGCGAAGCCGGGTCGTCCGAGGGTCGGGTCGCTCCGGACCGATTCTGGTCCGGGAACGGGTTTTGGGCCGCGGGTGCCGGTGGGTCGAGGGGCTTCTAACGGAGCCGCAGGAGTCCTGGACCCACCGCCGATGCGGGGAGCCGGATTCGAACCGGCGAACGCCTTCGCGACGGGATCTCCCAGAGGCCACCCCTTCGGGTCGCCCCGTTTAAGTCCCGCGCCGTTTCCGGGCTTGGCTATCCCCGCGCCTCTACCGGGCGGGGACGGGCTCTCCCATCGGCTTCGCCGGCGCGCGGGCGGGGCCCTTCTTGACCGACACGCGCCTCGGGAAGTACTTCAGGAGCACCACGTCATTGACGGCAGCGACCCAGCGGTACGGAATGCTGATCGGTTTGGAATCCTCCACTAAGAGCGGGCTGGATTCCTCGATATAGATCCCGTCGACCTTCGACGCTTCGACGTCGACGACCACGTTGTCGACCTCCCCGAGCAGGCGGCCGTCGGGGGTATAGACCTGGCGACCAATGAGTTCCGTCATCTCGACCAACATGCGGCGCTCCCTCGGGGTGCCGACGGCGGGACCCCCTATTAGGCCTTTTGCTCGGAAGAGCACCCTCCGCCGTCACTCCGGCACGTCGGAGGACGCGGCGGCGTGCCGGACCTGGCTCTGGTAGAGCGCGACGAGCTCCTGGCTCGTCGTAGCGTCGGTCGGTCCCTTGTCCTCGCGGTAGCGTCCCGTGAAGCGGGGGAACCGCAGCGCGAGCCCGGCCCCGGGCCGAATGAGGTCGACGGCGGCGCGGTGGTTGGGGCTGAGGCTAAGCTCGGCGCCCCGGATCTCGAGCACGAGTTGGGGGGTGATCCAACGGTCGGGAGTCAGCTCGGTCACCACCCCCTCCGGACGTTCGTGGACCTCGAGGGGCTTGAGGCGGGGCGGGAGCGCATCGAGCGCGGCATCATCGAATCCACTTCCGACCTTGCAGAACGACTCGTAGCGGTCCCGATCCGGATTGTAGACGGCCATCAGGAGGGCGCCGTACTTCCCACCGCGCCGGCCTTTCCCGTGGAAGGCGCCGACGACGACGCCGTCGATCGAGTCGGCGAGACCTTGAGTGTACTCGCGCTTGTACTTGATCCACCAGAAGCCCCGCCCGCCCGGGTGATAGATGCTCCCCTCGGCGAGGGACTTGGCCATGATCCCCTCGCATCCGTCGGCGATCGAAGCGTCGAAGAACGACTGCGCGGCGGGGACGTCCTCGACCACCTGCTGCACCGCGAGGCGCGTGCGTTCGGTCGGGCGGAGCATGGTGACGAGGCGCTCCCGGCGGGCGGAGAACGGTTCGCCGAGCATCGGGTTCGTCCCGTCGAGGAGGACGTCGAACAGGAACAGGCAGACGGGCACCTCCTGCTGCATCCTCTCGAGGTCGTACTTCCGTCCGCGTCGGCGGGAGATCTCCTGGAACGGGCGGATCTCGTCGGTCTCCGGGTCGATGGAAACGCACTCCCCTTCGACGATCGCCGGTTTCCTCCGCAGCGCCTTCGGAAGGTCCGAAAGGAGCTCCGGGAACTGCGCGCTGATGTCCTCCAGCCGGCGGGAGAACAGTCGGACCGGTCCCTCCGCGGGCACGTGCGCCTGCACCCGAAGCCCGTCGTACTTGTACTCGAGCGCGGCGCGACCCTCCATCCGCTTCATGACTTCCGTCAGGTCCGGAGAACGCTCCGCGAGCATCGGACGGACCGGTCGTCCGACGGTCAGGTGGATCGATGAGAGCCCATCCAGTCCGTGGGCGGCGAGGGCCTGGGCCACGAGCCCGAGGTCGCTCGAAACGTTGAACGCCCCTTCGATCCGGCCGCGAGCCTCCTTCGTCCCGCCTCCGAACGCCTCGGCGAGCGCGTCGAGGATCGTCATCTCGCGGACGCCGAGGCGCAGCTTTCCGAGCACGAATCGCACGACGTATCGGGCCTCCCGCGCGGTGCAGGCCCGCAACAGTTCCGTCAGCACCGATACCTTGGTCTCCTGGGAACCTTCTCCGGAGGCCTCGGCGATCCGGCGAAGCTCCCGATACACCTGAGCCACGGTGAGTTGTTCCGACGGTGGATCCCGAGCCGAGAGCAGCGCTTCGGCCGTCGTCCCGAGGTCCCCGGACTGGCGGGTGGTCGCCAGGATCTCCGGTTCCGGGGTCCCGGTGACCTGCGCCACGGCCTTGGCGGCGAGCGAGTCCGCCATCCCGAGCTCGACGCCCTCATACTCGGGGCGCATCAGGCCCTGGGAAAGGTACAGGACCTCGGGAAGTTCCTCGGAGGAGAGGGCCTTGATCACTCCGGCGAGGACCGTGCGCATCTCGAGGCGCTTGGTGGTGGCCTCGAGCTTCCCGTACGC
>JAKIWG010000022.1:0-11069 GCA_022750155.1 Thermoplasmata archaeon | reverse complement strand
GCGACGGGAAGGAACGATTGGCCCGAGAACCCCGGGTGCACGCTCATCACGAGGACCTGGTCGAGCGTGGCGAGGTACGGAGCCGCGGGGTCGAACGGGGTGTCCGGCCGCCAGGCGACGCCGGCTCGGACGCCCAGCGAGTGGATCCGTTCGACGAGGGGCCCCGGCGCGCGGACGGCTTCGAGGTGGAAGACGAGAGTGTCGCCCCCGGCCTTCGCGAACGGCTCCACGAAAGCTTCCGGGTGCTCGATCATGAGGTGGATGTCGAGCGGCAGTTTCGTCCGGGCCCGGACCGCATGCACGAGCGCCGGACCGAAGGAGATGTTCGGGACGAAGTGGCCGTCCATCACGTCGAGATGGAACGCGTCGGCCCCGCCCGCTTCCGCGGCCCGCATCGCCCCGGCCAGGTCCGCGAAATCCGCACTGAGAAGCGAAGGGGCGAGTCGGAGCCTCCCGCTCGGCGGTACCACGGCCCGCCGATTCGCTATGAGTATAAATATTACCTGCGGGGTGGAACCACCACGTTTCCGGGGGTACCCGGAATTTAGGTGAAATCGATGGGAGACGAGAGAACAGACGGACGCGTCGATGGCCGATGGCAGGGCCAGAGGGCCCTGTCGACGCCGCTTGCGGGAGTGGTGATGCTAGTCGTCATCGTCCTCGTGGGCGCCGCCGGCTATGCCGCGTTCGCAAAGACCACCACGAGCGGAGGCACGCCGACCACGACGAACAGCACGGGGCAAACTCAGACCTGCGAGCCCGCGACCAGTCCATACTGCACACCGTTCGCCACGCTCCCCGACATCGCCCTCTCGGCCCCTTTCAAAACGGTGCAGCAGGGAAGTCTGATCCCGCTGACCGCCCAGCTCCCGTCGGGCCAAACTTCGACCAAGTGGACGTTCTTCTTCGGTGATGGATCGAACGCGTCCTCCACCATCGGGTCGGCGAGCCACATCTACACCGCTCCAGGGACCTACATCGTCACCGTCACCGCGACGTCGACGAACGGTGTGGCCCACGACAACTACAAGTCGCTCCTGATCGTCACGGTCGCGCCGTCCTACGGGTCGGCGTCCTCCGGCAACATCCCCGGCGTCGCGGGCAAGCTGCTCGCGAACTCGTCGGCGAAGAACGGCGCGACCGCTGTCCTCGTCCCCGGTGGCTCGATCAACGTGACGGGTTCCTACACC
Organism: Thermoplasmata archaeon; assembly: GCA_022750155.1. GTDB lineage: Archaea > Thermoplasmatota > Thermoplasmata > Lutacidiplasmatales > UBA184 > Lutacidiplasma. The sequence continues at coordinate 9,879 of JAKIWG010000022.1, read as the reverse complement.
TCGGCCCCGACGAACCCGCTCTACAGCCTCGTCGCCCCGGCTCTGGTGAGCTCGGGAGGCGTCATTTCCCACCAGGCGAACACCACCTCCAGCCAGGCGGCCACGATCACCTTCGGAACGGCCGGCACATTCCTGGTGACGTTCGTCGGCAAGGCGGTCGGACCCGGCGGGGTCGTCGCCTACGAGAACTACACCTGGACGGCGTTCGTTGCCCCCTCGGGCGTGCAGCCCGGCCTCTCGGGCGGCACTTCGACGCCCTCGAGCCCCCACAAGAACCAGCTCGTGGTCTACGAGTACTTCCCCGGCGGCTCGGCAGGGGAAGACCCGGCGATCGACTACGAGACGGTCGGCTACGAGCCGATCCTCAACGTCTACCAGAGCCTGATCAACTACAACGGCAGCCAGACGGGCCCGACCTGGTCGAGCTACACCCCGACGCTCGCGACGTGCGTTCCGGGCAGCCCCCAGTGCCAGGCGCTCTACGGCTCCTCGTTGATCGACAGCTCCGGCAACAACTACACGTTCGTGATCAACTCGGCGTCGCAGTTCTACGACCCGGGTACCCAGAACCACTGGGGCGTCTATCCCACGGACGTGCTGTTCTCCGTCGCGCGGACGCTCGGGTTCTCGACGTTCCCGTGCTTCGGCTGCAACAACGGCTGGATTCTGGCCCAGGCGCTGCTCCCCACGGGGAACGGCGCGTGGGACTCCCTCCACGCCTCGTTGAACAACACCCCGGGGAACCTCGGAAAGTCGGTCATCATCAACGGGACGGACTGTCCCGCGGCGGCGATGACCAACGCCCACGGATGTGTCACGTTCGTGGCCCACGGGGGCTCGGGCGGCGGACAGCCGTGGCCGTACTTCCTGGAACTGATCGCCGATAACCTCGGTGGGTCGATCGTTCCGTGCGGCTGGTTCTCTGCGGGATCCCAAGGCGCCGGTATCCCATACTGGACCGCGGGCAACTCCTCGGGCAATGGGGACCACCCCTGCGCCGCCCCCGGAGCCGCCGGTTGGGGACAACCCCTCTCGGGCATCCCGGCGAAGGGCTGGGACTCCTGGGAGCACGATGGGGCTCAGCCCCCGTTCATCGGGAACGTCCAGTGGAACATGTTGGGGAGCGGGCCGTACTACATGGCCCACATCAACCCCGGCACGTCCTACCTGCTGAAGGCGAACCCGGCGTATGTCCAGAACCCGTACTGCACGTGGACCGGATGCCAGCCGGCGGTCGGCCAGTACGCGGCGACCGTCTCGGTGACCTGGACGACCAGCCAGATCCCGGGCGAGCAGGCGTACCAGGCGGGCACGGCGGACTTCGCGACGATCCCATCGACCGACACGTCGCTGCTCCTGCAGTTGATCCAGGAGGGGAAGGTCCAGGCGTCGAGCTTCCCGTCGATCTCGATCTACTTCTTCCCGTTCGACTTCGCCTTTAACGTGGCGGGAACGAAGCAGTTGACATCGAACACCGTGAACGTCCCGAGCGACTTCTTCAGCCACGCGGCGGTACGGCAGTTCCTGACCCACGCCTACCCGTACCAGACCATCCAGTCGACCATCAACACGAAGTCGGGGATCCAGTATCTGTTCAACTACGGAGGGGCGATCCCGCAGTTCATGGCGAACTACTACCCGACGAACGTGTCGTGGCCGACCGGTGACCCGTGCTCGGACACCAGCAGCTCGGCGTGCGCGGCGTACTGGTGGGCCCAGGGAGCCGGCAGTTCGGGCCCCTACGCAGACCCGGAGCTGGCGGCGTGCTCGACGAGCACTCCGTGCCAGTTCCCGATCTTCGGGGAGACGGGCGCACCGGACCTTGACCAGCGGATGGCGCTGTGGGCGGCGGAGATCAACACCCTGTCGGGCGGAAAGATGAAGGTGAGCGTCGTCGACCTCAACTTCATCCAGTTGGTCATCAACTCGCTCTACAGCCCGCCCTACGGGAACCCGATGCCGGTGTTCACCCTCGGCTGGGCGCCGGACTACCCGGACCCCACGGACTACATGGTGCCCCTGTACCAGGCGGACGGCAGCTACACCGCAGGCGACGCGGTCGCCGAGCAGCTGTCCCAGTCGGCGTTCAACGCCTCGACCTGCACGTCGTACAACAACTACGCGTGGTACTCGGCGAACCCGATCCCCGACAACTGCCAGGGCGCCGCGTACCTGTCGATGCAGGTCGCGATGAAGCTCGCCGCCGTGACGCCGGCCGGCCCCGCGCGGGTGCTGCTCTACACCGAGATCGAGAGCATCGCCAACAGCCTCGCGCTGTACACCTACTGGGGACAGGCCAACTCGGTGGCATCCTACGCGAGCTGGATCGACGGTACCACACTGAACAGCAACGTCACCATCGGTGGTGGTGCGGACTCGACCTGGTACACCATCGGAGGCAACGGGGTCTACTAGGCTCGGTTCGACACCCGTAGAGGTCTCCCGCCCCCCCCGGGCGCGGAGACCTCCCAACCCCTTCCCTCCCTCTTTTCCGAACGAATCTTGGGTTAGGGACTCCGCGCCCCGTTCCGTAGATGGGCCCTCGGCGGTCTCTCGGACACACGTCCATCGGCGGATCGCCCGGGAGTTGGATCATCTCGGGTGATCGGGAGCCCCCCGCCCCGTCCTCGATGATTGCGCGACGGGGACCGGGGGTCCCCCGCGCGGCCTAAAGGAACTCCGAGGGGTCGGGCCCCAACGAGGGGTCGGCCCCGTAGGGGTCCTCGCCGCTGCGGCGCCGGTCGGCCTCGGGGGTCCACCGCCCGAACTCGACCCACCGGCGCCACGTCCGTCGGAACGGCTCCCGGCGGTACCGGTCGTCGAGCGGGGGGCGGTACCAGAGGCACTGGTACCCGATGAACTCGAGATAGGTGCAGGCCCCGAGCGCGATCACCACCGCAGGCAGGTCGAGGGGATGGAAGAAGCTCGCGACCACGATCGTGTCGACGATCAGGAAGCCGAGCAGTACCCAGATCTTCGTGAACTCGAACAGGAAGAACTCCCGCCACGTCGGCCCGGGGTTGGCGAGCGCGGCCGCGCGCTCTTCCGGCGTCGGTTTGGGCATCCCGAACAGCCCACGCTCGGGCATGGGGGGCCTACCGGCCTACGAGGCGGCCGACGGCGCGGAGGCGATCGGCATCCGCGCCGTGGCGCTCTCGAGAGCGGACCCCGGGACGTCGGGGGCCGGATACAGGTGGCAGGCGACCCAGTGCTCGCCGCTGAAGCGGATCAAGGGGGGGTCGACCTTCGAGCAGACGGGCATGACGGCGGGGCAACGCGTGTGGAAGCGGCAGCCTGAGGGGGGTGAGGCAGGGCTCGGCACGTCCCCCTTGAGGACGATCCGCTCGCGGTGGAGCTCCGGGTCGGGGATCGGGATGGCGGCGAGGAGCGCCTGGGTGTAGGGGTGCAACGGGCGGTTGAACAGGTCCTCGGTGGGGGAGCGCTCCACGACCTTGCCGAGGTACATGACGACGACGCGGTGGGACATCGCGCGCACCACCGACAGGTGGTGGGAGATGAACAGGTAGGCGAGACCCTGCTCCTGCTGGAGCTTCTTGAGGATGTTGAGGATCTGGGCCTGGACCGAGACGTCGAGCGCGCTGGTGGGCTCGTCCAGCACGATGAAATCGGGGCGTAGCGCGAGCGCCCGGGCGATGCCGATCCTCTGGCGTTGGCCGCCGGAGAACTCGTGGGGAAACCTCCACAGGTGCTCCGGGTTGAGCCCGACCGCCTGGAGGAGCTCTGCGACCCGCTTGTAGCGCTCCGCCCGCTTCCCCATCTTGTGGATCGCGAGCGGCTCGGAGACGATGTCGCGGATCAGCATCCGCGGGCTCAGGGAGGAGAACGGGTCCTGGAAGACGATCTGCAGTTTGCCGCGGAGCGCGCGCATCCGGCGGGGGTTCATCCGGTAGAGCGAATACTGGATGGCGATCTGGTCGAGTTCGGCGAGGAGGGGGCCCGCGGAGGGGGGGAGCTCCCCCTCCGGCCCGAACTGGGGGGCGAGGGTCGAGTAGAGGACCTCGAGACGGGCGGCGACCTCGGGAGGAGGTCGGTAGTAGGTGTGGCCCGAGGTCGGTTCGATCAGGCGGAGCAGCAGGCGGCCCACCGTCGTCTTGCCGCAGCCGGATTCCCCGACCAGGCCGACCGTCTCGCCCTGGTGGACGTCGAAGCTGACGCCGTCGACGGCCCGGACATCGCCAATGTGGGCGGAGAACAGGCCCCCCCGGATGGGGAAGTATTTGCGGAGGTTGCGAACCGAGAGCAGTACCTCGTCTTGCCCGTTTTCCATCCCGTGCAGCTCCTTGGGGGGCCTATCCCTTGGCCACCGGACCGTTATAGAGGTAGCAGGCGACGGTATGCCCTTCCCCCTCGACGGTCATCGGAGGGCGGGCCTCCTTGCACTTCGGCATGGCGAACGGACAGCGGGGATGGAATCGGCAGCCGGAGGGGGGATAAATGAGGTTGGGTACCGAGCCCGGGATCGACTCGAGCTTCTTGTCCGGTTGGTCCATCCGGGGGATCGAATTGAGCAATCCCTGGGTGTACGGATGGAGCGGGTGGCGATAGAGCTCCTTCACCGGCGCGATCTCGACGACGTTGCCCGCGTACATCACGCAGACCCGGTCGGCGACCTCGGCGATGACCCCGAGGTCGTGGGTGATGAGCAGGATCGCCGTCCCGATCCGGGCCTTGAGGTCGCGCATCAGCTCGAGGATCTGCGCCTGGATCGTCACGTCGAGCGCGGTCGTGGGCTCGTCCGCGACCAGCAGTTCCGGCTCGGCCGAGAGGGCCATGGCGATCATCACCCGCTGCAGCATGCCCCCCGAGAGCTCGTGGGGGTAGCCTCGGGCGACCTGGACGGGATTGGCGATCGAGACCCCCTCCAGGAGGGCGACCGTCTGCCAGAACGTCTCGTCCTTGAGCGCCTTGTTCACGTAGCCGCGGACCCCCCAGAGCCCATACCCCATCCCCCGGAGGTTCGAGGCGGTGCGGCGCAAGGCGATCGCCCGCCGACGGCGGGCCTCGGGCTTGGCGTATCGCATCTCGAGCATGTAGGCGGCCCTCAGCTCGTTCTGAAGCTCGAGGAGGCGGGCCTTGTGACGCAGACCGCCGATGCGTAGCCCGGAGAGCTGGACGCGCCGCATCGCCTTGCGGATCTCCGGTACCTTCGCCTCGGGGTCGGCCCACGCCGTGCGGAAGATGTAGTACGCCTGGGTCCCGATCGAGGGGAGCCCCGCGGCGCGGCCCAGGGCGTCCGCGGCGGGCCGCAGCGTCTCCGGGTCGTTGGCGCGCGCGACGCGCACGAGCTGGGCGATCGCCGCCTCCACCGCGGCATCGCGGGCCACGATGGCGGCCGGGTCCCGGAGGGAGGCCTTCAGCAGACCCTGAACGATCGGGATCCCGCGGTGGAGGAGGAGCGCCTCGGAGATCTGCTCGGAGATGGAGAAGATCGGATTGAGCGCGGAGGTCGGCTCCTGGAAGATCATCGAGATGCCGCCGCCCCGGACGGCGGTCATCCGGTCCTGTCCCTGCCGGATCCGCCGGAACCGCCGGGTGACCTTCACCCGGTTGGTCCCCTTCAACGGCTTGAACTTCGCCTCGCGCTCGATCCCCCAGAGCAGGTTCGAGCCCTTGTACAGGATCATGCCGTCCATGATGCGGCCCGGGGGGTCGGCGATGAGCTTGGTGATCGAGAACGCGGTGACGCTCTTGCCGCATCCGGTCTCGCCGACCAGGCCGACCGTCTCCCCCTTGCGGATGTTGAACGAAACGCCGTCCAGCGCCTTGACGACGCCATCGTAGGTGAAGAAGTAGGTCCGCAGGTTGCGGATGTCCAGGATCACATTCCCCACGGTCGACGGACGCGGGGTCGAGGGGGATGCCGCCCCCGCGGAGGTGGCGAGCGGTCTCGGGGGACCCGGGGGAGGGGGAGGGAGATTGCTGACCGGGGTCGCCGCGGCGGCCAACGCTACCGCCTCAGCCGGGGGTCGAGCGCGTCGCGCAGGCCATCGGAGAGGAAGTTGACCGAGATGGCGAACAGGAAGACGGTGACGCCCGGGAAGAAGATCTGCCACCACGGGAACGTGCACGAGCCGAACTGGCACGCCTCGATCAGGGTCTGGAGGTTCCCGACCGAGTTCGCCGACATCGCGCCCCACTCCGGGAACCATTGCGTCGGGAAGATGTTGAACCCGAGGAAGACGAGACCCCCGATGAGCAGCGGGATCGCCCCCACGTCGAGGGAGAGCTGGACGAACACGGGGTAGAGGCTGTTCGGGATGATGTGGTTGACGAGGATCCGCCCGGTCTTGGCGCCGCTCGCCCGGGACGCCTCGACGTACTTCTGCTCGCGCGTCACCAGCACCTGGCCCCGCACGATGCGGGTGTAGAACGGCCACCAGGTGATGACGAACGCTCCGACGAGCAGCAGGATCCGGCCCTCGAGCCCGGAGACATACCCTCCGAGCGAGGCGACGATCACCAGGACGAGCAGGATCCCCGGGATCGAGAGGAAGATGTCGGTGAACCGCATGATGAACTCATCGGTGTATCCCCCGCGATATCCGGCGATGGCCCCGAGCGCGAGACCGATCAGGGCCCCGCTGACGACGATCGAGGCGGCGATCCCCAACGACCACGCGGAGCCCTTGAGCAGTCCGTCGTAGATGCTGTAGTAGAACGGGCTGCTGCCCGAGGTCGGCTGGAGGGAGCCGAGCGGCAACGGTCCCCCGGTCAGATGGGCGAGGTTGGCGGTCGGGCCCACGAATCCGATGTCGGCCCCGTTCGTCGGGTAGCAGTTGGGCGCCGGCGCCGGCCCCATCGTCGAGTCGTAGACGCAGATCTGCTGGCACCCGATGAGCGGGGTGCCTCCGTAGGGGATGGAACAGTAGTTCTGGAGCGCCTGGTCGGAGAGCGGGGAGGTCAGCGAGTAGACCGCGACCCCCACGAAGAAGACGACGATGATGAGCCCGACCATCGCGAGGGCGTTCCGGGAGAGGAAGTAGAGGGTTCGTTTCAGCTGGGCGATCGCGGGTCGGGGTCGGCCCCCTTTCGGGATCACCGTCCCGGGCGCGGCGGCCGGGCCGAGCGGGGCCGGGATCGTCATCGCGTCATCCCAGCCGGACCCGGGGGTCCAGGTACGCGTAGAGGACGTCGACGACGATGTTCGCCACGACGACGATGATCGTGAACAGGAGCGTGGTGCCGAAGATCAGGCCGAAATCCTGTGTGGGCTGGATGGATTTCGCGAGAAGGAGGCCGACCCCGTGCAGGTTGAACACGTCCTCGATGATCGGGAAGCCGCCGATGAACCCGGCGAAGGTGAGCCCCAGCACGGTGACGGTGACGTTGAGGGAGTTGCGGCCCGCGTGGTGGCTCACGACGGCCGACTCCGGTACCCCCTTCGCGCGGGCGGTCCGGATGAAGTCGAGGTTGAGGACCTCGAGCATGCTGTTGCGCACAAATCGCAGGATCCCGGCGACCGACCCGTAGGCGATCACGAGGGCCGGGAGGACCATCCGGCGGACCGACTCCCAGGCGAGCGTCCAGTCTCCGTGGTAGATCGCGTCGATGGTGGGGAAGCCGGTGGGGGAGGTCTGGATGTAGGTTCCGATCCAACTCGGTTGATTGGCGCATTGAGGGAACGGCGGCCACGAGCCGTACCAGTCGTAGTAGTGGGTCGAGCTGAAGTTGCACGTCGGCGTCGCGCCGCCGCTCAGGATGACCGCGGCGAACAGGGCGAGGGTCGCCAACAGGAACCCCGGTAGCGCGAAGCCGGAGAAGGACATGATCCGGGACGCCTGGTCGATCGGACGGTTCCGGTAGACGGCGGAGTAGTTCCCCAGCGGGATCGCGAGGGCGAGAATGATGATCAGCGAGAGCGCGGCGAGCTCGAGGGTATAGGGAAGATACCACCCGAGCACGGTAGTCACCGGGATGCTCGTCGTGAGGCTGAAGTAACTGGCTGCGTTGCTGTGGTAGTCGACAGTCCCCCAGTTCAGGGTGAGACTGTTTTTCATGTATTCCGCCCACTGGACGACGATCGGCTGGTCGAGGCCGAGCTGGTGGACGAGCTGGAAGTAGGTGGGGTTCCGGCAGTTCCCGCTCCCCGGTTGGCCGACGTCGCCGCACGGGACCTCCGGGTTGTACGGGACCTTGGAGGCCCCGAAGACCGCGATCAGGTGGGTCTGGATGGGGAGGGCGGAGAGGATCGCGAAGGTGATGGTCATGACGCCGATGATGACGGGAATGAGGAGGAGGGCCCTTCTCACGATGTAGACCCACATCCGCATGGTGGATTCCCGCCAGCGCGTCGAGCGACGCGTTAACCCGGCTAACGGTCGGATTCAGGCGCCCCTATATAGCGATTTATCAGTTTCTCGACCGATTCTCTGACGGCGAATCGTCCTTGTGACCGGTTCCGGCCGCGGGGGCGGAAAGGAGGCTATAGGAGGGGGAGTTCGCCCGTGACGCGGTCGATCTCCCCGGGCAACGCCGGCCCGAGGCCGAGTACCGTCTTCGTGCCCGGTGCGACCTCGGTCAGCCCCGCGTCCTCGACCATGACGGAAGGGATCCCGGCGGCCCGGGCGTGCCGCTGGAGGAGCTCCAGATCGTCGAGCGTCGGGGCGAGGACCGCGATCTTCTTCTGGCCTCCCTCGAGCCATCGCTGGAGGAGGGCGCGGTCCTTCCGCTCGGCGAGCTGATAGAGCATGACGGCGGCGTGGGCCACCTGGACGGCGACCTTTCCCGGCGTGAGCCGCAGCTCGCCCCGGACCACGAAGACCGCCTTCAGGCCCGCAGAGGGCGACGGGTTACCCGGCATATTCGGCCTCGCGGGCACGACGAAGCTCCTCGCTCTTAACCTCGAGCGCCCGCCGACGCTCTTCGAGCTCCTCGGCCTCGCGGGACCCCGGAGGGGTGCGGCGGAGGGCGTGGGCGAGGCGACGGCGTTCCCGAGCGTTCGCTTCGAGGTCGCGGAGCGTTTCCCAGGCGTTCGAATCCCCCGGGGCGGGTTCCGGTGCGGGCGTCGCCGGGGGCTCTCGCCGGTACGCCCCCCTCCACCATCCGACGACCAGGCCAAGGAAGGTCACGGCGCCGAGGCAGAGCTCCAGGAGCGGGTCGGACCAGCTGGCCTGGAACCCGCTCGGGGATTGGAGCAGGGCGAAACCGATGAGGATCGTGAGGGCGACGCTCGTGACCAGGCTCAACGTCGCGGTCTCCACGGCCCGCTCGATCGCAAGCGCCCCGCGGAGGCGCCACTCCGGGAAGACCGCCCGCGTGACGGCGAACCCGGGGAGGAAAAAGACGAGCAGGAACCCTGCGAAGGCCTCGGCGGGGTTGACCGACATGCCAGGCCGGGCGGTTACGCCGGGGGCCCCCCTCCACCGAACTGGCGCTCCAGTTGACGGCGCAGCTTGCGGTTCGAGGCGATCCCGTGGGCCGCCTTGCGCGTCGTGTCGCAGTACTTCAGCAGCGCCCGAACCTCCTGGGGCTTCTGCCCGCTCCCCCGCGCGATGCGCTGGATCCGCTCGCTCTTGATGAGGTGTGGGTCATCGAGCTCGTCGGCATTGACGGAGTCGAGGATCGCACGGAACCGCTGCAACCGGCTCTGGGTCTCCTTCATCTGCGACTCGTCGAGCTTCGCCCCCCCGAACGCGGGAAAGAGCGACATCAGCTTGGAGACCGGGCCCATCTGGCCCAGCGAATCGAGCTGCGTGCGCATGTCGCGGAGCGTGAACTTTCCGCTCATCATGTGCTCGGCCGCCTTCTGGGCCTCTTCCTTGTCCTCGAGCTCCTCGAACCGTTCGAGCAGGGTCTGGATGTCCCCCATCCCGAGCAGGCGGGAGACGAATCGCGTCGGGTCGAACCGCTCGAGCTCGT
>JAKIWG010000021.1 GCA_022750155.1 Thermoplasmata archaeon | reverse complement strand
CGCCGGCGAGCTTGAGGCGCTTGTTCGCGTAGTGGTCCTTGTCGTCCTCGCCCCGGACCTTAAGGTTCAGCTCGAGGACCGTCCTCGCCATGCGTGCGAGGTAGAGGGCCTTCTTCAGGCGGTCGTCCTTCGCGTCCCCCAGGTGCGGCAGCAGCGACCGGTCGAGGATGCCGTCGACCTTCCGCTGCCGGTACTCCTTCGCCTGACCGGTCGCGAACTTCTTCTCGAGGTAGAGGAGCGCGTCCTCGGTGGTGAGGATCCCTTCGGGGGGGTAGAGCTTCTTGCTCACGCACTCCTCGAGGTTGACGTTCAGCAGGTGCTTCATCGTCTGGACGAACGGCTCGTCCAGCGGCAGGAGCTCGCCCAGCACCGCCTGGAAGATCTCCTCGTCGTTCTTCATCCCGAGGGCCTTCATCAGGATGACGAGCGGGATCTGGCCGGAGGCGGTCGGGACCGAGACCTGGAGGATCCCGTCCTTCTTCTTCTCGACGACGGTCAGGGAGCGGTACCCGCCCCGCTGGCTGAACACCTTCGCCGACTCGATCGGGGTGCCGTAGCGTTCGTTGAACTCGGCGAAGATCCGGTTCGGGGCGAGGTCCTCGAGGCTGATCATGACCCGCTCGGTCCCGCCGATGATGGCGTAGCCGCCGGGGTCGAGGGGGTCCTCCCCGTACCCGACGAGCTTGGCGCGGTACTCCTCGTCGGAGAGCGGGAAGCCGCTGTCCCGCTCGATGTTCGCCCGGTGGAGGTTGCACGGCCGGCTCTTGACCATGATCGGCAGGTCGCCGATGTGCACCTGCTCCGGGGCGCGCTCCACGCCGTTCTCGACGACGGTGACGTTGAGGTAGATGGGCGCCTGGTACGTCAGGTTCCTTAGCCGGGCCTCCATCGGGGTCAGTGTCGGCTTCGACCCGACCGGCTCCTTGACGAACGGCTGGCCGACGAAGATCGTGGGCTCGCTCGACGGCGAGACCTGCCCGGTCCGGGGGTCCCGGCGCCGGCCGACGCGCACCGAGATCGAGCTCTTCGTCTTCTGGACGTCGAGCCGGACGACGCCGCGCTCGGTGGAGTCCTCGGAGACGCGCGAATCGTCGACGATCCGCTGCATCCTCGAGTTCGGATTGTCGTTCGTCGGCAGGAAGTCGTTGAAGCTCGCGAGATGGTGGTTGACGATGGACCGCTCCCGGAAGAACGCATCGACGATTTCGCGCATGGATCGGATCTAGTCCCCCAGGTTGGCGATCACGACTCGGTAGGCGACCGATTCGCCCGCGGTGGAGGAAGGCCGGCGGATGCGCACGAGGCGCCCGGCAAGCGGCTCGTGGGCGTCCTTGTAGGATTGGTACTTCGAGTCGGTCCGAAGGCCCGGATCGTTCGCGAGGATCTTCGGGAGACGCTCGATCGACGCCCCCAGCGTCTGCAGGACCTTCTGCGTTTCCTCCTCGGTGAGGATCTCGTGGGGAGGGACGAGGTGGTGCGTCGACCACGTGCGAGGCGGCGGGGCCGCCGGGTCGGTCGCGGCGCGTTTGGAGGACTTCGGACGCCGTGCGCGCGTGGGACTCATTGGTTCTCCGGTGGAGCGGAACGGGCCCGGGGGGAGTGCCGGGGAGCTGCGGACGATCGCCGTCGAGCTCCCGTTCGAACCCCCGACCAACTGGTTAAAAGCCAGCTGCTCTTTGTAGGGCCGCCGGCGTCGCCGGACGACCAACCTACCTGAGCTACGGGCCCGCTCCCGTTCCGTCCGGCGTGGACGAGGGGTGCGTATTTCAGGTTTGGCGTACCCAGGCTCACTGGAAACTCTCCAGGCTCGAGATGATCGACCAGATGGCGGTCCGACCGTGGGTCGGCAGGTTCGGGTCGTTCGCGAGGTCGTCAAGGACGTAGACCGCGCTCGCGATCCGCACGTCGAGCGCGACGCGGGGTTTGCCGAGCTCGCCCTTCGCCGACGCGGCGCCCCGCCGGACGTTCCGGGGGACCGACGTGTCGTCGGAGAGCTGGTCGAGCGAGTCGACGATGCGCGCGAGCTTCTGCGAGCGCTCTTCCGTCGGCAGGGGGCCTCCGGGAAGCGGCGCGCCGACGGAAGGGGCCGCGGCACCGGTCACGCCCGTCATTGGCGGTGCGCCTCCCCGCCTTCCTTGTACGCGGTGACGACGAGCAGGGTCTTCGTCTCGCGGATCCCCTTGACGGCCGGGAGCCGGTGGAGGACGAACTCCTTCAGCTCCTCGTAGTGGGGGAATCGGACCTTGAGAAAGATGTCGGTGTCCCCGGTGACGAGGAAGACGTCGTCGACCTCGGAGAAGCGCGCGACCTCCGTCGCGACGTTGTCCGCCTCGGCGGTCTCGACCTTCAAGGCGATGAGCGCCACGACGTGTTCGTCCCCCCAGACCTTGGTGAACGCGCTCTCCACGGCGCGGCTGACCGGCGGTTTCCCCTCGGATGGCCCCCCCATGCTGCTCTACTCTCCCTTGTACGGTGATGCGGCGCGCTCGACCTCGGCTATGCCCCCGCGAACCCTAGGCTAGTTCGCCGGGGCGCTCTCGAACTCCTCTTGGAGGTCGTTGATCACTTGGTCGATGACCGGGTCGGCGGACGGTCCGCGGTACTCCCGGACCCCCCCCGCTTCGCTCGAGACGCGGGCCACCAATTCGGAGTTGCTACGAAGGAATTCGACCGAGCAGATGAGCTCCTCCATGTACTACTAAGTGCCCTCCGCCGCCGCTCCGAAAAAGGTCCACTATATAGGTTTTGAGGTGGCCTGGATTCGCGCGCTCCCCACGGCGGGGCGGAGGGCGTTCCCAGCCCCCGTCCGACGAGGCGCCTCCCCGGCTCGGGCGCAGGGTTAAGAACGCCGCTCGGCTCGATGCGGCCGCGGGGATCTTCGTGGGCGAGCCGGGCCGGAAGGTGTCGGTGGCGGTCCGGGTCGAGCTCAAGCCCGGGGTCATGGACGCCGAGGCCGAAAGCGTCCAGAAATCGTTGGTGCTCCTCGGACTGCACGGGATCTCGGCGGTCCACACCGCGCGCATCTTCACGCTGGATTTCGAGGGGGTGGACGCTCCCACTGCCGAGGGCCTCGCCGCCACGGCCGTCGACCGGTTGCTCGCGAACCCCGTGATCCACCGGGTGACCGTCGGACCCGTGAGCGGGTAGGGTCGATGGGGACGCGAGCCACGCCGACCCCCGAGCCGTGGGCCGAGGGAGTCGTCGAGCTCCCGGTGCGAAGCTCGACCGCGAAGCAGCTTGAGGCCACCTCGGCCGAACGCGGGCTCGGATTCTCGTCGTCCGAACTCGCCCGAATCCAAGCGTACTACCGGTCCGAACATCGGGAGCCGACGGACGTCGAGCTCGCCGGCCTCGCCCAGAGCTGGAGCGAGCATTGCAGCTACAAGAGCTCCCGACGTTTCCTGAGATCGGGGTTCGCCCGGCTTCACGCCCGGCCGAAGGTCCTGGGCACGGGGGACGCCGGAGTCCTGCGGTTCGAGGACGGATACGCCTACGCGATCCGGATCGAGTCCCACAACCACCCCTCTGCGGTGGAACCGTATGGCGGGGCGGCCACCGGGATCGGCGGGATCCTCCGGGATGTCCTGGCCGTCGGGGGCAAGCCCATCGCCCTCGCGGACCCGCTGTTCTTCGGCCCGTTGGATGCCGCACCGGAGGCGATCCCTCCGGGCGTGAAGAGCCCCCGATATCTGATGTCCGGCGTCGTCGCGGGGATCCGCGACTACGGGAACCGGGTCGGGGTGCCCACGGTCTCCGGTGGGGTCTACTTCGACCCAGCGTACACGGTGAACCCGCTCGTCAACGTGGGCTGTGTCGGATTCCTCCCGACCTCCCGATTGCAGCCGAACCGCGCCGACCGGGCCGGCGACCGGTTGGTGCTCGTCGGCGGACTCACCGGCCGCGACGGGATCGGGGGCGTGGCGTTCGCCTCGCAGGAACTGACCGAGCGGAGCGAGGAGGAGTCGCGCGGTGCGGTCCAATTGGGCAATCCGATCATGAAGGAGCCGTTGATCCGGGCGTGCCTCGAGGCGTTCGACCGCCGCCTGGTCCGTGGGGTGAAGGACCTCGGGGGGGGAGGCCTCGCGAGCGCCTCCGGGGAATTGGTCCACTCCGGCGGGTTCGGGCTCAGGATCGACCTCGACCGGGTCCCAGTACGGGAGGAGGGCCTGCGGCCGTGGGAGATCTGGATCTCCGAGTCGCAGGAGCGGATGATCCTCGACGTCCGGCCCCGCGACCTCGCCCCGTTGCTCGCGATCTTCCGACGATACGACGTCCCGGCGACCGACGTGGGGGAGGTCATCAAGGAGGATCGCGAGCGGCTGTTCTACCGGGGTTCCCCCGCCGGCCACCTGCGGCTGAGCTTCCGGATCGACCCGCCGATCCTCCGGCGGCCGACGCGGCGTCGCACCCGACCGGAGCGCTCCCCCACTCTCCGCGTGCAGGCCCCGTCGATCTCCGCGCTGTTCGAGGAGATGGTGCTCGCTCCGGACTCGCTGTCCCGCGAACCGATCATCCGGGTCTACGACCACGAGGTCCAGGGTCGCACCGTCGTCAAGTCGCTCCATGGGAAGGTGACCTCCCCCAGCCACGGCGACGCGGCGATCCTCCGACCCCGGACCGAGAGCTGGGCCGCCCTCGCGGTGACCGTCGCCGCTCAGCCCTGGGCGTGCCGGGAAGATCCGGGCCGCGGCGCCGCGCTCGTCGTGGAGGAAGCCGCGCGCAACCTCTACGCGGTGGGGGCGACCCCGGACGCGTTCACCAACTGCCTAAATTTCGGGAATCCGGAGGACCCCCGGGTGCTCGGTGATTTCGCCGACGTGGTCCGGGGGCTGGCCAGCGCCGCGCGCGCCCTGCGGATGGCCGTACCGGGCGGGAACGTGAGCTTCTACAACGGCGGGCTCGGCGCGGAGATCCCGCCCACGCCGGTGCTGATGGCGACGGGGCTCCTGCCGGACCTGCGGACCGCGGTCACTTCGGACCTAAAGGATCCCGGTAACCCCCTGTACCTCGTCGGCACCAGCCGCCAAGAACTCGGCGGCTCGCTCTACGCGCGCCGTCGAGGCATCCGGGGCCTCCCCGTCCCCCCACCGGCCCCGGAGCGCCTTCGGAGAGCCGGGGGGGCGCTCGTTCGCGCGGGGACGCGCGGGCTCCTCCGGTCCGTCCACGACCTCTCCGACGGCGGCCTCGCCGTGACGCTCGCAGAGATGGCGTTCGGGGGCCATCTCGGATTCTCGGTCGACCTCGCAGCGACCGGGCTCCCCGACGCCGGGATCGGACTCGTCGCCGAAGGAGGATCGAGATGGGTCGCCGAGGTCCCGGCGGAGGAATCCGCCGCCTTCGAGCGAGGGATGCGGGGAATCCCGATCGCCCGACTGGGACGCGTGACCGACGCGGAGGGGGTCCTCCTGTGGAAGGGGGGCGAGGTGGGGCGCGTCCCCCTCGATCCGCTGTACGGGCGGTGGCGGCCGGGCATCGGAATCCCGTGAGCGAACCGGACACTGGGGTCACGGCCCTGGTCTCCGGCGGGAAGGACTCGCTCTACTCGGCGTACCTGTTCGACGCCCAGGGCGGGTCGGTCGACGAGCTGCTCACCCTCAAGCCCTCCGACCCGAGCTCGTGGATGTTCCACACTCCGAACCTCGCGATGGTGGAGCTGCAGGCGAGAGCATGGGGGAAGCGGTACCGGGAGGTCTCCGTGGAGGGCACGGGCGAGGATGCAGAGCTGGCGGCCCTGAGGACCGCGCTCGCCGGCTCCCGCGGGTGGGTCACGGCGGGGGCCATTGCCTCCTCCTACCAGTGGGCGAGGCTCAGCCGGATCTGCTTCGAGCTGTCGCGCCCGCTGTTCGCCCCGCTTTGGGGGAAGGAGGCGGGTCGGGTGGTGCGGGAGGAGGTCGGAGCGGGCCTCGACATCCGGCTCGTGCACCTCGCCGCCGAGGGCCTCGGCCCGGATCTCATCGGACGGCGCCTGGACCTGGCGATGCTCTCTCGTCTGGAGCGCCGTTCGACCGACGGCCGTGGATTGCACGTCGCCGGCGAGGGAGGGGAGTACGAGACCCTGGTGGTGGATGCACCGTTCTGGTCGTCCCGCATCGGACTGGACGAGACGCAGATCACCCGGGAGGCGAGCGTGACGTCGCTCACGGTCCGTCGGGCGACGCTCGTACCCCACGACGCTCGTCAACCGTAGCGGGAACCCGCGGGGAAGGGGCGGGGCGTCACAGGCGCGTCCCGTCGCAGCGGGAGGTGGTGGCGGCGGGGACCCGGTTCCCCCCACGACCCGCTCCCCCAAAGTCTATACACCCGATGCCGGGTTTCGGTGCGATGCCGGCCCGAGCGAAGGCGCCCCCGAGTGTGGCCCTGGCCGTCGAGGCCCTCGGCGACACCCGCTCGATGCCGGACCTCGAGTGGCTGGCGGGTCTGCTCGACCTGCCCGCATCGGACATCGAGCGCACCCTGCGCGAGGTCGGCGATTATGGGGGGTTCGAGAGCGAGATCCGGCGTCGTCACCTCTCCAAGGGGCGGGAGTTCTACGCGCAGCTCGCGGCCCCGTTCGAGCTGTACACCCTCGTTCGGATGCTGCGACCCGCCCACGTGATCGAGACGGGGGTCTCCTCGGGCGTCTCCTCCGCGCACATCCTGCTCGCGCTCGCGAAGAACCGGACCGGGACGCTCCACTCGATCGACCTCCCCACCCGCCAGAAGGCGGAGCTCCTCGCCGAAAAGGAGTCCCCGGTGTGCCTCCCGCCCGGGTGCGAGACCGGGTGGGCGGTCCCGGAGTACCTGCGGGGGCGCTGGGACCTCCGCATCGGGCCGAGTCAAGAGCTCCTCCCGAAGCTGGTCGGCGAGCTGCCTTCCGTCGAGCTGTTCCTCCACGACAGCCTCCACACCCCGGCTCATCTCGCCTTCGAGCTCGACACCGTCGCCGGGAAGCTCGCCGCCGGGTCGATCGTGCTGGCGGACAACACGAACTGGACCGGATTGTCGTTCGACCGGTTCGCGGCCCGCCTTGGACGGCCGGTCCTTCGACGCGGGGACACGGGCCTCGTCGGGCTGAGGGTCGGCTCTTCCGCCGCGCAGAGCCCCCCGACGTCGCCGGCCCCCGCGAAGAGGGTCGTGAAGATCGCGCGGGCGAAACGGCCGGCGAGCCCCTCGGCCTCCCGCCGTCGTGGCTCCCCGGCGTAGCGCACCCCGCCCGGCCGGCTCCCCGGTATCGCGTGGCGACCCCGGCAAGGGTCTTTACCCCACGGCGCCGTCGAGGTCGGAGATGGCTTCGGGAAACTCCACCCCCTTGCCGGCCCCGACGTCGGATGGGCCGCGCGCGCGTCGCCGCTCCACGGGGCGGCTGGGGGAGGCGCAACGCCGTTGGGAAGCGGAGATCCTGACCCCGGCCCTCGCACGATCCCCCGAGCGCCGCAGCGAGTTCACCACGCTCGGCGGGATCCCGGTCGACCGGCTCTACACCCCCCTCTCCTCCGACCGGGAGTTCGAGGAGATCGGCTACCCGGGGGAGTACCCGTTCACGCGCGGCGTGCACCCCACGATGTACCGCGGCCGGGTCTGGTCGATGCGGATGTTCTCCGGGTTCGGGACCCCGGAGGACACGAACGCCCGGTTCCGCTACCTCCTTCAGCACGGCGAGTCAGGTCTGTCGATCGCCTTCGACGACCCGACGCTCTACGGGATCGACGCCGACGACCACGAGGCGCTCGGAGAGGTCGGGAAGTGCGGCGTGAACGTCTCCTCGCTCGACGACATGGGCCGGCTGCTGCGGGCGATCCCGCTCGACCGGGTCACGACGAGCATGACGATCAACGGCCCGGCGAACATCGTCTGGGGAATGTACCTTCTCACGGCCGAGCGGGCGGGGGTCCCGATGGCCGCCCTCGGCGGGACCACGCAGAACGACATCCTCAAGGAGTACATCGCCCAGAAGGAATTCCTCTATCCGCCGAAGCCGGCCCTGAGACTGGTCACCGACACCATCGAGTACGCGGTACGCGCGACGCCTCGGTGGAACCCGGTGTCGATCTCCGGCTACCACATCCGCGAGGCCGGTTCCACCGCCGTCCAGGAGCTCGCCTTCACCCTCGCCGACGGGATGGCGTACGTCGAGGCGGCCGTGGAGCGGGGGCTCCCCGTCGACGATTTCGCCCCGCGACTTTCGTTCTTCTTCAACTCCCACAACGATTTCTTCGAGGAGATCGCCAAGTTCCGCGCCGCGCGACGTCTGTGGGCCGAGGCGATGCGCGGCAAGTTCGGCGCGAAGAAGGAGCGCTCGTGGTGGATGCGGTTCCACACGCAGACCGCGGGGTGTTCCTGCACCGCGCAGCAGCCCGAGCTCAACGTAGTCCGCACCGCGATCCAGGCGCTCGCCGGGGTGATGGGCGGCACGCAGTCGCTCCACACCAACTCCTACGACGAGGCCCTGCAGCTGCCGACCGAGGACGCGGTGCGGATCGCCCTCAGAACCCAGCAGATCATCGCCGAAGAGAGCGGGGTCGTCGCCGCCGCCGACCCGTTCGGCGGGAGCTACTACGTCGAGTGGCTCACCGACCGCATGGCGGAGGAGGCGCGCAAGTACTTCGACCGGATCGATGCGCTCGGCGGGGTCGTGGCCGGGATCGAGCGGGGGTTCTTCCAGCGCGAGATCCAGGAAGCGTCGTTCCGATACCAGCGCGCCGTCGAGTCGGGCGAGCTCAAGGTGGTGGGCGTGAACGCTTACACGGTGGACGCGCCGATCAAGGTCCCGCGTCTCAAGATCTCCGAACAGGCCCGGGCGCAGCAGTCCAAACGGCTCGCGGCATTGAGGCGACGTCGCAACGCCCGAGCCCACTCCGCGGCCCTGGAGCGCCTGAGGAAGGTCGCGGGAACGGAATCGGAGAACACGATGCCCGCCGTCCTCGACGCCCTCCGCGCGCGGGCCACGCTCGGCGAGATCGTGCACGCCTTCCAGGACGTCTTCGGCGCCTATCGAGAGCGTTCGATGTACTGAGCGACCGCCCCCGGCCGGGCGCCGGGAGCATTCGTTATCTGTCGGGCCGGGTCGATGGGCGGATTCGGTCCGTGTCCGACGAGGCATACCGGCGAACACTCGACCGGCTCTTTGCGCTGCGGCGCTTCGGGATGCGTCCGGGCCTCGAGGTGGTGCGGAGCCTGCTCGGAGCCCTCGGCGACCCCCAGGCAAGCTTCACGTCGGTGCACATCACCGGTTCCAAGGGAAAGGGCTCCGTCGCGGCGATGGTGGCCGGGATCCTCGGGGCAAGCGGTCGCACGGTTGGCCGGTTCACCTCCCCCCACCTGCAGAGCTACCGGGAGCGGATCCACGTCGGGGACCGGCCCATCTCCCAGCGGGAGGTCGTCGAGGGGGTCGAACGCGTCGCGCGGGCCGGGCAGGCACTGCTTTCGAGAGGCTCCATCGACCGGGAACCGACGTTCTTCGAGGTCACCACGGCGCTGGCGTTCGACCACTTTCGGCGGACCGGGGTCGATACGGGGGTAATCGAGGTCGGGCTCGGGGGACGCCTCGACTCGACGAACGTGCTGGACGCGCCCTCCACCGGGATCGTCACCATCGAACTCGAGCACACCGACATCCTCGGTCCGACTCTCGCCGACGTGGCCCGCGAGAAGGCCGGCATCCTCCACCCGGGAACCCGTACCGTGGTCGGCGAGCTCCCGCCGGGGGCGAGGTCGGTCGTCGACCGGATCGCCGACCAGCTCGGAGTGGCCGTTTGGCACCTGGGGGAGGAGGTCCAGGTCGTGGACCGAACCCTCCACCCCAAGGGCCAAACGCTGTCGATCGCGCTGCCGCACCGGACGGTCGAGCGGGTGGAGCTGCGGCTGCTCGGGCACTTCCAGTCCGGCAACGCGGCGGTCGCCATCGCCCTCTCGGAAGTCTACGCCGAGAGCGCGGGGTTCGCCCTGAGCGACCGGGCCATCCGGGACGGACTCGCCCACGTGAGGTGGCGCGGGCGGCTCGAGCTCGTGCGACGCCGCCCGGACCTGTACCTCGACGTCGCGCATACTCCGGAAAGCGTTTCGGCCGTCGCCCGGTCGATCGCCGAGATCCAACCGTTCGAGGATCCGGCCGAGAACGTCGTGATGTTCGGATGCCTGAAGGACAAGAAGGCCGAGCAGATGCTCGACCGCCTGTCCCCCGTCGCGCAGACCGTGGTCCTCGTCCCGGTACGGTCGGAACGCACCGCTCCCCTGGAGTTGCTCCGTCTGGCGGCCCAGGGACGATTCCCACGCATCGTCCAGGCGCCGGACGTCCCGACCGGGCTGCGCCTCGCGCGCGTGGCGACCGGCCCGGACGGATTCACGCTCGCGCTCGGGAGCGACTACCTCGTGGGCGAGATCCTGGACGTGCTCGACGGCGGCGGGGAGGCCGCTCCGGACCTTTCGGACCCGGCAGACGTTCCCGCGCCGGCCCCGGCGACCTCCGAGAAGCCCGCATCGATCCGGTCGACGCGTCGTCCGAGGAAGGCGTGACCCGCACCGTCCCCATCGATTGGGAGGAGCTCCTCGACCGCCTGTCCCGGTTCTACGGGAGCGGGGATTGGCGCGTCCCGTACCTGCGCGATCACGCCGAAGACCCGTTCCAGGTCCTGATCGGGACCATCCTCTCCCAGCGGACCAAGGACGCGAACACCGACGCCGCCTCGGCCAAGCTGTTCGCCCGGTTCCCGGACGCGGCCTCCCTCGCCCGGGCCCCGACCCGGGAGGTCGAGCGCCTGATCCATGCCACCGGGTTCTACCACGTCAAAGCGCGCAAGATCCGCGAATGCGCCCGCGAACTCCTGACTCGTTTCGACGGGCAGGTCCCGCGCGACCTGGAGCAGCTGCTGACGCTTCCGGGCGTGGGACCGAAGACGGCCAACTGCGTCCTGGTCTTCGGCTACGGCATCCCCGGGATGCCCGTGGACACGCACGTCCACCGGATCGCGAACCGTCTGGGAGCCGTCCGAACCCGCACCCCCGAGGATACGGAGGCGGCGCTGAGGCGGATCCTCCCGCAACCCTACTGGAACCCCCTCAACCCGATCATCGTCCAACATGGGCAGAACCTGTGCCGGCCTCGCGGCCCGCGGTGTCACGAGTGCCCGATCCTCGATCTCTGCGCGACCGGCATCGCCCGCCGGGCGGGAACCGCCACTCCAAGGCCGGAGGACCGGGCTCGGCGTACCGCGGACGGCACGGCAGGGCCGGCCCACCCCCGGCGCACGCGCTCCACGCTCCGCAAGTAGTCTCCGGCGAAGCCCTTTTCCCCCGAGAGCGCTCGGCCTTGCCCGCCGATGGACCCCGCCGAGTACGACCTTCAGTTCTTCCATCGGGTCGGGATGCGCCGCAGGGCCTGCGTGGTGTGCGGATCCGCGTTCTGGAGCCAAGGGGCACACGACCGTTGCCAGGAGGCTCCCTGCAGCCCGTACACGTTCATCGGACACCCCGGGTTCGCCCGCGCGTACTCACCGGACGACATGCGGGAGACGTACCTCTCCTTCTTCGAGGCCCGGGGCCACCAGAGGGTCCGTCGGTACCCGGTCGTCGCGCGATGGCGCAATGACGTGTTCTTCACGCAGGCCAGCATCTACGACTTCCAGCCCTGGGTGACCAGCGGTGCGATCCCTCCGCCGGCCAACCCGCTCACGATCAGCCAGCCGTGCCTGAGGTTCATCGACCTCGAGGAGGTCGGACGGAGCGGTCGGCATCTGACCTTGTTCGAGATGCTCGCGCACCACGCGTTCAACCGGCCGGACCACGAGGTCTACTTCAAGGAGCGGACCGTCGAACTGTGTCACGAGCTCCTGACCTCGACGCTCGGCGCGGACCCCGCGGCGATCACGTACAAGGAGGAGGAGTGGGAGGGGGGAGGCAACCTCGGGCCCTCTCTCAGCGTTGGCCTGAAGGGGTCGGAGGTCGCGACGCTCGTGTTCATGGAGTACGTCCGCGACGGGGCGGCGCTGAAGCCGATGCCGCTCACGGTCGTCGACACCGGCTATGGGCTCGAGCGGCTCACGTGGGTCTCCCAGGGGACCAAGACCGCCTACGAGGCGGTCTTCGGGTCGATGTACGACGAGCTCCGCGTGACCTTCCCTCCTCGCGAGGCCACCCTGCTCATCGACCACTCGCGCGCGCTCAACTTCCTGCTGACCGACGGGGTCGTGCCGTCCAACAGCAAGGACGGGTACTTCGCACGGCTCCTCCTGCGCCGGATGCTCAGGCTCCTCCAGCGCGTCCCGGAGGCGCCGGAGATCACCGCCGTGCTCGACCGCGTGGGACGAGAGGTCGCGCGAATCTTCCCCGAGGTCGGGGCGCACCGGGACGACCTGCGACGGGTGGTGGAGGCGGAGGTGGAACGGTACGCCGAGGCGCTCGTCCGCGCCCGCGCCGCGATCCACCGCCACGAGGAGCGCGCCGAGCGGGAGGGGAAGCCGCTGACTTCGGACGACCTGGTCGCATGGTACGATTCGCTCGGGGTCCCTCCGGAGGTCGCCGTCGAGGAGCTCCGGCATCCGCCGGCGATCCCTGAGGACTTCTACGCGCGGCTCGCGGCCCGCCACGAGCAGGAGGCCCGCGAGACCGACTATGCGGAGAAGGGCGCGGAGTTGCCGGAGCTGCCCGCGGCCGTGGCCGAGACGAAGGTCGAGTACTATCTCGACCCCTACACGCTGTCGTTCGAGGCGCACGTCGTCTGGTCGGAGGGCCCGCTCGTCGTCCTCGACCGGACCTTTTTCTACCCGACCGGCGGGGGCCAGATCACGGACACCGGTCGGATCGGAGAGGTCGCGGTCGTGGAGGTGGCCCGGAAGGGCCGCTGGGTGTTCCACCGGCTGGAGCGGCCGACCGCGCTCCACGTCGGGGAGCGGGTGCACGGTCACATCGACGCGGCCCGGCGGGTGCAGTTGATGCAGCACCACACCGCCACCCACCTGCTGAACGGCGCGCTTCGGGAGGTCCTCGGGCCCCACGTCTGGCAGGCCGGGGCGTACAAGGGGCTCGAATCGGCCCGCATCGACATCACCCATTTCCGTCCGCTCACCGCCGAGGAGGTCCGCCGCGTGGAGCGGCGGGTCCACGAGGTGATCCGTGAGGACCGCGCCGTGAAGAGCTACTTCGAGTCGCGTTCGGAGGCCGAGCGTCGTTTTGGGTTCACGCTGTACCAGGGCGGTGCGGTGCCCGGACGGGAGCTGCGCATCGTCGAGGTCGAGAATTTCGATGTCGAGGCGTGCGGCGGGACGCACTGCACGCACACGAGCGAGGTCGGTTCCGTGCAGATCCTCGGGACCGAGCGCATCCAGGACGGGATCGTCCGGCTCACCTACGCGGCGGGCGAGCGCGCGCTCGATGTCCGCGAGGTCCACGAGCACGCTCTGAGGGACGCCGCGCGCAAGCTGGGGGTCCCCCCCGAGAAGGTCGGGGAGGGGATCGACCGGCTCCTGGGCGAGGTGGAGGAGTCCCGCCAGAAGGCGCGCGCCGGAACAAAGGAGGACCTCTCGCGTCTCGCCGAGCGCCTTCTCACCGACCCCGCCGCGATCCGTACCGGCGGTTCGGTGAGCGTGGTCCACCACGTATCGGCCCTCGACCGGAAGTCGCTCATGGAGCTCTCCCGACGGTTGACGAGGCTCCCCGGTCGTGTCGCGGTGCTGGCCGGCGAGTCCGAGGGTCGGGGACTGCTGTTCGTCGGCTCGTCGGCGCCGGGGGTCTCCGCGCTCGCCTGCGTGGAGGCGGGAAGGAGCGCCTTCGAGGGGAAGGGAGGCGGGAACCCGAGCGCGGCCAGTGCCATCGGGGAACCGGGGGCCCCGCTGCGGGCCGCGGTCGATGCCGCGGTCCGAGCGGCCCTTCTGCCGGCTCCCCCGGCCGTCGGGGCGAGCTAGCCGCTCCGCCGGGACGAAAGCTTTACGTTCAGGTTCCGACCATCAAGCATCCCGGTATAGCGCAAATGCGGCGAGCACCGGAGACGGACCGTTCGGTCCGGTGGTGAGGTCTCTTGGCAACTCAGGATGGTGCATCGGTCGGGGGCGTTCCCCCGGAAGTGATCGCATTTCTATCGGGTCGCGGGGGCCGGTCGCTCATCGTCAAGGGCGGCGCCGGAACCGGCAAGACGACCTTCGGGCTCGAGCTCCTGGAGCGCATGGGCAAACCCGCGCAATCGTACTACCTCTCCACCCGAGTCGGGGACGAGGCGCTCTACCGACAGTTCCCCTGGCTCAAGGCGACGGAGATGCGCGCGCGCATCCTGGACGCGGGGAAGCTGTTCCTCGACGCCGTGAGCGCCGGGGGCAAGAGCGCGACCGCCGAGCTCCCCGAGGCCGAGCAGAAGAAGATCGCAGCGGCCCGCGAGATGATGCGCTCCTTCGGCGAGGAACGCGGCCCGCCCACGCGCGTGGACCGCACGCACCTCCACGCCCTCCTCAAGCGCAACCCGATGCCGGAGGTCGAGAACGTCTACAACCGGGTCGAGAAGGCGCTGCCGGAGAAGTCGCTGCTGGTCATCGATTCCCTCGAGGGAGTGACCCACAAGTACGGGCTCGAAATGGAAGAGTTCGTGATGGCCCTCCAGAAGGACCTCGTCGAGGGGTCCAACACGAACGTCGTGATGATCCTCGAGAAGCCCGAGGCCGGCGGGATCGAGT
Organism: Thermoplasmata archaeon; assembly: GCA_022750155.1. Lineage (GTDB taxonomy): Archaea > Thermoplasmatota > Thermoplasmata > Lutacidiplasmatales > UBA184 > Lutacidiplasma. The sequence goes on along the minus strand of JAKIWG010000021.1, from coordinate 23,835 downwards.
ATCTCGTCGACGGGCTCATCTCGATCCAGCGCGAGGAGCTCGACGAGCGCCGGGTCCGCCACATGCGGCTCGAAAAGCTCCGGGCCACGGCCATCGGCCGTCCCCGGTACGCCGTCACGCTCAACGAGGGCCGGTTCGAGGCCTTGGGATTCCTGCAGCCCGACCATGTCGGCACCACGCCCCCGGCGTGGCGGCCGGTGGCGGACCCCGACCGGTTCTACTCGACGGGGATCCCCGACTTCGACGGTCTGCTCGGGGGCGGGTTCCGACGGGGGAGCTTCAACGCGTTCGAGGTCGACGTGAACGTCGGCATCGACGATTACTACATGCTCTTCACGCCGACGCTGCTGAACTTCCTCTCGCAGGGGCGCGGGATCATCGCGGTCCTCGCCGCGGGCGAGTCCCACGAGAAGCTGCGCGAGACCCTCAGCCGGCACACCGCCCCCCACGTGTTCGACACGCGGGTGCGGATCGCCGACTACACCGCCAACGAGACGGAGCTCTCCTATATCGTCCCGATGGCCCGCTTCGGCCGCGACGAGGCGCTGCGCGCGATGGTGACGGCCGAGAAGGCCGCGCGCGGCCCGGAGAACAAGCCGTTCCTGGAGTACACCGCCTTCGATACGCTCGAGAGCCTGATGGGCGACCAGGTGGCGATCCGGATGTACTTCCACGGGGTGCAGCGGACCAAGCTGGTCGGCAACCTCGGGATCGGCCTGCTCAAGCCGGGCCTGCTCGTCTCGAGCGAGATCCTGAACATGATGGACACGTACTTCCGGATCATCAACATCGACAACGCCCCATGCATCTACGGGATCCGGCCGAGGACGACGATCTACTCGATTTCCATCGACCGCGAGAAGGGCCCCCCCCACGCAAGACTGACCCCGATCGTGTAGGCGCCCGGCGTTCCGATCACGGACCGAACGTCGGCACGCCCGGCGATAGCACGAGGACGACGGTCCACAACAGACCGGGCACGAGCGTCATCGTGATGTCGTCGTCGAGCCACGCCCGCTTGGGCCGCTCCACGAGCAGGGCCACCCCCGCCATTGTCACAGCGGCGAACACCGTCGGCAGCACGTGCCAGCCCCCGACCACCGAGAACGAGGTCGCCGCCAGCGCGATGTAGATGACGGCGGGGGCGTACGGGTACCAACGGCGACGGGTCTCGGTGAGTCGGAGCTCCCCGATCAGCGGGTCGACGAGCGCCGTCCCTAGGACGGCCGCGACGGCGACCGGTTTCGGGAACAGGAGGACGGCCGCCACGAGCCCGACGGCGAACCAGGTGTAGCTCGCGATCCGGTGCTGCTCGTGCTCGCGGATCGTCGGGAGCTCCACCCCGATCGCGTGCCGCGCGGCCTCGAGCACGACGACGAGGCCGAGGGCCGCGAGGAGGACCTCCTCCGTCGTGAGCCACGGGGTCAGCCGGACCGGGAGCAGGTAGTACAGCAGGACCGCGACCCCGAGGACGTGGAGGCAGCGACGCCAGACCCGGTCGCCGAGGACGACGTCGCCCCCGAACCGGGCCCCGATCCAGCTCCTCAGCCGCCCGCCCCGGTGCAGACGCCAGCCCATGGGTCCCGCGGGAACTCCTCCCGTAAAGGCGCTTTCCCATCGGTGGCCGTTCCCTGCGCGAAGGGCTTTTCTCCCGGCCGGACTCGCTCCGCCCGATGAAGGTCACGGTGCTGGTCGGGAGCCGCTCGGACCTCGACGCCGCCGAGAAGGTGCGCGCCCGGCTCGAGGAGCTCGGCATCCCCTGCGACGTCCACGTCGCGTCCGCGCACCGCACCCCGGAGAAGGTCGACCGCCTCGCGGCGGACCCGGAGACCGACGTGTTCGTGGCGATGGCGGGCCTTTCCGCCGCCCTCCCGGGGGCGGTGGCGGCCAGGACCACCCGCCCGGTGATCGGCGTGCCGCTCAACAAGGGGTTGGGTCTCGATTCCCTCCTCTCGGTCGTCCAGATGCCCCCCGGGATCCCCGTCGCGGCCGTCGGGCTCGATGCGTCGGAGAACGCCGCCCTGCTCGCCGCGTCGATCCTGGCGCTCAAGTATCCCACGATCACCGCCGCGATCGACCGGTACCGCGCGAAATGGCGCGAGGAGCCGGGAGCTCCCCCGACGAGGACGACGTGAGGGACCCCGAGGCGTTCCGCGTCGAGGCGGTCGCACGGATCCGGGCCGCCGTTCCCGAACGCACGATCGTCGCCGCGAGCGGCGGGATCGACTCGACGGTGGCGGCGATCCTCACCCAGGAGGCGCTGGGCGAGAAGGCCCGGGCGATCTTCGTCGACACGGGGCTCCTGCGCGAAGGCGAGGTCGAGAAGGTCAGCGCGTTCTTCCGAGAGAGCGGGCTACCGATCAGCGTCCTCCCGGCGGCCGATCGGTTCCTCGGGGCCTTGGCGGGAGTGACGGACCCGGAGGAGAAGCGGCGTCGGATCGGGACCGCATTCATCCGGGTCTTCGAGGAGGAGGCGGAGATGTTCGGGACGTCACACCTCGTCCAGGGCACGATCGCCCCGGACTGGATCGAGAGCGGCGGGGCGCTGCGCGACACGATCAAGACCCACCACAACGTCGGCGGGCTCCCGAAGGACCTGAAGCTCCAGATCGTCGAACCGCTGAGGGACCTGTACAAGGACGAGGTCCGCCAGCTCGCCCGCCACCTGAAGATCCCCCAGTTCGACCGCCAGCCGTTCCCCGGCCCGGGGCTCGCCGTCCGGGTCGGCGGGGAAGTGACGCGCGAGCGGGTCGCCGTCGCCCGACGCGCGAACGCGATCGTCGAGGAGGAGGTCGACCGGGCGATCGAGGCGGGCCGGATGACGCGTCCCTGGCAGTACTTCGCCGTCCTCCTGCCGGTGCGGACCGTCGGGGTGATCGGGGACAACCGGGTCTACGGCGAAGCCGTCAGCGTCCGGATCGTCGAGTCGGTGGATGCCATGTCCGCGGTGGCGACCACCGTGCCGTGGGAGATGCTCCGCACCATCGCCGAACGGATCACTCGCGAGCTCACCGGACGGGTCTCCCGGGTCCTGTACGATGTCACCGACAAGCCTCCGGCGACGATCGAATGGGAGTAGACCGACCCAGAGAGGGCGCGGTGCACGCGGCCGGGGCGAAGAGTCTATGACCCTAGTTGGGTCGTTGAGGGTCGAGGGCTCCGAATTGGCCGAGGACGCGGGTGCCGCACCGTTGCGCACGATCCATATCCCAGAAGACACCGCGAGGCAGATCGCCGCCCGGATCGCGGGGAGCGGCTTCACGTCCATCGACGGGTTCGTCGAGTTCGTCCTCGCCCGGCTGCTCGAAGAGCCGTCGGACGTCCCGTTCTCCGAGGAGGACGAGCGCCGGTTGAGGGAGCGTCTTCGGTCCCTCGGCTACATCGACTAGGATTGCGACCGACAACCCTTTTACCCCATCCGGCTCGGGGGAGGCCGTGCAGCAGTGTCCCTTCTGCGGCGCTCCCGAGACCGACCGTATCGACCTGGAAGGCTCTCGGTACCTCGTCTTCCGGTGCATGTTCACCCCGCGCGTCGACCCGGGGTTGGACGAGTCCGCCCTCGGGCAACACCTGTCGAGCGCGTTCAACGGCCCCTCCGGGGAGTACTTTCGCGGGGTCTGCGACCGGCTCCACCTCCACGTGACCAAGGGGGAAGGCGCCCGCGTCCTCACCGCCCCGGGTCCGGCACCACCGAACCGCCTCTGACCGGGGCCGCGCGATCCGACCCCCGCTCTCCCGTCATCGGGCGGGGTCGGGCGTGGGGGGCGATGCGATGCGCGTTCGGTAGACCCGGTAGACCGCGACCCCCCGGGCGACGAACAGCCCCGTGCTGAACGAGAACAGGGCGTCCACGGTGGCCACGAGCGCCGAGGTGAACGGCGTCAGGGTCACCGTGGGGGGCGGGTAGATGAACGGATTCTCCCCGAGCACGACGAGATTGACGGCGAGCCGAAGCACGAACAGGAGCACGTAGGCGAGCGGGACCCCGAGCGGGAGTCGGTACTCCCAGCTCCCGGCCGGGGTCCGGGAGAGCTCCACGCGCCGCTCGACGAACGGGAGCGTCAGCCACGGGGTGCCCACGACGATGACCACATCGAGAAGCGCCGAGTACCATGGGGGAGCGGGAGAAGTTCCGAATACCACGAGTCCCCAGAGGAAGATGTAGAGGACGGTGAACCCCGCAAGCCGGGGAATGTTCACCTCGGTCCCCCGGATCATCAGATACGCCCGACGCAGGAGGAGCACGGCGATGAGCCCCACGAACAGGAGCTCCGCCTCGGTACCGTTCGTCATCCACCCCCGATCTCCCGCGCGGGGCTCCCCCACCTCCGGAGACGATTAGACCTCACGCCGGGCCACAGGGGTGGCCCCGGAGCGAACCTGCGCCGGAGATCGACCCCGGGCTCAGGTGGGAACGGCGACCTGGCCGATCCGCTGGAGCGCGGAGTCCGTCGACACGAGGTGCCGGGGCAGCCCGAGCTCTTCCGGGGTCGCCCCGAGGGCGAGCCCGACCAGCTGCGGGAGGTGGAAGATCGGCATGTCGAGCTCCTGGCCGACCGACTTGGCGGCCTGGTTCTGGAAGGAGTCGAGGGAGATGTGGCAGAGCGGACAGGGCGTCGCCATCGCGTGGGCGCCGTGGGCCTTCGCGTCCTCGATCTGGTGGCCCGCGATCCGGTTGGCGGTGGCTTCCTTGACGAATAGGATGGGGAACCCGCAGCACATGACGCGACCCCGGTACATCACCGGCGTCGCCCCGAGAGCGGAGATCAGGTCCTCGAAGGAGTGCGGGTCCTCTGCGCTCTCCGAGCGCATCTCGGCGGCGGGCCGTAGGAGATGGCATCCGTAGAACGCTCCGACCTTGAGGCCCGTGAGCGGACGCCGGACCCGCTTTCGGATCGCTTCCGCGCCGACGGTTTCCGTCAGCACCTGAAGGAGGTGGCGGACGGGGGTCGTCCCCCGGTACTGTACCCCGATCTGCGTGAGGGCGGAGTCGACCTTGGCCTTCACCGCGGGCTCCTCCAGGCGCCGATTGGCGAGCGTCAGCATCCCCTGGCACGTCGAGCAGACCGTGAGGAGCTCGAGCCCCGCGCGCTCGGCGATGGCGAGGTTCCTGGCGTTCATCGCCACGTTCAGGATCGAGTTCGCCTCGTCGATGAATCCGCTTCCGCAGCACGAGAAGTTGGGGAAATCCACGAGCTCGATCCCGAGCGCTCGGCAGACCCAGCGGGTGGCGAGGTCGAGCTCCTTGCCCGATTCCTGCGCGACGCACCCGGGGTAGTAGGCGAGCTTCACGGAGAATCCCCCGGCTCGTCATCGAGGATCTGGTAGAGCTTTTCGACCTCGGCCAGCCCCTCGATCGCCTTCGGGGTCTGGGTCAGTTCCGGCTTCTTTCGACGGATCTTCAGGCCCTGCGGCACCTGGGCGAGCATCTCGAGGGAGTTGTAGGTCTGGCGGACGAGCTTGAACTCGTTGAGGACCCCCTTCTCCCGGATATTGTCCTTGAACCCGATGGCGTGCTTGGAGCCGTGCTCGGTGGCTCCCTGGAGCCGGATCGCCATCTCCTTCAGGTCCCGGATCCGCTCCGACGGGCGGACGTCCTTCGGACAGGCCTCCGTGCACAGGTGGCATCGCATGCACAGCCACAGTCCCCCGGTCTGGATCTTCAGCAGGCGCTCCCGGTGGGCTCCGTCCCGAGGGTCGACGACGAACCGGTAGAGCTTGGCGAGCGACATCGGGCCGGGGAACTCGGCGTCGTGCTCCACGGCCGGGCACGCCGAGTAGCAGGCCCCGCATGCGATGCACCGGGGCGTCTCCTTGAACCGATCGACCTCCTCCGGCGACATCGAGCTCGTCTTCCCCTCCGGGAGCGGGCGGTCCGGGTTCTCGACCAGATGGGGTTCGAGCTTTCGGTAGTTCCCCCAGAACCCGCCCATCTCCACCACCAGGTCGCGGAGGACGGGCATGTTGCGCATCGGGTCGATGACGATCCGTCCGTGGCGTTCCAGCTCCGGTCCCACCGGGGTCTGGCACGCGAGTCGGCTCTTCGAGTTGATCACCATGGCGCACGAACCGCAGATCGAGCTGCGGCACGAGTAGCGCATCGTCAGGGACGGGTCGAGGTCGGACCGGATCTTCAGCAGCGCGGTCAGGACCGGGGTGTGCGGGGCGAGCTCGAGCTCGAACCGGTCGTACCGGGGCGCCCGGTCGGTCCCCGGGTCGTACCGGTAGACCTCGATCGGCGCCTTCACGAACTCCGCCTCCATCAGTACACGCGCTCCTTCGGTTCCCAGCGGGTGAATGCCACGGGAGCGTAGGACAGTTCCGGGCCGTCGGGGGTGAACCGGGCCAAGGTGTGCTTCATCCAATTCGCGTCGTCCCGCTTGGGGAAGTCGACCCGCGCGTGGGCGCCTCGGCTCTCCGTGCGGGCGATCGCGCCGGCGACGATCACCTCGGCGAGGTCGATCATGTGCCCGGTCTCGAGGGCGTCGGTCAGGTTGATGTTGTAGACCGAGGACCGGTCGACGACCCGGACGCTCGCGAAGCGGAGTTTCAGCGCCCCAATCCGCCGTTGGGCTTCCAGGAGCTCTTGGGGCTGCCGGTAGATCCCGACGAGCTCGTCCATCGTCGCCTGCATCTCGGTCCGCAGGTGCTGGGGCTCCTCGCCCTCCTTGCGGTCGGTCATCGCGTGGACCGCTCGACTCTCCCCCTCCACGACCTCCTCAGAGATGTCCGTCGGCGCGGCCCGGTCGGAGTAGGCGGCGGCCGCGTTCCCCGCCTGCTTGCCGAACACGAGGGTCTCCAACAGCGAATTGCCCCCGAGGCGGTTCGCCCCATGGATCGACACGCACGCCGCCTCGCCGGCGGCGAATAGGCCCGCGATGTTCGTCTCCCCGCGGATGTTCGTGCCGATCCCGCCCATCATGTAGTGCTGGCCGGGCATGATCGGGATCGGCTCGGTCACCGGATCCACGCCGGCGAAGTTCCGGCAGAAATCGCAGATCTCCTGCAGGCGGCTCTCGATCCGTTCCCGGCCGAGGTGCATCAGCTCGAGATGAACGTACCCCCCGGGGAACCCCCGCCCCTCCTTCACCTCGGTCCAGATGGCGCGCGACACGACGTCGCGAGAGGCCAGGTCGAGGACGTGAGGGGCGTACCGCGACATGAACCGCTCCCCCCCGACGTTCTTCAGGATCCCGCCCTCGCCCCGGGCCCCCTCGGTGATGAGGATCCCGCTCTCGAGGAGCGCGGTGGGGTGGAACTGGACGAACTCCATGTCCTTCAGCTGCGCCCCGGCGTGGTAGGCGGCGGCGATGCCATCCCCCGTGCAGCTGTGCGCGTTCGTGGTCCGGCCGTAGATCCGCCCGGCCGGTCCGGTGGCGACGACCACGCTCTTGGCGGCGATCCCCGCGAAGTCACCGTGGCGTCGGTCGAACGCCACGATCCCCTGGACGCGCCGATCCTGGACCACGATGCGGGTCAGGTCCCATTCTTCGTAGAGGGTGAACGACTCGGTGCCGAGGCGCTCGTAGAGCGCCTGGAGGAGCGCGAGCCCGGTGCGGTCGGCGGCATAGATCGTCCTCGGGAATCCCTGCCCCCCGAACGGTCGGCGGGCGAGGTTGCCGTCCGAGCCCCGGCTGAAGATCGTCCCAAAGTGTTCCATCTCGACGACGGTCGGCCCGGCCTCCCGGCAGAAGAACTCGATCGCGTCCTGGTCCCCGAGATAGTCCGAGCCTTTGACCGTGTCATAGATGTGGGTGTCGACGGAGTCCTCCGCCCCGACGGCGGCGTTGATCCCACCCTGGGCGGCTCCCGAATGCGATCGCAGGGGGTGGAGCTTGGAAACGATCGCGACGTCCCGACCGGCTTCGACGGCGGCCAGCGCGGCGCGCTGCCCGGCCAGTCCCGCGCCGACGACCACCACATCGTGACGGTGCATCGCGAAAATCCCATCGCCCCGACGCACACCTGTGCTTAATGGTTCGCGGCGCGCGCCGCCCGGAAACGAGCGCCGTGGCCCGCCCCCGGCGGCGCGGGCGGGCCGAGGTGGTTACTCCGAGGAAACCCCGAACGAGCGGTTATATACCGAGCCCGGGTCACCCGCCTGGTTTTCCGACCTATGGGAACTCAGATGCGCGCGCTCGGGGCCCGGGACGAGGAGCGGCTGCTCAAGGGTACGACCACCATCGGGATGGTCTGCAAGGACGGAGTCGTCCTCGCCACGGAGCGCCGTGCGACCGCCGGGAATCTCATCGCGAACAAGATGACCCAGAAGCTGTTCCGAATCGACAGCAACATCGGGATCACCGTCGCGGGCCTCGTCGGCGACGCCCAGGTGCTGGCGCGCTACCTCAAGGCGGAGGTCTCCCTCTACCGACTGCGCCGCAGTGCGCTCCTGAGCGCGGACGGGGCGGCCACGCTCCTCGCGAACATCCTCAACGGGAACCGGATGTTCCCCTACTACGCTTGGCTCATCCTCGGCGGGGTGGACGGGAAGGGCGGCCACGTCTACTCGATCGATCCGGCCGGTGGCTCCATCGAGGACCGGTTCGTTTCCGTCGGCAGCGGCTCGACCTTCGCCTACGGGGTCCTCGAGGAGGGGTACTCCCGCGACATGTCCGTCTCCGACGGCGTCGACCTCGCCCTGCGCGGCCTCACCGTCGCGATGAAGCGCGACTCCGCGAGCGGCGACGGATACATCATCCACACGATCACCGCCAAGGAATACCACGAGTTCAGCGAGGACGAAATCAATAAACGCTTGAAAGCGCTCAAGATTCCGTTGCCCCCCGTGCTCGCCTAGCGTTTCCTTCCGATTCCTGTCCTCGTCCGGACCACCGGCCCCGCCGCAACCCCTTCGCATGTAGGAATGAGTTTCGACTCACTCGTCGACCAAACCAAAGAAGCGCTCCGGGAGATCCTTCCGGACACCATCGAGGTCACCGACATCGAGCTCGAGGGACCGCACATCGTGCTGTACACCAAGCAGCTCGACGCGTTCCTTTCCGGAGGGGACCTGCTGAGGCAGATCGCCCAACGCCTGCGCCGGCGGGTGCTGGTCCGCAGCGACCCCGCCGTGCTGATCGACCCGAAGGAGGCCGAGGCCGCGATCCGCGAACTCATCCCGACCGAGGCGGAAATCAGCGCCCTGTTCTTCGAGCCGGAGACCGGAGAGGTCACGATCGAGGCAGCGAATCCCGGCGCCGCCATCGGCCGACAGGGCGCGGTCCTCAACGAGCTCAAGCGTCGGATCGGCTGGGTCCCGACGGTCGTCCGGACCCCTCCCATCCCGTCGAAGACCGTCGAGGAGGTGCGGATCCACCTCCGCAACGTCTTCGACGAGCGGCGGACGTTCCTGAAGAAGGTCGGGATCCGGATCGCCCGGGACCGCCTTCCGGAGAAGATCTGGTCCCGGACCACCGCCCTCGGCGGCTACCGGGAGGTCGGCCGCTCCGCCCACCTGCTGACGACCCAGAACTCGAAGGTCCTCATCGATTGCGGCATCGACCCGGGGTCGGACCGCACCCCGTTCTTCAACGCTCCGGAGCTCCTCCCGCTCGACTCGCTGGACGCCGTGGTCATCACCCACGCGCACCTCGACCATTGCGGCCTCGTGCCGGTGCTCCTCAAGTACGGCTACCATGGGCCGATCTACTGCACGGCGCCCACGCGCGACCTGATGGCGCTGATGCTGCTCGACGCGATCAAGGTCACCAACCAGGAGGCCCGCAAGGGCCTCTACGACTCCTCGCACGTGCGCGACCTGATGACGCGCACGATCCCGCTGCGATGGGGCGAGACGACGGACATCGCTCCGGACATGCGCCTCACCATGCACAACGCCGGGCATATCCTGGGGTCGTCGATCTGCCATTTCCACCTGGGGGACGGGGACTACAATCTCGCCTACTCCGGGGACATCAAGTTCGAGCGGAGCTGGCTGTTCAACCCCGCCGCGAACCGGTTCCCCCGCCTGGAGGCGATGATCCTGGAGTCGACGTACGGCGGCTACCGGGACGTCCAGCCAAGCCGCCAGCAGGCGAGCGACGATTTCGCCGGCCTCGCCTCCAAGATCCTCTCCCGCGGCGGCAAGCTCATCGTCCCGGTCTTCGCCGTCGGGCGCTCCCAGGAGGTCATGCTTGTGCTCGAGGAGCGCATGCGCGAGGGTAAGATCCCGCGCGCCCCCGTCTACCTGGATGGGATGATCTTCGAGGCCACGGCGATCCACACGGCCTACCCGGAGTACCTCAACAGCCAGCTCCGCACCCAGATCTTCCAGCAGGGCGACAACCCGTTCCTCTCCGATGTCTTCCATCGGATCGATTCCTCGTCGATGCGGATGAGCGTGCTCGATTCGAAGGACCCGTGCATCATCCTCGCCACGTCCGGCATGATGAGCGGCGGCCCGGTCATGGAATACTTCAAGGCGTGGGCGCCGGACGAAAAGGCCGCCATCCTCTTCGTCGGATACCAGGCGGACGGCACCTTCGGCCGCCGCCTCCAGCGCGGGCTCAACGAGGCGACGTTCATGGACGGGGGTCGGACGATCACGGTGCCCGTGCGCCTCGAGGTCGCCACGATCGAGGGGTTCTCCGGCCACTCCGACCGCGTTCAGCTGATGAACTACGTGGCGACCCTCGACCCGAGGCCCCAGAAGATCCTCCTCAACCACGGCGAGGAGTCGAAGATCGTCGACCTCTCCACGAGCCTCCACAAACGGTTCAATCTCGAGACGAGGGCCCCGTACAACCTCGAGGCGGTCCGGCTGCTCTGAAGCCGGATTTCGCGAATCGTTATTAATCGCGGCCCGTCCCGAGAACCACCGGACCCGTGCCGGTACCGTACCGATGACCCCTCCTCCTCTCCGCTTCCTCGTCCTCGGCCTCGACGGGGGGACCTTCGACCTCCTCGACCCGCTGATGGAGGCGGGCGAGCTGCCGTTCCTCAAGAGCCTCGTCCAGCGAGGCTTCCGGGCCCCGCTCGCCTCGGTCTACCCGCCGAAGACGATCCCCGCATGGTACTCCTTCGCGACCGGCCAGGACCCTGGCAGCCTGGGGATCTTCGGGTTCACCGAACCGGACGGCGGTCCGGGAAAGAGCCGGATCGTCCAGACGTTCCGTCCGGCCGAGGCGTTCTGGGACCTCCTTTCGCGGCGGGGGCTCCGCGTCGGAGTCCTCAACTTTCCGCTGCGGTCCGGCTACCCTCTGAACGGGTTCTTCGTCCCCGGCATGCTCTCCGAGCACCCGCCGACCTACCCGGCGCACCTGCAGGCCTCCCTCGAGACCGAGCTCGGGGAACCGTACCTCCCCGAACTTCCCGCGTACCGCGAGTCCGATCGCAGCGAGTGGATCGGCCAGGCGACCCGCGGGGTGGAACAGCGCGGTCGCGCGGCGAAGATCCTCTGCGACCAGTACCGCCCCGACTTCATGTTCGTCCTGTTCCGCGAGACCGACCGGGTCCAGCACCAGCACTGGTCCCAGCTCGCCCGCCCCCACGACGAGATCCCCGCCGACCTCCTCGCGTTCTGGCGCGGGGTCGACTCCGCCTGCGCGCAGACCGACCACGCCTTCCGCGCCCTCGGCGGTCCGTGCGTCACCCTCGTCATCTCCGACCACGGCCACGGGGCCGCGTGCGCGGACTTTTTCACCAACCGCTGGCTCCTCGAGGAGAAGTACCTCACCCTGCGGCACGGCGGGGAATCCTGGCGCCGCCGGGTGCTATCCCGGGCCCTGCTCGCCAGCGATCGCATCGGGCCGTTTCGGAGGCTCCTGACCCCGCTCGCCGACCGGTTGCGCGGGGGGGCCCGGCGCGAGCGCGTCGGGCGGCTCCTCGCCGGGGAGTCGAGCTTCGAGGCGATGGCCTCGAAGATCGACTGGAAGCGCACCATCGCCTTCTCCTACCCCGTCCCCGAGGGGATCTACCTCAACCGCTACAACCCGGAACTGACCCCCGAGCGCACGGCGGCCGTCGTCGACGAGATCCGGCAGAAGCTCGAGCGATACCCCGAGGCGCACGTCGAGGTGTTCGACCCGAAGGCGATCTACCGGGGGACGAACCTCGACCAGGCGCCCGCGCTGCTGCTGCGCGTCGACGACATGGCGACGGAGCTGAGGATGGACTTCAGCTACGCCCGTCCGATGCTCCGCCACCGGCCCGCCTACTTCTACGGCTCCGGGGTCCACCGGATGAACGGGATCCTCATCGCCTCCGGCGACGGCGTCCCCGGCGCGCGATCGGTCGACGCCTTGTCCCTGCTCGACATCGCGCCCACCGTGCTCGAGGGCATGGGCGTCCCGACCCCCGCCCACATGACCGGCCGAACGTTCGGCTCCCGCCTGTGGCCTTCGGCCAGCTAGGGCGCGCGATGCCGTCGTGGAAGATCGATTTCTTCGCCACCGCCCCTCCCGGCGACCCGACCTCCGGCCTCAGCCGGGCCGTCTGGGAGCTGTCCGCGTCGCTGTCGGCCCGGGGCCACCGGGTCCGCGTCCTCTATCCGGACGACCACCGTCCGCAGGCCCGCGAGCACCGGGGCGTAGCCGTCGTCCCGGTCCCGCTCACCGGCACGCGACGACGGCCGTTCGGGCGCGACATCGCGTTCGGGCGGAATGCCTCCCGAGCCCTCGACCGCTCGGCCGACCTGCTCATCGCCAACGACGAGAAGGCGGGCGCGCTCGAACTCCCCACCGGCGCCCGGGCCCCCGTGTTCGGCTACTTCGTCCACGACATCGCGCTCCACACGTTCGACACGCTTCGCCCGCTCGAGGAGCGCCGGGGGCTCCGCCAGACCCTCGGCAACTGGGTGGACCGACGCACGCTGGTGCGCCTCGAAGGAAAGGGGATCCGGGCGGCGGCGGCCGTCGTCGTCGCCTCGGCGTACAACCGGGAGCTGCTGCAGCGCTACTACCCCATGCCGGCGGAGCGGGTCCATCTCGTGCCCCACGGCGTCCCGGACCCGCTCGACGTGGGGACCCGTGAAGAGTGCAGGACGTCGCTCAACGTGCCGGTGGACGTGCCGACGGTCGCGTTCATCGGCCGCACCCCGGATCGGCAGGGTCTCCCCGTCGCCCTGGAGGCGTTCAAGCGCGTGCGGGTCTTCTTCCCCGGCGCGCGGTTCCTCGTCGTCGGATCCCCGGTGCGCTCCGGGACCGGCGTGATGGGACTCGGCGTCGTAGACGAGGAGACGAAGGCGAAGGTCCTGCGCGCCGCCGACGTCTTCATATTCCCGGCCAAGTACGAGGGCTTCGGCCTCGCCCCGCGCGAGGCGATGCGATACGGCCTCGCGACGATCGTGAGCCGGCACGTCCCGATGGAGGGGCTCCCCGATCAGGAGGCATGCCGAGTGGTGGCCTCGGACGACCCCGGGGAGTTCGCGAGCGACCTCGCCGAACTGCTCGCCGACCCGGCGCTGCGGCGCGAGATCGGGACGAGGGGCCGCGAGTACGCCGACCGGTTCAGCTACGCCCGGATGGCCGAGCGGTTCGAGGAGGTCTTCGGACCGCTCCTCGAGCGTCGCCCGGCGGGCTAGCGGGCCGGCGGCGCCGCGGGCGCGTTGTCGAACTCGTCGAGTCGCCAATCGCGGGTCGCCCTCCGACGGCGCCCGCTCCCGGGGACCTGGGCGATCCCCTCCCACCGGACCCCGACCGGCAACTGCCCGGCTTCGAGGGCGTTCAGGAGCTCGACGAGGCGCGATCGCGCCTCGGGAAACGGCTCGCTTTCTTCCGGCGCCCGCAACGGCGCGTGAGGGCGGACGACCTGGACCGTATCCCCCTCGACCCGCCAAACCCCCACCCGGCGCCCCCGGTCCGTCGAGGGGAGCGCGAGCAGCTTGTCGATCAGGGAGGCGCGGGGCAGCACGACGGAGACCCAATCGGCGTAGCCGCGGCGCCGGTGCGCCTGCGCGAGGAGCTTCCGATAGTCGGCGAGCTTGAGCTCGACGAGGCCCACCTCATTCCCCCGCCGGCAGACGATGTCGAAGTAGTCCGAGCCGTCCGGGTCCGGCCAGACCCGGTACCCCTGGGCTTCGAGGAATCGGACGACGGGGGCGACGAGGTCGTGCTCCCGCACGCTACGCCCCGCTCCGCAGGAACAGCCGGTCGAGCCGTCCTCGGGGGAACTTCACCAGGATCGGCCGACCGTGAGGGCAGGCGTACGCCGTCTCGGCCAACCCGTAGAGTCCCTCGAGGATGCGGCCCATCTCCTCGGAGGAGATCCGGTCGCCGCCACGGACCGCCGCGTGGCAGGCGACCGTGGCCGCCCGTCGCTCGGCCATCCCGTTCGGCACGGTCGGACGTCCCCCCGCGGCCAGCTCGTCCAGTAGGGGTGCCAGGGCGTCCGGCCGTGCCCGTCGACCCCGGTACGAGGGGACCGCGCGGACCCGGAACTGGTCGCCGCCGAACGGCTCGACGTCGAACCCCGCGGACCGCACCTCCTCGGCGTGCATCGAGAGGAGCTCGCGCTGGCGAGAGGTCAGGGTCACCCGGACCGGCTCGACGAGCGCCTGACGACCGAGGCGCCCGTCGCGGAGGAGGGCATCGAAGAGGACCCGCTCGCTGGCCGCGTGCTGGTCGACGAGGACCAGGCCGTCGTCGCCCTCGGCGACCCAATAAAGGGAGAACAGGGAGCCCAGCAATCGCAGGGACGGGTGGCGGGAGGTCCCGGCCACCGTCGGGGACTCCTCGTCGGGGAGCAGCCGCCGCTGGACGGCCGCCGGTGCGGCCCACAGGGAGGATCCCGCGAGGGGCGGCAGGTGTTCGATGCTCGGCGCGCGCCGTCTCTCCTCGGCCCCGCGGGCCAGGGCGGGGAGAGCGGGTCCCGCGAGCTCGGCGACCTGGGGCGTGGCGAGCAGCGACTCGCGGATGGATCGACGCAGGAGGTCGGCGACCTCGCGCTCCTTGGCGATCCGCACCTCCCGCTTCGTGGGGTGCACGTTCACGTCGACCCGTCGCGCGTCGAGGTGGAGATGGACGACCCCGAGCGGAAAGCGCGTCCTCGGGAGGTGGTCGATGAAAGCGAGCCGAACCGCGTGACTGAGGGCGCGGGACTGGATGGCGCGCCCGTTCACCGAGAGGAAGATCCCCTCGGAGGTGGAGCGATGGAGCGCGGGGCGTGCCACCACCGCCTCGATGCCCACCCCGTCGCTCCCGCTCCGGTCGACACGGAACGATTGGGGCAGGAACTCCGGACCCTGCACCTCGGCCGCGGCGTCCTCGAGCCGATCGGCAGGCGGGAACCGCGCCACCTCTCGCTCCCCGCTCATGAGGGTCAAACCGGTCGACGGCCTCGCGAGGTACGCCCGCTCGATCGTGGCGGTGACCTCGACCTGCTCGGCGGCGGCCGAGCCCATGAACTTGCGGCGGGCGGGCGTATTGAAGAACAGGTCGGAGACCTCGACGGTCGTTCCCACGGCCCGGCCGGCGACGAACTCGCCGACGAGCTGGCCGCCCACGAGGGAGACCCCGTGCGCCTCGTCGCTCTCGGACGGACGGGAGGTCAATCGGAGCCGCGAGACGGCGGCGATCGCCGCCAGCGCTTCCCCCCGGAACCCGAGAGAGTCGACCCCCTCGAGCGCCTCCTCGGCTCCGAGCTTGCTCGTCGCGTGCCGCTCGACCGCGAGCATCAGCTCCTCGGGGGGGATGCCGCTACCGTTGTCCGAGACCTCAACGAGCTCGAGGCCGCCCGCCTCGAGGCGGATTCGGACCTCGGTGGCCCCGGCATCCATCGCATTCTCAACGAGCTCTTTCACGACCGACGCGGGTCGTTCCACGACCTCGCCGGCGGCGATCCGCTCGACGGTGGCGGCCGACAGACGGTGGATCCGCCTGCGCCCGCCCACGCTCACGGCGGGGCTCCGGCGCCCGGCGGTCCGAGCCGGCGTCGCCACTCCGCGACCCAATGGAGCGCGTCGATCGGGGTCAACCGCTCCGGGTCGAGCTCGCGTAGGGCCTCCTCCACCGGAGAGGGGACCGCGGGGGCTTCGGCCGACAGCAGGACCGCCTGGGTGTACCGGGCGGGCGCGGGCCTCCCCTTTCGGTCCCCGGGCGCGATCGCCACGCCGTCCGCCTCCAGCCTCTGCAACATCCGCTGGGCCTCCCGCAACAGCTCCGGGGGAAGTCCGGCCAATCGGGCGACGTGGAGCCCGTAGCTTCGGTCGGTGCTGCCGGGGACCAGGCGGTGGAGAAACACCACCTCTCCCCCCTCCTCGCGGACAGCGAGGTGGGCGTTGCGAGCCCCGGGGAGACGCTCGATGAGTTCCGTCAACTGGTGATAGTGCGTGGCGAGCAGGGTCCGGCAGCCGACGCGGTCGTGGAGGTGCTCGAGCGTCGCCCACGCGAGGGCCAGGCCGTCGAAGGTGCTCGTCCCCCGTCCGACCTCGTCGAGCAGGACCAGCGAGCGGTCGTCGGCCGAACGAAGGATCTCCGCGACCTCCGTCATCTCGACCATGAAGCTCGACTTGCCCCGACCGATCTCGTCGGTGAACCCCATCCGGGTGAACAGCGAGCTTACGACCCCGATCTGGGCGAACCGGGCGGGGACGAACGCCCCGGCCTGGGCGAGGACCACGAACAGGCCGACCTGGCGCATGTACGTCGATTTCCCGGACATGTTCGGGCCGGTGAGGACCCACAGACGCTCCCCGTCCGCGTCGAGGTCCGTGTCGTTCGGGACGAACCCATCGGAGAGGACCCGCTCCAGGACCGGGTGCCGGCCGTCCCGGATCTGGATCCGGCGGCCCGCATCGACCGTCGGCCGGTGATGCCCCCGGGTCCGCGCGATGTGGGCGAACGTCGACAGCGTGTCGAGCTCCCCGATGGCCCGGGAAAGCCGGTGCAGCGCCGGGATCGACCGCTCCACCTCGGCGAGGAACGATTCGTACACCCGGGACTCGGTCTCCCCGAGCTGCTCACGAGCCGAGAGGATGCGTTCCTCAATCGCCGAAAGCGCGTCGGAGGTGTACCGCTCCCCCCCCGAGAGGGTCTGCTTCCGCCGGAAGTGGGGCAGGACCTTCGACAGGTTGGGGCGGGAGACGTCGAAGTAGTAGCCGAACACCTGGTTGTACCCGATCTTCAGCGTGCGGATCCCGCTCGCCCGCTGCTCCTCCGATTCCAGACGCTCGAGCTCCCCGACCCCGGACCGCTCCACCGATACCAGGGCGTCGACCTCCGGACTGAACCCGGGTCGGAGCCACTCTCCCACGGCGGGATTCGCGCTCAGATCCTCGGGCACTGCGGCGGCGAGGGTCGCCTGGAGCGCGGGCAGCGGGTCGAGCCGGGCCCACAGTTCCTCGAGGGCCGGGGCCTCCGAGGCCCGCAGCCAATCGCGCGTGCGTCCCACGGCGGCGAGGCTCTCGCGCACCGCGAGGAGCTCGTGAGGGCGCAGCCGCCGGCTCGCGAGACGCGCGGCGATCCGCGAGAGGTCGGAGATCCGACCCAGCTCCGCCCGCAGGACCGCGAGCTCGGCCCCGCGCTGCCGCAACGCCTCGACCCGGTCCTGGCGCTCGGAGATACGCACCGGGTCGGCGAGGGGGTTCTTCAGCCAGAAATCGAGGGTCCGGTGCCCGCTCGCCGTCGCGGTCTCCCCGAAGGAGCTGAGCAGGGTCACTCCTCCCGGGTCGTCCGGGTTCATCGGACGGGAGATCTCGAGGTGGCGAAGGGTCTTCGAATCCAGGCGAAGGCGGCGGTTGCCCGGGACGCGGTCGATCGGCTCCAGGAACGGAAGGAGTCGGGGTTGGGTCGCGCGGACGTACGCCGCCAGTCGGAGGTCGACCTCGGTCGTCGTCGGTCCGCTAAGGGCCGCCGGTAGGTCGACGGCGTCGATCGGCGGTGGAGCGGGCTCGATGCGCACCCGCGGGAACTCGCGCTTCAACTGGGCCTCGAGGGTCCGTCGCACGCTCTCCTCGTCCCCCGGGGCCACCAGGATCTCCCGGGGAGAGAACGCGGCGAGGGCGGAGACGAGCCCGTCGATCCCCGGTTCGCCCGCTGTGTCTCGGACCCACTCGCCCGTGGTGATGTCCACGGCGGAGAGCGCGCCGACGCCCGACGTGCCCAACGCGACGCAGGCCAGGAAACTGTGGTCGGGACCGGCGAGGATCCGCTCCTCGACCACGGTCCCCGGCGTAACGACTCGAGTCACTTCCCGCCGGACGAGTCCCTTGGCGAACCGCGCGTCCTCGACCTGGTCGCAGACCGCCACCTTGTAACCCTTCCGGACGAGGCGTCCCAGGTACGTCTCGACGGCGTGGTGGGGCACGCCGGCCATCGGCGTCCGCTCCCCGCGGGCGTCCGCCGACCGGGCGGTCAGCACGACCTCCAGCTCTCGGGAGAGGAGGCGCGCATCGTCGCCGAACGTCTCGTAGAAGTCCCCGACTCGGAACAGGACGAGGTGGCCCGGGTACCGGGCCTTCACCCCCTCGTACTGCTCCATGAGGGGGGTCGAGGCTCCGGCGTCGCTCATCGAGAGCAAAGCGAGCGGCCCGTCGCTTATAATCGTTCGGCGAACGCAACGCGAGGTCGTGGAACGCTGAGGGGGAGATTTGAACTCCCGAGGCGAGAACGCCACCAGCTTTCAAGGCTGGCGCCTTTCCAGGCTAGGCTACCTCAGCACCGTCCCGGAGGCCGGGAAGCGGGACCGTCGGCCATAATCCCTTCGAGACCATGGCATCGGGACCGGCAGCCGACCCGGGAAGTGCAGGCGCCGGGAGCCTCGGGGAGGGGGAAGGGTCCCCCGCCGTTTCGAACCCGGGTGATCAGCTTGGAAGGCTGATATCCTACCGCTAGATTACACCTGCAATCGGCCGCCGGTCCGGCGCGTCCGACCGTCTCCCCTGACTAATGCTTTGCCCCCGGCTTCGCCGGGGAATGGGGGGCGCTGAGCTCGACCATCGCCACGCGCTCGAGCACGAGCCCTTCCCAGCCGTCGACCGGGACGACGCTGCGGTCGGCCGCGGATATGCCGAGCCGGTCGAGCAGCGCCTCGGTCACCGGCCGCGGGTACGCGCTCGGGTCCGCCACGAGCCCGAATGAGGCGATCGCCCCGTCGAGGTCCCGGGGGCGCTCCGCGACGACCACGAACTGCTCGGTCGCCTCGGTCACGCCGACCTTCTCCAGCGCCCGGGGGAGCTGATCGTCCCCCGCGACGAAGAGGGCGAACTCGGCCCCGCGGTCGCGTAGCCGCGCCTCGCCCCGCGCCCGGGAACGCCCGAGATGAGCCCAGGCGGAGAGCAAGTGGCGCTCCCCGGCGATCGCCCGCGCGTCGTAGACGGCGAGCAGGCCCTCCGACCCGGCCCCGGCGCTCCGTAGCGTGGCGATCAGCTCGAGGCGAGTCGGATGGCCCGGTACGGCCCGCCGCGCCCCGGCCGCCTGGAGCACTCGATTCTCGGGAGCCGGGAGCGGCATGGATACGTCCGGTCACTCCCTCAGGAACTGAAGGAACTGGGCCTTGGTCCGGGGCTGGAGTGTGTAGTTCTCCTTCTTTTCCCGCCCCATGGTCGAGGTCGGAGTCACCCCGTAGTCATGTCCGGGCAGGACCACGAGCGCGTCATCGAGGGCGACCACGCGGCGCAGGAGCGAGTCGAACATCTGCTCGGGACTCCCCCCCGGGAGGTCGGTGCGGCCGCATTCTCCCACGAACAGGGTGTCGCCGGTGGCGACCTGGCCCTCGAACAGGTACAGCACGCTGTCCGCAGTATGTCCGGGCGTGTGCGCCACCTCGAATCGGAGTCGTCCGGCCTCGAATCGCTGGCCGTCGTCGACCGAGAGGTCCTGGCCGAGGGGCGCGGAGCGATGGGCGACCACCTTCGCACCGGTTCGCTGGCGGACGTCCTGATTCCCGGCGACGTGGTCCCGGTGGCTGTGGGTATTGAGGATCAGCCGCACCTTGATCGAGTGCGAGTCGATTGCCGCCAACACGGGGTCGACCCCGTACGACGGGTCGATGACCACCCCTTCCCCGCCTTCGCCGTCGGCCACGAGGTAGGTGAAGTTCTGCAGCGGGCCCACGCAGTACTGTTCGAGGAGCACGCCGGACCGACCAGCCCGGTCTATTTTACCGTGCAGGGGCGCTCAGCGTTCGAGAGGCAACTCGGCCTCTTCCGGCATCGCCGTTTCGCCGCTCACGGCGTCGATGACCGCCCGCCCCTCCCGTCCTTCGATGTACCAGTAAGGTACGTGGACCAGGACCGGGGGGCCGAAGGCGAGGTCCTCCGGCCCCGGGGGTACCTTGCGACGCTCAATCACCAGGGCGCCGCCGTGTTGCTCCATGTGATCGACGCTGATAGTATGGATCCGGCGGACCGCCGGGCCGGCGAGGGCCAGCGCCTCGGCGGAGTCGAGCTGGGGGGACATTCGGTGTTCGATGAACTCGACGTCCGACACGAGCTCCCGCTCCCCCGGCTCCCAGAACTCGACGTGACCGGAGAGGGCGTTGACGGCGGCCAGGTGATCGCTCGCCCGACCCGTCCCCCCGTGGGCGGAGGCGGGCCGCACCCGGTAGGCCAACACGTAGTACGGGACCCATCGCAGCACGGTGCGGGGGCCGTCCACGCCGGCCAGGCGGCGGGCATCCGCCGGGCCGAGACGGGGCCGGATGGTCCGCTCGCCGTCGGGGAACACTGCCGCCGGTGGAGAGAGTCCCCGGGTAGACTCCGTCGATCCCCCCGTCGTGTCGGGGGCTGGAGAGAGCAGGAGCTCGCCCAGCCCCGGGCCGAGCGTCGCGGGGTCAAGGACCTCGATCCCCCGTTCCGCCGCGAACCCGCGGGCGACCGCTCCCGGGTCCTCGGGGAACACCAGGGTGCGGCGCACCGAGTCGGCCGGGAACTCGTGCTCCAGCTCGACGGGCGACCGGAGTCCGTCCACGACGAAGACCGCGCGGTGGTCGCGTGCGCGAATCCCCCGCAGTCCTCCGGGCCGGTCCTCGAGCCGGTAACCGGCCGCCTCGAGAAGACGTCGGAGGAGCGGGGCCGCCTCGTCGCCCATCGGGCACGGGAGCGAAGCCCCGCGATATCTCCCTATCGTCCGACCGGCGCGCACCGGAACGCGCGCGAAACCCTCAATCCCGCGGCGTCCATCGCCGGCCATGCCTCGGTACCGGGTGGGGACCGCCGGGTGGGCGTATGATGACTGGAAGGGGGTGTTCTACCCCACGGGAGCGGCCCCGGGCGAGTACCTCTCCAGATACTCCCGGGTCTTCGACGTCACCGAGGTCGACTCGAGCTTTTACCGGGCTCCCAGTCCCTTCCTCGCGAGAAGGTGGGCCACAACCACCCCACCCGGTTTCCGCTTCACCCTCAAGATTCCCCAGGACGTGACCCATCCCAAGGCGGGCGGGAACCCGCAGGAGGCGCTCCGCGAGTTCCTCTCGAACATCGAGCCGATCCGGGCGGCGGGCAAGTTGGGGCCGATCGTCGCCCAGTTTCCCCCTTCGTTTTCACGGGAGAAGGGAGAGGGGCGGTTGGCGGAGCTCCTCCGTGACATCCCTGAGGAATACCAGCTCGCGGTCGAGCTTCGCCACGGTTCCTGGTGGGACCCGAGGACCTACGAGCTCCTCCGCGAACGGCAAGCGGCCCTAGTCTGGAGCGTTCTCCCGTTCGTCCACGTGCCTCCCGAGCGGACGGGGCCGTTCGTGTACGTCCGGTTCATCGGGGACCGTGCGCTCACCACATTCGACCGGATCCAGCGCGATTACCGACCCCAGATCTCCGAGATGCGCGACCGGATCGAGGGGCGGACCGACGCGGATACGGACGTCTACGCGATCATGAACAATCATTTCATGGGGTTCGGTCCGGGGAGCGCTCAGATCGTGCGGGAGGTCTTCGACCTCCCCCCGCTCGACCTGTCGGCCGCGGCGCGAGAGGCGGGACAGCTCGCGCTCGGGGATTTCCCTGCGGACCCGAAGGGTCCCGCACCGGACGGATGAGCTCCACCGCGTGGCACTCCCGCGACCCGTCGGGCCTCATTCTCTCGGGCCGCCTGGTGGGCGCTCCTGATCCCGGGGTCCGTCGGATCGGCCGGCCTCCTCGGGCCGGTGGACTCGCTTACTAGGACGCGGTACCCCCCGGCTGGACCTAGCGGGGCGGTCCGCTAACAACGCCCCGCATTTATGACCCAGAAAGCATTCTGCGGATGGGGTGCTCCCGGCAATCATCGGGACCGTACCCCAGGCGAGTGGGCACATTCCATGAGGCGGCCGAGACCTGCCCCCGGGGGGATGGCGCCCCGGCGTGGGAGAGTTCGGTGGGGTAGCCGAGCGGCCGTCGACGCGAGTGTGGGGGCAATCGTGTTCATGGTATTGTTGACCCCCGTGACCCAGGCCCAGGCCGCGCCGTCGATAGTCTACGGGGCACCTTACCGGCACAGCTCGGTCAGGAATCTGGATGAGTCGACGGTGTCCGGCTGCACCAATGCGCTCCTGCACCATTCCCACTGGAGTCCCCGGACCGGGAGCGGGGGGTCCGCACAGGCGGCCGTGGCGAGCACTTGTGCCCGCAGCTTGGGTGCCGTCGGCGTCTCGAGCAACGCGTTCACCCGGGCAGACTCCTACCTGTTCGTGCCGATCCGCACTCTACCGGGCTCCGCCACCCCGACGACGGTCGTCGTCAATTGGACCTTCGCGTTCTCGATGGCCGCCTCGATCCACGTGACGGGGACGTGTCCGCATCCGGTCCTGAATTCCCGAGGGGATGGCGCCCAGATCTGCACTATCGACTCACAGGCTGTCTTGAGCACCTGGGTGTTCCTCATTGACCTCACCACTGGAACGTACTATCTCGCGTCGAACGGCTTGGCCGCCCAGGCGGTCGAGGTGCACATGACCAACCAGACCCACTGCGCTTTTTTCAACTGCACGTTCTTCAATGTCACCACGGGAACGGCGATGGCCAGCGCCGGATCCATCACCTACGGCTGGTGGATCAACGCCACGCTGAAGCACAAGGACCTCTACGCTGTCGGTACCTACATCGACGCGTACGTCCATTCGATCATCTACAACGTACCCGCGATCGGGATGGCCGGGAGCTCCGCGTCGGGCCGGGTCGACATGTCGTTCGGGTCGGGTTTGGGGTATACCTTGAACTCGATCACCGTCTCCTAGGCGAACGACCGACGCCCCGGGGCCTCCCGCCCCCCTCTGGGTGGGTGCCCGCGCCGCACCGGTCCGCCCAACGCCCCCGCTTCCCCCCGCCGAGGACTACCGCCCCGTCCGAACTTATTTAAGCGAACCCCGACTCGATGGTCCTTGAGATGGGGGAGACCATCACCCTGCGGGTCGCCGAAGCGTTCCAGCAGGACATCGGTCTCGGGACCGCCCGTCTGGACGTCGGCACGCGCCAACGCCTCAAGGTCGGGGTCGGGGACATCGTCGAGATCCGCGGTCGCAAAGGCACCGCGGCCGTCGTCAACCGGGCCCAGCAGGAGGACGAGGGGAAGGGCCTCATCCGGGTCGAGGCGGTCGTGCGCCGGAACGCCGGCGTCAGCATCGGCGACCGCGTCCTGGTCCAGCGGATCGACTGCCCCATCGCCGAATCGGTCACGATCGCCCCGATCTATTCGGGCTCGGCCAAGATGGACCTGGGACCGGGGCTCGAGCAGTTCGTCTCAAAGGCGCTTTCCCGGCGGCCGTTCGTTCGCGGCGATGTATTCGTCATCCCCGGGGTGTTCCTGATGGGGGGTTCGCTCCCGTTCATGGTCGTCGCGACCGCGCCGAAGGGGACGGTCCAGGTCGGCCCAACCACCCTCATCACGATCAAGGACGAGACCGTCACCGAGACCGAGGTCGCCGCCCCCCGCGTCTCCTACGAGGACATCGGCGGCCTGAAGGAGAAGCTCGGCCGCGTCCGCGAGA
>JAKIWG010000020.1 GCA_022750155.1 Thermoplasmata archaeon | reverse complement strand
AGTTCGAGGAGGCGGAGAAGAACGCCCCCTCGGTCATCTTCATCGACGAGCTCGATTCGATCGCCCCGCGGCGGGACGAGGTCGTCGGAGAGGTCGAGCGACGCGTCGTCGCCCAGCTCCTGACGCTCATGGACGGCCTCTCCGGGCGCGGCAACGTCATCGTCATCGCGGCCACGAACCGGGAAGAGGCGATCGATCCGGCCCTCCGACGGCCAGGGCGGTTCGACCGTGAGATCGAGATTGGCGTCCCGACCCAGGCCGGGCGCCTCGAGATCCTCATGATCCACACCCGCGGGATGCCGATCGAGGGCTCTGAGAAGGACCGCGACCGCATTCTCCGCGAGCTGGCGACCCTCAGCCACGGCTTCGTCGGCGCCGACCTGGCCGCGCTCGGACGGGAAGCGGCGATGCGGGCACTTCGACGCTATCTCCCGGAGATCGACTTCGACAAGCCGATCCCGCTGACCCTGTTGGAGCGGATGAAGGTCACCGACCGCGACTTCCGCGAGGCGCTCAAGCAGATCGAACCCTCCAGCCTGCGCGACGTCGCCATCGAGATCCCGAGCGTCCGGTGGGAGGAGGTCGGCGGGCTCGACAAGGTCAAGCAGTCGCTCCAGGAGTCCGTCGAACTTCCGTTCCGGAACCCGGGCGTCTACAAGCACATCGGTATCGAGCCGCCCCGCGGGATCCTCCTCTACGGACCCCCGGGGGTGGGGAAGACCCTCCTCGCCAAGGCCGCCGCGACGGAGAGCCAGGCGAACTTCATCTCCGTCAAGGGTCCCGAGATCATGAGCAAGTGGGTCGGGGAGAGCGAGAAGGCCGTCCGGGTCATCTTCAAGAAGGCCCGTCAGGCCTCCCCCGCGATCGTCTTCATCGATGAGCTCGACGCCATCGCGCCGCGCCGCGGTCTCCAGACCAGCAGCGGGGTCACCGAGCGGATCGTCAACCAGCTGTTGACCAGCATCGACGGTCTCGAGTCCATGGAGCGGGTCCTCGTCCTCGCCGCGACGAACCGGCCGGACATCATCGACGAGGCGCTGCTCCGGACCGGGCGGTTCGACCGGATGCTCTACGTCGGCCCCCCCGACCTCGCCGGCCGCCTCGAGATCCTCAAGGTCCACTCCCGCCGGATGCCGCTCGAGGACGTGCGACTCTCCGAGCTCGCCCAGCGGACCGAGGGGTACGTCGGAAGCGACCTGGCGGCGCTCTGCCGGGAGGCGGGCCTCGTGGCGATCCGCGAGAACGTCAAGGCGTCGAAGGTGACGATGGCGCACTTCGACGAGGCGCTCAAGCTGACCCACCCCTCGGCCGATGCCGAGTCGCTGAAGTTCTACGAGGACTTCCAACGCCAGCTGCATCGCGAGCGGACCGGACGACGCCGGGAAGAGCCGGTCCAGGCGATCTACCGCTAGTTCGGACGCCGAGCGAGCGACACCGCCGCACACGCGTGCCGGGCTTCGGGCAAGCTATATGTAGGGAGGCCAAGTTGGGCGCCGAGTTCCACGATAAGGGAACCTTGAACCAGGGGACGTGAAACACGATGGGAATTGGGCTTGCGCGGACTGCCCTGTGGGCTCTGGTCGCAGTGATGATGGTGACCTCGGTCATCGTCATCCCCGGAGCACGGGCCAGCCCGACGACGAATTACACCCTCCAAGGGTATGTCGACCAGCCGGGAGGGATCCCGGTACCGGCAGGTGTAACCGTCGAGCTGATCTCCGCGGGAACCCATCAGGTTTACAAGACCACCACGACCGCCAACAGCGGGGGGTTCTCCTTCACGAACTTCCCGAGCGGCGGGAACACCGCCAACGCGCTCGGCCCCGGCTGGTGGGGCGTCTGGGTCCCTCCCCAGGCGAACCTCAAGCTCACCGGCTGCAGCCCGTGTGCGATCCTCCCCGGTAGCCAGAATCCGACCTACTACAACGAGAATGCCTCGAACCTGACGAGCGCGACCTACCAGGTCGGGGTCAGCGGGGTCACCCGGCTCGCCTACGACTCCGAATTCCTGGGGAACGCCACCTGGGGCAGCACGGGGAAGGCCGTTTCCGGCGCGTCGGTCCAGCTGCTCGACCCGTTGTTCGGAGGCTTCGTCCTCGCGAACAACACGACCAGCACCACCGGGTACTACACCCTCGCGGTCCCCTCCGGATCCTGGGTACTGCAGACGACGGCGTCGGGGAGTCCGAACCAGTTCTCCTTCAACAACACCACGGTGGCCACCCAGACGAAGACCGTCAACCCGGTGATCAACAAGTACTTCGCCTACGGGACCCTCCGCCTCGCCTCGGCCCCCTCGAAGGACCCGAACGGCGGCAACATCTCCGTCTATGACCCGGTCAACCACTATGTGTACACTCAGCCGATCGCCGGGGGCGGTTTCTACGACGTCGGAACCTACCCCGCGGGATTCACGACGGGCAGCGCGAACACATTCGACGTGATCGCGTCGACCGTCGGGTATTCGACCGCGTGGTACCCGATCACCGTGAGCTCGGGGAGCCCGAGCGGCACCGGCAACCCGCACGACCTCCTGGTCAGTCCGATCGCCCCCCCCGCGCAGTACAACACGACGATCGACTTCTCGAAAGGGTTCGGATTCGCCACCATCAGCACCCACGCGCTCCTGAGCAACGGTTCGGTGTTCCCCGACCTGCCGAACGCCTCCGTGGGCCAGCTCTGGGCGCAGCTCGGACTCGACTCGCAGAACAGCCTGTCGTTCTCGGCGGCCACCGGCCTGCCGTGGATCAACCGATGGGTCGGTTCCTCCGGGCCGTTCTTCCCCGTCGGGCAGAACCAGCTGACCGTCGCCTACGGGGCGAACACGACCCTGTTCAACCAGACGACGAACTACACCTGGACCAACGCCTCCAACTGCGTGGGATCCTGCGGGCTCTCCAGCAGCGCCTGGCTCCAGTACAACTACTCGCAGACCGTCCTATCGGCCGCCGCGGTCGCGAAGAACCAGTCGACCTACCAGCTCTCCTTCCAGTTCCGCCACCCGACGCACAGCCAGTCGATCAACTACACCATCGTCCTGCCCAAGGGATACGTCCTGACGGCGAACAACCCCGCCCCGCCCCAGAGCCGCCTCGTCGCGGCGGGTCCGGGCAAGACGTGGACCTCCTTCACCCTGGTCTCCAACCAGTCGTCGGCCGCCTACAGTACCGCGAGCCTGACCGCCGTGAAGTACGCCAACGTGAGCGCGATCGTCAACGTGACGGCCTCGAACTTCGCCTTCTCGACGAAGAACGTCCTCAACCAGAGCCGCGGCAACTACACCTTCGTCGCGGCGCAGGGGGAGAACTTGACGTTCTCGGCGCTCAACTCGTCGTTCCCGGCGGGCACGAACGGCACCTCCTACAAGTGGGTGTTCGGGGACTCCTCGACCAAGACCGTGACGACGCCGACGACCTGGCACACGTACGCGGCCTTCGGCCCGTTCAACGGCTCGCTCAACGTGACGAGCTCCGGCGGCCAGTCGAGCTCCACCACGTTCCGTGGGTACATCGGCAGCACGCCCCCGAAGGCGGTCATCAGCGTCAACCAGACGGTGCAGACCGTCTCGAACGGCGGCCAGTACATCCTCGTGAACTGGTCGACGGCGGTCCACTTCAACGCGTCGCTCTCGACCTCCTCCGTCTACCCGAGCGCGCCGGTGAAGGGGATCATCTCCGTCGCCAGCTGGACGGTCGTCAGCACGAAGTACACGCCACCCGCCGCGAACTACACGGGCAAGACCTCGTCCAACTACACCCTCCCCCTGCTGGGGGCCGGCCTGTACCTGACCAACGGGACCGTCAACGGGAGCGCCGTCCCATTCAAGGGCTGGCAGTACAACGTGACGCTCACCGTCTGGGACGGCGGCGGGCACTCGGCGAAGGCGACCCTGGTCGTCCTGGTCCGCGACACGCAGAAGCCGACGGTCCTCGCCGGGGTGCTCAACAGCGCCGGCAAGGACGTCGCCTCGCCGGGGATCACCGAGGGCGCGAACCACAAGGCGCTCGTCTACCTGTGGGCGAACGGGTCGAGCGACCCGAACAACGGCTCGATCGTGCAGTACGACTGGAACATCACCAACCCGGGGAACTCCTCGATCCACAACTGGACGAACCAGAGCTCGGCCGGCCCCGCCTATCGGCTCCCGGCGAAGGCTCCGCTGTGGCTCGACCCCCAAACGAAGCCGTACTCCATCAACCTGACCGCCTGGGACCGCGCCGGCAACAAGGCGTGGACCGTCACTACACTGACCGTGGCGATCAACGCGTCCCAGCGCCCGGTGCTGACCGTCGGGAACCTGACCGCGCCCTCGACGATGACCGATGGCAGCAGCTACAACGTCTGGGCGAACGTCACGAACACGATCGGGAAGAACTCGACCGCGCTCGCGGTGTCGGTCTCCTTCTACCTGCTCGACCCGTCCGGGTCGGGCTCGCGGATCGGGATCGGGGGCTCTCCGGGCTCGGTCGTCTTCTACAACTACACCAACGCCTCCGGCCTCTCCACGACGGCGGCCGGCCATGGCACGGTGTCGCTGAAGTACAACCAGACGGTCCGTGCGGAGGTCTCCTTCACGCCCGGTCGGAGCGGGACGTTCGACCTGTGGGTCAACGCGACGGCGCAGAACGAGTTCGCCGGGGACTACGCCTCCGGCGCCAACCAGGCGCATGTCCAGGTCTCGCTCAACCCGTCCAACACCACGCTCTACATCGAGTACGGCGCGATCGTGGCGGTCGTCGCGATCATCCTCGTGCTGGCGTTCCTCTACCTGACCGGACGCCTCGGCGGCAAGCGCCTGACCAAGGGCTCCACCAAGTCCTCGGGCGGCTCGAAGAAGGAGTCGACCAAGGACGAGGACGACGACGAAGAGGACGACGAGTAAGGCCCCGCCGAGCGGGCGACGTAACCTGTTCCCCCGGTCCGGGTCCTGAGGGACCCGGGCCCAAGTTCATTCTTCAGTAGCTCAGGCCTAGCCACCGCCCGGCGTGGTGGTTCAGGAAGTTCGTGGTGCCCCGCAGGGCGCCGGTCCGGAGCCTGCGGGCCTACCCGTACGGGCCGACCTCGTCGAGCAGGTCGACGTGGGTGAGGAGCATCCTTCGGCAGCAGTACCGGCTCAGCCCGAGGTGGTTGAGCACCTCGCCGGCCGGCTCGCCGCGCGCGGTGCGTTCCCGGAACGGGTCCCAGTGCTGGCCGATGACCGTCCCGCAGGTGAAGCAGCGGACCGGCACCATCATCGTCATCGAACGGACCTCCCCTGCCTACCGGTAGGACTTCTGGCGGCGCTTGCGCGCCCCGCGGCCGCCGGGCCGCTTGGGGAGCTTTCGGCGGGGGTCGTTGACGACGAGCGAACGGTCGTAGCGCTTGAACATCTCGGCGAGTTCGGCGTCTTTGAGCCACGCGAGGAGCCCCCGGGCGACCGCCGTGCGGGCGGCCGAGGCCTGGCCGATGATCCCGCCGCCGTGGATGTCGACGGTGATGTCGAGGGTCTTCCAGCGGTTCCCGACCATCAGGAGCGGCTCCTGGATCTTCTGGCGGACGATCTCCGGTTCCACGATCTCGAGGGGGCGCCGGTTGATGCGGACCTGGCCGGTCCCCTTGCGGATCGTGGCCCGGGCGACCGCTTCCTTCCTCTTGCCGGTGGCGAGGACGACGACCGGGGCCTTCAAATCCGGGCCCCCAGAAGTCGGGAGATCTCCGCGAGGGTCAGGGCGGGGCGAAGCGCCAGGGGTGCCTGGGCGCCGTCGAGGGATTGGTGGCTCACGCCGCTGAGCTCGG
Organism: Thermoplasmata archaeon; assembly: GCA_022750155.1. Lineage (GTDB taxonomy): Archaea > Thermoplasmatota > Thermoplasmata > Lutacidiplasmatales > UBA184 > Lutacidiplasma. The sequence continues at coordinate 33,835 of JAKIWG010000020.1, read as the reverse complement.
CGGGGCAGCCGATGAACACTTCCAGTCGGTCGAACGCCTCCTTGCCGCGCGTCTTGAGGTGCGGCAGCATGCCGCGCACGGTCCTCCGGTAGATCCGGTCCGGATAGCGGGGATAGTGGGGGCCGCTGCGCACGGAGCCACGGGCGCGGTTGGCGATGTAGAAGTTCAACACGGAGGCACGGGAGCCGGTCACGACCGCCTTCTCGGCGTGGATGATGATGATCGACTCGCCCCCGAGCAGACGCTTGGCGATGAGGCTCGCCGAGCGACCGAGCACGAGGCCCGACACATCCACGACCGTGCCCTTCGGCGCCTTGGGGGGCGCGACGTGGGTCGGCACACCCGTGGGCTTGGTCGGGGCGCTCGCGGCCTTGGCCGCGGGCTTCGGGGCCGCCTTCGGCGTCCGAGCGGCCGCCTTGGCGGCGGTCTTCGGCTTGGGAGAGGAAGTTTTTGGTTTGGGGGCCACCGGAGCGGGGGAGGTCGCCGGGGTCGACGCGGGGACCGGAGTCTCGTCAGCCAAGGAGGCGCACCCCCACGGCGTCCGGACGTGCCTTGAGCAGCTCCTCGATCGAGAGAGCGGTTCCCCCCGCGTTGTGGATCTTGAGGCGGGCTTCCACCGAGTAGTGGAACGCCGCGACGGTGAGGGGTTTGGTGAGGTCGCCATCGGCGAGCAGCTTGCCCGCGACGACGATGGTCTCCTTCGGGTTCGCGACGCGGTCGAGGTGGCCCACGTTCACGGCCGGGCGCTGGTGGCGCGCCCTCGCGAGGCGCTCGGCGACGGCCCCCCAGAGCGGGGCCTCGTGCGCCTTGGCGGCGCGCCGGAGCTCGATCAGGGTGTGAACGAGCTCCGCATTCTCCTTACGAATCGAGCGGAGCATAGACAGGGGTGGGCCTCGACCCGGGTGGCCGATATAAGCGTTGCCGCCTCAGAAACGCGGTGTCGGGACCGCCGGGCGACCGGTGGGCCGGTCGGGGGAGAATCGGCACCGGAATGCGCACCGCGGACGATTCCGATGCCGGCTAACGGTTAAATATCGAACCGGGCCATCGGCGAGAGAGGACCCATGCGAAAGTTCCTGACCGAGCTCCGGGGGAAGACCGTGATGACCAATGACGGCCAGATCCTGGGGATGATCGAGAACTTCGTCGTGGACACCCACAACGGCGGCATCGCCCATGTCCTCGTCACCCCGAGCGAGGACGTCGAGTCGCGCCTCTTCCAGCAGGACGCCTCGGGCCGGCTAGTGCTCCCCTTCAAGAGCATGCGCGCGGTCAAGGACGTCGTCGTGATGGACATTGGGAAGTGACCCCTCCGACCGTTCGTTCATCTCGATAGTCATCACCGTAAAGAACGAGGGGGCCCACCTCCGCCACCTCCTCGAGAGCCTCGTGCCCCAGGAGGGGCCGTACGAGGTCATCGTCGTCGACGCGCTGTCGCGTGACGACACGTTCGATATCGCCCAGGAGTTCGCCGCAAGATACCCCAACACGTTCCAGGCGCGCCAGCGTTTCGGGAGCCGGGGGATGGGCCGCAACGCCGGCGTGGAGCTCGCGCGGGGGGAGTTCATCGCATTCACCGACGGCGACTGCTTCGCCGACTCCCACTGGCTCTCGACCCTGAGGTCCAGCCTCGGGCAGGACGACGTCGTGGCGGGCCGCACCGTGCCCGTGGGCCGAAGCCAGTACAACATGCTCGAGCGCGTCGAGCTGTTCCAGCGGGGGAGCGATGTGACGTACCCTTCGTGCAACTTGGGCTACCGACGCTCCCTCTTCCAGGACCTCGGCGGCTTCGACCCGCACTTCATCACCGCCGAGGACATCGACCTCAACCTCCGTGCGGTCGAACGCGGCGCCCGGATCCGTTACGAGGAGCGGGCGATCATCTACCACGCCATGCGCCCGTCGTTCATCCGGTTCCTGTACCAGGCGTTCTGGAACGGCTACGGCCGCAAGCAGCTGACCGAGAAGCACGGGAGCCTGTGGGGGAATTACCGGATCCGTCGCCTCATGTCCGGCCAGCGCTCCGTGATCGCCTGGGCCCGCCTCGTGGCGGCCCTCGCCGGATACATGATGAGGGTGTTGACCGGCAATCGGCTCCTCAACGAGACGCCAGGGGACCGGGCCAGCACGCGGCGCGAACTCGACGAACGCCGCACGGCGTGAACGGTCGTACCCCCGGTCGGGGGCAGCCCTGGGGCAGGACTCGGCCTAGCCGGCCTTGAGGAGCTCGGCGACCTTGGTGACCTCGGCGAGGACGCGGTTCGCGTCCGCCGTCTGGTCGACCACGGCGACGAGGAGCGCCTTCTTCCCGCTGCCGACGACAATCGTCTTGGAGTCGTTCCCCTCGATGACGATCTTCTCGGGGGGTGCGCGGTTGAGCTCGGTGTTGGCCGTAGCGGCCGCCCCGAGGATCGTGGCGCACATGATGGCGAAGGTTTCGGTGTAGACGCCGGCCGGGACATCGGCATACAGCACGAGCCCGTCGCGGGAGACCAGGGCCGTCGCGATCCCGCCGATGCGGGCCTTCAGGTCCTTGATCACCGCCCCTACATTACCCGTTGCCATCATGGATTCCCGGAACCCCTACATCTCTTCGATGCGGAAACGACACTCAGCTTGCCCGACGCTGGAGCATGTCTCCTCAGTACACTTAACGCGCGAGCCCTTAAAACGTTCGTAGAACTCGCGGAGGATGCCCCGCAACCGGTGGCACGTCGGAATGTCGCTCGGGACGACCTCGATCGACCCCTTGACGATGACCTCCCCGTCCTTGAACTGGATCTCCTCGACCCAGCCTCGCTCTTTCAGGATCTCGGCCGCGCGGTGGTAGAATCTCGAGCGGTCCTTGAGGGCCTCCTCGGCCATGTCCGAACCGACGACCGAGCCTTCCTTGAAGAACAGTCCGTGGCAGGCGTGCGACATGACCCCCTCATAGAGCTCCTTGATTTTTCGGAGCTCCCCTTGATTGAGTTTGACATATCGCATGGGACGCTGGTAGGACGGAGGGGGCGCATATATAGCCGTTCCCCGACGGCGGAAATCGAGGGGCGAACCCGTCGATTCTCCGTCAGGAAACGGGCGCGCCGGCCGGTTCCGCGGGGGGCGGAGAACGGACGAGCTCCGCGAGCTCGGTCAGCGTGCGGACCCGGGAGGAGGTCACGCGGGGCCACGTGTCGTGGCGGTCCAGGAGGACCGAGCGCATCCCCGTGCGCGCGGCGGCGCGCACATCGCTCCAGAACAGGTCGCCGACATAGATCGTCTGGGAGGGACGGGCGTCGAGCTTCTTGGCCGCGGCCCGGAACCCCGTGGCGCGCGGCAACGAGAGCTCGGGGCCGTCGGCGTCCGAGAGCACCAGGAGCTCTTCGGGGAGGCCGGAGCGTCGCAGCATGGTGCGCGCGACGTCCTGCGGTAGATAGGTGGAGACCCCGACCCGCACGGAGAGCCCCTGGAGCGCCTTGAGCGCGCTCTGGGCCTCCGGGAACTGCTCGAACTCGTGCGCCGGGTGCAGGAACCGCTCCACGACCGCCGCCGACTCCTCGCTCGGCAGCGGGTGTCCGGCGACCTCCGTGAGGCACGACCCGAGGAACGCGCGGTACGCGGGGAGGTCGGTGGGGGGTTCCTCCCCGAGGAGGCCCGCCCAGCGTCGGCGGTCCCACGCGTGGACCGACCGCTTGATCGCCGCGTGCGCGTGCCGCTCGCCGAGCACGGGACCCCGCGGTTTCCACGCCCACTGCCAATGCGTGAGGGTCTGCCAGGGGACCAACGTGTCGTCGAGGTCGAGGAGGACGGCTCGCGGGGCGTTCGGGGAAGGGGCTGCCAAGGTCGGGCCTATCCGCGGCCGGTCTTCTGGAGCTCGAGCAGGTCTTCCGTCGAGACCTTCTCTCCCTTCTTGAGGCGGGCGAGGAAATCCTCCTCGCGGGGCGGCTCCGCGTCAGCGTACGACATCGGCACCCGGCCCCCGCGGGCGGCATAGAGCATCTTCTCGATGTCCCGCACCTCCTCGATGGCGGTGATGTGGGCGCGGTGCGCCTCGTCGGCGGCCGCCTTGACCTCGATGAGCTTCGCCTGCACCTCGTCCGCCTGCCGCCGCAGCTCGTCGACGGATTCGTAGAGCTGGACCATCTGCTCGTGCTCGTGCTGGGCGTCCTCGGCGAGTTGCCCGACGGCGGCGTGGTGCTTCTCCGCCTCGGTGCGCGACTCGTTGGTGGCGGCGATCGCGTGGTCGATCTCCGGGTCCTGGCGGAGCTGCTCGTCCTGCGAGCGGATCGCCGCTTCGAGGCGCTTCATCTCCTCGATGAGACGCTTCTCGGCGTCCGGCCCGAGGACCGTGGTCATGTGGCGGAACTCCAGCTCTTTGAGCTCCTTGCGGAGCCGCCAGACGGGGACGGCGCCGGTCTGGGGCGTCCGGGTCCGCTTCAGCTCGGCCATCCGGTCGGAGGCTTCCTGCAGCTTGCGGTTCCATTCCTCGCGAAGGCGCTTGGCCTCGCGGACCTGATCGTTCAGCTCATCCCGGTGGCGCCGGTGCTCCTGGGCATCGGAGCTCTTCCCGTGCAGATCATCGATGATCCGGGCGCGCTCCTCGGCGCGGGTCCGGGCGTCGGCGTTCAAACGGTCCCGGCGCGCCCGGAAGTCGTCCGCTTTCGCGTTCGACTCGGCGCGCTTCCGTTCGAGTTCATCCGTCGCGTCGGTCAAAGAGGCACCGCCGGTCGAAATTAACGCCGGGGGAGGTTCGAAATTCGGGGTCGATATAAAGACTCCCTCCCCCCCGGGTGGTTGACCCGCCTACGCGCCGCGGTGTGCGGGGAGGAACGGCCCGCCGGCGCCGCCGAGCGGCTTCGAGTCCCGCGGCATCTTAATACGCGACTCGCCCGGTTCAACGGCGAATGGACGAGGTCGGCCGGATCTTCGGGGATGTGGGGCTCGGCCAGTTCCAACTCTCGCTCGTCCAGCCCGTCGAGCGCGGAGACTACCTGACGGTCGAGGACGAACTCCACGGCCGCGTCCTCTGCCAGCTCGACGACCTGCGGCGCAAGAGCGACCTCGACCTCGACGGCGCCGACGCCCTCGGCAAGGGGGCGACGACGGAGGCCACCATCCACCAGAACCTGCTCGGGATCGCCCGCATCGTCGGGTACCGGGACGACCAGGGGGTCGTGAAGATCCCGACGATCCCGTTCCGGCCCGGGGCGAAGGTCTTCCGCGCCGAAGAGGCGCTGATCGCCGACGTCCTCGGGCTGAAGCACCGCGGCAACACCGGCGCCTACGTCGGGCTGTTGCGGAACCACTCGCTACGCATCGAGCTCGACATCAACCAGCTCGTCCAGCGCCACGTGAGCGTATTGGCCAAGACCGGCGGCGGGAAGAGTTACCTGTTGGGCGTCCTCATCGAAGAGCTGCTCCGCCACAAGGTCACCTGCGTCATCATCGACCCCCACGGGGAGTACGGTTCGCTGCGGATCCCGGCCGAGGCGAACGGCGTCCACGCGCGCTTCCACGTAGAGTCGCAGGGATTCGGCAAGCAGATCCAAGAGTACTCCCCCGACGTCTCGCTCAACCCGGGCGCCAAGCCCCTCACCTTCTCGTTGAGGAGCACCGACCCCCGGGAGCTGCTCGTCTTCATGGGGCTCAACAACGTCAAGATGTTCCTCGCCCCGCTGAAGACGCTCGTCGAGGCGCTGGCCTCGACGAACCCGGAGTACACCGTCCACGACCTCGTCCTCGCCGCCGAGCGCGGGGAAGGCGCGGCGATCGAAGCGCTCCACGAGCGGCTCGAGTACGTCGAGCAGACCAAGCTCCTCGCCCCCCAGGGTACGAGCCTCAACGACCTGGTCCAGAAGGGCGTGGCGACGTTGATCAACCTGCGGGGAGTGGCTCCGGATGTCCAGGAACTCGTCGTCGCCCGGATCGCGAGCACGCTGTTCGAGAACCGGAAGAAGGGGAAGATCCCGCCGCTGTTCCTGGTCATCGAGGAGGCGCACAACTTCGCCCCCCAGCAGGGTCAGGCGACCTGCTCGAGGATCCTGAAGAACATCGCGAGCGAGGGGCGCAAGTTCGGCCTCGGCCTGTGCGCCGTCACCCAGCGGGCCGCCCGCATCGACAAGAGCGTCCTCTCGCAGTGCAACACCCAGCTCATCCTCCAGGTGACGAACCCGCTCGACCTGAAGGCCATCGCTCAGTCGATCGAGGGGTTGACCCCCGGGATGACGGACATGATCCAGTCGCTGCCGGTGGGCGTCGCGCTCGTCACCGGAGGCGGCTACCATACCCCGCTCTTCTGCGAGGTCCGGCCCCGCGCGACCAAGCACGGCGGGGAATCCGTCAAGATCGTGGACAACTGAACCCGGAGCTCCGGCAGGCGGAAGGGGACCGGGTCTGGGGGTCCCGCGGGCCGGTGCGGCCCGCCGAGACTATCGACTCCCGTCCTGCAGGTAGCGGGTCACCAGTCGCACCCCGAACGCGGTCGCGCCGATGTTCTGGTACTGCGGCTGGAATTTGCGGGTCGACGGCGTGGTGTACGCCGGCCCGGCGATGTCGAGGTGCGCCCAGGGCGTCTTCCCGACGAAGTGCTCCAGGAACGCGGCCGCGGTCAGGACCCCCGCCACGGAGATCTCCGTCGAGTTGCGGACCTCGGCGACGTCGCTCTTGACCAGTTCGCGGTGGTAGTCGGTGAGGGGCATCCGCCAGAGCGGCTCCCCGGTGACGGCCGAGGCGTCCAGGAGTCCCTGCGCGAGCTTCTCATCCGTCGCCACCATCCCCGCCATGTCGTCCCCGAGGGCGACGACGCAGGCCCCCGTCAGCGTGGCGAGGTCGATGACCTCGTCCGGCCGGAACTTCTCGACCACGTAGGCGAGAGCGTCGGAGAGGACCACCCGCCCCTCCGCGTCGGTGTTGGTGATCTCGATCGTCTTCCCGTTGTACGTGCGGATCACGTCCCCCGGTCGGTACGCCGAGCCGCCGGGCAGGTTCTCGGCGCACGCCAAGACCCCGATCACGCGGGGCGGGACCTTCAGCGCCGCCGCCGCCCGAAGGATCCCCAGGACCGCGCAGGCGCCGGATTTGTCGAACTTCATGTCGCCCATGCGGAGCGCCGGCTTGATCGAGATCCCGCCGGAATCGAAGGTGATCCCCTTCCCGACGACGGCGACGGTCTTGCCGGATCGAGAACCGCCGGAGTACTCGAGGACGATCAGGCGAGGGGGGTGCGACGACCCGCTGCCGACGCCCAGGATCCCCCCGCAATGCATCTCGGCGAGCTTCTTCTCATCGAAGACCGAAACCTTCAGGCCGTACTCCTTCCCGAGCCGCTTCGCCTCTTCCGCGAGCCAGTCCGGGGTCGCGGTGTCGGCGGGAAGGTTGGCGACGTCCCGCGTCCACAGGACCGCCTCCAGGATCTCTACCTGCTGGTCGAGCGCCTTCTTCAGCGCCGACTCCTCCCGCCCGTGCTCCTCCCCCAGGTACGCCGTGACCTCCTCGACGGCGCCCTCGTGGGTGGTCTTGTACTTCAGGAATTCATAGGCCCCGAGCGAGGCCCCGTCTGCCAGCGCGCGGATGGCGACGTCGCTCGGCACGCGCTCGGTGACGAACGTCCCCAGGCGAAAGCCGACGCTGCGGGCCCCTCGTCCCTTCAGCGCCCGGATCGCCGTGGCGGCCGCCCGACGGGCCCCTTCCGCGTCGAACCCCGGACGCGACCCGACGCCGATGAGCACCACGCGGCCCTTGCCGTCCGGACGATGGAGGACGGTGAGCTCCCCGCGCTTGCCCTTGACCTCGCGCCGTTCCCACGCCTTGGTGAGCATCCCGCCCGTGACGTGGTCCTCGCGCACCAGGGCCCGAGGAAGCGCCTCCTCCTTCTCGCCCCGCTCGAACACCGCGCTCACCGCGGCGTCGGTCGATGCGGCGTGCGCTTCTCGGCGGTCGACTCCCAGCTTCATCGCTGGGCGATAGCCGTCGGAGGCTATAGCGTGGGGCGAATCTTCTGACGGTCGATCCGGATGCCTGCGGGCGTCAGGCAGAGCAGGTTCTTGGCGATCCCCGCCACGTCCCCGCCGGTGTCCTTCGCGATGTTCTTCAGGTCGACGCTCATGCGCCGCACCGAGTTCTGGTCGTTCGCGATCGACGTGTAGTCGACGATGAGGGTGTCGCCCTGGTAGGCGAGCTTGCTGAGCGAATGCACGTCGTCGACGCGCAGGATCTCGGCCATGCGGATCGTGGAGCGGGCCCCGGCCGCCGCCTCGTCGTCGAACTGCATGGCGCCGAGGTCGAGGAATGAGCCCTCCTCGAGGGTGTCCGCGCCGTGGTGCCGCCGAAGGATTGAGTTGCGTTTCAACATGCTCGTGCCGCTCCCGTTACGAACCGTTCGAGGAGGGTTGGCTTCTTAAGTCTACCGTTCGAATGGGCGGGTTTCCCGCCGAGACCGGCGGCGCTACGGCGACGAGGTGCGAGGTTTCGCGCGGTACTCGGGGTCCGCCTCCGGCGGGATCCTGAGGCAGAACGTCACCCGGTAGACGTCGTGCCCATCCTTCCGGCCGTAGAGGGAGGGGGACTCCTTCAGCTGCGCCCCGAGGCGGTCCTTCATCCATCGGGCCATGGCGCGCGCCGCGAGCTTGTCCTTGAAGTAGATGTCCCAACCCTCGGGCTTCTCCTCCCTCCAGGAGAAGGCGTTCTTCCAGTCGGTGCGCGCCTCGGGCAGGACGTGGTCCCAGATCCGGCCGATCCTCGCCCTCAGCTCTCGCGACGGCTCCTTGATCCGCTCCTCGAGGCCCCTCAACTGGAGCACCGCGGTGAAGTAGTGCCCCGCACGGCGGCTGCACTCCAGGCACGTCCGGTGCTCGATCTTGACCTGCAGGTCGACTCCGATCGTCCGTTCGGTCCCCCGGAACCGGATGTCGAGGGCGCCGGTGAGGGTGCGTACGAGCGGGTTCGCCCCGGTCTCCTCCCAATGGACGCGGCGGATCCCGACCTCGGGCAGCGGCTCCAGGAACTTGACCAGGTCTTCCGAGGTGAGCAACGCGGAGGTGCCCGAGCGCTCCCAGTGGGCTCCGACGAGCCGGGCTCCGCACGTCGGACACAGGACCACGGTGGGGTGCTGCGCGACCCGGACCAGGGCATGGTGCTTCGCGTAGCAGTCGGCACACTCCCCGTCGATCGTCGCCACGTCCGCGCGGCCGCAGACGACGCAGAACTCCCCGCCGATCGACGCGGCGGCGGTCGGCTCACTCCGGGACGCTGATGATCTCGGCATGCGGTACCCCCCCGAGCGATCCGGCGCCCTCCGGTCCGATGAGCCCCTCGCGTCGCGCGACGGCCATCACGCGCTCCCCGAGCAGGTTGACGATGGTCGCCCGGTGGAGCGCCCACACTAGCTCCTCGTCGGAGACGGCCCGTTCGCCGTAGAAGTGGGAGGAGATCGTCACCGTGTGGCCACCGTTCCCTACCGGGAGCGTGCGCCCGATGAGCTCCTCGTCGCACGCGGCGACGACCAGCTCGGCCCGGACCCGATGGACCCGCATCACTACGCGGCCCGTCAACTCGACCCGCTCCCGGACCCCGGACGACCGAGCGAGGTTATCAGGACTGGCCCGACGGCTCGCGGGCCTAGAACCGCACGAGCTGCCAGACCCCGGGCCGCGACTCCATCACTTCGCCCTGGTTGCGGAGCGCGTGGAACAGGGCCTCCGTGCGCGCCGGGGGGATCCCCTGGCGCTCGCAGCGGTCCTTCACCTCGTCGATCGTGAACGCCCCCTTCTCGTCCTGGAGGCCGCGCATGACCTCCGTCACCACATCGAGACGCTCGCGCTGGCTGTGGCTCACGCCCGTGGCGAGGATGTCGATGTCGAGCTTCCCCTCCGCGGTGGAGACCCGCTTGAGGAACCCCTCGACGATCTTCGTGGCGCGCGTCGCATCCTCCATGCTGACGACCGGGGAGAGGCGGGCCTTCGCGCACGCCTCGCTCAGCCGCACGAGGGCCTCGAGCTGCCTCGCCGTGATCGGCACCGGCGAATCGGGCTCTTCGCCCCCCTTGCGAACGCTGACGTAGAAGTCCTCCAGCGTCTGGAGCGCCTCGTCGGAGAGCACGGGCCGGATCGTGCGCCGCGCGTAGGCGATGTACTTCCTCAGCAGGTCGGCGGGGAACGGGACCCCCGCGCCCGCGAGGGTCGCCGAAGGGAACCCGAAGGCGGCGGCCCGGGCCTCCCCCTCCCGGTGGGAGGCGAGGATGCGGTTGGCGAGGATCCGGTCCTTCTTCTGGTCGGGCTTGTCCTGGATCGAATAGATCACGTCGAAGCGCGAGAGCAGGGTCGGCGGCAGGTCGATCTGTTCGGAGATCGGCTTGTCGCGCGTGAACCGGCCCCACTTCGGGTTCGCGGCGGCGAGGACCGGACACCGGGCGTTGAGCGTCGCCGTGATCCCGGCCTTCGATACGGAGACCGTCTGCTGCTCGAGCGCCTCGTGCATCGCCGACCGGTCCTCCGGCGTCATCTTGTCGAGCTCGTCGACGACGGCGATCCCGCCGTCGGCGAGGACGAGCATCCCCGCCTCGAGCACCCATCGCCCTCCCGCGAAGTCGTCCTTCACGGCCGCGGCGGTGAGTCCGGCCGCCGTCGTCCCCTTGCCGCTCGTGTAGACGCCCCGCGGGGCGACGTCGGCGACGTAGCGAAGGAGTTGGCTCTTGGCCGTCCCCGGGTCGCCGACGAGGAGCACGTGGATGTCGCCGCGGACCCGGACCCCGTCCGGGTGCCGCTTCTCGACCCCGCCGAACAGCTGGAGGGCGATCGCCTCCTTCTCCTCCTCCATCCCCTTGATCGTCGGGGCGAGGCTGAGGACGACCTTGTCGACGATCGCCGGGTCGTCCTTGAACCGGAGGAAGAGACGCTCCTCCTCCTCGGTGATGGGGATGTCGTCGAACTCGGTCTTCTTGAATTCGAGCGAATTGCCGACGATCATCAGGTCGAAGGTGACGCTCCGGACGACGCCGCCGCGGCTCTGGGTGGCCCGCTGGAGGCTCTTCAATACCCCGTTCGCGACGACCCGGTTGCCCGGGATCACGTGACCGGTCAGGTCCTCGGTGAGCAGCACGGTCATCCCCTGCGGGTGCGCGCCCCCCTTCAGGGTCTCGGGATTCTCCTGGATCTCGATCCGCTGGGAGTCGACGTAGGTCGACTTCTCCGGTAGAAGCCGGAATCGGGTCCGCCCCGCCGGTTTCCCGCAGCCTCCCTGGGCCACGTCGCACTCGAGCGGCTCCCGGAAGACCATCGAACCGTCCTCCTGCGTCTCGTGGATCTCGTGGCGGCACGCGATGCAGGAGAAGACCGCCTCTCGGATCTGCGGCCGGACCTCCGTCGCCTTGCGCACGATCCCGTCGATCGCGATGAACCGGTTGAGGTCCGCTTCCCGGACCTCACGGATCACCGAGCGCGCGGTGGGGGGGAGGCCGGTGACGCGGATCCTGAGGCCTTCGGCCTCCGGGCCGGCGACGGGCAGCAGCTCGCGCATCGCCTTCTGGCCGGAGGTGAGGACCTCTTCCGGTCGCTCCAGCAGCACGTCGGCGAGCCCCGTGTCGACTCCCTCGATGAGGGAGAACGGCACGGTGAGCGACCGCTCCTCGGGGAATCGGTCCGCGAGCTCCATGATCCGGGGGCGGAGCTCCCCCTCCTCCAGGATCGCCACCCAACGACTGACGAACTCCGGGGGTGCGGGGAGGGTCCGACTGGCGACGACCATGCTCCTTCGCTCCTACGGCTCCAGCCGATATCGGTCGCGGGGGAACAGCCGGGCCTCGCGGACGTTTCCGAGGCCGGCCATCGCCTGGACGAACCGGTCGATGCCGAACCCCCATCCTCCGTGGGGGGGCATTCCGTAGCGGAACGCCTCGAGATATCCGGAGAACGCCGCGGGGTCGAGCCCGGCTGAGCGGATGTTGGCCGTCAACCGGTCGATCCGGTGCTCCCGCGGCCCCCCGCTCGCGAGCTCGAGCCCGCGGAAGTCGAGGTCGAAGTAGCCGGTCCGGGTCGGGTCGTCGTCCTTCCGGGCCGCGTAGAACGTCAGGGCCTTGACCTGGGTCGGGAAATCCGTGATGAAGTAGAAAGGCGCCTGGAACTCCTTCTCCGCGAACTCGCCGATCTTCTTCTCGTCCTCGGTACCGAGGTCGAGCTGCGCCCCGGCCCGGCCGAGCCACTCCTCGCAACGGTCGAATGGGATCCGCGGGAACGGCGTCTTCGGTTCCGGGAGGCGAGCGGCGAGGGGGTTCCCGCTCGCGGTGAGCCGATCCCGGGCCGCTTGGACGACCTCGACCAGGACTCCCTCCAGGGTGGCCCGGAGCTCGTCCGCCCCCTCGATGTACGCCATCTCCCCGTCGAGGCTCGTGAACTCCGTGATGTGGCGGACCGTGTCGGAGGGCTCCGCACGGAACGCCGGGGCGATCTCGAAGACCCTCTCGAATCCCGCGCCCATCAGCATCTGCTTGTACAGTTGCGGGCTCTGCGCGAGGAACGCTCGGGTCTCGAAGTAGTCCACCCCGAAGAGCGTCGCCCCGCCCTCCGCTCCCTGCTTGAGGAGCTTCGGCGTCTCCACCTCGAGGAACCCGCGGCGGGTGAACGACGCCCGAAACCCTTCGAGGAGCGCCGCCCGAAGCTCGAACACCTGCCGGACCGCCGGTTTGCGGAGGTCGAGGACGCGGTGGTTGAGCCGGGTGTCGAGGTCCGCCCCGACCTTGTCGACGACGCCGAGCGGCAGCGGCACGTCGGCCCGGGTCCCGACGGTGATCGACGTCGGCAGGAGCTCCACGCCGCGGTTCGCCCGCTCGGAGCGGTGGACGGTCCCTTCGACCTCGATCAGGGACTCGCGGGAGACTCCGCCCACCAGGTCGAACAGGGCCGGGTCGGTGACCCCCTTCTTCAGCGTGACCTGGGTCGTGCCGCTCACATCGCGGACGAGCGCGAACGCGACCCCACCGAGCGCCCGATAATCCTCGAGGTGCCCGGCGATCCGGACCCCCTGGCCGTCGAGCGGCGGAAGTTCACGTGACAGCCGGCGGGGAGGCGACAGCGGCCGGCACCTCCTTACGCGCGAGCGCCGATCGTACCAGCTCGAGGTAGAGCGGGTGCGGGGCCTCGGGTCGGGAGAGGAACTCGGGGTGGAACTGCACCCCTAAGAAGAACGGATGATCCGGCAGCTCGAGTACCTCGACGCGCCCGTCGGGGGACCGCCCGGAAACCTGGAGACCGTGCTCGCGGAAGCGGTCGAGGTACGCCGGATTGATCTCGTATCGGTGACGGTGGCGCTCCCAGATCTCGGTGCGACCGTAGACCTCCGAGATCCGGGAGCCCGGGGTCAACAGGACCCGTTGGGCCCCGAGGCGCATCGTGCCTCCGAGCCCGGCCACCCCCTTCTGCTCCTCCAGCAGGCAGACGACGGGGTCCGGGGTGTGCGGGTCGACCTCGGTGGTGTTCGCCTGCGCGAGGTTGAGCGCGTGGCGGGCGAACTCCACGGCGGCCATCTGGAAGCCGTAGCAGACGCCGAGGAACGGGATCGGCTGGTCTCGCGCGATCTGGATCGCGATCGCCTTCCCCTCGACGCCGCGGGAGCCGAAGCCGCCCGGGACCAGGATCGCGTCGGAGCGGCGAAGCCGCGCGAGGGCGCCCGGATTGCGGGGCAGGTCGTCGGCGTCGTACCACTGCAGGTGGATGGTCGCTCCGAGGCGTCCCTGGACGTGGTGGAACGCCTCGATGTGCGAGAGGTACGCGTCGCGTAGTTCGGTGTACTTTCCCACGACGGCGACCTCGACGTGGCCCTCGCCCTTGCGGTACGTGGCGAGGAACTCCTTCCACGCGGTGTAGTCCGGCACGCGGTCCGGCAGTCCCAATAGCTTGGTGAGATGCTGGCCCACGCCCTGCGCCTCGAGAAGGAGGGGCACCTCATAGATCGTCGGCTGGTCGGGGACAGAGATCACGGCTTCGGGAGGGACGTCGCAGAACAGGGAGATCTTCGCCTTGATGTCCGGGGAGAGCGGAGCAGGCCCCCGCGCCACGATCATCGTCGGCCGGATCCCGATCGCGCGCAGCTCCCGAACCGAATGCTGCGTCGGCTTGGTCTTCGCCTCGCCCACCGGACCGACGACCGGCACCAGCGTCGTGTGGACGAACGCCATGTGTCCCTCGCCGAGCTCGTAGGAAAGCTCTCGGAGCGCCTCGAGGAACGGCATCGACTCGATGTCGCCGACGGTCCCGCCCACCTCGACGAGCGCGACCTCCGCGCCGGCGGCCTGGGCGACCTCGCGGATCGCCCGCTTGATCTCGCCCGTCACGTGGGGGATGATCTGGACGGTGTTCCCGAGGAAGTCCCCGCGACGTTCCTTCTCGATGACCGAGCGGTAGATCTTCCCGGTGGTCAGGTTGTGGGTGCCGACGAGGCTCTGCCCCAGGAACCGCTCGTAGTTCCCGAGGTCGAGGTCGGCCTCGGTGCCGTCGTCGAGGACGAACACCTCCCCGTGCTGGTAGGGATTCATCGTCCCCGCGTCCACGTTCAGGTACGGGTCGATCTTGATGATCGTCACCGGGATGCCCCGGGCTTTGAGGAGACGACCGAGAGAGGAGGTGGTGATCCCCTTGCCGAGGCCGGAAATCACTCCGCCGCTCACGGCAATGACCTTCATGTAACGAACTCGAACTCTGGTAGCGGAGGGGCGGCTTAAACTCTGCGTCGCCGGGACGTGAAACGGCTAGGCGACCGGGCGTTCTAGGGCCCGGAAAACGAGCCTAGTGCCCGGTCGAGGTGAGGGCACGCTTGCACCATCGGCAGCTGTCGAGCCAAGGTTCGTTCCACGTCCCGCACGAGGCGCAGCGGATCGGCGGGATCTGGCCCGGTGCGGTCGGCGGCGGGGTATCCGAACTCGAGGGCCGGGCCGGGATCACGATCGGCACGCCTTCCGCGGTGGCCTGGGATTGCGAGGCGGGCAGGACGTACCGGGCCCGTTCCTCGTCCTCCGACGTGGGTTCCGACGGCGGTAGGGGGGTCGGGGCCTCGGAACCCGGCCGCATGACCTGCTCGTCCGTCTCGGTTTCCGCCGGTGCCGCGGCCCGGGGCTTGGCGGCCGCGCGGTATCCGAGGACGGCCACGATCGCTCCCACGACGAGGAGGGCGGCGCCGATGACCTGGGCGAACGCCAGTCCCGTCGTCTGGAGGGAGAGCAGGAACTCGGTGTTGCCGGTCTGATTGATCTCGTAGGTACTGCCCGGCGAGACCGACAGGCTGAAGCTGCCGGATGAACCGGTTCCCGACGCGATCGGGGTGGAGCTGGTCGTGCTTTGGCACGAAGAGCTGGTGCACTTGTAGACCGCGACCGTCGCGCCGGAGGCGGCCCCGGACCACGACACCGCGAGGGTGCCGGAGGTGACAAGGGTCGTGGGCGAGTAGGCGAGCGGGTGAGCCGGGTCGAGCGCGTAGGATTGGGTCGCCGTCGCGAGGGGCAGGGCCACCGCGACGAGACCGAGCACCACGAGAACGATGCCGACGATGAGGATCCCCTTGCGCATGACGGGCGGTAGGGACGGGTCGTCAAAAGCCTTGGCTTTTCCGTTCCGGCGTGCGCCGCCGCCCTGCCGCGCGGCTCCGTGCGGGAGGTCAGGGCGTGGGGGGAGGCCCGACGACCGCGGGGGGGACGGGACCCGGCGGCTTTCGGACCGCGATCGCGATGAGCCCGATCCCCGCGAGCAGCACCGCCATTCCGACCAGGCCGAGCGGGGTGACGCCGATCAGGTTGATCGAGGCGGTGACGTTGGCCGCCGGACCCGTGACGGTGAGCGCGTAGCTCCCCCCGCCCACGACCCCCACCACGATCGTGCCGGACGCTCCGGTGGCGTTGCCCACCTCCACGTCGCCGACCGTGCAATTCGAAGAGGGGCAGCGCAGGACATGGACCACCGTCGTGGCGACCCCGCCCGACCAGTGGACCTGCATCGTCGCCGACCCGAAGGCGCGGAGCCCGTCGAGGGTCTGTGCCTGCGGCGATGCGGGAATGCTGACGGTGGTGGAGAGGACCATGGAGACGACGAACAGGAGGACGCCCGCCGCCAGGAGCACCGCGCCCGCCACGACGAGCCTGCGGCGCATGGGCCCGGCACCGGGTCGAGGGGTAAAAATCTATGGAGCTTCGACGGCGCCGAGCGGGATCACGCGCGAACGCGTCGGCCCGCGGGGTCGCGTTTGAACGCCCCGAATTCGTCGAGGAGGGTGAGCGCGGGCGCAGGAAACACGGGGCCGTCCACGCACACGTGGTAGGGTCCGAGCGAGCATGCGTCGCACAGGCCCCGCGCACACTTCATGTGCCGTTCCACCGAGCAGAAGACCGGGACGCCCGCGGGCTCGGCGGCCCGGATCACCTTCTGCATCATCACCTCGGGTCCGCACGTCCATACCGCGTCGAACGGGCGGGCGGCGATCAGCTCCGCCGCCACCCCCGTGACATACCCCTTCTGGCCGACGCTCCCGTCGTCGGTGGAGCGGAAGACCCGCGCTCCCATCGCCTGGAACCGTTGGTCGAACAGCAACTCGGAGGCGGTCGTCGCTCCCAAGGCCACGCACAGCTCCGCCCCGTTCTCCTTCGCCGCCTCGGCGGCCGGCGCGAGGACGGCGGCGCCGGATCCTCCCGCGACGATCAGGATGCGGGGAGGGCGCAGGTCGAACGCGTTACCGTATGGACCCCGGATGCCGACCTTCGCCCCGACGGGGATCCCCTGCATCCGCCGACTGGTCTCCCCCATCACCTTGACCGTGACGCCCTTTCGATCGCCCACGTACGAGAGGGACATGGGCAGCTCGTCGTCCCCCGGGACCCAGATCATGACGAACTGACCGGGGCGGGCGATCCCGGGGTAGTCGAAGCGCAGGGTGATCGTGCTCGGAGTCTCCTGGACCCGTTCGGAGACCGTACAGACGGACCTCACGGTCGCTCGGGTAGCGAGCAAGGTAAAAGCGAGTCCCCTCCCGCCGCCCGCCGGAGCGTGCGGGGCCCGGGGCACCGGATTAGATATGCGCGGCGCGTGAAGTGAGCTGTGATCCTCCGCGACATTCGGCCCGGGGACTACGACGATCTGAGCGAGAACTACTACGCCTGCTACCAGGAGCGGGCCGAGGGAGTCTCCATCGGGGTGCCCCTAGAACACGAGCCACCGCCGCCCGAGATCGAGGTGGCCTGGTTCCAGGGGGTCCTGCGCGCCGCGGCCGCCGGGAGTCTCCTCGCCGTCGTGGCCGAGGAGGATGGCCACGCGATCGGCCTCTGCACGGTGGAGCGCGCGGGACCTAGCCCGAACTCCGAGACCGGCCACGTCGGCGTTCTCGGTATCCTCGTCCGGCGCGGCCACCGGGGCCGAGGGGTGGGGCGGGCCCTGATGGAAGCCACTCTCGAGCGGTGCCGCGGAACGTTCGAGGTCGTCCGGCTCGGCGTGTTTTCGACGAACGAGGGGGCTCATCGGCTGTATCTCCGCCTGGGGTTCCAGGACCTCGGAACGATCCCCAAGGCGGTCAAACGGAACGGGGAGTACATCGACGAGAAACTGATGGTCCGGATTCTGTAGTCGCTGGAAAGCGGACCGCTACCCGGCCGGCGGGGCCGATCCGGCCCGAGCGGCGCCGACCGCATCCGAGAGCGTGGCGATCCCGAGCTCATCGAGAAGACGGGAGAGGTCCGCGACGAGGCGCCCGAACACCGAGATCCCCCCGAACGCGACCGCCGTCCCCACCTCCACGGCGGAGGCTCCCGCCATGATGTACTCGAGGGCATCCTCCGCCGTCTCGATCCCCCCGACGCCGACGATCGGGATCTTCACCTGGTCGGCGATCTGCCAGACACACGCCAGCCCGATCGGCTTGATCGAAGGCCCGCTGAGGCCCCCCATCCCGTGGGAGAGCGTGGGGCGGCGGAGACGGACGTCGATGGCGATGGCCCGGACAGTGTTGATCGCGCTGACCGCCGACGCCCCGCCGCGCTCGGCGGCTCGGGCGAGCTCCACGACGTCGGCGGTGTTCGGGGTGAGCTTGGCGATCACGGGGATCCGGACGGCCGCGACCACCGCGCGGGTCACCGCCTCGACCTCCTTCGGGTCCTGACCGATCTCCGAGCCGAACCCCTCGGCGTGGGGGCAGGACAGGTTGAGCTCGAGGGCGATCACGCCGGTGTCGGCCATCTTCGAGGCGAGGGCGGCGAACTCCGTCGCGTCGCCCCCGAAGACGGATCCGATCACGGGAACCCCCGCCGCCCGGGCGATCGCGATCTCCCTCGGGTACTCCTCGATCCCGGGATTCGGCAGGCCCATCGCGTTGAGGAACCCGAATCGGCCGTACTCCTCGACGGTGGGGTTCGGGTATCCCGAGCGCGGCGCGGAGCCGATCGACTTGCTGATCACTCCGGCCGCACCGGCTTCGTACGCCCCCTTCAGCGACGTGCCGCTCTCGCCCCAGATCCCGGAGGCGAGCAGGAACGGATTGCGGAGTTCGATCCCCGCGAACCGGGCTCGGAGGTCGGCCACCGCCGATAGGACGGGGAGTCCGCTTATATGACTAGTCCCGCTGAATGGCCCATCATGCGCCTCGAACGGCTCACCGACGCCGCGCGGTCGGCGCTCGAGAGGGGGTTCGCCCGGGCCGCCGAGCTCCGGCACGCCGCCGTCGAGCCGGAGCACCTGCTGCTCGGCCTCACCAGCGACCCCACGGGGACGATCTCCGAGACCCTCCGCATGGTCAACGTCCCGTTGGACAAGCTCAACGAGCGACTCGACACCTACCTCAAGACCCTCCCGACGGCGGACCACGTGGCCCCGACCGACCAGTACATCTCCCGCACGCTCACCGCCGTGCTCGATGCCGCGGAGAAGGAGGCCGAGGCCCGCAAGGACCGCTACACGAGCGTCGAGCAGCTCCTCATGGGGATCCTGTCGACGAAGTGCCCCGCGCACGAGATGCTCGCCGACGTCGGGGTCCGCCGGCAGGCCGTCGAGGCGGCGCTGAAGAACCTCCACAGCGGGGCCCGACGCGTCGAAAGCCGGCAGGAGGAGCAGGAGTACCGGGCCCTCGAGAAGTACGGGCGGGACCTGACCGTCCTCGCCCGCGAGCGGAAGCTCGACCCCGTCATCGGCCGGGACGACGAGATTCGACGGGTCATCCAGATCCTTTCGAGGCGGACCAAGAACAACCCGGTGCTCATCGGAGAACCGGGGGTCGGCAAGACGGCCGTCGTCGAGGGGCTCGCCCAGCGGATCGCGGCGAACGACGTCCCCGACGCGCTGCGGGAGAAGAAGGTCGTCGGCCTCGACCTGGGGGCGCTCCTCGCCGGGGCGAAGTTCCGCGGCGAGTTCGAGGAGCGGATGAAGGCCGTGCTCGGCGAGGTGGAGCGCGCCGAAGGGCGCGTGATCCTGTTCATCGACGAGCTACACACCCTCGTCCACGCCGGCTCGACGGAGGGAGGGGCCCTCGACGCGTCCAACCTGCTGAAGCCGGCCCTCGCCCGGGGGACCCTGCACTGCATCGGCGCGACGACGATCCAGGAGTACCGCAAGTACATCGAGAAGGACGCCGCGCTCGAACGGAGGTTCCAGCCGGTCCTCGTCCCCGAGCCGACGGTCGACGACACGATCTCGATCCTCCGCGGCCTGCGGGAGCGCTACGAGCTCCACCATGGCGTGAAGATCCACGATGCCGCGCTCGTCGCCGCCGCCACGCTCTCGGCGCGTTACATCGCCGACCGGCACCTTCCGGACAAGGCGATCGACTCGTTGGACGAGGCGGCCAGCATGGTCCGATTGGCCCTCGACTCGCGCCCACCGGAGCTCGACCAACTGACCCGGCGGACGATGCAGCTCGAGATCGAGCGCGCGGCGCTCAAGCGCGAGAGCGACCCGGCCTCGAAGGACCGGCTCGCCAAGCTCGAGAAGGAGCTCGCGAACCTGAAGGAGAAGGAGGGGGAGCTCTCGGCGCGCTGGAAGGGAGAGAAGGCCCAGGTCGAGACCGTCCGCTCCCTCCGTCGCAAGCTCGAGGAAGCGAAGGCGGAGGAGGAGGGGGCCGAGCGCTCCGGGAACCTCGAGGCGGCCGCGCGGCTTCGCTACGGCGTGATCCCCGACCTGCAGCGTCAGCTGGAGGCGAACCGCCTGACGACGAAGGGGGACCAGACCGAGCGCCTGCTGCGCGAGGAGGTGGACGAGGAGGACGTCGCCCAGGTCATCGCCAAGTGGAGCGGCGTCCCCATCTCGAGGCTGCTCGAGGGGGAGACGCACCGGCTGCTTCAGATGGAGGAGGAGCTCCGCAAGCGGGTCGTCGGTCAGGAGGAAGCGGTGACCGCGGTCGCGACCGCGGTGCGGCGCTCGCGATCCGGGCTCGCCGACCCCAACCGTCCGATGGGGGCGTTCCTGTTCGTCGGGCCGACCGGCGTCGGGAAGACCGAGCTCGCGAAGGCCCTCGCGAGCTTCCTGTTCCACTCGGAGCGCGCCCTCGTGCGGCTCGACATGAGCGAGTACATGGAAAAGCACACCGTCGCCCGCCTGATCGGGGCTCCCCCCGGGTACGTGGGCTACGAGGAGGGCGGCCAGCTGACGGAGGCGGTGCGGACCCATCCGTACACGGTCATCCTGTTCGACGAGATCGAGAAGGCCCACCCGGACGTGGTCAACGTCCTGCTCCAGCTGATGGACGAGGGGCGGCTGACCGACGGCCAGGGCCGGACCGTGGATTTCCGCAATACCCTCGTGATCATGACGAGCAACCTCGGCACCGACCTCCTCGCCGCGGCGCACTCGGAGGCGGAGCGCCGCAAGGTCGTCGAGGAGGCGCTCCGCTCGTTCTTCCGGCCCGAGTTCCTCAACCGGCTCGACGACATTGTCATCTTCCAGCCGCTGAGCGAGGCGCAGATCGTCCAGATCGTCGACCTCCAGCTGAACCTGTTGCAGCAGCGTCTGAAGGACCGACGGATCCGGATCACGGCGACCGCCGCGGCGAAGACGTTCCTCGCCCAGGCCGGCTTCGACTCCCAGTTCGGGGCCCGCCCGCTCAAGCGGACGGTCCAGCGATTGGTCGTCGACCCGCTGACCGTCCGACTGCTCGCCGGGGAGATCCACGACGGCTCGGAGGTCCAGGTGGCCGTGCGCGACGGCGCCATCGTCCTGACCTCCACGGTCCGACCCCCCGCGCCGGCCGAAGCCTGAGGGGGGGACACGAGCGCGGTCACCATCGCCCTGACCGGCTCGAAGGAGCTGGGGCGGGAGCTGGGGAAGAAGGGGACCTCCTCCGACATCACCCTCTACAATTCCGTCCGGGACGGCCACGCGGTGACCGCGGTCGAACCGACCCAGTTCCCGGAGAAGTTCCCTCCCCTGCTGTTCACCCTCGCGCTCGCCGACCGCATCCTCCTGCACGTACCCGCCCTCACCAAGGAAGTGGCGGAATCGGCCGCCACCGTCGACCTGTTCGACGCGCCGGTGCTCCAGCTCCTCGGAGGCGCCGTCGGCCCGGAGGAACTCCGCAAGGTGTTCCAGGGGACGCGGCTCGAAACGGCCCCGGCCGAGACCCTCGACCTTCCGAAGCTCCGGGAGACGGTCGGGGCGTGGGTCGCCGAGCCCAAGGTCGGGCCCGTGCGGGTCCGCATCGACCACGCCTTCCCGGTGAAGGGGGTCGGGGCCGTCGTCCTCGGGGTCGTGCGGCAGGGGACGGTCCGGGCCCACGACCGCCTGCGGGCGTACCCCGAGGACCGCGAGGTCGAGGTCCGCTCGATCCAGGTCCACGATGTCGAGGTCCGGGAGGCGGGGACCGGGGAGCGCGTCGGCCTCGCCCTGAAGGGGGTCGAGGCCGAGGAGCTCTCGCGCGGGCAGACGCTCGCTCCGGACGGGAGCCTGACGGTGGCGACCGAGGTCACGTGCGGGGACTGGAGGACGTGCCGGTTCTACCGAGGGAAGCCCTCGGCCGGCCAGTCGCTCCACGCCCTCTTCGGCCTCCAGTTCGTGCCGACCCGGCTGGAAGCCCTCGAAGGGAGCACCGTCCGCCTGAGGGCCGACCGCCCGGTCGCGTTCGCACCCGGTGACCCGGTCCACCTCGCCGACCTGTCGGCGACGAGCGGCCCCCGGATCGTCGGGCGGGCGAGCGCGAACCCGCCGTAAACTTCAAGCCGCCCCACCCCGCATATCGTCGGGCATGAGCCTACCTCCGGCACCACGGGCCGACGACTCCCCCGCTCTGACCCCGAGCTCCCAATCGCGACGCTGTTCCGGCTGCTCCTCGCCGCTCTCCCCGATGGGGCCGCGCCCGCTCCGCACGGCGGCGGGCGTCGGGATGCCCGAGAGTGTCCTGCTCCTGGAGATGTTCTGGTGCGCCCACTGCGGGAAGGTCGAGTTCTTCTCGGCCCGCTGAACCGGCGGGCCCGCGCGATCGTCGCGCGCTTCAGGCGAACATCGTGACGGACTCCTTGCGGAGTTCCTCTTCGCCGATGACCTTCTCGATCGCCCGCTCGAAGTCCGCGGCGGTCACGCTGTCTCGCTCCTCGCGGATCGCCCACATGCCGGCCTCGGTGCAGATCGCCTTGATGTCGGCACCGGTCGCCCCCTCGCACCGGGAGGCCAGCGACTCGAAGTCCACGGTCTCCTTGATCGCCATGCCCTTGGAGTGGATCTTGAAGATCTCCACCCGGCCGGGGAAGGCGGGGACGGGGATCTCGATGATCCGGTCGAACCGTCCGGGCCGGAGCAGGGCCTCGTCGAGGATGTCGGGCCGGTTCGTCGCGGCGATGATCTTCACATTGCTGAGCGGTTCGAACCCGTCCATCTCCGCGAGCAGCTGCATCAGGGTGCGCTGGACCTCCCGGTCCCCGCTCGTGGCGACCTCGAGTCGTTTGGCACCGATCGAGTCGACCTCGTCGATGAATATGATCGTGGGGGCCTTCTCGCGGGCGAGCTGGAACAGCTCCCGCACCAGGCGGGCGCCCTCCCCGATGTACTTCTGGACGAGCTCGCTTCCGACCAGCCGCACGAACGTCGCGTGCGTGTGGTGCGCGACGGCCTTCGCCACCATCGTCTTCCCCGTCCCCGGCGAGCCGATGAGAAGGACGCCCTTGGGCGGGTCGACGCCGATCTTCTTGTACAGGTCCGAGCGGAGCAGCGGATACTCCACGGCCTCCCGGATCTCCCGGATCTGGTCGCCCAGCCCGCCGATCTCCGTGTAGGTCACGTCCGGCTTGTCGACGATCTCGCTCGCGGCCACGAGCGGGTCGAGGGAGGCCGGAAGGACCCCCATGACGGCGAGGGTCTGCTTGTTGAGCGCGACGCGCGAGCCGACGGTGATCTTCTCGTGCTCGACGGTCTCGGCCGAGTTGACGACGAAGTCGGGTCCGGTGGACGACTTGACGACGACGCGTCCGTCGGTGAGCACGTCCCGGACGTTGCCGACGATGAGCGGGGGGTAGCGAAGGCGGTCGAGCTCGGTCTTCAGGCGCTTGACCTCGCGCTGGAGGCGGAGGATCTCCGCTTCCATGTAGTGGCGCTCGCTCTCGACGCGCTTGATCGCCTCGGCGAGCTGGTTGTTCCGGAGCTCGAGGAAATTGACGCGGTCGAAATTCTCGCGCGGGACCGCCGAAGCGTCGGGTTCTCCCATTCCGATCGAGACTCCTACGGAGGCGACTCGCCAAGCGAGTTCACCGGCGAACAAAGCGCCTCGGCTTATAAGTAATCGTTCTTCGCGAGCGGGGCACCGGAGATGCTGAGACGCAAGGGCCTCCGGGCGGCGAGCGCGTTCGCTCCGGGGCACGTCACCGGGATCTTCGCCCCCGCCTCGGTCGGGTCCGACCCCCGAGGACGCGGGTCGGTGGGGGCGGGCATCGTGCTCGAGCTCGGGGTCGTGGCCACGGCGACCCTCGAACCCGAGCGCCCCCGTCGAATCCTGGTTCGGTCCTCCGCCCGGCACGAGCTCTCGATCTCCCGCACCGTCGCCGAGCGATTGTTGGCCCGGCGACGCGGGCGACTCACGGTCGACCTCGTCCACCAGCTTCCGATCGGCCAGGGGTTCGGGATGAGCGCGGCGGGGGCAACTGCGACGGGGTTGGCGGTCGCTCGCCTCCTCGACCTCGATCCCCGCAAGGCGGTCGAAACCGCCCATCTGGCCGACCTGTTCGGGGGAGGGGGATTGGGAGGGGTCGCGGCGATCCTGGGCGGGGGTCTCGAGTTCCGTCGACGGCCGGGACTCCCTCCTCGGGGGCTCGTGCGCCACTATCCGTTCCCCAGGTCGCTGTGGATCGGCGTGGTGGGCCGCCCGATCGCGTCGCGGGGGCTGCTTCGGGACCCCACGTTCCTCGCCCACGTCGTCGACCGGGCGAGCGAGGGCCTCACGACCCTTCGTCAGCGGCCGACCGTAGCGACGTTCTTGGCCGAGTCGGAGGCGTTCGGCGACCGGTTGGGACTGGCACCGCCGGCCCTCTCCCGACTCCTCCTCCGGATCCGAAGCGAGGGGATCCGGGCGAGCCAGGCGATGTTCGGCCGCAGTTTCTTTGCCGTCCCCCCCTCGGAAGCCGCCCGAACTCGATTGATCGAGGTCCTGCAGGCCGCCGGAGTTCGCGCGGTGGAACTCGGGGCGGCGCCCGCGGGGGCTCACGTCATCGGCTAGCGAATTCGCTTCCGTCCGAGAAAGGCTTTTACCCACAGGCTAGCTCGCCCGCCTCCTCCGATGACCCGCAAACCCAGCCGGATGTACCGCGAGATCGAAGGGCAGGTGTACACTCGGCGGGAGTACATGGGGGGCGTTCCGACCTGCCGGATCACCCAGTTCGATACGGGCAACCTGAAGGTCCAGTTCCCCATCTCCCTCTCCCTCGGGGTCGAAGAGGCGGCCCAGGTCCGGGACCGGGCGCTCGAGGCGGCCCGCATCTCCGCCGTGCGAGTGATGGAGAAGACGAGCCCGAACGAGTTCCACCTGAAGGTCCGCCGATATCCCCATCAGATCCTGCGGGAGCACAAGATGGCCATGGGTGCCGGCGCTGACCGTATCTCGAGCGGAATGCGGCTCGCGTTCGGCAAGCCCGTCGGCCATGCGGTCCGGGCTCAGATCGGTATGGAGTTGCTGACCATCTACACGACCGCCGGCCACGTCGACGACGCCAAGGAGGCCCTCCGGAAGGCGTCGCACAAACTCCCTGTGCCCACCCGGGTCATCGTGGTGCACACCCCACCGAAGGTCACGGCGGCCGCCGTGGCCGGTTGAATCCGCCGCATTCCCGCGGCATGGCAAGGGTCCGTGACCAGCCCCTTTTCCGATAGGGCGTCGTAATCCTTATTCCTCGAAGAGCGTCCTCCGAATCAATGCCACCCGGGGCGGGTTTGGACCGGCAGCCTGCGCACCACCTCGCCTATCCGGGCATCCACGGGACCCGAGCGCGACCTGCCTCTCATTTCTTCGCGTTCGGGCTCGTGGCCCTCATGATCGTTCAGGGCTTGACCGCCGATGGGAGCGCGCGGGGTGGTCCGTCCTCCCCGTGGCCGAAAGCCCCCCCGGCATGGGAGCAGCTCCATGCGGCCGAGACGTCCCTGGCGAGGGGAAGCGGACCGGCCGGCGGCGCACACATGGTGTGCACGGGGAGCCCGGCTCCCCAATGCGGCGTCGCGCAGACTCCGCACCCTCAGGCAGGAGGCTCCGCCCTATGGCTGAACCTCACGAAGCCGCACGCTCCCTCGGGACGCGAGACCATGGCCCTTGCCTACGACTCCGCCGACGGGTACGTTCTGTTGTTCGGTGGGGGCACGTGGAACGCGTTCTCCAACAATGGCGAGACCTGGACGTTCTCGGCGGGTACGTGGACCCAGCTGACGCCCACCCCCTCGCCCGGCCCCCGGATGGGCGCGGGCCTGGCGTACGATGCCGCCGATGGGTACGTCGTGATGTTTGGCGGATACGACCGCAGCGGCGGGGGCTTTGACGGGGACACCTGGACGTTCCTCGCCGGGGTATGGACCTTCGTCAACGCTTCGACCCACCCCTCGGCCCGATGGGGCATGGGGATGGACTACGACGCGAACGACGGCTACGTCCTCCTCTTCGGCGGGGAAGGAGGGTTCGGCAACTACCAGGGAGACACGTGGAAGTTCGTCTCCGGCGCCTGGAGCCCGCTCTCTCCCACCTCCTCCCCCTCGAACCGGGGCGACAACAACATGGCCTACGACGGGAGCGACAAGGAGGTCGTCCTCTACTCGGGGGAAGCCGGAGGCAGCGCCTACAACGACACGTGGACCTATTCGGGGGGCGTGTGGACCAACCTCACGAAGAACCTCTCCCTGGAACCGATCGCGGAGACGGCCAACGCGATCTCCTACGATCCCGGGTTCGCCGGGGTGATCCTCGAGCAGTACCAGAGTCTCGCCGGCGGCCCCACCTTCCTGTTCTCCGCGGGCAATTGGACCCAGCTCACGGCCAGCACCTATCCCCCCGGGCAGTACCATGCCAAGGCCGCGTACGACCGGGTCGACGGGTACCTGGTCGATTTCGGCGGGCAACTGTACGGCACGTCGAGCGTGACCTGGAACCAGACCTGGACCGTCAAGCGCGCCGCGCCGTTCCTTTCCCTCTCGGTCTCCCCAAGCGAGGTGGACCTCACGCAGTCGGCGCTCTTTTCGCTCACCGCGTTCCCCGTCGTGGCGGGGGACACCTACCGGTACTCGGGACTGCCATCGCCGTGCGTGAGCGCGAACACCTCGGCCCTCGCCTGCGTGCCCACGTCGACCGGGAACTTCACGGTGAACGCGAACGCCACCTCGCCCGCCGGCAAGGTGATCACGAGCCAGAACGTCACCCTCGTCGTCGATCCGCTCCCGTCGGTGGGCTCGCTGACCGCCGCTCCCGGGGCGATCACGCTCGGTCGACCGGTCAATCTCACGACCCGCCTTTCGGCCGGGACCCCGCCCCTTACGTTCCTCTATTCCGGCGCTCCGTCCGGCTGCCCGTCGGTCAATCGAAGCTGGCTCGTGTGCACCCCGACCGGCGCCGGGTGGTTCAACGTCACGGTCACCGTCACCGATTCACGCGGAGGTCGCTCGGCGGGGCTGACCCCGCTTAGGGTCAACGGTCACCTGACACTGACCCAGCTCGTGGTCCACCCCTCGCCGACCATCGACGTGCGGGAGCCGATTCAGTTCACCGCGGCGCAGGGTGGGGGGACCCCGACCATCACGTTCACCTGGACCGGCCTGCCGCCGGGGTGCGGACCCGTCGATGCGGCGAACCTGTCGTGTGCCCCCTCCAGTGACGGAAGCTTCAACGTCACGCTCAACGCCTCCGACCCGTCGGGCGCGTCGGCCCGCCAAACGATCCCGCTGACCATCTCCGCCGACCCGACCGTGGGGCCGCTCCTGGTGGCGCCGAGCCAGCTCGACCTCGGCAGTACCATCGCCATTTCGGCGAACCTCACCGGCGGCACCGCCCCGTTCACGGTCCTCTGGACCGGGCTTCCCCCCGGCTGCCCGAACAGTCCGGTGCTCTCTTTCACGTGCGTCCCGACCGGGACGGGAACCTTCCTCCCCAAGGTGACCGCCACCGACTCCGCCGGGGTCAACACGAACGCCTCCGCCTCCATCACGATCACCCCGCTGCCCCACATCGTGGCCGTCAGCTACCCGGCCAGCGGATGGGACGTCGACCGCCCGTTCCCTATCACCGTGGTCGCGACCGGCGGCAGCGGGGCGCTCAGCTACCTCCTCGAGTCGACGGGCTCCCCCGGAGGGTGTCACGTCGGGCCGAGCCCCAATGTCACGATCTGCAACGAGACCCAGCCCGGGTCGTTCACGTTCCGGGCGGTCGTCCACGACGCCCTCGGGCACAACAGCTCCTTCGGCGGCGCGATCGCCCTCCACGCGCTTCCGGCGATCGGGGGATTCATCCCTTTCCCGGCCACGGCGACACTGGGCGAGGACGTCAACTTCTCGTTTTCGGTGACGGGAGGGACCGGACCGTTCCAGTACAAGCTGGCCGGGTTCGCGGCGGACTGCGCACAGAACACCCCGGCATTCGGCTTCACCTGCGCCCCCCTCCAGACGGGCACGTACACGGTCACGCTCCAGGTGACCGACGCCGTCGGGGCGAGCTCGAACGCCTCGACCGAGGTCGTCATCACCCCGGCACGCCAGACCCCTTCCGCCGGCACCGGGGCACTGGGAGCGACCGATCTCCTCCTCATCGCGATCGCGGTGGTCGCGGTGGGGGGTGCCCTGCTGTACGTGATTCGGGGCCGGAGAGGCCCACCCCCAGTTCGACCGTCCCCCGGTGCGGGCGAGCCGAGGGAAATGGAGCCCGTCGAACCTCCGGGTTGACCGCGAGACCGTCATCGGCGCGGATCGGGCTGCGTAGGGGGATGCCCGGACTCGCAGCCGTGCCCGACGCTTCGACCGGCGACCGCGGGGATTTCCAGAACGGGAGTGATGCACGAATCGGACCCGCTTTCGGGGCCGAACATTTAACGTGCCATCCTGCGGTCCTCGGAGGATGCCCTCCCGACCGCGCCACCCCTCGGCGGATTCGTGGCTCGAGGGGTCGGGCCGGCGACGGCTCTTCCCCCGCCTTCCTCGGACTCCGCGACCGTACGCCCCCGCACTCGCCGTCGTCGTCGCCCTCCTGGCCCTCGTGCTTCCCGGCAGCTATCCGGTGGCGACGGCGTCGCGGCTGGGCCCAGTTCCCATCCCCTCGGGGTCGGGCACGACGCCCGGCTCCGGTATGCTTCATCAGGCGGAGGTCACGCTCCGCGAGGGGCAAGGTCCTGCCGCGGGCGCCTCGCTGCGGTGCAGTTCAGGGCCCTCCCCCCGGTGCGGACCGTTGGGGGGCTCTCCCGCCCCCACGACGTCCCCCGCCTACTGGCTGAACCTCTCCGACCCCCGCAACGGGCCCTCGCCGCGGGAGACGGTCGCGATGACGTACGACGCCGCCGACGGCTACGTCCTGCTGTTCGGCGGCGGCCAGTTCTTCTCCGGAAACTCCCTCAACGATACCTGGACCTTTTCGGGAGGCACCTGGACCCAGCGATACATGTACGTCGCGCCGCCGGTTCGACTGGGCGCCGGGATGGTCTACGATGCCGCCGACGGCTACGTCGTGCTGTTCGGGGGTCTCAGCCTTTGGTCCGGCGCTACGTTCCTCAATGACACCTGGACGTATTCTGCGGGCATCTGGAACGATGTCACCCCCTCGATCTCTCCTACCCCCCGATGGGCGATGGGGATGACCTACGACGCCCGCGACGGGTACGTGTTGCTGTTCGGAGGCGAGGGAAGTCAGTTCACGGAGTATCAGTCGGACACCTGGACCTACCTCGCCCGGAGCTGGTCCCTGCGCGCGACGAGCAGCTCCCCCTCCGCGAGGGCCGAGTCCGACATGGGCTACGATGCGAGCGGCCAGAACGTTCTGCTGTACTCCGGAGAAGCGGGCGCAGGCGCGTTCAACGACACGTGGGACTACTCGAACGGTAGCTGGCGGAACCTCACGGGTACCCTTGGCCTTCAACCGATCGCCGAAGTGGGAGACCCGCTCGTGTACGACCCGGTCTACTCCGGGATGGTCCTCCAGGAATCGAGCCGCAATCGGGGCGGCCCCACGTTCGTGTTCTCCCTGGGTGCGTGGAAGCTCCTTCCGACCCACCTCTCGCCGCCGGGGAGGTACCACATGAAGGGAGTCTACGACCCCCCCGATCAGTATCTCGTGGAGTTCGGGGGCGCGGTGTTCGGGAACCCCAGCGCGACGACGAACGGCACGTGGGCCCTCGCCCCGGTCCCGAGGGTGGTGGCGCTCGTCTCCTCGCCTCCCGAGGTCGATGTCAACCAGTCCATCCGGCTATCGGTCCGGCTCGCGCCCCCTGCGCCCGGGAGCGCGTTCACCTTTCACGGGCTCCCCCCGGGATGTGCGTCGTCGAACACCACCGCCCTCCCATGCACCCCGAATACGGCGGGGTCCTACGCCGTCAACGTGACCGAGACCCCCCTCCTGGGTACTCCGGTCACCAGCCCCAACCTGACGATCCTCGTCGACCCCCGGCCCACCGTGAAGAGCCTGAACTTCACCCCGCCCGTGACCGACCTCGGGCTTTCGGTCAACGTGAGCACCCTCGGGGCGTCCGGAAAGGGACCGCTCACGTTCACCTATCACGGGCTGCCCCGAGGATGTCCCTCCCTCAACGTCTCGCGGCTGACGTGCCGGCTGGCCAACTGGGGGAACTTCACGGTGACGGTCGTGGTGGGGGACGTACGGCACGGCGAGGCCTCCGTCTCCCAGACCCTACGCGTGCACGACGCATTGGCGCTCGCCCCGTTCACCGTCTCGCCCTCGACCACTGTCGACCGGCTGGAGACGATCCACTTCACGTCGGCCCCCCAGGGCGGTACACCCCCCGTCGTATTCTCCTACGGGGGTCTGCCACCGGGATGCAATTCGGTGGACCAACCCAACCTGACGTGCGCCCCCACCGGAACGGGCGTGTTCAATGTCACGCTCAACGAGAGCGACTCGCTGGGCGACCGCATCTCGGCCCTGGTGCGGCTGTTCGTGTCGCCCGACCCGGTGCTCGGTCCCCTCCGCGTCGAACCGGCCCGGCTGGACGTCGGAAGCACGATCTCCTTGTCCGCCGTGCTGAGCCTGGGGAGCGGACCGTACTCGGTCGCCTGGTCGGGGCTCCCACCCGGATGTCCGGCGGATGCCGGGCTGAGCTTCTCGTGCGTGCCCGCCGCCGCCGGTGACTACCGGGTCGAGGTCGTCGTCACGGATGCCGGCAACTTCTCCCGGAGCTCCTCGGCGAACGTCTCCATCGCCGCGGCGCTGGGGATCGATTCCGTCGACTACCCCCAAGGGGGGTGGGACGTCGGTCGGCCGTTCTCGGTCTCGGTGACGACGGCGGGGGGAACGGCTCCCCTCACGTACCGACTCACCGGGCCCGGTTCGATCGCGACGTGCCGACCCCAGGCCGCTCCGAACGCTTCGGTGTGCACTCCGACGGCCCCCGGGACGTTCGGATTTCGCGAGACCGTGACCGACCTGCTCGGGCGGAACGTTTCCGTGTCCCACACGTTCGAGATCCACCCGGCGCTGGAGCTCTCTGGATTCCTTTCCCCGCAGGCGTCGACCTCCGCGCCGGGACCGTTCAACTTCAGCTACGCGATCGCGGGAGGGACCGTGCCATACCGCACCCAGCTCTCCGGATTCCCGGGGCTCTGTCAGGCGTCGACCCTGGGACTCGGTTACTCATGCGAGCGACTACGGCCCGGAACGTACGAGGTGACGTTGACCGTCACCGATTCGGTCGGAGGGAACGCCAGCCTCGTGGCCGCCCTCCAGGTCTCGCCCGCCACCGCGGAGCCCGCCTCATTCGTCCCCGCCCTCGATGGGGCCGACCTGGCGGTGATCGGAGTGGCCGCGATCGCCGCGGTGGGAGTCATCGCGTACCTCCAGTGGGGACGGGCGCGGGGTACGCGGCCGGTCATGGACCCGGCCCGGACGGACCCGATCGACGCGGAGTTCGAGGTCGTTCCCCCGCGATGAGGCCCGCCACGCCCGGAGGCGGGGAGAGGGTCGACGCCGGGTCAGGCCGGAGGACCCCGGACGATCAATACCGGGCACTTGACGTGGTGCGAGACCGCGTCTGAGACGCTCCCCAGCAGGAGCCGCTTCGCCGTCGACAGGCCCCTCGACCCGATGATCAGGAGGTCCGTGGGGTGGGACTCCACGTGGGCGATCATCTCGTCGACGATCACGCCTTCTAGGGTGACCCCCTGGACCCCCCGGAGCCCGGCGGCCTTCGCCTTGGCGACCGACTCCTCCACGACCGACCGGTAGTGCCGTGCCTCGCTCTCCGGAACCTCGGTCGGCACCCACGGTTCCGTCGACGAAACGTACAGCGGGACCAGGGGTGCGACGCCCAGGACGGTGACCTCGCTATCGTACTTCTGGGCCAGGTCGATCGCGAAGTCGAGCCCGTGTTGGGCGAACGCCGAACCGTCCACGGCGACCGTGATGTGCTTCAGGGAGACCCCGGTCACGGCCCATTGGAGGGTTTCGTGCTACAAGGCTATTTCGCGGAGCACGCCGCGAACCCGACCGGGGCGATAGGAAAGTATAAAGGCGACAATCCCGCCTGAAACGACGAGAGGAATCATCGTGGCTCCGACCTGCAGCAATTGCGGCGCCGGCGACTTCGTGTGGGCGAACGAGCTCAAGACCGGCACGACGATGACCGGGTCGAGCAATCTGTTGTCCCTCCGACCGAAGGGCGAAGTCCCCCTGGGGACCCGCATCTGCCGGGGGTGCGGACACGCCGAACTGTTCCTCCGGGACATCTCGCTTCTGCAGAAACCGCACCTCTGGCGGCCCGGGGAGTTCGTCCCGATCCCCGGAAAGCCCGCGGCCAAGCCCGTGAGCGACGCTTCCTCTCACGCCCATCACGCCGCGCCTCCTTCCGTTCCCGCTCCCGCTCCCGCTCCTGCCCCCGCCGCGCCGTTTCCCCCTCCTCCGGCCCCCCCCCCCCCGGTCTCCCCGCCCCCCCCGGCCCCCGGCGCCCCCGCCCCGCCGCCGCCTGAGCCCATTCCACCTCCTCCGGCCCCTCCCCTGTTCGAGGAGCCCATCATCTCGCCGACCTCGTCGAGCGACACGGCCTCCCTGCCCGAACCCGAGGCGAGTCCCGAGCCCACGTCGGGGACGTCGATGGAAATGAGCTCGAGTGACGATCCGTCGCCTCCGGCTCGCCCCAAGGCTCCGCGGAAGCGGGCCGCCAAGCCGAAGGCGGCCTGACCGGGGCCCGTCCTCCTCGAGCGGAGGACCGCGAACTCAACGGTCGACCCGGGCGATGGAGCCTAGTCGCCGGAACTGGGAGTTCAAGGGAGCAGGTGGGCGAATTCGGTCCTTGCGGTGCTCGCGTACGTCCGACCCGTGCTCGATTCGTAGACGGGGCGCACCGCGGTCGTGTCCTGTAGGGACACCCTCCGGTCCATGGGGGGATCAGCGTGCTCGTTCGAAGCCCCCATCCCCCGTCGAGATCGCGGTTGGGAGTTACCTACCCCGACCATAATGGAGGGATTCAGCATTCGTCAGGGTGCCGAACAGGGTGCATTCCAGCGATCGAAGGGAACCTAGCGGGGATCGGATAGGCTGGAACGTTCGAGTAATTTCCGCCGCCGAGCCATTCCCCGGAGACGGCAACGTCCGACCCGGGCCCTTGAGCTTCCCCCGAAGTATTGTTTGAATCGTAGCACTGGGGTATTACGAAATCGATGGACGCGATTCCCGCCAAACTCACGCCACGACTCATTGAAGAAATGGACGAGCTCATTCGAGTAGGCTGGTACGCGAATCGTTCGGAGTTGATCCGGGACGCCGTGCGAGAAACGATTCGCCGCACCCGCGTCCAGCGCCTTGAGTCCGCCATCAAGGAGGACGTTCGCTGGGGGCTCGGTGGCAAGGATTAGATCGGCCGTGTTGGACCCTGGCCCCATCATCCACCTCGGGCAGGTTGAATGCCTGAAAGCTCTGGAGGTACTCCAGAAGGTCCTGGTTCCGGAAGAGGTAGTGGGAGCGCTCCACCGGGAATCCGCATTACCCCCGAAATGTTTGGTCACCGCGCCGTCCGGAAGGTCGAAGGATATGGCCAAGGTCATCGGCGATCGGTACGGCGTGGGCCCGGGAGAGTCGGCGGCGATCGCCTTGGCCCGGCAGGAAGGCATACCGATGCTGTTTACTGACGACCTGGAGGCGAGGGAGGTCGCCAAGGAATTGGGACTCGAACCTCACGGGTCCCTGGCCCTCGTTACTCGCGCCGACCGGGAGCGGCTATTGAGCCGAAGTCAGGCGTTCGAATGCATCGAAC
>JAKIWG010000041.1:4868-8768 GCA_022750155.1 Thermoplasmata archaeon | reverse complement strand
CCGAGGTTCCTGGAGATCGACCTACAGTCGAGGACGGACCGTAACGGGTACGTCCACTGCTGGATGTGCGGGAGGATCCTCCCGTCGATTCGGCGCCGCACGGCGCACCCCACGCTGCTCTGCGCGAAGCCGTGCTACCAGAGGTTCCGCCTCGAGACGGTGCGCCAGGCGATGCGGGACCTCCGGATGCGCCGGTCGATCATCGCGGGCCGTCTGCCGGGTCCACCGCTGAAAACGGACCTCCCCACCGTCCTGCGAGGTAGATAACCGCCTTTCTACCGTGGCGGCCGCAGACCTCACGCACCCCCCGGACGTCAAGGCGGTCGTCACCAAGACCGCCGACGACGTCCTCCATTTCGTCGAGGTCCTCTGCGAGTGGCTCGTTCCCCTCATCGGCATCATCCTCGGTCTGTTCATCGGCCCGAGGATCTTCTCCGGCCAGGCCGTAACCGACGCCCTCTGGAACCTCGGCATCCAGTCGGCCGGTCCTTCGGGAGGGTACAACGCCTCCCTGATCGGCTCTCTCGCAGCGGCCGGCGTTGTCGGCGTCGCAGCGGGATCACTCTGGAACTACCAGGAGGGCCGGAAGGGATGGGTCGGGCTCATCTCCCGCGCCCTCTCGGGCTTCACGATCGGGTGGGCTCTCGGCGCCCTCCTCGTCGGACTCAACGTGTACTTCGTCACGGGATCCACGGCCCGGACTCCCGGATGGCTGGACAACGC
The DNA here is from genome assembly GCA_022750155.1 of Thermoplasmata archaeon. Classification (GTDB taxonomy): domain Archaea; phylum Thermoplasmatota; class Thermoplasmata; order Lutacidiplasmatales; family UBA184; genus Lutacidiplasma. The sequence goes on along the minus strand of JAKIWG010000041.1, from coordinate 8,045 downwards.
GATCAACACCTTTGCCATCAATGCGATCTCGGGGACCCCGCCTCTGGTCCCGGCACCGCCGACGTAACGTAGGAGAAAAAAGAACATGGCGATGGGAAATGCGGACAAGATCAAGGCCGAGATCGGCGCGAGCCTCGGGAACTTCGTCAACGTCATCCTGGAGGTTCTCCTTCCGGTGGCGTTGTTCTTCATCGGCCTGGCGCTCCTCGCGCCGGCCATCGGCCTCTCCGGATTCTACTCCGACCTCCTCCAGGGGGCGGGGGTGGGAGCGACCATCTGGGGCACGGCCTCGGCGGGTGCGGCCATCCTGACGTACCTCGCCCTCGGCGGCGGCTTCGTCGCGGTCGAGCGGGCGTACGACGGCTGGATGGGTGACATCGTCGGAGCGATCGGCTGGATGAGCATCGGGATGGCCCTCCGGGAGATCCTCGCCTTCGTGACCGGCCAGTCCCCCCTTCCCGCGAACGCCCTACTCAACTCGGCGGCCACGCGGCTGAAGACGGGGCTCGTGAACGCGAGTTCGGCGACCTGAGGAACACGATCAAGGAGAACGAAAATGGGAGCAGTGTACAGCTGGCAGCAGGCCATCAAGGAGAGCGGACTCGGGTCGAACAAGCGGTTCAGCACGACGAACTACGTCGCCGGGCAGGACACCAGCGACCAGCTCGTCCAGCCCCCGAAGGGGTACTACCTCCCGTACTTCATCATCGACTTCTCGATGGTGGTCACCAACACCGCCACGACGACGAACACCCCGGCCTCGACCGTCGCAGGCGCGACGACCGACGTCCTGGACCTGTTCATCAACCGCCTCGAGCTCAAGGACGCCATCGGCGGGATCCAGCGGACGCAGCTGACCAACCGGGTCGACATCGAGGAGGCCGAGCGGATCGCCCTGAACCTCCCGTTCTACGCCGTGCCCTTCAACGGGACGAGCGCGACGTACGCGGCGTACAACCTTCCCGGCGCCTACCCGCGCGCCGCGCCCCCCACCATCGCGGGGTCCGGAACGGCCACGATCACCGCGTCCCTCCGCGTCCCATACGGGTCGGACGTTCCCGGCGAGGGCTGCTACGTCGTCTTCAGCATGCCCCAGCCGTCGGCGGTCTACTCGACCGCGACCTTCTCGGCGCCCACGGTCGGCTTCCGTGAGGCGTACCATCCCCACGCGAGCGGCGCCTGGGCCTTCCAGTCGGTCCGGCCGCCGGTGATCAACTCGGGGATCCAGGACGTCGCGCAGTACATCCCGGAGAATCAGTCCCCGTACTTCGTCGACTTCACGCATGCGACGGTCACGACGACCTCGGGGACCTCGACGAACACATTCACCCAGAGCCTCTTCCAGGCCCCCGGCCTGAACCGGCTCCAGGACACGACCTACTCGATCATCGAGGCGAACACCCTCGGCTACCCGGACGTGGCGAACCCCCTCCCGAACTACGGGACGGTGGCGAACTGCGTCTCGGACGTGGTCCCGTTCAGCACCCACGGGCTCCGGCCGATCATCTGGAACCTGAACATCGCGTCGAACTCGACGCAGCTGGACATGGTCATCGCGCAGTTCAGCGGGAAGCAGGCCGCGATCGCGCCGTCGCCGGCGGAGCCCACGAAGGGCGTCGCGAAGGTGGCGGTCGGTGCGGACCACCAGCCCAGCGCTGGGCCGTCGACGATCCGCGACACCAGCCGGATGACCCTCGGGGCCGCAAACGCCTTCTGGCAGAGCGCGCGGCGCGCGCTGACGCCGACGGGCGGCTCCTTCCGAGCGGGGCGAGCGGTCGCCTGAGTCCTCTCCCCCCCACGTAACCCTTTCCCCTTCCTGGAAGAGAAGAGCAAATGAGCGGCGCACAGAAACCCCGACCGCAGTTCAACCCCCGCGCGGGCCCGAGCCCGAACTACAATATCCAGGTCAGCTACAACTTCGCGATCCCCGTGTCGGGGAAGGCGCTCGCCGTCGCCTACGTGATCCGCGCGAACCGGAAGGGTCGGATCACGATGACCGGCTTCATGCCGGCGACGAGCTCCAGCTACAACCTGTACGGCTGCGTCCTGAAGGTCAGCGGGGGCCCGACCCTCGTCCTCCAGAACGCCTCCCAGAAGTACGTCTACGAGAACGACGCGGCGCCGGACGCCGGAACGATCGCTCTGAGCAAGGACATGGGGCTCGGGACGATCGAGGACGTCCTGTTCGGCGACCTGACCAACGTCGGGCAGATCGAGCTCGGCGGGGGCCTGCCGCACGTCTTCCCGAACCTGCCATTCACGCTGCTCGCCGTCGGCGGCCCCGAGATGGGGCCGCTCGTCGGGAAGGACGCCATCCAGGTCGAGGCGGGCGACATCATCGCCCTGGTGATGGCGACGAGCTCGCCCGGGAATGGTGTCATCCAGGCCGAGATCGACGGGCGCCCCTACCTCGAGGAGTGAGATGCGCGGACCGGCGCGTTACCGGGCCTCCCTCGCCCTCGCCGCCTACCTCCTGCTGTTCGGTCAGGTCCACGTCTCGTGGACGAGCCGGTTCCATCGCGATCGACGGGGGATGATCCTCCCGACTCCCGGGCAAGTGGTCGGCTCTGGGCCGATCGTTACGGTCGGGGCGCCGGGGTCGACCATCACCGTCCCGTTCGGGAACACGACCGCCGACATCCAGATCAATCAGGCCATCTCGAATGTCTCCGGCTCCGGGCTCCACGGCCTCGTATGGCTCACCGGCGGCGCCTCGTCGGTCCTCACCGTCTCGAATCAGGTCGTCCCGCTCGAGGGCGTGGACATCTGGTCGGACGGAGTCCCCGTCAAGACGGTCAACGGCTGGGTCCAGGGTCCGATCTTCGACAACCGGGGGACCTCGACGAACACCCTAACGAACCTGACGTTCTTCGGCCTGGCCTTCAACGCGAACGGAGCGAACTCGGGGTACACGCCCCACGTCCTGGCGGCCTCGAATGGGGTCCCGATCGTGTACCCGGTGAACTCGCCGGTCACGAACGTACTGGTCACCGCCAGCGCGCCGGTGACGACCGTCCAGATCAATCAGGCGACGAACGCGAACGCGAACCTCTCCCTGACCGGCCCGTGGCACATCACCCCGACCGACGTCGTTACGTTCGGTTTCGCCGGCGGGCAGACGTTCACGTACACCCAGGAGATCGACGGCTGGTGGACCCAGGCTACGGGCGGCTGCCG
>JAKIWG010000041.1:0-4768 GCA_022750155.1 Thermoplasmata archaeon | reverse complement strand
ATGTACTTCTGGGTCCGCTGCGCGACGACGGCGGCCCTCAACCCCGGCTACATCGGCGTCTGGGTCGGGTCGGCGGGGACGAACGCCACGACCGCATCGTGCTCTCGGCAGACGTTCTTCGCCCTGGTCCTGGACTTCGCGTCAGCAGCGGCGGGGCACTCGGCGCCGATCATCCTATCGAATTACCAGGACGCCTCGACGCCCCCGAACCCCGGGTTCACGGTGAACGGTCTCCTCTTCCATTCGGCCCTGACGAACCCCGTCTTCGACGTGCGCCAGACGCCCGTCTTCGACTACAAGATCGCCGACGGCAGCGGGGAGCGACTCATCGACTCGAACTACAATTCGTTCCTCGTGAACGGGCAGCCGAACCGGGTCGGGGTGACGCCCTCTGTCTCGATCGGTCCGGCGAACTCGACGGGAATCGTCCTCGCCGCGACGTTCAAGATGGCCGGGTTCGCAAAGAACGCCGGCCCGACTGTTTTCATCCCGGCAGCCGGCGGTCTCGGGAAAGTCAAGGCGACGTTCGTCGTAGCCGTGTCGACCTCGGTGGCGGCCGACGGAGTGAAAATCGACGTGAGGGCCGGCCTCGTTTCGGGAGGAATCCCGAACCAGGGAGATGCCGTGACCGGAGTGAGCGGCCTTCAGAACACGCTGACGGAGACGGCGACCACCGGCAACAACAATCTGGGGACCAGGACGTACGTCGCCTTCTTCTCGGGGCTCACCCCCGGCGTCCAGTACTGGTTCGACATGGCGATCGCCTTCGTAACGACGGGCGGGACCGGGGCGCTCCAACAGGCGACCTGTATCTTCGAGGACCTGCCGGCGTAAGATGGGCGCGAAAGAAGCGCGGACGCACGACGACGGCCGGGACGACCCGGATAACCCGATCGTCCCGTTCCGAATGTCCGACCGGCAGGCGATGGTGGTCGTCCAGGTGAAGGTCAACCTGATCGTCGCCGGGATCTTCATCCTCGCCGGCTTCATCGGCGCGGGAATGGTCCTTATGTTCCGGTAGAACGGAGGGGGGGTGAATACATGGCAAATCACATCAGTCTCAGCCCCCAGGCGCTGACGGGTCTCGCGGCGCTGATCGTCTCGATCCTGACCTGGGTCGCGGCGAACGCGAGCGGGATCGTCGCCCCCCAGTACGCCCCGATCGTGGCGTTCTTCGCGGGGTCCGTGGCGGCCTTCGTCGCGCACAACTACGCAGTTGGGCAGGCGACGGCGAACGCGGGCGCGCCATCGACCGTGGCGGGACCTCCGGCCCCCCCGGGCCCGTAGGAGCCCTTACTAACCCCTTCCCGCCTATCCCCGGCCGTGTCCTTCTCGATCTCGGACGCCGCGAACGGCCTCCGAAACCTCTTTTCCCAGATGGTCGGGGGGGACGTCGCGAACAACCCCCACGTCCTTACGCGGACCTTTGCGAAGGGCCTGACGCTCTCCCTCTTCGTCCTCGGGTCGGACGGGAAGGGGAACGTCGTCCCGGTCCCGGGGGTCTCGGTCGCCGTCCAGGTCCAGGCGCAGAATCCCGACGGCAGCTGGACGACGGTAGGGCAGTACTCCGTAGGCCCGACGCCCGCGAACGGCCAGGTCGTTGTCGCGGACTCGGCGACGGTCTTCGACCTAACGAAGCTCTACCAGGTCCTCGCGCAGGGCTCGTTCCCCGACGGGAGTTCGGAGGACACGTCCCCCCTCCCATTCTGGCCGGGATCCGTCGGGGTGAACTGGGGGCGAGGCTTCTCCCTGAACTGGCTTACGACGTACGTCGCGACCACCTCGACGGCGACGGTCCAGGGCGTCTCGATCCTCGCCTACCCGACGTCGGGGAACTACCCGCTGATCGTCCGGGCCGTCGCCTACCCGGCGATTCAGGCGCAGGGGCTGACCTACCTCTGGTACTCGAAGTCGCTGGGGCAGGCGTTCATCTCGAACACGCAGTCGGCCTCGTTCGGCTTCTCCGCGACGAGCACCATTTACTGCGTGATGACCGACGCGGCCGGGAATACCTATACGTCGGGCAGCATCGTGATCACCGTGAACAACGCGCCTCCGCCGGCGAGCTCGTGATGCCGGAGGACCCGTTCTTCGCGCCGTACGACGAGGCCTTCTGGCGCGATCACGGGAAGCGGGAGTACAAGGACGCCGGGCACAAGGTCGGGCGGCTGCTGTTCGAGCTCACGGGCGGGAAGGGGCCCGTCGTCGACGTGGGCTGCGGGTCCGGCGAGATGCTGCGCGCGATCGATGAGATGGGGGCGCGGCCCGTCCTGGGCCTCGACTCGGCGCAGGGGCTCGAGTGGTGCCTGAAGCTCGGGATTCAGGAGCTCGAGAACAGTGATACGAAGGCGGTCGACCTCCGGACTTGGGAGCCCCCATTCTACGGTCCCCCATCCCGCGCCTCCCCCGACATCGTGAATCCGAACCTCGTTATCTGTATCGAGGTGATGGAACACCTCCCCGAGGACGCGGCGACGCGCGTCGTCGAGCGGATCTGTAAGCGGCTCAACCCGACGTGGATCGCCCTCTCGGGGGCCCGCCCCGGGCAGGGCGGGACCGGGCACATCAACGAGCAGCAGCCCCTCTACTGGATGAACCTCGTCCACGGTTTCGGGACCCACTGGTTCGACGCCATCGCCTCGGACGAGTTTCACCGGCGGGCGTGGGGGACGTTCCCCTGGTCCGACGCCATCAACCTCTACCGGAGGATGGAATAGTGGCCGCCGCCGTTCTCGGTCCGATCGGCGACGTGGCCTCGAGGCAGGTCGAGAAGTTCCAGTCCAACCCGTGGGACTACATCGCGAACCTGCTGATCGAGATCGGGTCCCTCCTCCTACTCCTCGGCGTCGCGCTCGGCTTCGTCGGCTACTACCTGAAGGCGTACTCCGTCAAGGCGAAGGGCGACGCGGCGCAGGGGATCGCCACGGTCGAGTCCGTCTTCGGGAACGTCAGCTTCAACGCCTCCCAGCAGCCGTACCTCGCGGTCAACGGCCCCAACGTGGCGAACGACGTGGTCAACCTCGGCAACGACGCGTGGCGGTTCCTCGCAAACACGGGGGGGCAAGCCTGGGCCGACCTGAAGGGGATCGCAACGGCCGTCGACGACATCCCGAAGGCGCTCGTCCAGCTCGTCTCCCAGGGGCCGGGGATCGCGATCAACGGGTTTCTCGGGCTCGTCTCCGAGGCGCTGTCCGACATCTTCATCCTGATCTTCCCGTACGCGATCATCTTCGGGGCGGGTATGCTGGCGGCCGGCGCCGGGATGATCGGTGCCCGGTACGTCTGGGACGCCTACCTGAAGCCCGAGTGGGGGGTCTGGGTCGACGCGCACGTTGGGGCGCCGATCCAGAGCTGGACGCACCGCCTCCTCGGAAATCCCTCTCCCCCCGCAGCTTGGCCCGGGGAGGGGGCGCCGGCGGCCTCGCCCCCGCCGGTTGCCCCGCCCCCGGCCGTTCTTTCGGCCCCGGTCGCACCGGAACCCGTCCCGGCCCCTCCGGACGCGCCTGCGGCCGTTTCTGCTAACCCGATTTTGGGTAGCACGGCCGAGACCCCCCCTGCCCCGCCACCGGAGACCATGGCGGCCGTTCCGAGCGATCGGCAGGAGGAGCAGCTCGGAGACGCCCTGACGACCGCGAAGGACCACCTCCGAGCGGCCCTGCGGCGCAAGCGGGACGCGCCCGCCCCGCAGGAGGACTACATCGGATGGGCGTATTCTCGAATCCCAGCCGCAGCCTGATCGTCGCCATATGGCTTTCCAACGGGGTAGTCGGTGGCGTGTGGGACTCCGTCTCCGGGTCCTGGTACTCGTTGAAAGTTACCGGCTACGCGGCCCTGTTCGTAGTGACCTGCTACGGGTCGTTTGTCTGGCTGTCGGATCGGGCGTGGGCCCATATTCGACCGGATGGCAACTCGCGCAGGGCGCGGTCGCGTTCCCCGTCGGGTATTGGCCGTGGCCGGTGAGCCTGGGGCCGACCGCCTGGTACGGGTTGATGGCGGCCGGGTGGGTCGTCTTCCTCGGCGCCGCCCTGAAAACATAGTATTAATATGTATAAAGCCTCTCCTGCGATCATGCCGAGCGTTTCGGTGTATCTCACCGACGAAGAGTGGACCGCCGTAGAAGACCTCGCCGTGAACGACGAGACCGTTAAGGACGTCCTGAAGCGGTACGCCGAGCTCACCCTCGCCGAGTACCGCAAGAAGGCGACGAAGGGGCGGAAGTGAGCGGCACGGACACGCCCCTCGCGGCCTCCGCGACCCCAACGAGCATGGCGGCCGCGCCGGCCGTGGCGGAGTCCGAGATGGAGGTTTGGAAGCCGGCCCCCGAGTGGTCCACCAAGTGGCGGAACCTCGTCCTCGATCTCGTTGACCCGGAGCGGAAGCTGTCGGACTTGGAAACCGCCTACTTCTTCGCGCGCGCGCAGAAGCTCGGGCTCGACCCTCTCGCGCGCCAAATCTTCCCGATTCGGGTCCAAGGCCGAATCGAGCCGTTCGTCGGAATCCACGGGATCCGGATGCTCGCGGAGCGGACGGGTCAGCGCGGTTCCGAGAAGGTGATCGACTGGACGTACGACAAGGACCGGAGCCGACCCTACTCGGTCACGGTTTCCGTCGAGCGCCTTCGCGGGGGGCGGTACTGCCTGTATCAGTTCACCGCCCTGATGGGGGAGTTCCGACCGGCGAACCCGCCGGAGAAGTCGTCGTGGTCCACGCATCCCGAGATGATGCTCGTGAAGTGCGCGACGGCGAACGCCTACCGGATGGCGTTCCC